>CAJUMR010000007.1 GCA_910587475.1 uncultured Muribaculaceae bacterium
GGACGCAAGATTTTCATTCTTGAAAGAGGAGTTCGATTCTCCTATGGGCTACTTTCATTCGAATCAGCTTATTGATATTTCAATAGGCTGATTTATTTTATGCACGTATTATGACTAAATCGAAAATAATTGTTCCGATAACCCTTTGGAGGGAAGTTCATCCTTCGGGACTTGTTTGTCAATCAGATAGTTACTATGCGAAATTGGCTGCACGTTTTGCCAATCTTATAAAAGATCGTATCGGGGATGATTATCCTTCGACGGTCGAAGATTTTAAGCAGACCGGTCTTGATCTGGCAGCTTATCTTGAAGATAAGCTTTCAGGGATAAATCTATGGAATTCTTTCATTGCGGCATATATGAAGCGCTATGGCGCTGAGTTTCCGTTCTATAATGTCGAATCGGAAGAAATGATGGACGATGAGCCTAACTACTCCGATGTGCGTTTTCTGCTATGGCGCGATCTCAATCGTTTCAAGCCCGGAACAATGCTCAACCCTCTGAATCCTGCGGTCGCAGCGTTGTCAAAGGAAATATACGACATAATGGAGGAGGAATTTGAAGTTGCTCCGGATTCTCCCGAATTATTCGAAAAGATCTATGTCAACACACCTATGGATGATCTCGTTGAGGCCAGAAAACTTATGCAGTGGATCACAACACGGGCTTATCTGACATCGGTTTATTATCCTGAAACACCTTTTGAAAAAATTCATGAGTCTTTCTCCGCTTTTTTTGAGGATGATCAATGTAGTCTGGAACTGCTTTTCGGCATCGAAACTTATTTTTCAATATCGACAAAATGCGGGCCATTGGCTATGATTGCATCCAAATGGTTGGCCGGGATGTTTGCGCTCTCGGCTGATGATAATATAAACCGCTATGCCGAGCAACTTTACAACTTTGAAACGCGTTGCCTGCAGCCTTATCTTATAGAGTCTTCGACTCGCGATCGTTTTGATGTCAGAACCTTGACTGGCGAGCTTCTGACAGTCGATACCGACACATTGACCGATTATTCAATCGATCAGATGAATTCAAATAGGGTTATTATAGCTTGTCTGGCTAAGTATGGCGAATTCTGGCATGTCAACGGAGCAAGTTCATTCATTGATGACGTGGATGATTTCGAAGGCCATTCTAAAGATTATATAGAGGCAAAACGGGCTAAAATGGATAGTCGCGATGTGCAGATTAAACTTAATGGCGGATCACAGATTGGGTTTGCCGCAGATTGGGCGGAAGTGAGCAGTCGGTTCAATCTTGGCAAAGCAAAGAACATGTGCGATGACGAGATGCTGTATGACCGCGTTAAAACCGGCCGTGACTTCGTTTATTTCATCAATCGTTACGGATCAATGACGCTGCTGCCCGACTATGCTAAAGCAGTGGCTTTGTCGGGGAACAAGGCTTATGATGCCGGGTATGCGACTGCACATGCAGCGCCGATGTTCTTCAACGAAAATGTCGGCGAAGAGTTGCGCGACTATCTTCACACCCACAATCTTATGCCTGATGCGCGGCTCAGCGGCCCAATGCCCGACAAAGAGGCGAAAGCATGGTTCTATCACAATGCGCTGATGCTTGCTAATGTTTTTGAAACAGACTCGGCTGTGATCAACGAGCCTTGATCGGGCTGTCAATCCGTGCGGCTGTCGGAAAGTTCGGTGCGGTAGCGGTAGTTGTTGCGCAGGCTCTCGAACGATGACGGATCTGATTTCAAGGCTACGGTGTCGGCAAGCGGGTTGTAGCTCTCGACAATTGCGAGAGGCGACACAGTGCGCGCTACCGCTTTCGGAGTACCTGCTTTTGCTTCGACACGCGGAAGATAGAAGAAGGTCGTCAGAGCGTCGAGTATCATCTGTGTGGCCCTGACCTTGCCGTCGTGGGAATATCCTGCGATGTGAGGAGTGGCGATGGCCGCACGTTCAAGCAGTTCGCCGGAGATGGCTGGTTCGCCCTCCCAGCAGTCTATGGCTGCGGCATGCACAAGGCCTTGGTCAAGCGCCTCCACCAGAGCGGGAGTGTCGACTATTGCACCGCGGGCGCTGTTGATCAGAATGGGGCGTCTGCGCAGCTTCTTGAAGAACTTTTCGTCGGCTATATGGAGCGTGGCGTCGTCGCCGTCGCGGTTGAGAGGCGTGTGGAAGGTGATAATATCGCATTTCTCGGCGATTTCGTCGAGAGTCGACCATTTGTCTCCCCCCTCTGCTCTTTGACGCGGAGGATCGCAGCAGAGCACCTTCATGTCGAGGCTGCGAGCCCAGCGCTCGACGATCGATCCGACATGCCCTACGCCGACAATGCCGAGAGTGTACTGTCCTATCGGTCGGTTGGCCAGCTGCATGATGGTTGCAAACACATATTGTGCGACAGCCGGCGCGTTGCATCCGGGAGCATTTATTACGGTTATGCCGTTGGCCTCACACCATTTGGTGTCGATGTGATCCATGCCGATAGTCGCTGTGCCGACGAAGCGGCAGCGCGATTTTGCGAGCAGGGCGGCGTCGCATTTTGTCCTGGTCCTCACTATCAGCGCATCGGCGTTTTTAACGGCTTCAGGGGTGAACTCTTCGGCTGCGAGATAGCTGACGTTGGCATAGGGTTCGAGGAGGCCTGCGATAAAAGGCACATTGCGCTCGATGACGATGTTCAGACGATAATTCTCCATATGTAGATTGCGTAGTAAAGTGCGATTATGGCAGCGATCGCTATCCACGACCGCTGGTGATTACGTATTACAAACAAATGTCCGAGAAAAAAGGCTGTGCAACAGTTGAGCAAAGTGAGATAAGTGATGAAATTTGTGAGGTCTGCCCCCATTGCCACTATGGTGACAAGCGACACGAGCGTCAGCAGGCCGTTGCATGCCCTTGTGCGCGCGTTGTAGGTCATCAGTTTCAGCAGGCTGAGCACATAGGCTCCCGCAAGCAGCAGCACGGTTATGCCGATGGTGATGAGCAGGATGACGGTGTCGGTCGAGTTGATGTTGTCGAGCAGACTGGTGAAATGGGGCAGGTGAAGGTCGGCGGGCGAGGCTATGCCACCTCCGAATATTATCCACCACGGGGTGATGATGCCGAGCAGGGCCGCAAGCATGCTCCGCAGTGTGAAGATGCGCATTTGAGCGCAGGCCACCAGAAAAACGGGTATGTAGACTGCAAATGCATACTGCACTGTCACAGCGCTTGAAAGCAGAAAAAACACCATGAATACCCTGCGCAGTGCTCCGGGCTGGCTGTAGACTCCAAACATCAGGATCATCGATCCGACGATGATGGCCGCCATTACTGTGCCCGAACATAGCTGGGCGGTGATGCCGGGGGTGGCGGTCTCGATGACCGCAAACATGGTGGCGCAGATCAGTGTGATCGTGCGCGGCAGGTTGTAGGCTTTGTTGATGTAGACCATCATGACCGCAATCGCGGCGATAAGCCCGATGTTGGTCCACAATGATGCCAAGGGAGATGCTATCCAGTCGTTGGGCGAGGGAAACACCGTTCCCTTGTAGTCGCTTATCGGAGTGATGCCTGTCGACTTGAATGCGTGAAAAGTCGAAGCGACCATAGCCGCAAAGGCTATGGTCAGTGCTCCGCGTGAGTGGAAAAATTTTGTTACCGCTTCAGATTTCAATTCTTATGCCATGAGGTCGCGGCCGATGTCGCGGCGGAAATATTTTCCATCGAAATTGATGGCGTTGATTGCCTCGTAGCTCTTGGCGAGCGCGTCAGCGATGCTTTCGCCGTAGGATGTGGCTGCGATCACGCGGCCTCCCGATGTCAGCAGACGGCCCTCGGCGTCGCGTCGGGTGCCTGCATGGAAGAGTATGCTCTGCTCAGGGTTGAGGTTGCCGGTGATTTCGAGCCCTTTGGCGTAAGATCCGGGATATCCGCCCGATACGGCCATGACGGTCACGGCTGTGCGCGGATCCTGTTCGGCAGGTATATCTCCGAGCTTGCCCTTGGCAGCTCCTTCGAGCAGATCGACGATGTCGGAGGCGATGCGCGGCATTACCACTTCTGTTTCGGGGTCGCCCATGCGCACATTGTATTCGATCACCATCGGTTCACCTCCGACGTTGATCAGTCCCAGGAAGATGAAACCACGGTAGACGATGCCTTCTTCCTTGAGTCCGTTGACGGTCGGCAGTATGATGCGCTTTTCAACTTTATCCATGAATGTCGCGTCGGCAAACGGGACAGGGCTCACTGCGCCCATGCCGCCGGTGTTGAGGCCGGTGTCGCCTTCGCCGATGCGTTTGTAGTCCTTGGCCACGGGAAGGATGCGGTAGCCGCCTTCGCCGTCGGTGAGCACGAACACCGAGCATTCGATGCCGCTCAGAAACTCTTCGATCACCACTGTCGCCGACGATGCTCCGAACATGCCGCCGAGCATTTCGGCAAGCGATTTCTTGGCTTCGTCGAGGTTGTCGATGATCAGCACGCCTTTGCCGGCTGCAAGGCCGTCGGCTTTGAGCACGTAGGGCGGACGGAGTGTCTCAAGGAAACGGTAGCCCTCGTCAAGTGTCGAGGCTGTGAAGCTCTCGTAGCGGGCGGTCGGTATGCCGTGACGCACCATAAACTGTTTTGCGAAGTCTTTGCTGCCTTCGAGTGCGGCGCCAGCCTTTGATGGTCCGGCCACAAGCACTTTGTCGTCGGCGAAGTAGTCGTATATTCCGGCTACAAGTGGATCTTCATTGCCGACGACGATCATGTCGATGTCGTTGTCAGCCACAAATTTCCTGATACCGTCGAAATCGAGCGGTGACAGGTCGACATTGATGCCATAGGCATCGGTGCCTCCGTTGCCAGGGGCGATGAACAGTTTGGCTGTGCGCTGACTTTGCGATATTTTCCAGGCCAGGGCCGATTCGCGGCCACCTGAACCCAGAAGCAGGATGTTGAGCTTTGACATGATAGAATGGGGTGGTGGTTGATTTATGAAAGGGTGATTGATGATTTGGTTTTATTTGTTGTCGTTGTCGTCGCGCTTTTTCCATCCGCGCGAACGCATCAGCGGACCGTTCTGAGGAGGCAGAGAGGGTCTTTTTCCACCGATGCTTTTGAGCGCAAACGGATTGCGGCGCGCTGCAAGCGGATTTTCCGGTTCGGCCGGCTTTTCGGTTTGCGGGCGGGCGAAGCTGTTGAATTTCGAAGGTTTGCGTTCGCCTGACCGTCGGTCTCCCGGGGTGCGTTCGCCGCGGCGGTCCTTGCCGAAGGGTTTGCGGTCGTTGCGACGGTCATCGCGGCGACGGTCGTTCTTCGGTTCTTCCTGACGGGTTTCCTTGAGTTTGCCGCCGGCGGCCATGAACGATTTTTTATCACCGTCGAAGATCACATATTCACGCAACTCACATTCGAGCGCGCCGTTGTACATCGGTATCTTTTCAGATGCCGACAGACCGATCTTGCGGAAATATTCGTCGCGGTAGCCGATGATCCAAGCGTTGTAGCCTGTGAACACGTGTTTCAGTTTTGATCCGATCGTCTCATAGAGCGCGTCCATGTCGGGGGCGCTGATGCGCTCGCCGTAGGGCGGATTGGTGACAACCACGCCTGCGGGCTGCGGAGCCTCGGTCCATTTTGATATCGGTTTGACGCTCAGGTCGACATATTTAGCAACTCCGGCGCTCTTGAGGTTGGCCTCGGCGATAGCCACGGCCTTGGGCGAGATGTCGGCGCCTACGATCTTGCATTCGACTGCACGCTCATTGCTCTCGTCATTATAGAGACGGTCGAAGAGCTCGCTGTCGAAGTCTTTCCAATGCTCGAATGCAAATCCTTTCCGGTAGATGCCCGGATTGATGTTGGCTGCGATGAGGGCTGCTTCGACGAGGAATGTGCCTGATCCGCACATCGGATCGACAAACGATCCTTCGCCCTTCCAGCCGCTGAGCATGATTATGCCGGCAGCGAGCACTTCGTTGATCGGAGCTTCGGTCTGTGCCACACGATAGCCGCGCTTGTGGAGCGAGTCGCCCGACGAGTCGAGCGAGAGTGTCACGTCAGTGCCCGATATGTGGACGTTGATCATCACGTCGGCGTCCTGGAGTCTGACTCCCGGTCGCTTGTCGGCGCCGTAGCGGTCTTTGAACCAATCGACTATTGCGTCCTTGATTCGGTAGGTGACATAGCGTGAGTGGGTGAATTCCGAGCTGTAGGTCGTCGAGTCGATCGAGAATGTTTTGTCGAGCGTCATGATCGACGACCAGTCGAAGTCTTTGGTTTTCTCATAGAGATCGTCGGGATCTTTGGCTGAGAAACTATAGAATGGTTTGAGGATTCTTAGCGCCGTGCGGCAGCATAGGTTGGCCTTGTAGAGAGTTTCGAGGTCGCCGGTAAACGATACCATGCGTTTGCCGGTCTCGACATTTTCTGCTCCGAGAGCGCGAAGCTCGTCGGCAAGCACGCCTTCCAGCCCTTGGAAGGTCTTGGCAACCATTTCAAATTTGTCGTTGCTTGTCATCTTCATAAAGTTTTTGCAAAGTTACAATTTCCGCGGCTGATTCCGGTAGTTTATTGCCGTTTTTTATGTGAAATAAAGTGTTATGTTTGATGTGGATTGCCTCTTTTATGTCAGGCTCGCGTGGCTGTAAAATGAGAGTGCGCTACTTCACAGTAACGCACCTCCCTCATAACCAAAATTCAAGTATATATTGTGAGTCTAACAAAACGTTATCGTAAACAGGCGAAAGGAAACCATTTGCTAATGCTTTCGCAATTTGTTTTCTTTTCGGATGCAAAGTTACGCCAATTTTTAAAAACTCAACTCAGTTTAACTAAAATAAATGCTAAAACTTGTTAATAAGGCGCTGTTCAACTGCCACGGCAGTAGACTATTAAGGGCAAATTATCGATACGATTCTAATGTTTGTCGAAATATTGAGCCATAAGATGGACTATTTTGAAAAAATCCCAATGCAAGCCCGTACAAATCTTAAGATTTTAATCGTTTGCCTCATCCGGCATTTTCGCCCGGCGTTCATGTCTGTTGGCGGAAGACGTGTGTGAGTGGGAGTTAAAAAAATGTGGATTCGTTAATTACGTTGATTTTTTGTAACTTTGCGCGTTATATTATAATTATAAGGTAAAAACAGATAAATAACGCAATTACATAAAACAAAGCTCTTATGAATCCACTGGAACTCAGCGAACAAGAAATCATACGCCGCGGCAGTCTCGACGCAATGCGACAAATGGGCATAGATCCATATCCCGCAGCACTTTATCCCGTATCCGCACATTCTGATGATATAAAAGCTAATTTCGATGATGAAGCGCCCTCACGCGAAGTGTGTGTCGCCGGCCGCATCATGGGCCGCCGCATCATGGGCAAGGCCTCGTTTGTCGAGCTTCAGGATTCGAAGGGTCGCATCCAGGTCTACATCTCGCGCGATGAGATTTGTCCCGGCGACGACAAGGATCTCTACAACATCGTGTTCAAGAAGCTGCTCGATATCGGCGACTTCATCGGGGTTGAAGGTTACGTGTTCCGCACTCAGACCGGTGAGATCTCTGTCCATGCGCGCACTCTCACAGTGCTCAGCAAGTCGTTGCGTCCGCTGCCGATCGTCAAGGTGAAGGACGGAGTGACCTACGACGCTTTCGATGATCCCGAGCTACGCTACCGCCGCCGATATGTCGATCTCGTTGTCAACGACGGAGTGAAAGACATCTTCCTCAAGCGCACAAAGGTCTACAGTTCGATGCGCGAATACTTCAACAACGCCGGTTACATCGAGGTGGAGACCCCGATCCTGCAGTCGATCCCCGGCGGAGCATCTGCGCGCCCGTTCATAACCCATCACAACGCGCTCGACATACCTCTGTATCTCCGTATCGCCGACGAACTCTATCTCAAGCGCTTGATCGTCGGCGGATTTGAGGGCGTATATGAGTTCTCGAAGAACTTCCGCAACGAAGGCATGGACCGCACCCACAACCCCGAGTTCACTTGCATGGAGATCTATGTCGCCTACAAGGACTATAACTGGATGATGGAATTCACCGAGCGCATGCTCGAGAAGATATGCCTCGACGTCAACGGCACAACCGACGTCAAGGTCGGCGACAATGTCATCAGCTTCAAAGCACCGTTCCGCCGCGTGACCATGATCGATTCGATCAAGGAGCACACAGGCATCGACATCACAGGCATGAACGAAGATCAGTTGCGCGACGTGTGCCGTCAGCTCGACATCGAAGTTGATCCCGCACTCGGCAAGGGCAAACTGATCGACGAGATATTCGGCGAAAAATGCGAAGGCAAGTACATCCAGCCGACATTTATCACCGATTACCCCATCGAGATGTCGCCGCTCACCAAGCGCCACCGCGACAATCCAGAGCTGACCGAGCGCTTCGAACTCATGGTCAACGGCAAGGAGCTCTGCAACGCTTACTCTGAGCTCAATGATCCGATCGACCAGTATGAACGCTTTGTCGAGCAGATGCGTCTGGGCGAGAAGGGCGATGACGAGGCCATGATCATCGACCATGACTTCATCCGCGCTCTCGAGTACGGCATGCCTCCGACTTCAGGCATGGGCATCGGCATGGACCGTCTGGTGATGCTCATGACAGGCCAGACCACGATCCAGGAAGTGCTTCTATTCCCGCAGATGCGTCCCGAGAAAGTAGAGCGCCGTGACAAGCCCGAAGCTTATGCCGCTGTCGGCGTAGCTCCCGAGTGGGTCGCTCCGCTGCAGAAAGCCGGTGTGCTGACAGTCGACGCTCTTGCTGAAGTGGCATCGGCCGGCAAGCTTCATCAGGAGCTTTGCGGACTCAACAAGAAATTCAAACTCGAGCTCAAAAATCCGACTGCCGACGAAGTCGCTGCATGGATTGCCGCCGCTGCCGCCGCCAAACAACAATAACAAACGATAATAATGAACTCCTCAACCTCTCATCCTGTCTTCCCGGGCAAGATTGCAGTGATGGGCGGTGGCTCCTGGGCCACCGCCCTCGCCAAGCTCTTGCTCGTCAACTGCGAGTCGATAGCGTGGTATATGCGCCGCGACGACCGCATCGCCGATTTCATCGCCTCGGGTCGCAATCCAGCCTATCTGACCGACGTCGAATTCGACGTCAGCCGCATCAGGTTTTCGAGCGACATCAATGCCGTCTGCGACGAGTGCGACACACTGCTTCTGGTGATGCCTTCGCCTTATTTCAAGGATCACACCGATAAAATCACCGTCGACATCTCGCAGAAGCATATCGTGTCGGCCGTCAAGGGCATAGTGCCGGGCGACAACTGCCTCGTCACCGACTACATGATCGGGCATTTCGGCGTCGAGCGCGACAATTGCCTCGTCGTTGCCGGGCCGTGTCATGCCGAAGAAGTGGCGCTTGCCCGCCCGTCGTATCTCACCATCGGATGCACCGACGCCGACCGCGCGGCCGTGTTCGCGCAATGTCTCTCGGGCAAGAACACCCACACCATCACATCGACCGATGTCGACGGCATCGAGTATGCGGCGGTGCTCAAAAACGTCTATGCCATAGCGTCGGGCATCGTCCACGGCATAAAGATGGGCGACAACTTTCTGGCCATGCTCATGTCCAATGCCATCCGCGAAATGGAGCGCTTCGTCTCGGCCGTTGTGCCGCGCCGGCGCGACATCTGCGACTCGGTCTATCTCGGTGATCTGCTCGTGACGGCTTACTCGCGCTTCTCGCGCAACCACAATTTCGGATCCATGATCGGGCGAGGCTACTCTGTCAAGGCCGCGCGCATGGAGATGGAGCAGACTGCCGAAGGCTATTATGCCGCACGGTGTATCCACGACATCAACGACGCCTACGGAGTGGCGATGCCGATCCTCAACGGCGTCTACGACATCCTTTACCGAAACATCAGACCATCGGTCGCCATTGACCGCATGTCGCAATATTTCGACTGAAATTCAAGAATATCATACTAAAAAATTTATCTACAAATGAAGCAAATCGAACTCTGCATCAAAAACGCGCTCGGCACCGCTTCGCTCAACGACGTTGAAGCTCTCAAGCCCGCTGCGCAGCAAAGCCTCAAAAAACTCACCGACGGCTCAGGCCTCGGCAATGATTTCCTCGGATGGGTCAACCTCCCGTCTCAAACCCCCTCGTCGCTCCTTGACGACATCAACGCCACGGCTGCCGAACTCCGTCAGACTTGCGACACTGTGGTCGTGATCGGCATCGGTGGCAGCTATCTTGGAGCTAAAGCCGTGATAGAGGCGCTTTCCGACTCGTTTGCAGCTTACCGCCATGACTCGGCTCCCCACGTGCTTTTTGCCGGACAGAACATCGGCGAAGACTATCTTTTCGAACTGTCTGACTATCTGCGCGACAAGAAATTTGGCATAATCGTAATCTCGAAGTCAGGCACAACCACCGAACCTGCCATCGCTTTCCGTCTCCTCAAGGAGCAGCTTGAGAAGCAGCTCGGCCGCGAGGAAGCTTCGAAACGCATCGTCGCAATCACCGACGCAAAGCGTGGTGCGCTTCGCAGCCTCGCCACTCAGGAAGGCTACAAGACCTATGTCATCGCCGACAATGTCGGTGGCCGCTTCTCGGTGCTCACTCCCGTCGGTCTCCTTCCGATCGCTGTCGCAGGTTTCGACATCCACGCTCTCGTCGAAGGTGCGGCTGCGTTTGAAAAGGCAACTCTCTCGGGCGAAAACGACATGGCTACCCTCTATGCCCAGACTCGCAACGCCCTTTACCGTGCTGGCAAAAAGACTGAAATACTTGTAAACTATAATCCCAAGCTCCACTACTTCGGCGAATGGTGGAAACAGCTCTACGGCGAAAGCGAAGGCAAGGACCACAAAGGTATTTTCCCTGCTGCAGTCGACAACTCCACCGATCTCCACTCGATGGGTCAGTGGATCCAGGACGGCGAACGCACCATTTTCGAAACAGTCCTCTCTGTCGTCGAACAGAAGCACGAACTCCGCATCGGCAGCGATGAGGCTAATCTCGACGGTCTCAACTTCCTCGCCGGAAAGCGCGTCGACGAAGTCAACAAAATGGCCGAACTCGGCACTGTCCTCGCCCACGTCGACGGCGGTGTGCCCAACATGCGCATCACCATCCCGGCGCTCACTGAGTTATATCTCGGCCAGCTGATCTACTTCTTCGAAGCAGCCTGCGGCATCAGCGGATATATTCTCGACGTCAATCCCTTCAACCAGCCCGGCGTGGAAGCTTACAAGAAAAACATGTTCGCTCTTCTCGAAAAACCAGGCTACGAAGCCGAAACCGAAGCGATCAAGAAGCGCATCTAAGAGAGCGTTAAACAAATACAGATCAAACAGACACAAAGGCATGCCCCGGCAGGAGTGTGCCTTTGTCATGTTTAGAGCCGCTCCGTCGGGTCGGAAAACCGAGGTTGACAATAGTAAGGAAGTTCTCATTGTTGGTTTATAAAAGATATATTAAGCTTTTTTTTTATAAGTTAACATTTTTCAAAGAAAAATGCTTATCTTTACGGGCGCGAATCTCAAACCTTAAACCCACATATATATGAACTTTAAATCCCTATTCTGCAAATCTCTGCTTCTTCTTTTTGTCGTGTCGGTGTTCGCACCGCCGGCGCTGGCTGACGAGCATCTGGTAGTCAACACCACAGCCGGCGGCCAGGTTAAGGACAAGATCCTTGACTCCGATTTCGAGGATATGACCTCGCTCGAAATTGTAGGACCTGTCGATGCCGCCGACTGGGAGTATCTTACCTCCAACTCTGGCATTATGGCATCGCTCCGTACGCTCAATCTCCGCAAGGCCACCCCTGTGCTCGATGGCGGAACTTACAACACCTATGTCGAGCCTACTGGCAGCATGGGCGTCAGCTACATCTACGAGTACAAATTCTGGCCACGCGACTCGGTGTCGGGCTATTACTCTCTCGACGGATGGGTGACGACCTACTGGGGCAACAACGTTGCCGGTGGCTTCATCAAGACGAGTTTTGAAAAGGTCGTTCTTCCTGAGTCGATCGACGGCATAGGCAACAGGGCTTTCATGCGCTGCGACAAGCTGAAAGAGGTGGTCGCTTCATCAGGTGTGACATCGGTCGGGGATAATGCCTTCGACGGTGTTGCTACGCTTGAGTCGCTCGAACTTCCCGGTCACCTCACTTCGATCGGCGCTTGCTCGTTCCGCAACACATCGTCGCTGCGCCACGTCGACCTCAGTCAGGTTAACAAACTCGACTTCAAAGCCTTCGAAAAAAGCGGTATTGAAGAAATAAGGCTCTGCGACGGATTGCCGTCAGTACCCGAGGACGCCTTTTATGCTTGTAAGTCGTTGAAATCGGCTGTAATACCCGGCTCTGTTAAATCGATAGAAGAATCAGCGTTTATCGATTGTGAGGCTCTTGAAAGCCTTACACTCGGAGAAGGAATCGAGAGCATCGGTCAAAGTGCATTTAGAGGAGCTGCGATCGAGTCGGTTGTTCTGCCTCAAAGCCTTCGAAGTCTGGGTAATTCAAGCTTTTCTTGGTGCAGGAAGTTGACCACGGTCAACCTGCCGGAAAATCTTACGGCGGTTGGAGATGGAGCCTTTGAAAACACTCCGTTTATCAAAAATTATCCGGCCGAGGATGGTGTGATCTATCTCGGCAAAGTAGCCTATGCCTTGACTGATGATGTCCCTGTCAATCTTGTAATCAAGGAAGGCATTGTCTCCATTGCAGACGAACTCTTGTCTCACTATATTCTGAAATATGGAGTAAATAATTACGTTCACGCCTATGATTTTGTCGAGTCTGTTTCGTTGCCATCCACGCTGAAACGCATCGGCCGCAGAGCATTCAGAAATCTATCCAAAGTATCAACGATCGATTTGCCCGAGGGGCTTGAAGAAATCGGCGAAGAAGCCTTTCGAGAATCAAAAATTGAAAAAATTGAATTACCTCAATCGTTGAAAATCATAGAGGATAAAGCGTTTCAAGAGTGTAAACTGACAAAAATCTCATTACCCGAAGGTCTTGATGAAATTCACGCCTATGCGTTCGATGCTTGTCCGATTGTGACGCTTGTTTTGCCTGAAGGGCTCAAGGTGTTGGGATATGAAGCATTCGCAAATAATAAAAATCTTGTCAAACTGACATTAAATTCCGTCAACCTGATCGGTAAGGGATCTTCGGAGTATAAAGATGAACTTGATTTGGACAAATATGCTGCCTTGTGTGGTTGCCAATTCACAAACACGAGTTGCGACCGATTTATCATCGGGGATAAAGTAGAAAGAATTCCAGATTATTTTTTCTGCGATGCCATTGCGTCATTCAAGGAACTGCAGTTGCCGGCAACTATGAGATATATCGGCAAACATTCATTCCGCAATCAACTGTCGCTCGAGAGCGTAATCTTTCCCGATGCCCTTGAGGTGATAGAGGAGTCGGCATTTGAGAATAATTATTTGCGAGAGCTTACATTGCCTGAAAATGTGCGTTTTATAGGTGACAATGCTTTTGCTTACAGTACGAAACTTGAAAAGGTGACATACAACTGCCGCAATGCCGATACGGGACTTTATGATGATCGTTGGGGTAATATAATCAGTGGAAAGCCTTTTGAGCGTTCGCCGTTCAGCCAGTTGAGCATTGGAGATGCGGTCGAGTATATACCCGGAGGATTATTCGAAGATTCGTATGCAAGCTTTGAGTCTGTAGATCTGTCGAATATTAAAGAGATCGGCGTAAGAGCATTCGATAGTTGTAGTTTTCTCAAAGAAGTAAAATGGTCGGATAAGCTTGAACGGGTAGGAGACTATGCATTCAGTCAATGCAATGCATTATCTGAAGTGACACTTCCTGCATCGTTGAAATATATCGGGGCTGGGGCTTTTTTGAACTGTTGGCCGGCTTTCCGTCGCTTGTCATTACCGGCTTCGCTTGAATATGTCGGAGATGGTGCCTTTACCGGTTGCTCATGGGTTTATGCGCTGTTTATCCCCGACAACGATATGACGGTCGAGCCGCGTGCGTTCGGCTTCAAGAAAGACCAGGACAATATCAAGGTTATTTCCATGAGAAATGATCCGTTGGTGACAGATCCGTCGCCTTTTGTCAATAACAGAAATGATGATTGCACTACGAACTGGACTTTGACTGTGCCATACAGCCGCGAGGAAGCCTACCGCTCGGCCAACGGTTGGAACGGCTTCAAGGAATACAAGTCATTCGGTAAGCTGTGGTGCGACGCCGACAGCGTGTTCACCGCCGACTTTTCGCCCCTCACCGACGGCATTCTCGATCCTGTAACCGGGGCTGTGATCAATGGTGTGTTCTGCGCGTTGGGCTACATTGACTATTGCACTGACTTCGGTTCTCTGTGTCTCTATTCGCGCACAAGCGAGGAAGTGGCCGCAACGTTGCCCGGCCGGCGTATGGAGACTGATGACTTGGTGAAAGATTACGGCGGACTCTATTTAATGCTGCCCGCAGGTTCGAGCACGGTTGAACTTGAAGTGGAATTATCGGATATCGACCGCATAGGCATCACATTGGGCAATGGTGAGACCCGACTCATCCAAGGCGAAGGCCAACGCATAGAGAGCTTCGATTTCGATGTGGCAGAACCGACGCCGATGTTCATCTACCGCATAGACGATCCGAACACCCACATGGTTCAAATCCATTCGCTCAAGATCTATCCCGAGGCGGCGGGTATCAGCGACATTGTAGTCGACGAGACAGAAGCCGAGGTGACCGGACGCTATCTTCTCGATGGCCGCAAGGTCGACAATCCCTTGCCCGGTCAGGTGGTGATCGAGCGCCTGAGCAACGGCTCAGCCCGCAAGACCATAGCCCTCTGATGGACGCAGTATAGGTTCGCGACTTGTCGCGACTGCTGATAAAGTCTCAGCTAAAACAGATCCGGCCGGAATCGATTTGATTCCGACCGGATCTGTTTGTTTAAGCTGTGTTGTCGATTGTTATTTCACAGCCTTGAGAGTGTAGTAATCGGGAGTTGCCGGAGTCTCGAGATCGGCGTTGACCATCACGATTGTCGAGTCTGTGTCAACGAGGAAGTTGAGGGTCTGAGCGGCTGAATCGTTGACTCCGGGAGTGAACTTGAGGTAAGAACGGCCGTTGTTGTCAACCTTGGAGTAGTCGCCTTCCGACTTTACGCTGAGTATTTCAGAGATGCCGAAATTGGCAGTTGTGTCGACAGCGAAGTATGTTTCGATAAGGTCATATTTTCCGTCGTTGAGCTGGAGAGTGTACCAGATGCCGTCGCAGTCAGCTGCGGGCACGATGCCGGTGTAAGCGACCTTCTCGGCGGCGGTTGTTTCGTCAGCCTCGGTTGCGGCCTGTTTGCCGTTGCATGCAGTCATTCCTGCGAGGGCGAGGACTGAGGCTGCCATGATAAGTGACTTTTTCATAACGAATGATGTTTTTGTAAATAAAAATGGGATTACTTATGTGTAATATAATGTTATAAGGGATATTATAGAGATAATGCCTTGCGGGTGGAAAAAGTTTATGGAACCGAGCCTTAGAACGAGTATGAAATGCCGATGGCCGGGATTATGGCGCTGACTTTGTAGTCGGCGGTGAATGTGGCGTCGGCGGGCAGCTCGAGCATCGGATAGCTTTTGGCGATGAAGTCCTCGTAGCGTCCGGTGGCATTCTCGACCTTTCGTCCGTTGACATACATGAACGCAGCGTCGATCGACAGGCTCGGGATCGGACGGAACGACAGACCTACCGATGGCTCGATCTTGGTCGTGCCGGGAGTTTCGGGGTTGTAGTAGTCCTTGTTGCAGGGCGATGTGTCGACCATCAGGCCGGCGCGTACGTCGAGGCGGTGGGTCACGGCATATTCAGCTCCGAAATGATAGGTCCATGCGTTTTTGTAGTCTTTGGTCAGGTGCTGGTCAAACTGAGGCAGACCGTCGAAAGCGATGTCGAGCTGTTTGTAGGTGCCCCAGCCGTTGAGCTGCGCGTCAAACGCGAGCAGAAGCCGCTTGACGGGTTTGTACGACAGACCGAATGTCAGAACGTAGGGGCATGGCATCGACGCGGTGAAGTTGGTGGCGCTGATGTCGTCGAGCGTCGAGCCGAGAAGCGCTTTTGCAGCCTCGTTGCCATAGTTGACCTGAGCCGAGCCTTTGCCGACTGTCATTTCCATCTTCGAGCGGTAAGAAGCGCCGAATGTGAGGTTGGGAAGGATGTCGTACATTACTCCGACATTGTAGCCGACGGCCAGATCCGACGATCCGTCGAGAACGACCGATGCGGGAGTGGTGGTGAACTGATGCAGAATGCCGGGGAGCTGTCCGCCCATCACCATGAGCTGTTGCAATGCGTTGAGCGATTCCATCGATACAAGGCCTTTGTGGAGGTTGACGTTACCCCACGAGATCATGAGTCCGGCTCCGACCGAGAGTTTGGGAAGTATGCGCCACGACACCGTGGGCTGAACTGTGAATACTGCGAGATCGACCGATTGGTTGAGAACGGCTCCGGGCCAGTTGTCGCCCCAGTTGATCGAACTGCCGTAGGGGGTGTAGAGCGACACTCCGGCAAAGAGGTTGTCGTAGATGCGGAATGCTCCGGAGAAGTTGAACGGAGTGCTCACTTTGTTGCTGGTTTTGTACTCGGCGTCGCCGTAGAATGCCGATGCGTCGGCTTTGATTGCGCTCATGCCGGCAGAGAGATCGAGGGTCTTGTCGGAAAACGATACTGCGGCTGGGTTGAAGATGTTGCTTTCGGCTCCGAGTTTCATTGCCACTCCGACATGTCCCATGCCTGTCTGGCGGGCACTGAATGTGTTGACCTGATATCCTTCAGCGCTTGCCAAAAGCGCGCTCAGAGATGTGAAGGCCACAAAAAATAGCTTTTTCATTAAAATCGTATAAATGTTAAAACGGCGGCAAAGGTAGCTATTTTTTAGCCGATTACCAAATCGATGCGATAAAACCGTTCAGATGCGCGGCGCTGTCAAGCCGCAGTCAAGCCGACAAATCCGGAATTAGCAGAAAAGAGCTACCCGCCTTGCGACGGGTAGCAGTAGGTCAATCGTTTTTGAGCTCGGAGAGTCGGGCGATGTATTTGCCGATGATGTCGAATTCGAGGTTCACGCGGTCGCCGACTTTGATGTTGCGGAAGTTGGTGTGCTCGAATGTGTAGGGGATTATGGCGACTCTGAACGATCTAGGCTCGCTGTCGCACACTGTGAGGCTTACGCCGTTGACCGTCACCGATCCTTTTTCGACGGTCATGTAGCCTTTGGCGATCATGGCCGGATCGATATCATAGACGAACTTGTAGTAGCGGCTGCCGTCGGCATCTTCGATGCTCTCGCACACTGCCGTGCAGTCGACATGGCCTTGAACGATGTGGCCGTCGAGGCGCCCGTTCATCATCATCGATCGTTCGAGGTTGACGAGGTCTCCGGCTTTGAGATCACCGAGGTTCGAGCGGTCGAGGGTCTCGCGGATCGCGGTCACTTCGTAGGTGCTGTCGGGATGCAGGGCCACAACCGTTAGGCACACGCCGTTGTGGGCTACTGACTGGTCGATGCTCAGCTGGTCGGTGAACGAGCATCTGACGCGGAGATTGACATTGCTGTCGTTGCGGGTGACGGCGGTGATGGTCGCCGCTTCTTCTACTATTCCTGAAAACATATGATTTGTTTTAGAGGGTTATTTCAATGTTAGTCTGTTCGGAGGGTAAATATTTGATTTTCAGAGACAGAGTGCCAGAGATTGAGTCGAAGGCAAATTTGATCTTTTTGCCGTTGACGGTCACTTGCGATGGCTTGCGAGTGAGACCAGGCACCCGGAAGTTCATGTCGACTTTTGACGGTGCTCCGTCGTAGTTGCCTGTTGAACTGATGTTTACTGATATGTCGCCCGACTGACGGCAGTTGCCCGTGAATGTGATCAGTCGGTATTGCTTGTCGATAAGAGAGCGCGGCGACAGGCGGTTGTCGTCGTAGAGGGTGTAGGATGATTCGATGCCTGGGAATGCGTAATAATCGACTGTCAGACGGGATGGGTCATAGTCAGAGGTATTTGCCATCGGGTAGTCGGCGCGGGGGATGAATGCTCCGGCGCGGGCGAAGAGTGGCAGAACGCCGAGCGGCGCAGGGTAGGAGTTGACCGATCCGCTGAAGCTGACGCGCGGATTGTTGATATCGATCCATCGTCCGGCCGGGAACACGATCGGTCGGTCGGTGGTGCCGCGTGTCACGACGGGCGCGACGAGCACGTCGCGTCCCCAGAGATATTCGTCGGTGATGCTGTCGCCGCCGGCCGGACCTTCGTCATGGAAATTGAGCGGGCGCACCAATGGCCAGCCTTTAGTGGCGTTGTCGTAAGCGAGGGTGTAGTTATAGGGCAGCCAGCTGTAGCGTTCGTCGATGAGGCGTTTGATTATATCGCTTTGGGCGGGATAATGATAGGGTTCGGCATACTCTTGAGAGTGAGTGCGGAGCACAGGCGAGAATAGCCCGAGCTGAAGCCATCTGACATAGAGCTCGGGATCGATCGGATTGTCTTTGTCGATGGCAAAACCGCCCACGTCGTGGCTCATGTAGCCGAGTCCGCTGAGTCCGCTGTTGAGCATGATGGTGATCTGTGCGGCGAGACCTCCCCACGACCGCGACACGTCGCCGGACCAAGGGAAGACGCTGTACTTCTGCAGACCTGTGGTGCCGCCGCGCATGAGTGTGAACAGACGCCGGTCGGGATATTTCTGTTCGAATAGTTCGTGGATTATCTTGCTCCAGTCGTTGCCGTAGCGGTTGTGATATTGCCGGGCTTTCAGACCGTTGGCGTGACGCGCTTCCTCGGGGTGCTTCTCGGGCTCTCCGAGATCGCCCCACCATCCGCCGACCCCCATGTCGGTGAGTTCGCCGTATCTTTTGGCAAGCCATGCGCGTGTGTCGGGATTGGACACGTCAAACATTCCACCTTTTCCGACCCATATCTCGACTTCGAGCGGATTGCCGAGCGAATCGCGCGCGAACAGGCCTTTGGGCGCGAGTGAGTCATAATTTTCGACACCTTTGCCGTTGCGGAGTACGTAGGGCTGGGAAATCGGTACGACTTTAACTCCCTTTTTGTTAAGCCGGTCGAGCATTTCGGCCGGTGCGGGCCATTGTTCCGGTTCCCAGTCGAGGCGTCCCATGTCTTCTTCCTTTCCGTACCAATAGAGGTCGAGCACAAGGCCGTCGAGCGGATAGCCGAGTGATTTGAGCTTATCGACCACCGCCTCTGTCTCGGCCTGGGTGCGGTAGCCGTATTTCGATGTGATGTAGCCGAGAGCCCATATCGGCGGCATGTCCTGGCGCCCGGTGATGGCAGTGAGCTGTTCGACAGCGTCGGCGACGGTCGATACGCCGTTGACGTAGTAGTAGCTGACGGCTCCGGGGGCTTCGGTGATGTAGCGTATGGGATCGGAGAGTATCAGTTCTGAAGCGGCGAAATCGTCGAAGACTATTGCAAAGCCGTCGGACGACACGATCAGCGGCATAGTGATGTTCATCTGGTCGATGCGTTCGTCGCCGGCGGTGTAGCCGTAGGTCGGGCGGTTGTACATCACGAGAGTGTCGCCGCGCAGGTCGAGCGAGTGGCCGCGTTCGCCGCCTCCGTAGTATGCTCCGGTCGAAGTGGTCGAGAGGTCGAGTTCGAGGCGTCCGCCGGTCGATGTGCGCAACCCGCTGTCGGTGACTACGCGTCCGTCGCCGCCATAGATCGTCAGAGCGCCGCTGCGCGAGTCGAGCAGGGCTGTGATGCTTCCGGTCGACAGAGCCGTCAGGTTGTTGTCGATGCTGATCTTTTTTGCGGGGGAGTCAGGAGCGTCGAGATCAAAGCGGTTGGCGGTCAGTTCGTTTTCGCCGGGCGCGAAGTTCGACACTTTGATGGCGTTGGGCGTGATTGCAGTGACCTCGACCGATCGTCCTTGAGGAGTGACGGCTGAGATCGACAGCCTCGCTGCTGCGTCGTTGCACACTAACGATGCTGCTATTGCGGTGTACAGCACTGCGGGCGTCTGTTTGAAGATATAAACTTTCATGGCTATGAGTGAGATAAAATAATGTTTTGTCAAGGGTCAATCCAATATGTGTAGCCGAGCCAGCTGATGTTGGTGTCGCCTTCACGATTGTACTTTGGTTTGTGGTCGTTGCCTTCGCCGCGGCGCGGGTCAACCTTTTTCGAAACGGCTTTGTCGGCGGCTTTGACGACTTTCGAGAAGTTTTTCGACGCCTTGAGTTTTTCGGCCCATTTGCCGGTTATCTGATCGAAGCGGTAGTTGTTGAGATCGTCAAACAGGCCGCGCAGGTCTTCGATATTCTCCATGTCGTCGCGCTTCCACGTGCGGTTGTTATCGAGGTAGGCCGTTGCTTCGGTCGGCTGAGGTTTCTGCGCCTTTGTTTGAGAAGGGGCCGTGGTGGGCGTCGAAGCTGGTGTTTCTGGCTGTTGGGCTACGGGTGCTTGCTGCTCTTCAGCTATGTAGCTGTCGTTCACGCGTTGTGGCTCGTCGCTGAAGAGCGATGCGATCCACATTATCATCAGTCCGGCCACGAGTCCTGCGGCTCCCCATATCCAGCGTTCCATGCGTTCGTAGGTTGTTTTTCCCGATGAGCGTCTCAGCATGTTTGTGTGGTCCTGGCCCGCGACTATCCGGCTTGATGTCTCGTAGCCTTTGACCGGGCTTGCGGTGATGGGTTTGGCGCTTTCGAGCTCGAATTCGAGAGTCGAGCGGCCCTCAGGAGTGATCACCGGCAGAGAGAACACATAGGTGCGCGCCGGTGCAGCCTGCGCGGCGGTGTCGGGTGCTGCAGTGTCGGATGGCTGACAGTCATCTTCTTGCTCAGGTTCGTCGATGTTGTCGAGGTCGACGACCGAGTTGGGCACAGGTGTGACGGTGTCGTCGAGGATGATAACTCCTTTGTAGGCGCTCCATTCCTTGCGGTAGATCCCATCGTCGAGCAGCTGGTCGAGCGATCGTCCGGAATCGGGTCCGTAGGAGAGACATGCGTAATCGTTGCCTCGCGAAGGCTTGATGCGGGGATCTTTGTCGCGCAGGTCGTATTCCCGGTCGAAAAGGTGTCGCAGCTGGTTCATGTCGGTCTCCGAGACTGCCTTGGCGAGCACGATCGAAGTCACTTTGTCGAGCACTTCGGCCAGATCCTCGGCCATAATGTCGAGTTTTTTGTCTATGAATATGGTCGCATCGAGATGGTTAGGCCGAGTCGGCGGTATGGTGCGGATGATGTGGATGGCATAACCGTCGGCTGTGTTGACGACGATGTAAAACACCATCTTGGCTGACGGAGCATAGTCGACCAGAGCAACGGCCGACTTCATGTCGGCAGCGGCTTTCCGGCCTTGTTCGGTCGGATTGATTTCGGCCAGTTTGACGCGTTCGCGGGCCGATTTGGATATGTAGAGCTGAAGAGTGTTCATTTATTTGCAAAAATACTGAAAATCGACGGATAGTAGAGGTTCCGGAGAAAAAAACATTGCAGCGTCCGTGCGTAAAAATGGCCTGAAGATATCTACCTCGGGCCATTCTGATTAGCTGTTAGGCTAAAGTATATTGTTGACAGCATCGCCGGAAGTTATTAGATTAACATTCTGAGGAGAGGCGTCTGCGGTACTTTCATCCGCAACATTCCGGAGATTTCTATCTCTGACGGTCACCGCTTCCGGCTACATTCACTTTGATTGGTAAACGTTTCCGCAGGGGTGATGGTTCAGATTATTTTACCATTTTTGCAAACGGTGCGGGTATCTGAGTGGCAAAATTCATGTCGGCCCGCGAAACCGGATGGGCGAAACGCAGCGACATGGCGTGGAGTGCCAGACGATGGATCGGCGATGTCTTTGCGCCATATTTGCGGTCGCCGGCTATGGGGTGGCCGAGGTCTTTCATATGGACGCGTATCTGGTTTTTGCGGCCTGTCTCGAGCTGCACTTCGACGAGGGTATATCCGTTGGCAGACTTGAGTGTGCGGTAGCGGGTCACGGCGAGCTGTCCGGCTTTCGGATCGTTGGTCGAATAGACTTCATGCTGCGACGTTTCGGCGAGATAGCTGCGCACTTCGCCTTCGGGCTGTTCGAGTTTGCCTTCGACAACGCACACATAGCGGCGTTCGAGCACCATGTTGTTCCAGTTGTGCTGCATGGCTTCCTTTGCCTTTATGTTCTTGGCGAACATCATCAACCCTGATGTGTGCTGGTCGAGCCTGTGGACGATAAAGAGTTTGTTGCGGGGATCGACGCGTTTCAGGTAGTCGCGCAGGATAGAGTATGCTGTGCCGGTTTTTATTTTATCGGTGCCGACCGACAGCAGGCCGTAGCCTTTGTTGACGACGATTATGTCAGAGTCCTCGAAAACTATCGACAGACGCGGGTTGCGCAGGGTCTGGAATTCGCGGGTGGTGTTGACCGCAACGTCGTCGCCGGGTTTCAGCTCCTGGTCAAACTGAGTGGTGACGATGCCGTTGACCATCACCTGACGATGCTTGAGGAAGTCCTTCACAGTAGTGCGCTTGCGTTCAGGCATGGCTGTGAATAGGAACTGGAGCAGTTGGGCCGGCTCTGAGGGTTTGAAATTGAGGATTATGTCGGGACGGAAGGGCGCACGTTCTGCGCCGGGTTTGGTCGGAAGACTTTTGCGTGGCATTATTTTGTTTTTTTACGGGTGGAGGCAGCGCGGGTTTTCTTCGGCTTGACTTCCTGGGAGTTTACGATTTCCATAACTTCGTCGAATGTCAGCGCTGCAGGGTCGGCCACGGTGCGGGGTATTTTGAAATTGTCTTTTTTGTATGAAATGTAGACACCGTAGCGGCCGTTGAGTATGCGCAGGTCTTCATCCTGTTCGAAGATTTTGACAACCTTCTTCTCTTCGGCTTCGCGCTTGGCGCAGATCAGCTGGACCGCTTCGTCGAGCGAAAGCGCCGCCGGAGCGATGTCTTTAGGAATTGATACGAATTTGCCCTGATGGCGTACGTAAGGTCCGAAACGGCCGATGGCCACAACGACTTCGTCGCCTTCAAATTCGCCTATCGTGCGAGGGAATTCGAAGAGTTTGAGCGCTTCCTCGAGGGTTATGGTCGACACAGACTGGCCTTTGAGGAGCGACGCGAAACGCGGTTTTTCTTCGCCTTCGCCGGTGCCGATCTGCACCAATGGGCCGAAGCGGCCGATCTTCACACTCACTTGTTCGCCGGTCGCCGGATCGGTGCCGAGCACACGTTCGCCGACTTTGTGCTCGAGCTTTATGCTCATGGCCTTGTCGACTTCAGGGTGGAACATCGAATAGAACTCACTCATCTCGTCGTTCCAAGGCAGTTTTCCTTCGGCGATTTCGTCGAATTTTTCTTCGACTCTCGCCGTGAAATTGTAGTCGAGAATGTCGGGAAAATACTCGGTCAGGAATGAGTTGACAACTACGCCGATGTCGGTCGGCAGCAGTTTGCCTTTCTCAGATCCGACGGTCTCGGTCTTTTTCTTTTCCGATATTTTGCCGTTTTTGAGAGTGATGGTATCGAACGAGCGTTTGACGCCTTCTTTCTCTCCCTTTTCGACGTATTCGCGCTGTTGGATCGTTGAAATAGTCGGAGCATAGGTCGACGGGCGGCCGATGCCGAGTTCTTCCATCTTTTTGACGAGCGAAGCCTCGGTGTAGCGCGGCGGCTGTTGGGTGAAGCGTTCGGTGGCGGTTATTTCGGTCGGAGTGAGGGTCTGGCCGGGAGTGACTTTGGGCAGTGTCAGCAGGCCTTCTTCAGCTTCTTCGTCGTCGCGGCTTTCGATATAGACGCGGAGAAAACCGTCAAACTGGATTGTCTCGCCGTTGGCCACGAAATGCTCCTGGCGGGTCGACGGTTGGATGTCGATCGTCGTTTTTTCGACGAGAGCGTCGGCCATCTGGGAGGCGATGGTGCGTTTCCAGATGAGGGCGTAGAGGCGTTTTTCCTGAGCGTTGCCTTCGATTGTCGGGTGGCTGATATATGTCGGACGTATAGCTTCGTGCGCTTCCTGAGCTCCTTTTGAGTTGGTGTGGTAGCGGCGCACTTTCAGGTATTCTGGTCCGATGTTTTTGTTTATCTCGTCGGAGATCGATGCGATGGCTTCGTTCGACAGGTTGACGGAGTCGGTACGCATGTAGGTGATATGTCCGGCTTCGTAGAGGCGCTGGGCCACCATCATGGTCTGCGACACAGTGAAGCCGAGCTTGCGCGATGCTTCCTGCTGCAGGGTCGAAGTGGTGAATGGAGGAGCCGGACTCTTTTTGACCGGGCGGACGTTGATGTCGCTGACGGTGAATGTCGCTCCGTTGCAGTCGTCAAGAAATTTCTTGGCGCTCGCGATGTCGGGAAGGCGACGGCTCAGTTCTGATTTGATCAGATGGCTGTCGTCGACTGAAAAGCTGGCGTTCAGGCGGAAGAATGGTTCGCTGACGAAGTTTTTGATCTCGTTCTCGCGCTCTACGATGAGCCTTACGGCTACTGATTGCACACGTCCGGCCGACAGCGCGGGCTTGATTTTTTTCCAAAGCACGGGCGACAGTTCGAAGCCGACGATGCGGTCGAGCACGCGGCGGGCTTGCTGGGCGTCGACTCGGTTGAGGTCGATCGACCGGGGGTTGGCAATCGCGTGGAGGATTGCATTCTTGGTGATTTCGTGGAATACGATGCGCCGGGTATTCTCGGGTTTCAGTCCGAGCACTTCGTAGAGGTGCCAGGCAATGGCTTCTCCCTCGCGGTCCTCATCGGAAGCGAGCCAGACGGTTTCGGCCTGCGATGCGTTCTTTTTCAATTCGCTGACAAGTTGCTTCTTGTCGTCGGGGATCTCATAGATGGGTTGGAAGCCATTGTCGATGTCGATGCTGAAATTCTTTTTTCTCAGGTCGCGAATATGGCCGTAGCTCGACATGACCTTATAGTCTTTGCCAAGAAATTTTTCTATAGTTTTCGCTTTCGCGGGAGATTCGACAATTACGAGATTTTTCAGCATAGTATTCCGTTTTTTTGATTCGAGCGACAAATGTAGTCAAAAAAACTTTATCTGCACATTAATTTATGTATTATTAAATTATGTGGCAGGTCGAGTTTCGTGGGATGCGCTTTAGCGCATATTTGTACAAAAGAACGCTTCAACTACATAAAAAGATTGCTTTGACTCCCTTTTCTGGCGCACGTGAACTGGATGATGAGATTACGATGTGCATGTTAATTAAATATAAAAATTGGGGGGGGGTATTAAAAAACATTAAAAACTTTTGCTTAATATTGCACGTCAAACAGAATAAAGGCTTATCCCTTTTTAAGGTTCAAGGACTCTCGTATGGAGCTAATGTAAATTTTTTTCGGGAGTCTTCATTGTGATATTTTTTTAATCAGATTAGAAACCTTGAATTTATCGTCATAAAATTAAAGAACTGTTATGAAACCTTACTACCTGAAATCCCTAAGCGCGTTTGCGATTGCAGCGATTGCGGCAGTCGGACTATCGGCTGAAGTCTGGGTCATCGACGGAAAAAACTATGAAAAGACTGTTGTCAGCGAGCAGGAGATGGCCGATGGTGTCATCCATAGGATGATAAAACTCAGCGGTGAAACTCAGCTCGAAGTACAATTGGTCGAAATTGACATGACAAGCGGTGCAGTCGATTTCTACACAAATAAAAGCCGCAATGTCGATCCTGAATTAAAATTGAAGGTCTCGGAAGACCGACTCTATAAGAAGACTCTCTCCGAGCAGATGGAAGAGGTTATCGAAGCAGGCCAGAAGCCTATTGTAGGCGTCAACGGAGACTTTTTCTCAAACTACGGCTCTCTCGGCAATCAGTTTTCAAACGGCACGATTGTGCGTTGTGACATCTCATCGTATCCCGTATGGTATATGACAGATGATTACCGCTTTAATATGGGCAAGTTTCAGTTCAGAGCCAAAGCGCATGCTGTATATTCGGCGTGCGGAAATGTCGAGGATCAATACAGTGTACGCTCGATCAATAATTATCGCGACGCCAATCATTTGACGATCTTTACTCCGGCTCCGGGCCGCTCAACCGGCACAAATAAATATGGCTACGAGCTTTATGCGGAGTTGATCGAGGGCGAAGTGGCGATAAAGGGCGAATGTAAATTCCGCATTGTCGACAATCCTGAGACCCACGTCCGCAAAGACAGTCCGCTCGACGATTATTATGTACTGTCGGGTCACGGCGATGGAGGCCTTTTCCTGACAGGAAAGTGGGACGGTAGCTCAGAGCCACTCATCGATCCCCGAACCCAAAAGCCTTATCCATACCTGGTGGCAGGTGATATAGTTGACGTAACATTCACAACCGACATTCCCGACTCAAATATAAAAGAAATGATCGGAGGCAATCCGGTGCTGTTGCTCGATGGCGAAGTACAGGACACAGACAACGCTCTCGACCATCTTGTTGTGAACGAACCGCGCACTTGCATAGCCTATACATCTGACAACACGAAAGCCTTTATCGCAGTTGTCGATGGTCGCCGTCCCGGCGAATCGGAAGGCTGTACTTCACGTCAGCTCGCGTGGATAATGAAAAATGCCGGGGCTGAAAACGCTTTCAACCTCGACGGAGGCGGTTCGTCGTGCATGCTTGATGCCCGCACAAATAAAGTGATGAACAAGCCGACCGACGGATTTGCCAGCGGCATATATGACATGCAACGTGCCGTTCAGAACAGTCTGTGGGTTGTAGCCAGGGACGGCGGATCTTCGGGAATAGACGATATAAAAGCTGAGGGCTGCATTGATGGTCCTGTTGAATACTATAATTTACAGGGCGTCAAGGTCGAAAATCCCTCGTCAGGTCTGTTTATCCGCCGTTGCGGATCAGAGGTCACGAAGATAGTGCTCTAATAATCAACGCTTACAATAATATTGACTAATTATCCTTAATATTAACCTTAAAATCATTTTTATGAAAAAGATTCTACTCTCGGCATTGCTTCTTGCCGGGGCGGCATCTATGAATGCTAAAGAAGTTGTTGTTTTCAGCGAAGACTTCGAATGGATTGAACCTTGGCTTGGAAAGTCAGTCGTTGACAACATCGGTCTTAACGATCAGAACACTGCAACACCACGCTATGAGACAATTCAGAATGAAGACGGAGTCTATCTCCGTAATGCCTTGTGGGATAAAGGCTATTGGTTCTATGGTGTGAAAAGTGACGGCAATCCCGAAGGTTCGCTTGGTGGTGTGTCTGTTTATGCAGCCCGTAATTATCTGAAATTTGGAAAAACCAATGTTCAGACCAATTTCCGTTTCAATCCGACAGAAGATGCTCCCGCTGACGCAGCAGTTATGCTTGAATTCGATTGGTGTCCATGGAAAAACGGCGCCGGCGTCTACGATGTGGTGTCGATCCAGATCGAAATCGCTGAAGGAAACAAAGCCAGTGAAGTGGCTGAGGTTATTCCTGTTGCCAAATGGGAAGATAACCAGAAATTTGAATGGCAACATGCAGTCATTGACCTCGACGGCTTTTCAATTACGAAAGATACCAGGGTGCTGATCACATTATCTGATGATTTGTGGGGCACCGAAGGTGTTCACCGCTATTGTATCGACAACATTAAAATGTACTACTTGGAAGAAGAATCTGCCGACGACTCTACAGTTTTCTTCTCTGACAATTTCAATTGGCTTGAACCCTGGGTTAATGCTTACGGACTCGGTGATCCTGTAGGAACAAACAATCCTAATGCAGAAGGCCTCTCAATTGCCGATGAAACAGCGACTCTCGGCGAAGGTGGCCGCAATATCTTCCAGACTATGATGGATCCGTCGTTGGTTGCTGATCCTCAGTACAAACGCGAAGATGCCGGCTACAAGACCCGTATCTATCCGAGCGCAGCAGCTTATTACAGCTTTATCGCTTATGACGGTTATCTCCGCATCGGTAGCGATGGCCACACCGGCGGTCTGCGCACACCCGAGATTGCCGTATCGGAAGACGAAACCGAGTTATATCTCGAATTCGACTGGTGTCCTGTGTTTGAAGATGGTGCATATCATCAGACTCAGCTGCAGGTGACAACTCGTCCGGGCGATGTTCAGCATGCTGTTAGCCTTACCCACGATCTGAAGGCCGGAGACGCTCCCTGCTGGAAACATGAATGTATCGATCTTTTCGAAAATCCCGGCACAGTTGTTGGAGACAAATTCAATTGTATGATTGAAAACATCGCCGAACAGCAAGGCGGTAAATTCAACTACTATATTGACAACATCCGCATATCCAACGCGAAAGGCGCTACTTCAGGCATCAGCGGCGTTATCGTCGACAATGATTCTGACGCAGAAGTTGAATACTACAATCTCCAGGGTGTCCGTGTTGCAAATCCCGAAAACGGTCTTTACATCCGTCGCCAGGGCAAGAGCGTAAGCAAATGCTATATTCGCTAAATAGATCAACCTGCTGAGTTTTAAAACAGATACATTGTAAATACTTGGAAATGCCCGCCTGTCGCAAGGGGGCATTTCCAAAATTTTCTAAACCTATGCAATTGTTTCCGGTAAAATAAAAACCGGAGATAAGCAATCTTATTACCTCAAGCTTATTCGTTGGGTTTCGCCAATCAATACAACCCAAGGCCTGAAATCATAAACCAAACAAGACATTTCAACATGAACAAAAGTCTACTGTTATCAGCTGTCGCTCCGAGGATCATTCTTGCGGCGGGGCTGATGTTGTCAAGTGCCGGGACGGCAGTCTATGCTGCATCTGATCCGGTGTCGCAACAACAAAATCAAGCGACTCATGTCGTAAAAGGAACCGTTGTCGATCATGAAGGAGAACCTTTGATCGGAGTCTCCGTGACCATAAAGGGCGCGAACGGCGGTGCGACGACAGATGTCGATGGTAATTTTATACTGCGCAGCACTACCGCCAATCCAGTCCTTACGGTGTCGTATGTAGGCTGTAAAACCAAAGATGTGGCTGTAAAAGGCGATCAACCCTTGAATATCGTTCTTGAACCGTCATCAGAAAATCTTGAAGAAGTAGTAGTGACGGCACTCGGCATCAAGCGTGAGACAAAGGCTCTCGGTTATGCGATCCAGGACATAAAAGGTGAGTCGATGACCGAGGCCCGCGAAAACAATATCGTCAATAGCCTTTCGGGCCGTATCGCCGGTCTTCAGGTGTCGGGAACCGGTTCGGGCTCCATGGGCTCATCGAAAATTCTTATCCGAGGCAATAACTCGCTGGCCGGCAACAACCAGCCTCTTATCGTTGTCGACGGTGTGCCTATCGACAACAGCAGCGGCGGTGGCAGCGAATGGGGTGGATCCGACGGTGGCAACAGCCTCAATGATATCAACCCTGATGATATTGAGTCTATTTCAGTTCTCAAAGGCGCAGCGGCAGCGGCTCTTTATGGTACGAGAGCCGGTAACGGTGTGCTCATGATCACGACTAAGAAAGGGTTTGGGAAGAAGGGCCTCGGAGTAACTTTCAACTCTAACGTTATGGTCGAACGCCCGCTCTCTGTAGGAGAAATGCAAAATGTCTACGGACAAGGAACAAATGGTCAGTATGTCGGCGGTAACAACCTTTCATGGGGGCCGAAGATGGAAGGTCAGATGATCGAGGATTGGACAGGTCAGGAGCGTCCCTTCAGTGCTTATAATAACAATATTATGGACTACCTTACCACCGGCGTAGCAACGACCAACACCATCGAGGCCGGCTTTACCGGGGACAGAGGATCGTTCAGAACAACTTTATCTTATCAATATATCGACGGAGTTGTGCCGACAAACCACAATGACCGTTTCAACATGAATTTGAGGGGGTCGATCAATATCACCAAAAACCTTCAGTTCGACACAAAAGTCAACTATATCAAATCGAAGAAACGCAATACGCCGGCACTCGGAGCGTCAGCCGACGGCATCATGCGCAACTACCTTATTATGCCCCGAAGCATCCATTATTCGGATCTCGTCCAGCGCTATGACGAGACCGGACATGCTCTCCGCTGGCAGGAAGACCCCTCAAATCTTCTTAACCCATATCTCGCAGAAGAGAACAAGAGATTCAGCGCCCGCGACCGTTTCATCGGTTTTCTTATGCTGAGCTATAAGGTCACTGACTGGTTGTCGATCAAATTGCGTCACGGAGAAGACATCTACTGGAGCAACTCCGAGTCGCGGACTATGGCGGAATATCCTCTCGGCTCTGTCGTAGGCAAAGGCTCAATGTCGATCAGTAACAGTTTCCATCGCGAACGCAACACCGACGCTCTCATCACTCTCAATAAGAACAACTGGTTTGGTTCGGCGTTCTCGGCAAGCCTGAGCGTCGGCGGCAACCTGATGTATGCCAACTCGAATTCTACTAAAATGAGCTCAGGAGAACTTGAGGTGCCCAACGCATTCTATATCGCAAACGGCACAGCAATCTCGGCGTCTAACAGCGTAAGTAAAAAACAGGTCAATTCGCTCTATGGCATGGCTTCACTCAGCTATGGAGGATGGGCTTATGTCGATGTGACTGCGCGCAACGACTGGTCGTCGACCTTGCCTCGCCGCAATTGCTCGTTCTTTTACCCGTCGGTTGGCGTCGGTCTTATCGTCTCAGATCTTCTTCATAATGAGTTCAAGGTCGCCCTTCCATCATGGTTGACATTTGCAAAACTTAGGGCATCTTATGCAGAGGTGGGTAATGACACGAGTCCTTATTCTATCGCCGACGACTACTATGTGTTCAATATTGTTCCCGGCGGTGCGATCAAAGGTTCGGAGGTCAGTGAAGTCGCAAAACTTCATAATCTTATGCCCGAAAACATCAAATCGACAGAATTCGGCTTTGATTTCCGCGTGTTCAACAATCGTCTCGGCATCGACTTCACCTGGTATAAGAAAAACGCTACCAACCAGATCCTTTCGATTCCCATAACGAAGGCTACAGGTTATTCAAGCCGTAAAATCAATGCCGGTAATATCGAGAACCAAGGTGTGGAAGTCGTTCTTACAGCAACCCCCGTGCAGACGCGCGATTTATCGTGGTCAACGACAATCAACTACACCTTGAACCGGAACAAGATCATCGAGCTTCATCCTGAAGTCGACGTATATGTCCACAGCAAATATGAGTTTGCACAGGTTGTGTCACGTCAAGGAGCCAACTATGGCGACATTCTCGGCTATCGTTTCGACCGTGACCCCGAGGGACGCATAATCGTTGATGCAAACGGCCTTCCGACCCGTACATCAAATATGGACACCGACAATCCTATCGGTAATTATCTTCCAAAGTGGACGGGATCGATGCTCAATACATTCAACTACCGTGATTTCACGTTAGGCTTCCTTCTTGACCTGCGTGTCGGTGGAGATGTCTATGTCAACTCACTCGCTCAAAGCTCGGCCAACGGCACATCGCTGATGTCTCTCGACGGTCGCGACGCGTGGTATGCCGGAACAGGTGGTATACTTGTCGACGGTGTAGTCTCCAAGGTCAACGAAGCCGGTGAAACAATCTATGTGCCTAACACCACATATTGCAACCCTCAGGAATATTGGAACACAGTCAAGAATATCGGCGAACGTCACGTCTACGACGGCACTAACCTCCGTCTGCGTGAGCTTACTTTAGGCTACAACTTGCCTAAGAAGATTCTCGCCAAGACTCCGTTCTCCTCAGTAAAATTAAGCGCTGTGGCCCGCAACCTGTGGATTATCTACAATAACATCCCCGGTGGATATGATCCCGAGACCATACTTACCACCAGCAATGGCGGCGGCATCGAACACTATTCATTCCCGACGATGCGCAGTTTCGGCTTCAATCTTAATGTATCATTCTAAATCATGACAAAAATGAAAGCAAACATATTCAGATATCTTGCAGGCGGATTGGTTGCAGCTGCGGCGGTCGTGTTGCCATCGTGTGAAAGTTTCGAGGACACCAATACCGACCCCAATAAAGTTACAGAGGCTCAGGTCTCACCGATGTATCTCGCATCACGAATATTTGTGATGAGCACGCTCAATGCCGACCAGTGGCAGCGTGTCATCAATCTCGGCACAGATACGTTCGCCCAATATTTCTGTAACGACAAATACACAACCAATCAGTGTCAGCCCAACAATGACTATACCGAAGGCTACTGGAACAACACCTATTCGTGGGTGCACAATCTCAATAAAGCCATAGAATTGTGTGGCGACAGCGACACAGACAATAACATCAAGCAGATGTGCCGCATCTGGCGTGTATGGGTCTATTCGCGCCTGACCGACCTTCTCGGCGACGTGCCTTATTCTCAGGCCTGCAATCTCGATGATTATCCGGAGCCGGCTTACGACCGACAGGTCGATATTTATTATGATATGGTAAAAGAATTGGCAGAAGCGTCATCGTCAATTATTATTTCTGCGCCCAACACCATCGGAAATTATGACTTTTTCTTTGGCGGTGACTGGTCGAAATGGCAGCAACTCGCCAACACCCTTCACCTGCGCCTCGCCATGCGTATGACTGAAGCAGATCCGGTCAAGGCGAAAGCCGAAGCTGAGGCAGCGGCAGCGGCTTCCGGCGGCCTTCTTTATACAGATCTCACGATATGGAAAGCAAAGGATGCATATACCTGCGGCGTTAACCTTTTCTATCCTTTCGGACATTATTGGCCGAGTCGTCTGACACTCAGCACGTCGATGGAGAAGATCCTGACCAATCTTGGTGGCGTGCCTGTGGTAAAACAGAGCTACTATCAGGATGGTTGTGTGCCTGACTATGCCGATCCGCGCGCCCTCATCATGTTTAATGTCACAAGCGACGGCACATTGGCTTCGGTGCAGCGTCATCGCGAGAAAAATCCGGTGACCGGCAAGACCGAATGGGTGATCGACTTCGATTACCGCGGACGCTGGCAAGGTGTGCGTCCGGGTTTGTCGTCGGCAGTCGCTGCTGAGGTTGACAACATCAACACCAACAATCCGCGCCTCGGAGCTTTCTTTATCAGCGACGATCCGACACCCCCCGTCACCAAAACACCCGAATTCACTTATGCCCGCGATCAGGTGCTTCTCTACGGCAACGAATCTTATTTCCTGCTGGCCGAAGCGGCTCTGCGCGGATACAATGTAGGCGGTTCTGCTAAAAACTTCTATGAGCAGGGCATCCGCAAAGCCATGGAGACCTATGGCAGCCTGATCAAGAGCGCTGATATCGAAAGCTATCTTACTTCGACAATGAAGAGCAAGATGGGCACAAGCGTAAACTTCGACGACGCTGACAGCGATCTTGGCAACACCCGCAATTCGAAGCTGATGAAAATCATTACTCAGAAATATATCGGCGGTTTTCCTGAAGACAGTTTCGAGGCGTGGAACGACTATCGCCGCACCGGCATGCCGGCGCTCGATCCGTTCGAAATGCCGCTGGCCGGTTATGTGGTGGAAGCTAAAGCGATGGACTACAAGGGATCGTTACGTCGCCTGATCTATCCGGCTATCGAACAGACCCTCAACCCCACAATGTACAAGAAGGCTTCAGAGCAGATTGGCGGTGATAAGACAACCACCCGCATGTGGTGGGATTGCCGCACTGCAATCGTCGAATAAGGCGATGATTATGCAACCGCGCCGATATTGAAAAACTTGTCATTCAAAACAATGGCCCGCCTTTCATCAAGAGACGGGCCATTGTTATAATTGGATATTACGTTGTTTCAAGTGGCGTGTCAATAGAGAAATTATCTTAATCGGTGTTGACGGCAGGGATTGGATAGCAGTAAGTTATGTGAAAAGGAGATGTTAAAACGGACGTTTGTCCGTTTTTGCAGGTCGTGGCGTTGGTTTTGGATCTAATTTTGTGGTGTAAAATCAACACATTAATATAACAACAGATTGATATGAAAAACAATGTAGAAAGACAGAAGAAGTCGTTTCACTTCAAATTGAAATGGTATGAAATCCTCAGGCCGTTTGCTCCCGAGATCCGGCTTGAAGTCTATGAAGCTGTGTTTGCTTACGTAGCGACCGGAGTCATTGAGGATGGACTTAGCGAACAGGCTTCGATGGCGTTTGCTTTTATACGTGCGGAAATTGACGGCAAGTCAAGTCGCAAACCGGCCGAAACTGATTCGGCCGCTGATGAGTGTGCTGAAGGTGCAGACTGTCAGATTGACGGAATGGATGCAGGGCGGCAGGGCGGCCCTGATATGCCGCCGGAGATCAGAGTCGCTAAGAGGCGGGGCGACAGCTCGCGGCTCAAGAAGACGCACACCGTCGGGGACGTCATCGCTGAGACGGCGGCTGTGGGCCGCATCGGGCCTGGCGCTTTGGGAGAGCCGCAGGGGCGGTCGTGCGCTGAAATGATGTAGGAGCTTATTGCTGTTGCTTGGTCTTTTCCCAGCGGTATAGTCGGTCGCCCTGACGGATTTTTGCCGGTACGGGGATCGAGAATGCGTCGCCCTTGACGGCTTTCTGCACCGGCTTGAGATCGACGCGGATCTCGTCGACGGTGATTATCAGCGCACCGGTTGTCGGTCCGGTTATGACGATTTCGTCGCCGACGTTGAGCTCTCCGGCCTCCATGATGAATTCACCGACCCCGAGTTTCGAGAAATATTTCACTCCTTTGGCAGCGTAGTGTTTTACGCGTGTGGCCGATGATCCGTACTTCGACGACCATTCGCCGAGGCGCTGTCCGAGGTAATATCCGTCCCAGAAATCGCGGTTGAATATCTTGCGCAGCCGTTCGTCCCAGGCTGCGATCGCAGTTTCGCTGTAAGTTCCGTCGCAGATGGCGTCGAGGGCTTCAGAGTAGCATTGGACGGCGATGCTGACATACTCAGGTCCGCGGGCGCGTCCCTCGATCTTGAATACGCTCACTCCTGCGTCGACCATTTTGTTGAGGAAGTGGATTGTCTTGAGGTCCTTGGGCGACATTATGTACTTGTTGTCGACATTGAGTTTGTCGCCGGTCTCGAGATCGGTCACTTCGTAGCCTCGGCGGCATATCTGGGTGCAGGCTCCGCGGTTGGCGCTCGAGTTCATCTCATGGAGGCTGAGATAGCATTTGCCCGACACGGCCATGCAGAGCGCTCCGTGGCAGAACATTTCGATCTTGACCTGTTGGCCACTTGGCCCGCAGATGTTTTCAGCCACGATTGCATCGTGGATGGCTTTGACCCTGTCGAGCGAGAGTTCGCGGGCGAGAACGACGGTGTCGGCAAAGGCTGCGTAGAAGCGCACGGCCTCGATGTTGGAAATGTTGCACTGGGTCGAGATGTGGACCTCGACGCCGCGCGACCGAGCGTAGGATATGGCTGCGATGTCTGATGCGATGATGGCGGTAATGCCTGCCTCTGCGGCTGCGTCGATCACGGCCCGCATGTCGTCGAGATCGTCGTCATAGATGATGATGTTGACCGTCAGATAGGTTTTTACTCCTGCGGCGTTGCATTTTTCGGCAATCTCACGGAGGTCGTCGAGGGTGAAGTTGACGCTCGAGCGCGAACGCATGTTGAGTCCCTGCACGCCGAAATACACAGCATCGGCGCCGGCAGCGATGGCTGCGGCGAGAGATTCGTGGCTGCCGACAGGCGCCATCACTTCAAAGTCTTTGCGGGTCATTGTAGTAATGATATAAAATCAAAGAGGTCGCGACTTTAGAGAGTCGCGACCAACGATGTTGAAAATAAGTTTTTTGATATGCCTGACCGATTATTCAGCAGGTGCTTCTTCAGCGGCGGGAGTTTCGGCAGCCGGAGCTTCAGCGGCAGGAGCAGCGGGGATCTGGGTGTCGAACTGATTGGCCGGAGCAGCGGGTGTTTCGGTCTGGGTCTGTGTGCGGATTTCAACGCCTGTCGATATGCGGGGCATCACGAAGGCTGAAAGCACTGAAAGGAATACGATCAGACCTGCGAGGATCCATGTGATTTTTTCAATGCCGCTATTGGTTGAACGCACGCCCATAACTGCGTTTGCTCCACTGAATTGTGATGAAAGACCGCCACCTTTTGATTTCTGGATCAGAACGATGCCAATCAGGAGGATGGCAACAATGACAGTGAGGACGATAGTAATAACGTATGCCATAAGTTGTTGAATATTTTATTAGATTTTATGATTTACTGACGCTGTGCGGCTTGCTTAATTTTTATAAGTTTCTGCAAGAAACGCAATTGGTCTGCAAAGTAAATACTTTTTTTCGGATAATTCAAACTTAAATTGGATATTATTTCATAAGCCCGCTCGTATCGGCCTTGTTTTATGAATATTTTTGCGAGGCTTTCGCTAAGGAGTGAGTCATCTGACGGAACGTTGGGTTTCGGCTGATGGGTCTGTTGAGGCGGTGCAGGAGTGTCGGCGGTGTCTATTTCGTAGGCCGGGGTGAGCGGATCTGCGGGGGCGTGGTCGCGGACAAAGGCGCTGATGCGTTCTTCGAGGCTTCCGGGTTCGGGGCTGGCGGTGTCTGAGCTGTTGTCGCCGTCGAGGAGCAATGTCTCTGAGTACTCGGGGGTGGGGTTGAAAATCAGCTGTTCGAGGAGGCGCGTCTCGGCAGGATCGGCAGTGCCGTAGTTGGCGAAGAAGGTGTCAAGGGCGCTGTCGGTCGACTGTTCAGGCTCGGGTTCGGCCGGAGGGTAGATCGACGAGAAGTCGGCGCTGTGGTCAGAGAGCTGGTTGAAAATAGCCGTCTTGTCGCCGCTGATTACGGCGAGGTGAAACTGCAGGGCTGCCGCTTCACTATCTGACAGCTGATCTTTGTGGAGACGCAGCAGGGTCATTGCCGGCAGGGCGAAGTAGGGCATGCGGCGGTTGAGGTCGCGCAGGGTGTCGATGTCGACAGCGGCCGGATCGGCTGCGAGAAGTCTTGCGGGTGATAGGGGTTGCTCCATGATCGTTACCAGTCGCCGAGGGTTGCGTTGAATATCAGTTCGACAAGTTCTTTGGCTATCTGTTGGCAGAGGTCGTCCTGCACGTCGTTGAGCATCAGCGAGCTGTCGAAGTCGCGGTAAGCGCTGAATGTCTGGTCGACGTCTTTGTTTTCCTGCTTGTTGTCGATGTACTTGACGCGCACCGATATCGTCAGTCGTGTCTGCGAAGCGTAGGCGTTCTCGGTGACGGCCTGAGGCGACAGGCTGTAGCCGGTGATCTCTCCTTCGAGCTGCAGGTCAGAGGCTCCGTCGACGATCTGGAGTCGTGTGTTGCGGGTGATGTAGTCGAGGAGTTCGTTTTCGAAGGTCTGCTGCAGAGGAGGGTAGACGAGGGCTGCGCGGATCGGAAATTCAGATACGTGGATCGTGCGGTAGACGGTGTAGTCGAGGGCCGAACCGTTGAATTTATAGCTGATGCGGCATGCCGGAGCAGCGGCGATCAGGGCGACTGCAATAAGCAGAGAGCGTATGATGTTGCGGTGTCTATTGGTCGAGGCCATATTCTTTGATTTTTCTGTAGAGGGTGCGTTCTGATATGCCGAGCTCGCGGGCTGCAATCTTGCGTCGGCCGCTGTTGCGTTCGAGAGCGGCCTCTATTGCCTGGCGTTCTTCTTCTTCGAGCGAGCGCGGCTCGGGGTTGATGAGCGACGGCACGGCCGGGGCATGGGAGATGTCGACGAGAGCGGTCGGCATCACGTCGAGGGGTTGAGAGGCGGGAGTTTCGGGCGTTGCTTCGTCTTTGACGTCGACAAATGGCTCTACGAGTTTCGGCCTGTTGCCGCCGAGTTGCGATTTGAGTTCGTCGATCTGGGACTGCAGTCTGAATATGAGGTTGAATATCATCTCGCGCTCATTGTCGTAGGCGTGGGTGCGCGACGGCGACAGGGCCGGAGCATAGACCGTGGCGTTGGCCGGAAGATAGTGGCCGACGGTGTCGCTGTCGACGGTGTTGCCGCTTTCGAAGAGGGCTATCTGTTCGACAACGTTTTTGAGCTGGCGCACGTTGCCGGGCCACGAGTAGTGGGCTATGGCGCTCCGGGCCGAGTTGTCGAAGGTGACGGGTGCCGTGCGGTAGCGCTCGGCGAAGTCAGAGGCAAATTTGCGCGTGAGCAGAAATATGTCGTCGCCTCTGTCGCGCAGCGGCGGAATGTTGATCTGGACTGTCGACAGTCGGTAGTAGAGATCTTCGCGGAAGCGCCCGTCAGACACGGCTTTGAGCAGGTCGACGTTGGTGGCCGCGACCACTCTGATGTTGGTTTTCTGGACTGTCGAAGATCCTACTTTGAGAAATTCGCCGGTCTCGAGCACTCGAAGCAGGCGCGCCTGCGTGGTAAGCGGTAGTTCGGCGACTTCATCGAGGAAAATTGTTCCTCCGTTGGCTTCTTCGAAGTAGCCTTTTCGCGAGGCCACCGCACCGGTGAACGAACCTTTTTCGTGGCCGAACAGCTCGGAGTCGATCGTGCCCTCGGGTATCGCACCGCAGTTGACGGCGATGAATTTCGAGTGTTTTCGGGGGCTGTAGGCGTGGATTATCTGAGGGAAAAATTCCTTTCCTGTGCCGCTTTCGCCGATGACGAGAACAGATAGGTCGATCGGCGCGACACGTATCGCCCTCGCCACTGCTACCTGCAGCGACGGGGAGTTGCCGACGATGCCCAGACGCTGTTTGGCCTGTCGCACATCGGCCGGAATTTCATTTTGAGAAATCAATTCTTGCGGCATAATGACTCTTCTGGGGATGGGAAATGCAAAGATAGCATTTATCTGCGAGTCAACGGGTGCAAATGGCCATTTTTTTATCCTCAGCGCAGGCTCAAGGCTTTGGCGAGGCTTATGATCTGGGTGACGGTGTCGGCGAGATTGCGGGCGGCCTTGTCGGGGTCGAGGGCGTCGGAGAGGGCGACAGGACCAGGCTGTATCGAGAGAATGGCTGCAAATCCGGCTTGGTCGAGGGCAGCAGAGTGCTCGACCGAACCTCCGAGCGCTACCACAGGGATGCCGCGTCGCCGGGCTGCGGTCAGCACTCCGTGAGGCGTCTTGCCCATCAGAGTCTGACTGTCGATGCGGCCTTCGCCCGTGATTATGAGATCGGCGCCGTCGATGAGACGGTCGAAGCCGACGGCTTGCAGAACCATGTCGATCCCAGGCATGAGTGAAGCTCCGAGAACGGCTGCGAAGGCACCTCCGAGGCCTCCGGCTGCTCCTGCACCCGGCATGTCGGTGACGTCGGTCGATGTCGTGCGGGCAAGCACGCGGGCAAACGACTGCATGGCGTTGTCGAGAGTCGCGATCATCGCGTCGTCGGCTCCTTTCTGCCGTGCGAACACATGTGCTGCACCGGAGGGGCCGCAGAAGGGATTGTCGACGTCACATGCTACAATGATGGAAGTGTCGGCCAGTCGCGGATCCAGTCCCGACAGATCGATCGAGTCGATGCGGGCGAGGTCGCCTCCGCATCCGTGGGCCGATACGCTGCGTCCGTCGCGGTCGAGAAAGCGGGCGCCGAGCGCCGTGAGCATGCCAATGCCGGCGTCGTTGGTGGCGCTGCCACCGATGCCGATGAGCAGTCGCCGGCATCCGCGGCTGATGGCGTCAGCGATGAGTTGGCCTGTGCCGAAGGTCGAGGTCGCCATGGGGTTGCGTTCTTCAGGGTCGAGTAGCGGGAGTCCGCTTGCACGTGCCATTTCGATGATGGCCGTCGATCCGTCGGCCGATATGCCGTAGGAGGCCTTGATGGGGCGCAGCAGCGGGTCGCCGACGGTCGCCGACACTTCGTGGCCGTCGAGGGCATGGATCAGAGCGTCGACGGTGCCTTCGCCTCCGTCGCCGAGAGGCACTTTGACCACGCTGCAGCGTGGCATCGCTGTGTTTATGGCCGCTTGGCATACATCGGCGAAACGGCTTGATGAAATCGATCCTTTGAAGGAGTCGGCAGCTATGACTATCTTTTTCATTGTTGTCAGGAGTAGTTGATGCCGTAAAGTTAGCAAACCATCCGAAAACCGCCAAAAAACGATCGGGAGATAACTTTTTTAGAAGGGGCAGTTTATCCGCTATGGAAAATATTTGATTTTACCCAATATTAATCCTAACTTTGCGAATAAGACATCAATTCATCAATTAAAACCATAAAATCGCATGAAATGCCTACATAAGTCGTATCTCACGATAATGAAATCAAAATACATTTTAGCATTGCTATCAGTATATTTTATATGTAGCGCACAAATGTGCGAATCCGAAGGTAATGAGCGATTTGTGCATGAAGATGCATTTTTTCACAATAGTAGTGACGAAACTATCCAAATTTTAGAAATGATGACACTGCAAGACAAACCGGTGTACCCTAATGCCCTGTCCTCTATCCGCGATCGATTGACTCCAATAGAACCGCAGGAGTTTATAAGGCTTAAAGTACCTGTTAGTCCGGGAATGCGTGACGGTAGAGATTGGGAGATTCTTGTATTCAAGCAAAGTACGATCGACCGATATACTGACGAGGAAATCATTGCAAAAAATATATTTGACAAGCTGTATGTATTTACATACTAGGACTTTGTTGTCGCAGATCAAAAAATCACATACGTTGGCAAATAATCAGTCATGCAGCCATCCAAGACTATCATTTATCGGACTGTTAGAACCGTTGTTTTTGCGGCAGTGTCGTCCATCTTGACTTCATGTCTGGTTGATCCGCCAAATCAACCTATACCTCTAATTGTCACGAACAATTCGGAGCAGAATATCGGAGTAATTTCGATGCGCACATGGGGCGACGTCGTGCTGACACCAAGCTATTTTGAAAACGATTATTTTCCTCCACTAACAACAATCGCTCCAGGACAAGAATATCAAATCGTTTATATAACAACGGAAAACTTTTTAAAAGAAGGTGGAACGGTTCAGGTTCTTGTTTTCGAGCAATCGACACTTGATGCGTATAGTCTCGACGAAATAATAAGACAGGATATCTACGACAAGCGTTATGTTTTGACATACGATAAATTGGTAAATAACGGTTTTAGTATCGATTATTCTGGCTCTGATCCGGATGTTTAACCGGCCTGTTATTTTTTTGACAGAATGACGGGAAATTGATGTGCAGCAGTTCACTCTGTTGGACGAGCGGTTTTTTTGCGTTTTTTTGCGGGCGGTTTTATGTGAATTTTGATTGGGGGTCAATATATTTTGAGAAAAAAAGGTTAGTTTTGCAGTTGGAATCATGCGTAGGTGTGTTTTACCAAGGAAAGAATAGCAAAATATGAATAGACGATTCACATATATGCACATGCTTGTGGCCGCCGTTTTAGCGGCTGCTGTGACAGCATGTGCGAGCATCGGTCGGCCAGAGGGCGGTCCGCGCGACGAGGAGCCGCCGAAGTTTGTGCATTCGAGTCCGCGTCCCGGTCAGTTGAAGGTCGACGGCAATAAGATCACAGTGGTTTTTGACGAGAATATTCAGCTTGACGATGCGTTCAACAAGGTGGTTGTCTCGCCGGTTCAGATCCAGCAGCCGGCTATCAGTTCCAACGCCAAGACCGTGACCGTGGAGCTTCGCGACACGTTGTTGCCTAATACCACTTATTCGATAGACTTCGCCGACGGCATCAAGGATCTTAACGAAGGCAACATCCTCGATGGTTTTGCGATCGATTTCGCCACCGGCGACACTATCGACACGTTGAGAATATCGGGCATTGTGCTCGAAGCGCGCACTCTCGAACCAGCGCAGGGTATGCTTGTCGGAGTGCATTCTAATCTCGAGGACTCGGCGCTGACAACTGAGGTGTTTGACCGCATAGCACGCACAAACCAGTACGGCCAGTTCACGATCCGCAATCTCAAGGCCGGAACTTACCGGGTATATGCACTCAAGGACATGAACCGCGACTTCAAGTGGGACAGATCGGAGGATGTAGCGTTCTATGACTACACGGTTTCGCCGACGGTCGAGAATATCGAGGTCTGCGACACGTTCCTGCGCGCCGACGGTACAGATTCGCTGGTGACACACGGCGGTATAAAGTATCTGCCCAACGATGTGCTTCTGACGTGGTTCAACGAGGGTTACAGCCCTCAGTATATGAAAAATTACAGCCGTCCGGAGCGGCGCAAGATAGCGATCACCTTTGCGGCGGAGTCAGACACTCTGCCTGAAATCACGATCGCAGACGGCCCTCACAGCGGGCGCCCGATCGACGATTGGGCTGTGGCAGAGGTGAGCCAGACGCGTGACTCGCTGATCTACTGGATCCGCGACACGGCTGTCGTGAGCACCGATTCGCTGCGTCTGTCGATAAAGTATCTTAAAACAGATACGGCCGACCGTCTGAGCTGGCAGACCGATACTCTGCGGTTCTTCTTCCGCGATCCAAAACAGAGCAAAAAGGAGAAGAAAAAGAAAGAGGAAGAGGAGGCAGACACTGTTGTGACCGATGGGTTCGGAGTGCCGCAGCCGAAAGATTTCCTTAATTTCACTGTCGGCGGTGGAGCTGTAGAGGTGTATGCGCCACTCGTGTTCCAGTCTGATCAGCCGATCGATTCGATAGCTCCTGGAGCGGTTAAGCTGGAGATGATGGTCGACACGTTGTGGACTCCAGTCAAGATCGGAGGTCTGCGTCCCGATTCGCTGCAGCCGTTGCTCAATCGGGAGCTTGCGGTCGATTGGACGCCCGGCTCCAAGTACAGGGTTTCGGTCGATTCGGCCACGGTGTTCGGCATCTATGGAGTGTGGAACAAACCTATCGAGCAGGAATTCACGGTAAAGTCGCTCGACGAGTATTCCAATCTTGTGTTCAACGTTACGGGCGTTGAGCCGGATTCGTCAGGAGTCATGCCCAAGATCTACGTCGAACTTCTGTCGGGCGACGACAAGGTGCAGCGGGTCGCTCCTGTAGTCGATGGCCGTGCAGAGTTCCGTTTTCTTGCGCCGTCGGTCTATTATGCGCGTCTCTATATCGACGCCAACGGCAACGGCCGGTGGGACACGGGCAACATAGCTCTGAAGCTGCAGCCTGAAGAAGTGTACTATTACAGCAAGAAACTGCAACTCAAGAAGAATTGGGACATCGAGCAGTCGTGGGATATCAACGAACTTGCGATCGACGCCCAGAAGCCATTAGCGATAAAGAAGAATAAGCCAAAGCCGAAGAAAGGCGAGCGTCTGAACAAAGAGGATGAAGAGGAAGAGTATGATGAGTTCGGTAATCCGATCGATGGAAACAACAGTTTCGACCGTTACGATCCGAGCAATATCAACAACCGGCGTCCGACCAACCAGTCGCGTCCAGGCCTCAGAAACAACGGCTTCGGCGCTACGCGATAAGCAATGCAGAGACATCAATCATCTAAAAACAGATAAAGCAATGAAATATGTAATTTTAGCAGCAGGCCTCGGGTCACGTTTCGCCAAAAACGGCGAGAAGAAGCCTAAGCCTCTCGTTGAGATCGAAGGTCAACCGATGATCGGCCGCCTGATCGATATTCTGATGAAACATGGCGGCGAGCAGATCAACATCGTTGCCAACAGCCGCATGCCCGAACTGGTCGAATATCTCGAGGATCTTAAGTCGAAGGGCTATCCTCTGGTGGTGAGGCCAATCGTATCGGATAACTCCTACTATAGCCTTTCGGAGGCCGCCAAAGGCGTGGAAGGCCGGTTTATCGCAATGACTGTCGACACTATTTTCCCGCAGAAGGAATTTGAAGAGTATGTCAAGCAGTCGGAAGCGATGGCCGACGATGCTGTGCTGATGGGTCTGACACGTTTTATCGATGATGAAAGTCCCCTCTATGCGCGCATCGGCGATGACGGCAATGTGATCGACTATCGTTACGGCGGCGAGCCTTTTGCAGAGGGAGCTATCGTTTCGGCCGGACTTTATGCGCTGAACGACAAAGCGATGGACATCGTTGCCAAGCGCGAAGGCTATCCCGAGTCGTTGAGCGACTTCCAGCGCATTCTCGCGGCTGAGACTGACATGAAGGTTGTGCCGTTTGAGTTCTCGAAGGCGATGGATGTCGATTGTCTCCACGATCAGAAAGTGGCCGAAGAGTTCCTGAAGGAAATCGCTGAGAAGTAACCGTCACGGCAACAGAAAAAATCAATATGGCTGCGGCGCGTTCACACCGATCGACGGGTGACCGCGCCGCAGTTGTCTGTAGCACAGTTGTAATCAGATGTAGAATGAAAGTTGATTTGCGTTTGTAGAGATCAGTGGGAGCGCGAGGTGATGAGGTTGAGGACGGAGTCGAATTTGACAAAGCGGTAGACAAATGTCCGCTGAAGCAACAGGTTCCATCCGACCGATACAAATAACGATGCAGTCAGTCGTGCAATCGTGAAGCGCATCTCACGTGAAGCACCCCACAAGCCGAGGAGCGAACTGTTGAGGCATATTTCGTTGAGATATTCTGTGCCGTAGGCGTTGAGGAGCAATGATCCGACCCACACCATGAAGTATTTTATCACGACATTGGTGACGGGGCATTGAGATCCTCTGAAAGTCCATTTGTAGTTGATCGCGCAATTGACGATTCCGCCGGCTATCGCGCCTGCGGCCGCTGCATCACCGGCGCTGTTGCTGATGTAGGCGTAGACAAGAAATGAAATGGCATAATCGACCCAAGCTGAAGCTTGCGATGTCGCCATGGCCTTTAGGAGCCAAGCCTTAGTTTTAATCCAGTCTAACAGGTTGATTGACACAGCAGAAGTTTAGATATTTCCGCAAAGGTATGCAAAAAATATTCGTTCAGCAAATATTCGTAGTTAAAAAGAGTCAGCGTCTCAGTGATCTCTCGATATGATGTAGTCGAAAAGTGCGATCAGAGAGTCTTTGATGTCGGAAGCGGGGAATGGCTCCAGCACGGCGGCCGCCTCTTGGCGCAGGCGTTTCATCTCGCTGAAAGCGTAGTCTATGCCACCGTTGTCGATGGCATATGATATGAGAGTGGAGATGTCGTCTTCGTCGAGTATTTCTTTTTTCGACAGGCTGACCATTTCGTCGTGAGCCGGCAGATCCTGGCGCAGGAGTGTGTGGAGCAAGGGCAAGGTGATCTTTCCTTCTCTCAGGTCGTTGCTCGTCGGTTTGCCGATGGCGTCGTTGCCGAAGTAGTCAAATATGTCGTCGCGTATCTGGAAGCAAAGTCCGAGTAGACGGGCATATTCGGCGAGTGCATCGACGCGGCTGTCGTCAATCCCTGCGGCATAGCATCCCATCTTTGCGCATGCTATGAATAGCGAAGCGGTTTTGTTGCTTATAATGTTGTAGTAAGCTTCTTCGGTCAAAGTGTGGTAGCGGGCGTTGTAGATCTGGTCGATTTCGCCGAGCGAGAGCAGTTTGCCGAGGTGACATAGGGCATCGATAATGCGGATGTCGCCGGTCGAAATGGCCTGTTGCATAGCACACGACACAAAGTAGTCACCGACAAGCACCGCGATGTGGTTGTCCCAGATGGAATTGATGGTCGGCTTGTTGCGTCGTGTCTTCGAGTCGTCGACAACGTCGTCGTGGATAAGTGTGGCGTTGTGGAGCAGTTCGACAGCCGCAGCTGCAGCGATTGTGCGGTCATTGACCCCGCCGAACAGCTTGGAACACAGAATTACAATCACCGGTCTGATCTGCTTGCCTTTTGAACTGAGCTGGGCAGAGACGACGCTGTTCATCAATTGATTTGATGTGGCGAGTTGCGAGCTCATCTGAAGATTAAGCCGTTCGAGTTCGGGTGATATCGTTTTATGTATGGCTTCGAGAATAGTCATGATCATGCTTACAGGGTGCAAAGGTAGCAACTTTTTTTGATGGAACGACGGATTCTTAGTAATTTTAGCCATTGATAAGGCTAAATTGACGGCCTTATAATGAAACAACAGCAACGAAACTCAGCAATAAAACCGCAATATGGAAGAAAAGAAATTGTTTTTACTTGATGCTTATGCACTTATTTACAGGGCTTACTATGCGTTGTTCAGGTCGCCGCGACTGACGTCGTCGGGACTTAACACGTCGGCCATATTCGGTTTTTGCAACACTCTCGACGAAATCCTCCGCAAGGAGAAACCTGATTATATAGCAGTGTGTTTCGATCCGCCCGGCGGTCACACATTCAGGCATGAGGCCTATCCCGAATATAAGGCCCAACGCGACAAACAGCCCGAGGATATAACGGTCTCGGTACCCTATATCAAACGTATTCTCGAGGCCTACCGCATACCGGTGGTAGAGATGGCCAATTACGAGGCCGACGATGTGATCGGCTCTCTGGCGAAAGCGGCAGGCCGGGAGGGGTTCACCACATATATGATGACACCCGACAAGGACTATGGGCAGCTGGTCGACGATCACACTTTCATGTATCGTCCGGCTCTCAAGGGCAAAGGATTCGAGATCAGGGGGCCGCAAGAGGTGTGTGAGCGCTATGGCATATCGACGCCATTGCAGGTTATCGACCTGCTTGCTCTCGAAGGCGATGCGAGTGACAATGTGCCCGGTTGCCCCGGAGTCGGAGAAAAGACTGCTGCGAAACTGATCGCCGAATGGGGATCGGTGGAAAATCTTCTTGACAATGTCGACAGCCTGAAAGGGGCGCTGCGCACGAAAGTGGCCGACAATGCCGAGCAGATACGTTTTTCCAAGTTCCTTGTTACGATAAAAACCGATGTGCCGCTCGATGTCACACCTGAAATGCTCATCCGCCGTGAACCCGATGTCGATGCTCTCGTCGCGATATACGACGAACTTGAGTTCAAGACATTCGCCGCAAGGCTCAAACCATCGTTGCCCGAACCGGCAAAGGTGTCAGCCGAAATGGGATCGTTGTTTGACTCGGTCGACGACGATGCTGCGGCAGAGGCGTCGCCTTCCATGGAAGTGGAGATGCTTGATGACGCCGCCGATGTAGCGCGCTTTGTCGGTGCGGTTCTGGAGGCTGATATGGTCGGGGTGTCGTTTTTCGTTGTCGGCGACGATGCGATGACAGCGCGTCTGGAGGGTGTGGCCATGAATATTGCCGACGACCGCAGCGCTTATGTGGCGTTGCCGCCCGAGGGCATGGGCCGGGAAGAACTGATGGCTGAGCTTGCGCCGCTTTTTGCATCGGAAAAACTGACTGTGGCAACGGCCGACGTGAAGCGCGACCTGCTGTTGCTCCGCAGGGAGAATGTTGCGTTCACTGCCCGGTTCTTCGATGTTTCGATAGCTCATTATATACTGTCGCCCGAGACCAATCACCGTCCGGCCAATCTTGCGGCATCGTATCTGAAGCGCAAGGGGATCGATTTCGACCTGACTCCGGCCGAGGTCAAGAACGCTTATGCCGCCGACAGCACACGATATGTGCGCGTAAATTGCGAAAATTCGCTGTTTGTCAGATTGCTCGCTCCTGTGCTGTTGGCCGAGATCGAGAAGCAGGGGCAGACTCACCTGCTTGATAAGATAGAGTTTCCGTTTGCGCTCGTCCTTGCCGACATGGAGTGGGAGGGGGTGCGCATCGACGTAGCCGAGCTGGAAGCCCAGTCACGCCGTCTGACAGCGCGGCTTGCGGGCCTTGAGAGCCGTGTTTATGAACTTGCGGGAGGCCCGTTCAACATAGCGTCGCCGATGCAGGTCGGCGAAGTGCTGTTCGGCAAGCTGCAGATCGACCAGGCGGCAAAGAAAACCAAGCGCGGGGCATGGTCGACGACTGAGGAAGTGCTCGAAAAGTACCGCCACAAACATCCGATCGTAGAGTTGATCCTTGAGATACGCGGTCTGCGAAAATTGCTCGCCACTTATGTCGATGCGTTGCCCAAGCTGATCAATCCGCGCACTGGCAAGATCCACACGACCTACAACCAGACCGTCACTGCCACCGGGCGCATATCTTCGGCCAATCCCAATCTTCAGAACATACCTATCCGCACTGACGAAGGCCGCGAGATACGCAGGGCATTCATTCCCGACCGCGGCGATCTGATGATGAGCGCCGACTATTCGCAGATCGAGCTGCGCCTGATGGCCGCGCTCAGCGGCGACCCGGCGATGGTCGAGGCGTTTGTCGAGCATCAGGACATCCACCGTGCAACGGCAGCAAAGATCTATCACCTCGATCCTTCTGAGGTGAGCGAAAACCAGCGCCGGGCGGCCAAAACAGCCAATTTCGGCATCATCTATGGCATTTCGGCCTTCGGCCTTTCGGAGCGTCTGGCGATACCTCGTGCAGAGGCAAAGGAACTCATCAGCGGTTATCTGAGGACATATCCGGGCGTTGACCGTTATATGAAGGAGGTCGTCGAGACTGCGCGACGCGACGGTTTTGTCACGACGATAATGGATCGTAAGCGCTTCCTGCCCGAGATCAATTCGCGTAACGCTGTGGTCAGGGGCTATGCCGAGCGCAATGCGATCAACGCGCCATTGCAGGGATCTGCCGCCGATATAATAAAGATTGCGATGATCGACATTGACCGGGAGATCAAGCGTCGCCGACTGAAGTCGCGTATGATACTCCAGGTGCACGACGAACTTGTGTTTAACGTCGTCGCCGACGAACAGGCTGAACTCAATGAGCTTGTGGTGCGTTTGATGGAGAGGGCTTATACGGGCCGCGTTCCCCTCGAAGTGGGCGTCGGAGTAGGCGCCAACTGGCTCGAGGCTCATTAATATTTACTATCGACTAAACTTTTTTTCACAAAAATTGTCATATTTACACATAGTCGTTGTTTTATCAAAGACAATGTATTAATTTTGTAGAGTAAAAACTCTGCGCATCCTCTCACCGATATTAAAGATATGGACAAAGAAGTGAAACAACATATTACGGATCCAGCCCTTCAGACCGCTCCTCAAGAGCCGGCCGCTGTGGAGCCGGCCGAAAAACCAACGCGCGGACGGGCAAAGTACAATAAGTTTGCGCTCATCAGCATCGTGCTCACAGTCGGAGCGTGGATAGCGCTCTCGTTTGAGGGAAAGATAGCTCTGGCGATCAGCGTGGTCGCTTTTATCTGCGGATGTATTGGCCTTAAGTCGTCGACCCGCACGTGGCGCAACACGGCCGTGACATCGCTTGTTGCTTCGGCGGTGCTGATGGTGGTGCTTACAGCTTTCCTGATAGTGATATTTGTCGGTCTTAACTCTCTCTGATCTCACTCGCCGAGCAGATCGGGGCGCAGCCGGCGTGTGCGTTCGAGCGCTTGCTCATGACGCCATTCGTCGATCTTTGCCTGATGGCCTGAAAGCAGGATATCGGGCACTTTCCAACCATTGTAGCAAGCCGGGCGGGTGTAGATTGGAGGTTCGAGCAGGTCGTCCTGAAACGAATCGGACAGCGCACTCTGTTCGTCGCCGATCGCGCCGGGAATCAGTCTTACTATGGCGTCGGCAATGATGGCCGCGGGCAACTCACCGCCTGTGAGCACATAGTCGCCGACTGAGATTTCGCGGGTGATGAGATGCTCTCTGATGCGATAGTCAATGCCTTTGTAGTGGCCGCAGAGTATTATGATGTTCTGCAGCAGCGACATGCTGTTGGCTATCCGCTGGTTGAACACTTCGCCGTCGGGAGCCGTGAAGATCACTTCATCGTAGTTGCGCTCAGCTTTCAGCGCTGATATGCAGCGGTCGACAGGTTCGACCTGCATCACCATGCCTGCGTCGCCGCCGAATGGATAATCGTCGACTTTGCGGTGGCGGTTGGTGGTGTAGTCCCTGAGATTGTGGACTTTGAGTTCTACGAGGCCTTTGTCCTGGGCACGTTTCAGGATCGAACAGCCCAGAGGCGATTCGAGCATCTCGGGAAGAACGGTAATGATGTCGATGCGCATAATAATTGTTATCGTTGGTTTGAGTATGCAAAATTAAGAATAAAATCGTACTTTTGCATCATGAGCGTCCACAACTATTTGGCGTGTGATTCTGTTGTAATGTCTACGATTTTTTTATTTCAAATCATTCAATGAACCGCTTCTTACTGTTGCTGGCTGTTGCCGTAGGGCTGTCGGCAAGTTCATGCAAGGAAACATACGATCAGGGTGTGTGTCAGAACCTGACAGATAAAATCGTCTGCGAAAAGTCGTTGACGCAGGTCGATTATGCCGAAATGCTCGAGCAGTATGAGTCGATACTGCAGTATCTTATCGCCCGTGCCGATGAGGTGATAGCCGAGAGCGATGAGTCGGCCCGCGAAGCGCTCATGCTGAGCATGCGCTCCGATGAAGAGTATCTACGCCGTTTCGGCTATATGTTCACGTTCGGATCGACGCTCTATCAGGCCGATGTCAAGAACGAGCTTGACGACGATAATCATGCCACATATCTCCGCATCGGGCACTACAGCGATGAGTTTGCCCATCGCACAGAGCAACTTTAATTATAACAACAGTCAAAAAACTCGATAAATTATGAAAAAATCAACAATCTTGCTGTCGTCGGCGATCATCTCCGCCGGCATTGTCATACTCGGTTTCTCCCTGAAGGCCGGGATCGACAACTTCAGTGACCGTGACCGCGATGTGACGGTGCGCGGTCTGTGCGAGCGTCAGGTTGCGGCCAATAAGGTTACCTGGCCCATCGTGACCAAGGAGATGGGCAACGATCTGATTGGGATCTACGACAAAATCCAGTCGAACAACGCCGCTATACTTGCATTCCTGAAGGCTAACGGCATCGAGGAAAGCGAAATCTCTGTCAACGCTCCGGCTGTCAGCGACCGGCTTGCCGACAGCTACAATGCGGAAAACGTCAGAGTGCGCTACAATGTGACAAATGTCATCGTGGTGACTTCTTCGAAGGTTGATCTGGTGCGTGGTCTTATCGATCGTCAGACCGATCTGATGAAGCAGGGTGTGGCTGTGATTGCCGGAGACTATCAGTACCGCACAACCTACGAATACACCGATCTCAACTCGATCAAGCCTGAAATGATCGCCGAGGCCACGAGAAATGCCCGCGAAGCTGCCGACAAATTTGCAGCCGACTCGGAGAGCCACCTCGGCAAGATCAAGACCGCCCGGCAGGGACAGTTCTCGATTGAGGACCGCGATCAGTACACTCCTTATATCAAAAACATCAGAGTCGTCACGTCGATAGACTATTACCTCGAAGATTAGTGTCAGCTTTTTTGTTTTTAAAATAAAAAGGCCTATCTTTGCAAGGTATGGAACACTATATCGTATCGGCACGCAAATATCGTCCGTCGACCTTTGCCTCGGTTGTCGGTCAGCCGGCGCTGACTGCCACACTTAAAAACGCTATCGCGTCAGACAGGCTGGCTCATGCCTACCTCTTCTGCGGATCGCGCGGAGTCGGCAAAACATCGTGTGCACGAATATTTGCAAAGACCATCAACTGTGAAAATCTCAACCCCGACGGCGAGGCATGCAACTGCTGCAGTTCGTGTGTGGCTTTCAATGAAGGCCGGTCGCTCAATGTTGTCGAGCTTGACGCAGCCTCGCACAACAGCATCGAGGACATACGCAGCATGATCGAGCAGGTGCAGCTGCCGCCTACCCAGGGACGCTACAGGGTGTTTATCATTGATGAGGTCCACATGTTGTCGCCGTCCGCGTTCAATGCGTTTCTGAAAACGCTCGAAGAACCGCCGTCGTATGTGATTTTCATCCTCGCAACGACAGAGAAGCACAAGATAATACCGACGATCCTCTCGCGATGTCAGATCTACGATTTCAATCGTATAACGGTGCGCGATATGGTGGGCCATCTCACATATGTTGCCGGCAAGGAGGGCATTACCGCCGATCCTGCGGCCCTCGCCGTAATAGCAGCCAAGGCCGACGGAGCGATGCGCGACGCGCTTTCGATCTTTGATCAGGTTGCCGCTTCATCGCGGGGCAACATCACTTATCAGTCGGCGATCGACAATCTCAATGTGCTCGACCATGCCTACTATAAGCGTCTGATTGATGCATTTCTGGGCAATAATGTGCCGGAAGCGTTGACGATCTATAAGCAGATACGCGACAAAGGCTTTGACTCGCAGTTTTTTGTCAATGGACTTGCTCTCTATATCCGCGATCTGATGCTCGCGGGCAATCAGCAGACATTGCCGTTGCTTGAGGTCCCCGACGATATGAGATCCGAGATGGCGGATATAGCCTCGCGATGTCGACCGGAGTTTCTCTATAGGGCGATGGATCTCTGCAACGACACCGACCTCAATTACAGACAGGCTTCCAACAAGCAGTTTCTTGTGGAACTGATGTTGATAAAGCTGTGCCAACCACTTAGCCCCTCCCACAAAGACAGCGGCGATGGAGAGGGGCAATTGAAACCGATAGCCGCTTCACCATCGCAACCGACTGCACCGCAGACAGTAGCCGCGCCCCAACCGGCAGCACAGCCGGCAGTTCAGCCGGCGCCACAGCGTCCTGCACCGACATATGCGGCACCTGCACCCTCGCCGGTCTATGCCGGAGAACCGGCGCATGCGACGGCTGCTCCGCGGCCGAAGTTGCGGGCACCGGAGCTGACGCTCCGCAAGACAGTCCATAACGAGGCTGCCGCGTCGGCTGCGCCTGAACGTGAGCGCAGGTCAACGCCTTATAACGACGACGCAGTCGAGACATTCTGGCAATCGTATATGCAATCCCATAGCTCTGCCCGACTGGTTGTCAATATCATGCGCAACAGTCATCCTCAGCGCATCGACGGCGGTGCCTACCGCGTGGCTGTCGAAAATGAGATACAGCTTGGTCTGATCAACGATAATCTGGCCGACATCACAGCCTATATGCGCGACAACCTCGTCAACGACAACTTTTCGCTCGAGGCGGTGATAAAGGACGGCCCGTCGTCGCCGAAGACATGGACAGAGCGCGAGGTGCTCGATCACATGAAAAAGACCAACAAACACTTTTCGGAATTTGTCGATGAGTTTAAACTGACATTGTTATAGATATTTGGAAGCGTGGTTTTAAGAAACCGCGCCTATGTATAAATGAATAAGGGCGCCTGATTGAGTTCAGGCGCCCTTTCGGATTTTATTGGCTGTCTGTTACAGTCAGGGAATGTAGCGTTTTGATGTTTTCGATCCTCGGCGTTCGATGAAGATGCCGCCCGACGGATTTGTGACTTTGATGCCCTGAAGGTTGTAGTATTCGGCTTCTGCGTCGTTGTCGTCATCGCTTACGATGCTGTCGATGCCGGCAGATACCGGCAAGGTGACGCGGAACAGGGTCGCATCGTTAAATCCGATGTAATTGGCTCCGGGAATGCCGATTACGATAGTTTTTCCTTCGAAAGATATCACGTTTTCCTGTTTCTTGCCATAGTAATCGTCGATCAGTTCTGTCTGCGGTTCTGCAACTTGATAGTAGTTGCCAAGGGTGTTGATGTACTGTTCGCCGTAAGATATGTTAAGTCCGGTGGAAATACCCATATAGTATGATGGGATCGCACGGGTGTAGTCGACAACGAAGTTGACGCGTGAGGGATTTGTGGCGTCGATGTAGATGTCGGCGGCCGCATAGTTAAATTGGCCAAAAGCATTGTTGAATGAAATTTCATAGTAAGGGTTGATCAATTTGTAGAGACCCGGTTGGGTGATATTTTCTTCAACTTCGCATGTTCCTGAATAGACGTCAATACTTCCGTAGGGCACGAACATGGCATTCTCTTCGATGGTTGCCCGGCCGATCGATTTCCATTTGTTGTCGGGATGTGCCACATTGTGCATCGGTCCGGTGAGGCCGTGGTGGGTTTCTCCCGCAGCATCGCGAGGCACTGCTACGACATAGGTCCAACCATATCCGCCATTGTAGAGAGACTCAAGTTCGGGAATATTGATAATTGACTGGCCATTGACGACGTTGATGGTCTTGACTCCGAGGCTGTCGGCTCTTGATGAGATTTTGTCATAAACGACTTCAGGGAAGAACATGTTGGTGTTTTGCTGGAATTCTGAAGCGTTGACGAGTGCACAGTCGATAGATGTGATGTTATCGCTTGCTGAGAGAATGATGTTGCCGTTTTCGTCGATGACATCATTGGCCCAGACCATTTCATAGGGTTCGTAACCGGGTAGGCATATCTCAAGATCAGGAAGTGATCCTGAGTATGAGTGCATGTTGCTGACAAATACTGTGTTGTCGTTGAATGAAATTTTTTTGTCAAACATTTTGCCCCACGTTCTGCCATTCCATAGGTCGATCTCTTCTACGGGGTCTTTGTTTATATTTTTATAATTGTAGCCCTGCGAAGTTATATAGCCTATGCCATTGTCTGTGTAGAAGCCGGAAAGAGAGAACGGTATTGTCACTCTGGAGGGGTCTGATGCGTCAACGTAGAGATAGAAGTCTTCGTCGGTTTCGAGAGGAGTCAGTTTATCGTACATAGGATAGCCTTTTCCGAACGGGTTGGCGATGCGGTAAAGACCCGGGCAGTCGGTCGATGCCTCGATTTCGACGTTGCGTGTCTGCGCCGGAATGAGCAATTCCTGGTTTTCAAAGTCAAAGACATCTGAAGCCGGCATGCCGACATGGCCGAGGATGTCTGTCATTGATGCCTGGCCGAGTTTTGTCCACGAGTGTGAATCGGGGCGGTTGATAATGATCGTCCGCATTGAGTAGTTGCTGACGCACTTGTTGTCGGCGTTGAATGGTATGGCAACGACGGTGATCTTGTCAGGACCGTCACCAGAGAAGTCGAGAGTGAACGAGTCGCCGCTGAATTCCTGATAGATTGTGGTTGTGTCGGTCGGCACGGGGCGCATCAGATCTGCGACAGTGGATACCAGGATTGATTGTGTGTGATTGGCCGTGATCACGCGGTAGTGATCGACTTTAGCCGATCGGTTGACCGTTATTTCGGCGGCAGGTTGGTTTTTTGAACTTACGAATGACGGAGCGCTCATACTGAATTTTACAGGTTCTATTCCGTCAATTTGAAGTGTGCATCCACCTAAATTCACCCCCATCGATGTATTTATCATCATCCAGAAGTTGCCGAATTGGATTGTGCCGCTTTCTGCGTAGTAAAATGGTGATCCCGTGGTATTGAACATGAATTCGGAAAACCAAGATGGATCAATCATTTCCGGATTGGTTTTGATGCCTGTCGGCTGGAGTCCGCATGTGTAATGACATGTCGAAAGGTCTACATCCAATATTATGTCGGCATTGCCGAACATACCTTTGAGCCAAAGCTGTGCGGTGTTTTCATCAGTGGAGCTTTCGCGTTGCATCACGGTTATGGATCCATCCCATTCAGGAACGTCAATTCCATAAATATCGCGGATGTTAATGTTGTAATTATTCATCAACGACTCCGGAAAACTTGCGGTGCCTAATTCCCGCCAGTCGTTCCACTCTGTATCGGCGGAGGCTACTTTAAGCGGAGCTTTGGTTTGAACTGCGTCGACCGTCTGCGGCATCAAAAGATGCTCAGATCGCTCCAGCGGGAGCTGACGCGTCGAACTCAGGACAGGCGTGGCGTCGGGTGTTGCTGCTCCTGCTTGCATGGAAATACATGTCATCGCGATGGCAGCACAAATAAATAGCTTTTTCATAAAACAAATAAAGATTGGTTTGTAATCGTGTTTTTAACTTGTGCAAAGTTATTGATTTTTAGATGGCAAGCCAATTGGGGGTAGCGCTATTAGGTAAAATTTGCAATTATTAGGGTAATTTCGCAATTTGCGTAATCCATATATTTTTACGAACTTAGCAGAATATTATAATCCAATCAATTATTCAGCTAAGATCCTTTTTTTATTGACATGACTAAAGATTTCCTAAAGACCTGTCTGGCGGTTGCGGCAATGGCTGCAGCCGGAACGAGCGGTGTGGACGCGAAAGTGAACTTCGCGCGCATATTTTCAGATAATATGGTGCTTCAGCACGATGCCGTAGTGAAGGTCCACGGTACTGCAGCTGCCGGCTCGGAAGTGAAGTTGACGGCCGGCTGGCACAATAATAAACTTAAAACCCGCGCCGGAGACGACGGTCAGTGGAGCATCGAACTGCCCACACCCGGATATGGCGGCCCGTTCACGATGACAGCTACGGACCGCGATGGCGCGGAGACTCTGAGCAATGTGCTTATCGGCGATGTATGGGTCTGCGGCGGCCAGTCAAACATGGAAATGCCTGTCAAAGGCTTTGCCGGCCAACCGTCTCAGAACACCATCGACCTTATAGCTAAAACGAAACCGTCGCGCGAGCTCCGCCTGTTCATGCAGCCCCGCGACTGGTCGACCACGCCCAAAGACACTGTGGCAGGTGGCGAATGGTCGTGCGCGACATCTAAGGCTGTGGCCGATTTCAGTGTGGTCGGTTATGTTTTCGGCGACTACGTTCAGGAGGCTCTCGATGTGCCTGTGGGTTTGATCCAGTGCTGCTGGAGCAACTCGAAGATCGAAGCGTGGATGGCCCGCGAATCATTTGAGACATCATTTCCTGATGTCGAGATGCCTAAGGCCGGCCAGACGGAGTTCGGATGGCTGACCGGAACGCCGACGTTGCTATATAACGCGATGGTAAATCCGTGGGATGGTTTCCCGGTGGCAGGCGTGATATGGTATCAAGGCGAGGCCAACACCCCGTCGCCCGAATCTTACAGCAGTCTTTTCCCTGCAATGGTTGAAGATTGGAAAACAGTGTTCCGCAACGACAATCTGCCGTTCTACTATGTTCAGCTCGCACCTTTCGGTTCGGAAGGCAACCAGTGGGCCAAGTTCCGTCAGGTTCAGAACGAACTGCTTGATGCGATGCCCAATGTCGGCATGGCCACTATCGGCGACTGCGGTGACAGTGTGTTTATCCATCCGCCGAAGAAATTGCCAGTCGGCCAACGTCTGGCAATGCTCGCTCTTGAAAATACATATGGACGCCAGGGTATATCGGCCAACGCACCGAGAGCCAAATCTGCATCATTTCTCGGCGATGACGGTCGAACGATCGTCATCGACTGGTACAACTCTGCAGACGGGCTTACACCGACAAGAGTGCCCCTTCAGGGCTTCGAGGTTGTCGATCCGTTTGGCAAAGTTTATCCGGCCGAGGCCACAGCCTACGGACATGATAAGGTGAAGGTGACAAGTCCTGTAAAGAATCCCGTTGAAGTCCGCTACGGCTATCATAATTATTATGAAAGTTCGTTGTTCAACAATGTAGGCATACCTGCCGCACCCTTCAAACTCGAACTTCCCAAGCGCAAGAAACCTGCGCTCATGTGGTTTGATGCCGAAGCCAACATCAAGCGCTTCAGCCATCCCGACACTATCGACCACTACATCGACAAGATCGCCGATCTCGGCTTCACTCATGCAGCGGTCTGCATCCGTCCGATCACCGGTTATCTCCTCTATGACAGTGAACTCGCTCCGGCTTACCGCGGAAACTATGACGACGTGAAGGTTGACTTCGACTATCTCGGCAAGTTCATTGAAGCTGCCCATCGCCGCGGCATCAAGGTGCTCGCGTCGATGAACACATTCTGTGCTGGTCACAATTTCATCGATAAGGGTCTGATCTATGAGGGCCATCCAGAATGGGCAAGCCGTGTGCTTGATGTCGACCGCGGCATCATTCCGATCACAGAGCAGAAGAACAAATATGGGGCGATGGTCAATCCGATAAATCCCGAATATCAGGACTATATCATATCGGTGATGAAAGAAATCGTGACCAAATATCCTGAAGTCGACGGCATTATCCTCGATCGCGTGCGCTACGACGGCATCACCGCCGACTTCTCTGATCTTTCACGCAAGGAGTTTGAAAAGTATATCGGACAGAAAGTCAAGAATTTCCCCGATGACATACTGAAACTTCAGAAACTCGACGACAGCGGCAAGTTCAAGGTAGTGCCGGGCAAGCATTATCTGAAGTGGATCGAATGGCGCACCAAGACGATCACCGATTTCATGGCCCGCGCGCGCAAAGAGGTCAAGGCAACCAAGCCTGATGCGATATTCTCGACATACACCGGGGCATGGTATCCGTCATATTACGAAGTCGGAGTCAATTTTGCCAGCAAAGACTACGATCCTTCGAAAGATTTCGACTGGGCGACACCGGAGTATAAGGATCTCGGCTATGCCGAACTGATCGATCTCTACACGACCGGAAACTATTACACCGACATCACTATCGAAGAAAGCATGGCCAACACCAACACAGTATGGAACGAAACCGACAGCGAAGGGCACCAGGGATCGTGGTACTGCGTCGAAGGATCGTGCCAGCATCTGCGCGACATTATGGGCGACAACGATGTGCTCGGCGGAGTGCTTGTCGATCAGCTTTACTTCGACAAATCGCGTCTGCCGCGGGCTATCGAAATGAATCTCAAGGCTTCTGACGGTCTGATGATTTTCGACATAGTGCATATAATCAATGAAAATCTCTGGAAAGAGGTTGAGGATGGTATGCGCGCCGGAGGCAACATCGAATAACCGATATAATTGACTACTATGAAGTTGCAAGCATTAATCGCTGCCGCATTACTGTCGGCAGTTTCAGCCTCTGCAGGCGTGGCGGATTACAATGTCATACCGCGCCCGCAGTCGGTTGAGGAAAACTCATCGGTTTCGCCGTTTGTGCTCAGCCGAGACGTTAAAATCTCAGCACCCAAGAGTCTGCGTCGCGAAAGCGAATTTCTGAAAGACTATCTTTCGGCACTTCCGGCGGGAAAATCGTCGGGTAGGATAGAACTTAAAACCGGTCTGAAGTCAGACAATCCCGAGGCCTACCGGATAACGGTCGGGCCGAAAAACATCGTTGTCGAAGGAGCGTCGGCGGCCGGAGTGTTCTATGGCATACAGACGCTGCGCAAATCGTTGCCTGCCGACCTGAGTGACGCTGTCGAGATGCCGGCGGGAGTCATCGAAGATGCACCTCGTTTCGCTTATCGCGGGGCGCATCTCGACGTTGTCCGCCACTTCTTTGATGCGGATGAGGTCAAAACATTCATCGATATGCTTGCGCTTCATAATATAAATAAGTTTCACTGGCATCTCACCGATGATCAGGGTTGGCGCATTGAGATCAAGAAATATCCGCGTCTCACCGAGGTCGGCTCGAAACGTGCCGGCACACTGATCGGACGCTATGGAGCCGGCACAGAGATAGACTCGATCCCCGTAGAGGGTTATTTCACTCAGGATGCTGTCCGCGATATCATCGGGTATGCAGCCGAACGCCACATCGAAATCATACCTGAGATCGATCTTCCGTCGCACATGATGGCTGCGCTTGCGTCATATCCCGAACTCGGGTGTACGGGCGGCCCATATGAAGTGCTTTGCACGTGGGCCGGATATAAGGACGTACTATGTCCCGGCAAGGACCATACGATGGAGTTTATCGGCGATGTGCTTACCGAAGTGATGGCGCTGTTTCCGTCTAAGCTGATCCATATCGGCGGAGACGAGTGCCCGAAGGATCGATGGAAAGAGTGTCCCGACTGCCAGGCGCGCATCAAGGAGCTTGGCATCGTGGCAACTGACGATGCTTCAGCCGAGACACAGCTTCAGGGCTATGTCACCCGCTATGCAGCGGAAGTGGCCCGCAAGGCCGGCAAGTCAGTGATCGGGTGGGATGAGATCCTTGAGTGTGACGATATTCCGGCCGACGCGGTCGTAATGTCGTGGCGCGGGATCGACGGTGCGGTAAAAGGCACAGCACGGGGTCACCGGGTGATCCAGACGCCGAATGACTATCTTTATTTTGATTATTATCAATCTGACAATCTCGACAATGAGCCGTTGGCCATCGGCGGTTATGTGCCGGTCGACAGGGTCTATGCGTTCGAGCCGTTCAGCGACGGCATGAGCGACGGGCAGAAAGCATTGGTGATGGGCCCTCAGGCCAATCTGTGGACCGAATATGTGCCGACGTTCAGCCATCTTCAGTATATGGAATTGCCGCGAATGGCAGCCCTCGCTGAGGTGCAATGGTCATTGCCCGAGCGTAAGGATTACCATGATTTCAAGTGCAGGATGCCGCGTCTGATCGCAAACTACGAGCGCGCCGGTTATAATTACGCCCGCCATATCGAGGATACGGACGTAGCATATCGTCCTGACCGTAAGGCGCGTGCTCTCGAAGTGAAGGCATCGGTCTATCCGGGATCGACGTTGCGCTATACGCTCGACGGAACTCGGCCGAGCGGTTCGTCTGCAGCATATACCTCGCCCCTGTTGCTCGACAGCGATTGCGTGATTACGGCCGCGTCGTTTGACGGCGAAGGCCGCATGGGTTCTGTGGTTTCAGACACGCTTGTCGTGACTGCGCCGACATTCGGAACATGCAAGCTGGCCTATGAGCCTTATTCGCCGTTTGCGTTCGGCGGAGCCGATGCACTTGTCGACGGTCTGGTCGGGAACGATAATTTCCGCAGTGGCCGTTGGGTCGGTTTTCTCGGAGATCCGTGTGATGCGACAATAGAGTTTGCCAAGGAGGCTGAGGTGTCGGAAGTTTCGTTCAAAACATGTCTGGTCTGGCCCGAGGGGGCACTTGAAATGCGTAAAGCCGAGGTCTACGGGTCGAAAGATGGAGTTGACTTCGAATTGTTGGCCACGCTTGATAATCCCGAGCAAGATCCGGCGCAAGGCAACGGAGCCTACAGCCATGTGCTCAGGTTTGATCCTGTTACGCTTAAGGCTTTGCGGGTCGTGATCACACCATGTGAACCATCGGGCATCTGGAAACGCATTCTTTTTGTCGACGAAATCTCTGCACGCTGATAATTCAGAGTGTTATAAATTAATCGGGAGGCCATCGCGGGTTTTCGGCTCGAGATGGCCTTCTTTCTTAAAACCGTTAATCGCCATGAATCCATTGTATCTGATTTTGCCGGCCGTTATGTTGTCGGGCTGTGTCCGGAGTTCTGAAATACGTGACATTGATTTTGAGGTCGAGGAATTGTATTTTGACAATACCAAGGCCGGTCATCGTCTGGCTAAGGACGAGTATGATGTCGACAGGGTGGTCTGTCTTTCGTTGCCCGAAGGAATGATGCTTGCCGACGCTGACATTATAAGGCTTACGGATGACCGCATCTTCATTTTGGATCAGATGGTCAATAATGCTTTGCTGGCATTCGACCGCAACGGCAATTTTCTGTTCAAGGCCGGCGGTGTCGGTGGAGGACCAGGGGAATTTATCGGCCCCCCTACAGATTTTGCCGTCAGAGAAGACGGAAGCCTTGTCATATTTGAGAAAGAAAGTCCCAGGTTGGTGATATTTGACCGCAACGGAGAGCTGAAATCGTCGGAGAAGCTGTCGGAAGGGTGTCCCTATTCGTTTACGGTCACAGACAGAGGAAATCATGCGTTTGCTTACAGTGTGAAGCAAAATTATTTTGAAGGTTCGGCTGAGCTTGCAATCGTGTCGCCCGACGAAAATCGTATCAACGCCTATTTCCCGATGAATAAAAATCAGAATTATACGCGTAATCTCCGTCCGTTTTCTATCGTCAACGGTAAGACTGCATTTATTCCGAACATGAGCGATCGCTTTTATATCATCGAAGGTGACAGCATTTCAAAGGTCTGCCGTGTAAGGTTTGAAACCCCGTTTATTTCCGATGAGTTGAGAGACGCTATTCGTTATGGCGGAGATCCCCGGCTTGTCAATAAGGAGAGAGATCGCATACAGTGCATCTATTGTTACGAAGAAAATGATCATTGGGTGTCGATCGAGTATGCGCGCGGAGGAGCAGTCCTGAGATACCTTAGAAGTAAAGATGTCGGGTTTGAGACGCCAGGCGGAAGTATGTTTTTGGGTTTCATGCCGTCCAAAAGCTTCATAATCAGTGGCGATAAGCTGGTGTTTCTTGTTACCGACGAGGATGTCGATGCGATAAGGGAGGACTGCGAAGAGGAGGCCGACGGTAGCTGGAACAGCCGTTACACAGAGACTGCCGACGCTGTTAAATCATTGATAGACGGTGAACTTGCCACTCCTGCGTTGGTGTTCGTCTCGTTGAGTGAGCGGGCGTAGGGATATAAAAAAAGGGTAAGCTGACTACATCGCACCGCTACAACCTCATACCCTTGCTTCGGTCAAGACCTGGGGGATTCTGAGGGAGCTGGTCGTGTAGGACTTACCCGCTGCAAAGTTACAAATTTTTTATGACAGGACAAGCGTTGAAGCGAAAACATGGAGCTAACATAGGCTCCGTTATGGTTTATTTGCTAATCGGTTCGTTAATTGTTAACTGATATTAACGATTTTTCAGCGCCATAATGGTATATTACAAAAAAAAGACCGCACATGGCGGTCTTTTTCGTAATATGGTCAGTTGACTGATTAGCCGTTGATTTCAACCATACGAGCGATGAGATCGAGCACTTTGTTAGAGTAGCCGATTTCGTTGTCGTACCAAGAAACAACCTTAACGAAGTTGTCAGTCAAGTAAACGCCAGCGTTAGCGTCGAAGATAGAAGTGCGGGTGTCACCGAGGAAGTCGCTTGAAACGACAGCATCTTCAGTGTAACCGAGCACGCCTTTGAGTTCGCCTTCAGCAGCTTCCTTCATTGCGTTGCAGATAGCTTCTTTAGTAGCGGGCTTAGCGAGGTTAACGGTGAGGTCAACAACAGATACGTCGAGGGTGGGGACACGCATCGAGATACCGGTGAGTTTGCCGTTGAGTTCGGGGATAACTTTACCTACAGCCTTAGCAGCGCCAGTAGAAGAGGGGATGATGTTGCCAGAAGCAGCACGACCGCCGCGCCAGTCCTTCATAGAGGGACCGTCTACAGTCTTCTGAGTAGCAGTTGTAGAGTGAACGGTTGTCATGAGGCCGTTAACGATGCCGAATTTGTCGTTGAGGACTTTAGCGATAGGAGCGAGACAGTTAGTTGTGCAAGAAGCGTTAGAAACGAACTGAGTGCCCTTGACATAAGTCTTGTCGTTAACACCGCAAACAAACATGGGGGTGTCGTCCTTAGAAGGAGCAGACATCACAACATATTTAGCGCCGGCTTCGATGTGAGCCTGAGCTTTTTCTTTGGTAAGGAAGAGACCGGTTGATTCAACAACGTATTCAGCGCCAACTTCGCCCCAAGCGATTTCTTTCGGGTCGCGGCATGCAGTCACGCGGATAGCTTTGCCGTTAACGATAAGAAGGCTCTTTTCGAGATCGTAATCTACAGTGCCTTCGAACTGGCCGTGCATTGTGTCATACTTGAGCATGTAAGCCATGTAGTCAACGGGGAGAAGGTCGTTGATAGCGACTACTTCGATGTCGTTACGTTTGGTAGAGGCACGGAACACGAAACGTCCGATGCGGCCAAAACCATTAATACCAATTTTTGTCATAGTTGTAAATAAAAAATATTTGGGTTAAATTCAGTTATGTCTTTGTGCGTTAGGGCTTTTTGCCCGATTGTACTTTTGAGCACACAAAATTAATAATATTTTTTTGTATACCACAATAAATCAGTGCTAAAAATCGATAATGATGGTTGCATTGAGCCGAATGATGTCGATGCGTCGTTAATGCCAGCCAATGTCATCGGCCGACGTCCTCGACAGACCGCCCTGCAAAAATGTTGGTCATGACCCGTCACGACCGCCACTCTGCCACACGCCGATCCCCCGCTCAGCTTTTGCTACTCCATAATATGCAAAACATCAGAATCAGAATGCCTGCGAGCATAGCATTAATGGCCACGCGGAATGGTCGCGTCATTGTTCTTTTAAAAAATTTATGGATAAGCCGGCGGAAGATGTATATACATGCAGTGCAGCAAATTGCCCCTGCCGGAGCCGCAAATCCCATGGTGAGATATTTGAAAGAAGTCCGTAACAGAAACCCGTATAACATCACGAATATCTCGAACAGACAAATAATTTCAATTGACGCTATTAATTTAGACTTTTTCGCTGTAGGATAGAAAGCACCCGTCTTATTATATGTATTCATAAATAGATTCCAATTGTCTAAAATTTAAATAATAAAACACACGCTTATCCAAGTTATACAATATAAAACCAGACAAATCAATCCGAACGACATCCCCCATTTGCGGTCAAAAGCAAATAATGCGATCAGCTCAATAAAATATATCAGCGAACTGACAACGATATACGCCGAGATTATATTAGCGGTTTTGTCTAAATATAGATAGGTGCATCCGGTTTTAGCGGACTTAAAAATATAGATCTGTGCCTCCGGATATAATAAAAGCACGGGAAACATAAATAGCAAAAATGTTACGACAGCAAGTGTCATATATCGGTTCGATTCAAAATATCCGAACCATTTCTCTATTTTACTTGGGCGCTCTGTCATATTTACCATTTTTTATTTCCACTTCTCTGTATAATTTCAATGTAGTTCGTGACCCGTCACGATCGCCACTCCGCCACATTTTGATCGACTCCTCAGCGTTCGCGACAGGTCGCGAACCTACTGCCGGGCGATTTGACTTTATGGTGCGGGAATACAGCATAGCGGTTGAAGATTAGAATATTGTCAATTTGCAAATATACACACGGCAGCCGCCGTTTTGCAAATTTCAGGATATGTTTTAAAACATGTCGGGCATCGAAAACTGGTCGTTGGTCAATCGTTGTTTGGGTTGTTTGGCGAGATGAGAAGTTTTGTGTAACTTTGTTGGCATAGGTTAACTCCTTAAATAAAAATGACATGAAATTTAGCGCAAAACAATATGTAATTACAGTGGCGGCAATGTTTGCAGCCGCGACAGCCGCGTCGGGTGAAGATCGCAGTGTGTGGCTTGATGAGATCGATTCACAGGGCTATTATGTTCAGGACTGGGGGCGCCCCGAGGTGAACCGCTCTGTGGTTGGTACGCCTCTCAGTGTCGGCGGTCAACGCTATGACCGTGGCATCGGCGGCCACTCCATCAGCCGGCTTCTTTTCGACGTTTCTGCGGCCAAAAGACTTCAGGGCCTGGCCGGACCTGATGATAACAATCTGTTTACCACTCGTCTGCAGTTCAAGATCGTAGGCGACGGCAAGGAATTGTGGAGCAGCGGGGTGATGCAGCGGGGCGAGGCTGCCCGGGAGTTTGATGTCGATCTCGAAGGAGTCGATAAAGTGCTGCTGCTTATCGAAGAGTGTGGCGACGGCATCATGTATGATCATGCTGACTGGGTCGACACACGCTTTATTACCGATGGCGGTGATGTTGTAGCTCTTCCCGTGCGTCCCAAGCCGATCGACAAGGAGAAATATATATTGACTCCCGAGGCTCCAGCCTCTCCGTCGGTCAACAATGCAACGGTCTATGGTGCAACGCCGGGTGCGGAGTTCCTGTGGGCTGTGATGGCTTCGGGCGAGCGACCGATGACTTTCTCTGCTTCCGGTCTGCCCGACGGGCTTAGGCTTGATGAGACAAGCGGCATAATCAGCGGTAGCGTCAGTACGCCCGGTGATTATCGGGTGACGCTGACAGCAACCAACAGCCACGGCTCTGATGCCCGGGAAGTGACGATAAAGATAGGTGACCGCATATCGCTGACACCGCCTATGGGGTGGTGCAGCTGGAACTGCTGGCGCTTCTACGCTGATGATGAAAAGGTGAGACGCGCGGCCGAAATCATGCGGGACAAGCTTCAACCTTATGGATGGACTTTTGTCAACGTCGATGACGGTTGGGAAGCCGATGCGCGCGATGAAGCCGGGGTTCTTCACGGCAACAGCCGTTTCCCCGATTTCAAGGCTATGACTGACTATCTTCATTCGATGGGTATAAAATTCGGGATCTATTCGTCGCCAGGCCCGACAACATGCGGCGACCGCATCGCTTCTTACGGCTATGAGACGATCGACGCGCAGACATGGGCCGACTGGGGTGTCGATTATCTTAAATATGATTACTGCAGCCACACGCAGGTCGAAAAAGATTCAAGCAAAGGATCGATCAGTGCGCCTTATAAACTTATGCGCGAAGCACTCGACCGCACCGGCAGAGACATCGTCTATTGCGTAGGCTATGGTGCGCCGAGAGTATGGGAGTGGGGTGCTGAAGCCGGAGGCAATCTATGGCGAACGACCCGCGACATCACCGACGAGTGGAATGTTGTGGAGGCTATCGGTTGTTTTCAGGATGTCTGTGCCTATGCGTCCAGCCCCGGCAGATACAATGATCCCGACATGATGGTGGTCGGACAAGTCGGCGGAGGATGGGGAGCGCCTAAACATCCGTCGCTTCTTACGGCCGACGAGCAGTACTCCCATGTTTCGTTGTGGGCTCTTCTGTCGGCTCCGATGCTGATCGGTTGCGACATGGAGCTGCTCGACGATTTCACATTGTCGCTTCTGACCAACCGCGAGGTGATCGCTGTCAATCAAGACGAGCTTTGTGCTCCTGCGGTCAAAAAGATCACAGACAACGGCCAGATATGGTACAAACGGCTGTCAGACGGCTCGATAGCACTCGGATGTTTCAACTTCGATCCATATTTCGTGATGTGGGATCAGAATGACGGCGAAGCCATGCAGCTGCGCGACTATCCGTTTACCATTGATTTGAAAGAACTCGGTTTCGACGGACCGGTGACAGTGCGTGACATCTGGCGCAACGCCGACGAGCATAACGGCGTGGAAGGCCAATTCAACGTGGCGGTGCCGTATCACGGGGTCAAGCTGATGAAAATCACTCCAGTCAAGTGATTTTCATCAGCTCTCCTGCGAGAGCCCGGCAATCAATACCATATAACATATTTAAATAATACCTGATTAAAAATTTATGACCATGAAACAGACCGTTATCCTTTTACTATTGCTACTGTGTGGCAATATCAGCTATGCTCAGTCGACTGACGACGATGATTTTAATGCCTTGGCCCCGGAAGATCAGGAGTTGCTTGCCAAGATCGTTGAATTGGTAGATCAAGGTCTGTCAGAGGCCGTTATGCCTGATTTTGATGTTCTCGCAAAGAAATATCCGAAGAACTATCTTGTGCAGTATGAGCTTGCATATAATAATTATGTGCTTAAGCGTTACGACGAGATTCTCAAAAACAGGGAGTTTCTGCTCGGAAATGAACGGGCATCGGAGCGCTCATATCAGCTTATCGGGAATTCATATGATCTTTCAGGCGAGAGAAAGAAGGCTGCAAAGATCTATAAGGAGGGTCTTGAGCGATTTCCGCAAAGTGGTTCTCTTTATATGGAATTAGGAGTGTTGTATTATCTGGAGAAGGACTATGAGAAAGCTTTGGAATACTATAACCGAGGCATCGAGGTTGATCCGAATTTATCTTCAAATTACTATAAGGCTGCCAGGATTTATCTCTTGTCTCAAAGTTATAAAGTGTGGGGGTTGATCTATGCAGAATCTGCCATATTGTTAGACCCGTCGGATGATGCTCGCCATGAAGAAATGGCCCGAATGATAATCGACTGTCTGAAAGAGAATATCAAAATGAACGTTGATGACAAGGCGGGATTTTCGGTTACACTTGCTAAAAGCAGCCAGATGAAGATTGATGAAGCGACAAATACGGTCTATCTCTCTTTCCCGGGTATATATGAAGGCGCAACAGTGAGGCCGTTGACAAAGCTATTGTTGGAGCATCAACCGTTTGTCTGCGATATGCGTCAATTGATCGATATTCGCAAAGGCTTGGTCGACACCTATTTTTCGGTTACAGGCAATCTATATGGCAACTCGATGTATCTGCTTGAATATCAGAAACGAATTATTGATGCCGGACATTGGGATGCCTACAACTACTTTTTGTTCATGCAGTGCTTTCCTGAAGAATTCGGAGAATGGTATTCAGCCAATACATCGTCGATGGATGCCTTCATCGACTGGTACAACAATGACCCATATACACTTGGCGATGGCCGGTCGGTTGATGCCTTGCAGATATTCAACTCTTATCGACCGATCGACTTACAGGAAGCGCTTGGTATTCAAGGGCGGTTGATCATTGAGGCTAAGAACGCCGATGAGGGCGAATGACAGGATTGACGGCCATTCTACATTATAGGCTGTGTCCTGAATAATGGTCGCAGAGCATGTCCGAAAATTGACAAATCAACAACGATGTCAAATAATTGGCTGCGAAGAACCGATTGTGAGGAATTTTGTTTATTTTTGTTGAACGGAAAAATTAATGTATTAACCACCAAATAACATATAATTATGGGAAAGTTTATCCAGGAATTTAAAGACTTCGCCGTAAAGGGCAATGTGATGGACATGGCGATCGGTGTTGTTGTCGGCGGCGCATTCGGAAAAATTGTCACATCGCTCGTCAATGACATAATCATGCCGGGAGTCGGAGTGCTGACGGGTGGTTTGAATTTCACCGATTACAAGTTTGTGATACAGAAAGGCGTGACTGACGGCACGGAAATCATTACCCCCGAAGTGGCCATCACCTGGGGATCGTTTGTGCAGACAGTTGTCGACTTTTTGATTATAGCGTTCTGTATATTCCTGGCTGTAAAGGTAATCAACCGCTTCAAGCGTAAGGAGGAAGTTGTCGAAGCTCCTGCCGCTCCTGCCGGGCCGACACAGGAGGAACTTCTCACTCAGATACGCGACCTTTTGAAAGAACAATCAAAGAAGTGAACGGAGTGTCTGATCCTGTTTTCTTGATAGGATATATGGCTTCCGGCAAGACGACGCTCGGTCGTGCGCTGTCGGAGGCCACCGGACGAGGTTTTGTCGATCTTGATGAGTATATAGAGCAAAAAACCGGAAAAACGGTATCGGAAATATTCGCTCAGGATGGCGAAGCGGAATTCCGCAGACTCGAGACCGCATCGCTCGGTGAATTGGCCGCGGACAGCCGTGGTCTTATCATTGCGTGTGGAGGCGGCACTCCATGTTTCGGAGACAATATGGAGCGGATGAATTCGGTGGGTCTGACCGTGTGGCTCGACACGTCGACAGATGTCATATTGCGGCGTCTGCTTGCCGAGCGTTCGTCGCGTCCGCTCGTGGCGAGTCTCTCCGAAGGAGGAGAACTCGAAGACTACGTAGCCGTCAATCTCGAACGGCGCCGTCCCTATTACAGCCGTGCAGCCTCTCGGTTTGACAGCACATTTCTCGAGACTGAGGCAGAGGTGGCTTCGTCGGTCAGTCAATTTATAGAAAAATATTTCCAATCCTGAGAGTTGATTATTAAATACGACCCTCTAAAAAACAACAGTGCATGAATTCTCCCACACCGCTTGAGCAATTGATCAGAGAAGCCGTGAGCCCTCGTCAGGTCTCGATAGGCTTGCCGGCGTCCCTTTCGACGGCCGAACGGCGTTTCCCTCTCACACCGGAAGCCGCGGCGATGCTTGTCGACCGCGGATTTGCCGTCAAAATGGAGTCAGGAGCGTCGGGCACGATTCATTTTTCCGACGAAGCCTATGCCCGTCATGGTGTGGCGATAGTCGATCGTGCAGAGGCGTTCAGGAGTGATATTGTTGTCTATCTGCCTCCGGTGTCTGAAGCCGATGCGCAGCGGCTCAAGCGCGGTGCGTTGCTGCTTGGGTTCGAGCATGCCGAGAACCGCACAGTGCGCGGGTTGAAGATTCTGCTTCAGAAGGCAGTGACCGCTATCGCTCTCGACAAGATCAGAGACACGGCCAACAAGCGTCCGTTTGCCGACATCCTCCGTGAAATCGACGGTCGTGCGGCTATAGCGATAGCGTCGGCATTGCTCGCCGATGCGGTGCATGGCAAAGGCATACTGCTTGGCGGAGTTGCGGGCGTAGTGCCTTGCGAGCTTACGCTGATCGGCGCGGATCTCGCAGCTCTTGCTGCAGCGCGTTCGGCGATCGGGCTTGGAGCTACGGTCAGAGTGTTTGACAACGACATGTATCGCCTGCGCAATCTCACTGCAGCCGTAGGGCAAGGAGTCATAGCATCGGCCCTGCATCCGCGAGTGCTTCGTTCGGCACTTCGCACAGCCGACATAGTCATAGGGTGTTCGCTCCGCCGTCAGTTTGAAGTTTCGTCGGAAGATGTTGCCGAGATGAAGAAAGGCGTTCTGACGTTTGATCTCGGACATATGTCGTCGCCGATGTTCCCGTCGATGCCCACGGTTGACCTTGCTCTTGCATCGCCGTGCGACAATACTGGCGACGTCGCCACCCGTGTATGCTATGTCAATGCCGGCAGTGCTGTCCCGCGGACAGCAGCTATGGCCTTGAGCAATACATTGCTGACGATGTTCGACGATATAATCGCCTGTGACACGGCGTTGAATGCACTGAAGCTGATGCCAGGTCTTAGATGCGCGGCCTACACTTTCCTCGGTAAGCCTGTAAGTGCCGATGTCGCTCAGCTGCTCGGCATGAGGGCAGTCGATATAAACCTATTGTTACAGTTTTCTTGATAGTTATGGCGCAGATTAAGCGTAAGTTCTATGTTGTGTGGGAGGGGCGTGCGCCCGGAGTGTATGATTCTTGGGAAGAATGCGAAGCTCAGGTGCAGGGTTACTCCGGAGCACGATACAAGAGTTTCGGCTCACAGGCAGATGCGGTGGCTGCTTTCCGCGGCGACGGCAGCAATGAGCTGGAGATATTCAGATTGATCGGTTCGCGGCAAAAAGATATCGTAAACTATTCGGCTTTTCCAGAAATCCGTCTGGACGCAATTGCTGTCGACGGTGCATGTGCGAAAAATCCCGGTCCGATGGAGTACCGGGGTGTGATGGTGGCTACAGGTGAAGAGGTGTTCCATGTAGGCCCGCTTGCCGGTGGCACTAACAACATCGGCGAGTATATAGCATTGATCCATGCGGCGTCGCTCTTTGCGAAGCGAGGCGATCTGACAACGCCTATCTACACAGACTCCCGGACGGCTATGGCATGGTTGCGCCGCGGACGTTCAAACACAACCATCAAGCCTACGGCAGACAATGGCAAGGTGATCGAACTGCTCAGGCGGGCCGACGCGTGGTTGGCCAGCAACCGCATAGTCAATCCTGTGCTGAAATGGAATACGGAGTTATGGGGAGAGATCCCGGCAGATTTCGGCCGTAAATAAATAGTTATCCGAGTACTTCGGGAGCGTTATCAGGCGTGTTGGCTGACATTATCCGCCATGGAGCAGGATAGAGATTGTTGGCTCTGTTTCCGAGATTTTTCACAAATCCGAGAGGTGTGCCGCGATATGTGAGCAGCACAAAGCCTCGCGGTGCGTCGATTGTGACAGCCTCGCGTCTCAGATATGCTATTGCTGAGGAGTAATCTACTTCTGCGGAAGGAAATGCTCCGGGAGCAAAAGCAGACGAGAGGGCGAGCTCCTGTGATGGAATGACGTCGCGGCCTTTGACGGTGGCGACGGCGACGCCGGCTGAGATCACATCGAGCCACGAAGCAGCTGCACGCATCCATTTTGCATGATCCTGAGGCAATGCAAGCAGACGGTCGCCAGTCATGACGGGTTCGAATGATCCTGTGAGCCAATCGAGAGCCTTGACGAATTCAGATGTTGGTTTTGCAAATTGAGTCATAGGCTTTTTTGCTGGCCTGACCATTGCCGTGGCGCTGTCGCCGTGGCGGCGTATCACAGCCATGAAAAGCCCTTCGCCCCTAATGCGTCCGGGCACAAAACGTGAGCAGTGGTGTGGGCTGTCGATTGCGCCCGCCACACCTTCGAAGTCGTTCAGATGAGTGTCGATTGTCTCTCCGCCGAGAGTGTTGCATATGAAGTCGACCATTTCTTCGTTTTCGTGGCGGTTGAATGTGCAGGTGCTGTAGATCAGGTAGCCTCCAGGTCTGAGGGCATTCCAGAGATTGCTTATGATCTCACGCTGCCGGCTGACACATTCGTCGACAAGCTGTGGAGTCCATTGGGCGACTGCTTCACTGTCCTTACGCATCATCCCTTCTCCCGAACAAGGCACATCTGCCGCAATTATGTCGAAACAGCCGTCGAGGCGGCTGAAACGCGAAGTGTCGCCACGTGTCACCATTATAGAAGGCGATCCCCATTTAGCCAGATTCTCAGCCAGAATGGCAGCGCGTCGGTAGTCGTATTCATTGGCGACTACGAGCGATCCGTCGGGGAGCGCAGATATGGCGGCAGTGGTCTTGCCTCCGGGGGCGGCGCAGGCGTCGAGGTACTTCAGCGGTCTGTTGCCTTCGATGTCGCACAAGTGCCGGATGACATGAGTGATGGCCATGGACGACGCATCCTGAACGTAGTAGAGTCCTTGGTGGAGGGCCGGATCGAATGTGAACTGAGGCCTCCGGGACAGGTGAAAGCCTGTGTCGCACCATTTGATCTGTTGCGCGTCAGCCGGTGACGCGGCGGTCTTGGCACGGTTGATTCGAATGCTGACCTCGGGCGCAGAAGACGAAAGGGCGTCGATCAGTCCGTCGAGACATTCAGCGCCGTAAGACTGGATTTCGGAGATAAAAGCCTGTGGAAGATTCATCGCAAACGGTGGTTAAGGAGCGCGGCCACCTCGTCGCGTAGATATGGCAGGCTCACGCAATAATGGCGGGGCATGTCGGGGTGGAAGACTCCGAGAAAAGCGTTGTCGACATTTATGCCATAGTGTTCGGCAAGGATGAAGCGGTAGATGCTTACCTGCAGAGCATAGTGGTTGTATGTAGTGTCGGGGAGCGAATGCAGAGGATAATGTGCCGTGCGGCCATAGCTGTTTGTAAGTACCTGGCCTATGCGGTCAACGACTTTGGTCGATCTTTTCCAGTCGTAGATTGAAAAAGTGCCGTCGTCGTTACGGGCGAGAAAGTCGAGGGTTCCGGCAATCTTGTAGCGCTCGCTGAATATGCGCCATTCGGTGCGGTAGGGGTTGAGCTTGCGCTCGGCTGCAAAGCGCAGGAAGTGGGCGAATGTCGGGTCGTCAGATGTAGCGGCGTCGGGTTGCTCTCCGAGGTAGTGGCGTTCGATGCGGTCGTGCATCAGAGTGCCGAGGTCACGGGCTTCCTTGCCTTTTGCTTCCCAATAGTCGATGAGTCTCTGCGGATCGTCGGGGCATTTTATCCTTGCCCATTTCAAGGCGTCGAATTTATCGAAGCAATTCTCGACGACAGTGGTTACGGATTCGAATTGCTCGTCACCGAAAGTATAGAGGTGACGCGACGGATCGAAAGAAATCAATCCGTCGCGAGAATGAGCGTTGTTGTCGTTGAAATTCATCAGGAGTCCTGGCATCAGTTGTCGATGCGGTCAACTTCGAGATCGCTGTTGAACACTTCGTGCCATGGCAGGCCCTGTTTTGCAAGTTCGGAGAGGAATGGATCGGGATCGAATTCCTCGACGTTGTGCACGCCGGGTTTCACCCACTTTCCGGTGAGGAACATCATAGCTCCGGTCATGGCCGGTACGCCGGTGGTGTAGCTGACGGCCTGCATTCCGGTTTCCTTGTAGGCTGCTTCGTGAGAGCAGTTGTTGTAGATGTAGTATGTCATCGGTTTTCCATCCTTGTCCTTGCCTGAGATGCGGCATCCGATCGATGTTTCGCCGTGGTAGTTTTCACCGAGGTCCTGGGGGTTGGGGAGCACAGCTTTGAGGAATTGCAGCGGGACGATTTTCACGCCGTTGTAATCGACTTCGTCGATGCGTGCCATGCCGATGTTCTGGATCACGCGGAGATGGGTGAGATATTCCTGTCCGAATGTCATCCAGAAACGTGCGCGTTTGATTGTAGGATAGTTCTGGACGAGCGATTCAAGTTCTTCGTGGTAGAGAAGATATGAATCGCGGGCGCCGATGTTTGGGTAGGTAAGGTCCATGTGAACTTCGAGAGGCTTGGTGGTGACCCATTTGCCATCGCGGTAGTATCGGCCGTTCTGTGTTATCTCGCGGATGTTGATCTCGGGGTTGAAGTTGGTCGCGAAAGCCTTGCCGTGGTTTCCGGCGTTGCAGTCCACGATGTCAAGATATTCCATCTCGCTGAAATAGTGTTTAGCGGCATAAGCGGTGAAAACGCCCGACACTCCCGGGTCGAAACCGCATCCGAGAATGGCTGTGAGACCGGCTTTTTCGAAACGCTCACGATAGGCCCATTGCCATGAGTATTCGAAGTGAGCTACATCCTTAGGCTCGTAATTTGCAGTGTCGAGGTAGTTGACACCACATTCGAGGCAAGCGTCCATTATAGTAAGATCCTGGTAAGGCAGGGCTACATTGATGACCATGTCGGGTTTGTGTCGGCGGAAGAGTTCGACGAGCTGCGGCACAGAATCGGCGTCGACCGAGTCTGTCGTAATGTTGGGTGCGCCGATTGCCTTGGCCACTGCGTCGCATTTCGATTTTGTGCGTGAGGCGATGACGATTTCGTTGAACACGTCAGGATTTTGAGCGCATTTGTGCGCTACGACAGTGCCGACACCGCCGGCTCCGATGATAATAACTTTAGCCATTTTTTATATTTCGATTTGTTGTTTTTGATTTTTTACGACGTTTGTCGAGAGCTATCATAGAGAATGTGAAAATGCCGAGGATGATCTGCAGCAGAGTCTGTGATCCAAGCACGACGTTGGCAAAAGCTCCGGCCGTGGAATTGCCGACTCCGTAGATGCCGAGGGCGAATATCACCGCCCATTGCCATGGACCTATGCCGCCGTTGGATGGGACGCCCATCGAGATCGACGACAGGGCAAAGGTGACGAGCACGGCCGGCAGGCCGTAGTCGGCGATGACGTTTTCAGTGGCGGGAAAGGCCATGAAAGATATAAGCATCTGGGTGAAGTAGCATCCCCAGAGGCATAGCGTCCATTCGAGCCAGCGTCCTTTGCCTGGCATGCGTGCGATGACAGCGAAGCCTGCCCAGAGTTCTTTCACGGCTTTGCGAGTCTTGACGACGATTTTGTTTTCGGTCTTGCGGCTGAACAGCCACCACAGCGCACCGGCGCATGCAGTCAGGGCGATCCATGGCCATGGCGACATAAGCAGATGTCGGGCAGAGTCGATAATGGAGGCGTTGTCGCCGAAGTAAGACAGCAATGCACCTGACGCCAACCCGAATGCCATGAGAGTTATCAGTCCGACTGTGATGGTGTCGGCGAGGCGTTCGGCCACCATCGATCCGAGCACAGCCGTGAACGGGGCGTCCTGCCGTTGCGCGATGTAGCCCGATCGCCATATTTCACCGAGGCGCGGGAACACAAGATTGACGGCATATGTGCCAAACATGCTCAGCACCAGGTAGAACAGCGGCGCTTTTATGCCGAGAGCCTCGAGCTGTATGCTCCAGCGGAGTGCGCGGAACAGATATGAAAACATCGATATGGCGAGCGTGGCGGCGATCCATTTGAAGTCGCAGTCACGCCGGACGATGTCGATCATTTCGCGGAAGTTTATTCCGGTGAACAACAGCCAGCATAGCCCCACGCTGATGACGAGGGGGACAGCATATTTCAGTAGTTGGGCTGTTACGCGCTTATCTGTCTGTTTCAATGTCTTAATGTTAGTCGCTACAAAAATACACAAAAATCATAATATATGAGCAACATCGTGCGATGTTAGGCGCGGTTTAATGAAACCGCGTCTTAATCTTATCGCGTCTAAGGTCAGATGGTGATCGACGGATTGTTTTTTATTTCGGTCATTACAAATGCCGATTCGATTGTACCTACAGAGTCTACCGCGCCGAGTTTGTTCAGCAGGAAGTCGCGGTATTCGGCCATTGATGCGGCTCTGACTTTCAGGATATAGTCGAAGGATCCTGACACATGATAACACTCGCTGACTTCAGGAAGGTCTTTGACGTAATTGACAAACGACGATGCTATGTCGCGGTTGATCATACGGAGTTTGACCTGACAGATCACCATGAATCCTCGTCCGAGTTTGTCGGCATCGAGAATAGCGGAGTAGTGTCTGATGAAGCCTTGGGATTCGAGTCTTCTCAAGCGTTCGAAGACAGGGGTGGGCGAACGATGTACTTTTGCCGCGAGTTGGCGGGTCGTCAGCCGCGCGTCAGCCTGGAGGGCGCGGAGTATGTCGAGATCTACTTGGTCGAGAGTCTGTTGGTTCATGTTGATGTAATGACGTTTGTTCTGTCGCAGGGCATATTTTTATGCCTGTCGGGAACGATTGTGCTGCAATATGGTGCAAATATAATGTATTTTTCTAAAATTATTGATAGGTGACATAATTTGTTCTCCTTATTACTAATTTTGCAGAGTCAATCAATAGAAATGCAATCATGGTAAAAAACAATAAGAAACTTCATTTTGAAACTCTTCAGCTGCATGTAGGTCAGGAACAGCCGGATTCGGCGACAGGTGCCCGCGCAGTGCCGATCTATCAGACTACATCGTTTGTGTTTGACAATTGTGCTCATGCGTCGGCGCGCTTCGCTCTTGAAGAACCGGGCAATATCTACTCACGTCTGACCAATCCTACCCAGGATGTGCTTGAGCAGCGGGTTGCGGCACTCGAAGGCGGTGTGGCGGCGCTTGCGGTGGCAAGCGGGGCTGCAGCAGTCAATTATGCATTGCTGGGCGTGGCGTCGCATGGCAGCCATATCGTTGCGGCAAATAATATCTACGGAGGCAGCTATAATCTGTTGGCCCACACACTTGCCGATTATGGAGTGTCGGCAACGTTTGTCGATCCGTCGGATCCTGAAAATTTCCGCCAGGCGCTCAAGGATAATACCAAAGCTATATTTGTAGAGACATTCGGCAATCCTAACTCAAATGTGACAGATGTCGATGCCGTCGCCGAAGTGGCGCATTCTCATGGTATTCCGCTGATCATTGACAATACATTTGCCACACCCTATCTTTTCCGGCCGATCGAGCATGGCGCCGACATAGTCGTTCACTCGGCCACGAAGTTCATCGGTGGACACGGATCGTCGTTGGGTGGCATTATCGTAGATTCCGGCAAATTCGACTGGGCTTCTTCCGGTAAGTTCCCTCAGCTGTCCGAACCAGATCCGTCATATCACGGCGCACGGTTCACCGAGGCGGCCGGCGAAGCGGCGTTTATCACCCGCGTCAGAGCTGTGCTGCTGCGCGACACCGGTGCATGTATCAGCCCGCTCAATGCGTTTCTGCTGCTGCAAGGCCTTGAGACACTGTCGCTGCGCGTCGAGCGGCACGTAGAGAACGCTGTCAAGATCGCATCGTTCCTTGCATCTCATCCCAAAGTGAAAAAAGTCAATCATCCTTCGTTGCCCGATCATCCCGACCATGAATTGTACAATCGCTATTTTCCAAGCGGAGCCGGCTCTATATTCACCATAGAGGTTGACGGAGGGAGCGATGCAGCGCGGCGTTTCATCGATTCTCTCGAAATATTCTCGTTGCTCGCCAATGTGGCCGATGTCAAGAGCCTTGTTATACATCCGGCGTCGACAACCCATTCACAGCTCAACGAGCAGGAGCTTGCCGAGCAACATATCTATCCAGGCACGGTGCGTCTGTCGATCGGCACAGAGCATGTCGACGATCTGATCGATGATCTTTCGCAGGCACTTGACCAATTATAAATGAAAAAAAGCAGCACATTATTTGCTCATACATCGCGGATTGAATAATTTTGTGATTGTCGGATGCAAATCCGGCAATCACTTTTTTTACCTGTCTACATGCCGCATGATGAAAAAACTATTATTAATCATTTCGTTGCTGTTGCCGTCAGCGGCAGCCGCTGACTCTTTGCCGGAATGGCAAGATATAAATGCATTTAGAGCCGGTCAGCTCGATCCGCATACTTTCGTAGTGCCTTATTCCGGAGGCAAGGATGCTGTCGGGCAGATTGCAGATCGCAAGATAAGTTCGTCGCCATGGTATCTCGATCTCAACGGCAAGTGGTCGTTCAAATGGTCGCAGGATCCGGTCGGACGTCCCGTTGGCTTTGAAGCTCCCGGTTACGATGTGTCGGACTGGGGTCAAATCGATGTTCCCGGCAATTGGCAGACACAGGGTTTCGGCACGAAGGTCTATGTCAACATGTCATATGAGTTTGATTCCAGCCATTATAATTTTAATAAAAATCCGCCCTATGTTCCTGTAGACAGTAATGAGGTGGGATGCTACCGCACTAAGTTTGCAATTCCGGATAGCTGGCGCGACCGCCGGACTGTGCTCTGTCTCGAGGGGGTGGCATCGTTCTGCTATGTATGGGTCAACGGTCATCTGCTCGGCTATAATCAGGACTCCAAGACGGCGGCCGAATGGGACATAAGCGACTTTATTGTCGACGGAGAGAACACTCTCGCCCTTGAGGTCTACCGTTGGTCAGCCGGATCGTATCTCGAATGCCAGGATATGTGGCGGCTCAGCGGCATAGAACGAGATGTCTACCTCTACAGTACGCCTAAGACTTACATTTCCGACTACACCGTGACATCTCCGCTCGACGGAAATTATAACGACGGATTGTTTGGACTTAGGGTCGATGTCGATGGAAAAGATCTGAGAGGTGAGGTCGAATACAGATTGTATGACGCAGAGCGGCGGGAAGTGGCAGCGGGGACTGAAAAATTGTCTTCAGAAGTAGACTTCAACCATGTGATAAAAGATGTGAGTGCCTGGACAGCTGAGACTCCCTATCTCTACACTCTTGAGATTTTGCTCAAGGATCGCGGGGGAAAGGTGACAGAGACGCTCGGCTGCAATGTGGGGTTCCGCAGCTCGGAGGTTCGCAACGGCCAATATTTGCTCAATGGAGAGCCGATCCTGATCAAAGGAGTCAACCGTCACTCGTTCACCCAGCAGGGCCATTATGTTGATGAAGCGACAATGCTACGCGACATAGAGCTTATGAAACTGAACAACATCAATACAGTCCGCAACAGTCATTATCCTGCCGACAGACGATGGTACCATCTTGCAGATAAATATGGCCTGTATATAATCGACGAAGCTAATATCGAGTCCCACGGCATGGGATATGGCGAGGAGTCGCTGGCCAAATTCCCGGAATGGTTGCCGGCTCATATGGATCGCACTCGCCGCATGTATGCAAAAAGTAAAAATCATCCTTCGGTAACATTTTATTCGCTCGGCAACGAGGCCGGTAATGGCGTGAATTTTGAAGAGACTTACAAGTGGTTGAAATCGGTTGAGAATAATCGTCCTGTTCAGTATGAACGGGCTCTTGAGGATGACAACACCGATATTTTTGCTCTGATGTATGCTCCGGCTGATTATGTTGAGAAGTATTGCCACAAAGATGGCATATACCGTCCATTTATTCTCTGTGAGTATGCCCATGCGATGGGTAATTCTGTCGGTGGCCTGAAGGACTATTGGGATGTTTTTGAGCGGGAACCGATGGCTCAGGGAGGTTGCATATGGGACTGGGTTGATCAATCGTTTGTTGAATATGCATCTGATGGAACGAAATGGTATGGATATGGAGGTGATTACGGAGCGGCAGATATTCCGTCAGACAGGTCGTTCTGTTGCAACGGTCTTGTAAACTCCGACCGCAACGGGCATCCTCATCTCAATGAAGTCAAGGCAGTGTACCGAAACATAAAATCAACACTTGCAGGAAACTCACCGCTGACGCTCGATGTGCGGAACTGGTATTTTTTTACCGATCTCAGCAAATTCGACATGAAGTGGAGTGTGGTCACTCCAGATTGCAGAATATTGGCTTCAGGAGTCAAAAATGTTGACTGTGCTCCGTCGGGTAATGCGATTGTGGAGCTTGGATCGGTTGATATCAGCCAGGAGACAGACGATGTGTATCTGAATGTCGATTGGCTGACGCGAGATGCGACAGATCTTGTGCCGCGGGGCTATGCAATCGCTGAAGAGCAATTTACATTGCGCAGCGCCTCGATGCACGGAAACGCCGGGCAGAGGCCGGATAAAATTATGCAGAATGGCCGGCAATATTCGGCTGGCAATGTGGTGTTTGAGGTCGATGAAGAGTCAGGAGGCTTGGTGTCTTTGAAATCCAGAGATCGAGAATTGCTGGCCGAACCTCTGGTGCTGTCTTTGTTCAGGCCTCTGACTGAAAATGATGCAAGTTACGGGGCGATGGGACGTCTTTGGCTCGAGGCAGGCCTCGACAGCATTGTACAGCGGTCTGTGTCGAGGCTTTTGGATGACAACGGGCTGACAGTGGATGTGGAGTTGACCGGTAGAGGAGGCCTGAGGCTTGGAACAGCAAAAATCAGATATGCTGTATCCGGAGGCAATCGTCTGGCGGTCAACGGGGCGTTTATTCCCGATACGGCTGTCGTCAAGTCATTGCCCCGCATAGGGTTGACCTACCGCACTGGAGCAGATTGTGCCTCAAATGTGAGATATCACGGCCGCTCGGGTGAGACCTATGTCGATCGCAACACAGCAGGACGTATCGGGGTTTACAATACCACTCCCGCGGGTGATTTTCACGATTATATAGTTCCTCAGTCATCGGGTAACCACACTGATGTGCGGTGGGTTGATTTCAATGATGGGCTTCTGAAAGTTACGTCGGATAATGTTTTCCAGTTCAGTGCTGTGCCTTATGCCGACAGTAATATCCAGTCGGCCCGTCATATCACCGATCTCGTCGATGACGGTAAGATTACGGTTCATCTCGATGCCGCACAGACCGGAGTCGGCACGGCGACCTGCGGTCCGGATGTGCTATCGAAGTACCGTATTCCGGTAGAACCTGCCGAATTCACCTTCGTATTCGAAGTGAATTAGAGCCTGTCCCGAACTTACGTTATAATACAAAATATGAGGTAAACATCCTTGACCGGTGTTTACCTCATATTTGTTTTATAGAATGTTGTTATGCGCTCGTAGATCAGAATTTGTAAGCGACACCTACGAGTCCTTTGATGCCTTGAGCCTCTATGTCGGTGACGAGATTGTAGCGGCGGTTAAGGAGATTTTCGCCGCGGGCGAACACTGATAGAGCGTCGCTGAAAGCGTAAGATGCGCTGAAACTCAGGTCGCTGATCGAGCGGAGTTTTATCGAGATGTCGTCGGAGTCTCCTGTGCCGTCAAAGAGATAGTTGTGTCTGTCTGTGCGGAGTTGGTAGCCGATGCCGAGAGATAGAGGCTTGATCGGCTTGACCTCTATCGATGCGTTGATGACATATTTCGCGCGGTCGCGCCACAGATAGTAGGCTTTGTCGTTGCCGTTAGATGCAGTTTCGGCAGAAACATCTGCCTTTACGATCGAGCGCCAATCGTAGCTGAAGCCGATGCCTGCATGCCAGCCGTCGATGTCGCATGCGCCATAGTTGGTGGCGTTGACATAGTTTTGACCGTCTTTCGACATCAGGGCCGCAAACTGGGGCATCAGCCAGTCGTTGGCTTTGGCATATCCTCCGAAAAGTCGTGCTGAGAAGCCGGTGAATGGTCCGACGTTGATGCCGAGATCGGCGGTGACAGGAATGTGGGAACGATTGTACTGCCACATGCCGCCAACAAACGGGCAATAGTCGTAGAGCGACCGGAGGCTGTTGAGATGTTCACCTCCGTTGAAGCGCGCATAAACAGCAAACTGCGATGCAACATTCCAGTCAAGCATTACGGCCGGAGCGATATGGAATTTCTTGTCATTGCCGCCGACCGACAATTCGATTTTTGCGCCGATGCGTCCATGGACACGGCCGGCGTTGAATGCGTAGTAGGGAGTGAGCGAAACCACTCCGAGCGTTCCGGCTGAAACGGGTGCGAAACTCGGAGAGAAACTGCTGACTCCGTCGGCGATTTCGATCTGCTCATAGCCATTGCTTCTCGAGATGAAATCGGCTGAAACCTCGAGACCTGCGCGCGGGGATGCCGACGATCCGAAGTATCCTATGCCGGCATTGAACGTAAACCGGTTTTCCGAGGCCGCTTTGGCGCTTGCTGCATTGTCGGCCTCACTGAACAGGACGTCCTTGCCATAGCCGAAGTGCGAGAAGTTGGCTTTCAAGTGGTAGCCGACCAGCCCTGCGCGTGACCACCACGATAGATCGGCGTCGAAGATGTTGGCGTTCTGAGAGTCGTTGGTGAAGCGGTCGGGCAGTCCGATCGCGGCGTAGGAGTAGGCAATGCGTGCTCCTAACGATGATTTCGATCCGACACGTTGGTCGAGAGAAGCTCCTACCGCAACGGTATTGTCGGAGTAATGTCCTTGTGCATTTTCGCCGGATGGTTTGTAGGACATGCCATCGTACTGAAGCCATGCTCCGAGTCGTGTGCGCGAGTTGTCGATGAGTTTATATCCGGCCGAAGCTCCGAGGTTGAACACCGGGAAATAGCCCAGCGAAGCGTAGCCTCTGTAAGGCGACAGAGCGAATGTGTCGGCATAGGCTGCCGGTCCGAGAGTGGAGGCCGAGCGGGTGATCTCGGCGGGATCTGTGTAGTCGGCGAGAGAGAGTTTGCGTTGTCTTACCTGCGATGGGAGCAACTGCGGCGACAGCGAACCGAGTCTGTGGGCTTCGCGTTCGACAGGGACTATCGTGCGGTCGACGGTTATCTCTGTTTTCAGATCCTTGGCCTGTGAGGTGATGACGGCCGATAGAGCCAGTGCGGCTATAATGTGTCTGGTGTACATAATCATATTTTTATTTGTCAAAGCCGTCGATGCGGGAGTCAATCATCATGAAAATATCCGATTCGTTTCCGGGATAGTTTTCTTTAAGAGCGTTGAGGTATTCGCGAGCTTCAAAGTTTTTACCCTGAGAGGCGAATATGTCGCTCAGGAGAATGAAGCCTCTGGCGAGCCAGTAGGAGTGAGGGGTTCCTGACGTGGTCAGCGCCTCGACGGTTGATCTGGCTTTTTCGGTCATGCCGTTGTCGAAGTAGTTCTGGGCGAGGAACAGGGCGCTTTTTGTTCCATAGAGGTCGTCGGTCATGCCTGATATCGTCTGCCACATTTCGCGTGCTTGTTCGGGCTGACCGGTCTGAGAGAGCGCGAGAGCCTTCGAGAAGATTGCTTCATTCTTGTCTTCCGATCCGATTGTCGAAGAAGCGAGCAGGGCGTCTGCGGCTTCAGCCACGGCGTCGTAGTCGCCGAGGTCTCGGGCAGCGCGCATTATGCCGGCTCTCGAAGCGTTGAGTGCTTTTGAAGAAGATGCTCTCTGACCGAGCGCGCGCCATGCTGCGAGGGCAGCTTCGGTTTCACCGTTGTCGTAGAGCGCTGATGCTTTGACGATATAGGCCGGTTCGGAGAGTGAGTTGTCGGGGAATTTGTCGACGAGCTCAGATGCATAGAGTGTTGCTGATTTGCTGTCATTGCGATCGAGCGCGTCTTCGAGGAGGAATGACAGTGCGCGGGCGCGGTATGCACCGTCGGCATACTGGTCGTTGTAGGCCTTGAGTTTGGTAGTGCGTTGAGATGTGAGATATTCTTTCTCAGCAGCTTCGAACGACAGCCGTTCCATCTCGGCTACGTCGATTTTCGGAGCATCGGGCACAGAGTTGACAAATTCGGCATATTCGGCGAGAGTGCCATCCTCGGCGGCGAGGCGTTTGAGCTGCTCGGTGGCTTCGCGGGCTTCGTCGCTGGTCGGGTAGAGTCTCACGATGTCGCGGTACGACGATAGCGCTTCAGATCTTTCGCCGTCGTTAAGCAGGGTGAGGGCAAGCTGAAGATAGCCCTGTCGGCCTTGCGATGTGTTGGGATATTCGGCGACGAGACGTCGGTAAGTTTCGATCGCCGAGCGGTTGTCGCCGAGCTGTATGTAGCTTGCGGTCATCTCGAGCATTGCGTCGGCGAGGAGGGTCGAAGACGGGAATTCGGCCGGCAGACGTTTGAGGTCTTCGATCTTGGCCTTATGGTCGCGCGCAAAGCCTTTCATTATCGCAGTCTGGAAAAGTGCGTAGTCGCCCGACGATGGGTTTGTCTCGTAAGATTTATCGTAGAGAGCTTTGGCTGCTGAGAAGTCGGAAGCATAGTAGCTGACGTCGCCAAGGCGGTTATATGCGTCGGCTATGACTTGCGTGCTCAGGGATCCCGGAGCGTCGATGACTTTACGGAATGCCGGGGCTGCCTGTTGATAATTTTTCATAGCAAACTCGGTGTAGCCGAGGTCGTAGTAGGCAAGCGGCAGATTGACATTGCTCTTTTTTGCCTTGGCGATGAAGGCTTTGAGCGCTGACTGTGATGCGGCGTAGTCGCCGGTGCGGTAAGCTGCTTCTCCGATCAGGAGTTTCACCTCTGCAGCGACTTCGGCATTCTGCGAAGCAAGTTTATCGGCATCATTGAGGTAGACCAATGCCGTCGAAGGATTGCCAGCCGAAAGGGCGGCAGCACCGAGGTTGTAGAGCACTTTCTGCTTTGCGGCCTTTACTTTGGGCGACAGCTTGGTCATGCGGTTGATGCTTTCGAGAGCCTGGGCGTAGTTGCGGTCGGTGAGATACCCGTCGACAATGTATTCCTGCACTTCGGGAGCATAGCGACTGTCGGGGTAGCGTTTCAGAAATTCCTCGAAAGTCGCCACCGAACTGCCGAAAGGAATGTTGGCTCCGCTGAACTTGGCTACGGCGTAGTTGTAGTAAGCGGCTTCCTGCACTCCGGGGTCGAAGTCCATGCGCAGCGATTTGTCGAAAGCGAGCAGCGCGGCGTCTTTATCGCCGAGCTTCATCAGGGCCTGTCCGATATATAGGCTTGCGCTCTGCCCCATGGCATCGGCGTTGTTGCTCACAGGCCGCAGTGATTCGACGGCATCGCGGTAGTCTCCGAGTTTATATTGGCTGATGCCGAGAATGTAGAGGGTCGAGGCTTCGGGGCTATCTGTGGCGTCGACATATTTTTTGAGATAGGGAATGGCCGAAGAAGCGTCGCCGAGCTGATAGAGCGATTCGCCTGCGAGGCGGTTTGCTTCAGCGGTGAAAGCCGGTTCGATGCCGTTGCGGCGCAGAAGGGCTCGAGCTGTCGAGAGTGTGCGTTTGTAGTCTCCGCCGAGATAATAGATCTGCGCAAGATAGTAGTCGGCCATGTTGCCCGGGGCAGTCGCGGTGTTGACAGTCTTGAACAGTCGTTCGGCTTCGGCATAGTCACCTTTGACATAGGCGATATATGCCTGATAGAAACGTGCGGCATTGCCGTAGGCCTTTGTTGCGGCGAGCCTGTTGAAGACCGGAAGTGCGCGGTCGTAGTCGGCGAGCTGCATGTAGCAGTAGGCCATGTGATAGTCGAGATCTTCGGCCTTGTCGGCGGTCAGGCATCCACGGTCGACGCGCTGATATACTTTGAGGGCTTTTGCGTAGTCGGTTTCGAAGAGACAGTCGCCGATGCGCATCAAGGCTTCGTAGCGGTGGAGCGAATAGGGGTAGAGCGAGAGGAACGATATGAAATGATGGCGGGCACCTTTGCCAGAAACGGCAAACTGCGCATTGGCGACGAGCCAGTCGATCTGTTCGCGCTGATCTTCGCTTAGCGCTGATCGGTCGACGCGCGCGAGTTGGTCGAGACAACCGGCGAAGTTGTGGTCGTCGAACATTTCGCGGCTGCGGGTGATGTAGCCGGCGTCGGTCGGCGAGTTGGTCTGCGCATATAGCGGCGCGAGCGCGGCGGCTGTGAGGAGTGTAATAATAAATCGCTTGTTCATAGCGGGCTTTTAACTGATTTTTTTGATAATGCAAAGTTATGAAAAGCCGCTGATATAAGCAATGAAGATCAGAGGGTGTTACATAATAAATATATGTTAACGCCGAGATGCCGGATCTCGGCGTTAATGTCAGTAAACCTTGATTACATGTGCGGGCTTGAAATTCCAGACACGAGGGGTCTGAGGATAGGCGATCGCAACAACGTCATATTCCGAAACCTCTTTATGGTTAATCAGATCATAGCTTATGGATGACAGTGATCCATCGGGTAGAAAATATTCCCAATTGGTATAATAAGCACTTACGATTTTTCCGCAGTAAATTTCGAACATCCAGGAACACCAACCATCTTCATTACTATTCCATTCGCGACAAACTATAGATATATTTTTTATATCCTCAAAAAATGGTAATAGAAAAGAACCAGTTCCGAATCTCAAGCCTTTATAATCGAATAAAATAGAATCCAAAAAAAATTTAAATGGGTCAAACCATACAGAAAATATATATGAGCCGTCGGCTTTGATTTCTTTAGCAAACTTGTAGTTGCTGCCCAAGGATAAGAGTTTGTAATTAAATATATTGAGTGTGTACACGCCTTGAAGCATCTGTTCCTTTGTAAATATCGAAGTTGGATATTTCTCAATCGTGTGATGGATGTATCCGGCTATCTCGTCCATAAAAGGCAACTGCTGAGTCTCTACTGTCATTTCGATGTATTCGTCGAAGTAGGGATAGAAAGTATAGTCAATGTAATTAAAATAATAATCGGCTATGCTGTCTAACGCTTCAGGATTGTTTTTCGTTGGAGATTTCGCTGCGGCCGCTAAAGCCGGAAACATCAAGATAATTATGGCGATGATTGATTTCATTTTTGAGGTTTTAAAATATGGTAAGAGGATATAAGGTTCTTTATCCGATGGAATTAGATGTTTTTGCAAAGATAATTGATTTAATGGCTGTTGTCAAGAGATTGATGTCCTTTTTTTCAGGGCTAAATAAAAAGAGAGAGACGCCGCGGGGCGTCTCTCTCGGTGAGGTATTGTCGGCCGGAGCGATCCGGCTTCGGGGGTTATCAGCGGATGAATTCTTTTGAAACCTGGTTGCCGCGACGAACGATGTAGATGCCGTTCGAGGGGTTCTTGATCTCAACACCCTGGAGGTTGTAGTAAACAGCGGGTGCGTCAGAGCTTTCGATAGCTTCGTCGACGATGATGTCTTCGATGCCCGAAGTCTGAGAGTTGTAGTAACGCCATCCGAGTTCGCGTTTGCCAAGGAGGTTAGCAGCAGCTTCGTCGGTGCCGAGATCGAAGAATTTCACTTCTTTGATGAAGTAAGAAAGGTTGCGGTTCAAGAGATTGAACTGAACGCTGATCGATGCTTTCGAGGGATCGTCGATGTATGTGTCGAACTCGTATACGCGATAGCGTTCGTCGTTGAGCATGTAAGCGGGGTAGCCATTGGCATCTTCGGCAGCGGGTTTGTGGCCTGGATCCCAGATGTCGATTTCGTCAGCGTTGGGGTAGCGCACGACGGGCACAGCGGGGATGTCTTCAACGCGGCCGGTTTCGTCTTCCCATTGAGCGAAGTTGATGCCGGTTTCGGCGTAGCGGTCACCGAGATCTGCGTCACCTGCGGGAACAACCCAGTTGTTTTCGTGAGAAGCGTAGATGTTGGTGAGCTTGCGTATATTGTTGTTGGTCTGGTCGAGGGTGTAGTGGCAACCGCGGAGGAGGACACTGTAGACGAAGCGTACGCGGATGTAGTGGCGCATCGTAGTGTTTTCTTTGATGTCCTCGTTGCGGACGTAGAAGCTGAGCTGAGCCTGTGAGCTGCCATAACCTGCTGCATCCCATCCGTAGCGGCTTGCTGCGGGTGACCAGGGCTGTGTTACGGCGAGTACGTTACCTACGTGGTCGTTGAGTTTGCGGACAACGAATGCTTTCTGCATGGTGTTGTCGACATAGTCCTGAGTGTTGAAGCTCTGGGCAGAACCACGGTCGAGGTATGCGGTGAGCTGACCGTCTTTATTGAATGCGTCGGGGTTGGTGGTGTGGTAGAAGCCTGCGGGCGACGACCATGCACCGTTGGCGTTGGTAGCTGTGAGCTTGAACGGAGTTCCGTCGGCATAAGAGTCGAAGTCGAGACCAGAGGGAGTGATTTCTACCGGTTCGGCAGCGGTGTATTCTCCGCCGAATGTGAGCGACAGCAGAGCGCCTGCGATTGCGCCTGTGGTCTGTCCGTTGACAGTGGCACTGCCGGTGCAGTTGTAGAGGTAGATGTTGACCTGATTAGCGTTGACGGGTACGGCGGTGATTGAGATGTAGCCAGCGCCTGACTGGTAATCGGGGTTGTTCCATTCGGCAATCTTGTTAGACTGCTCGTCCATGATGACGATGTGCTGGTTGTTCTGCTTTTCTCCAGCTTCGGCATATCCTACTACGAAGTAGCGTTTTCCTGCGAAGGTGAATGTGTCGAAACCGTTGAGTGATGAGTAGTTGTTCCAGCTTGTGCAATAGTTGATCGACAGCTGACCGTTCTCATAGCAGAAGAGGTCCTGGTTGTACTGTCCGATACCACCTGCTTTTGAGTACCAGAAGAAGGTGTCGTTGATATCCTTGTCTTTCATGTCTGCAACAGTGGCATACTTAGGCTGTGCGGTTGATCCGGTGTTGCCTGTGCCTGCCATGTATACTGTCTTTGACATCGTCGGAGTGGCAGTGAGGTTGTCGACATTGCCGTCGCCTTCGAAGTGGATGATGAGAACTTTTTGAGAAGCTTCTGCACCTGTGGCTTTCGGCATAACGTAGACGTAGGCGTCGCGAGTGAGGTCGCCGACTACGCGTCCGATGTTGTCGATACGTCCGCTTGCGGTTTCGCCTGCGGGAATTTCGATGTCGAAGTGTTTGGCTTTACCTGTCTTGGGATTGTAGACAGTCCAGATGCGGTAAGTGTCGTTCTTGGTGAAGAGGTGACCAACGAGGAAGTTGCCAGCATCGTCGCTTGAGATGGCAGTTCCGTAGTAGTCAGGTACACCGTTGATTTCGCGGCCTTCGAGTGAAGGAAGCTTGTAGAGCGGAGTCATGTTGCCTTCGGGATCGATTTCAGCGATCGACATAGTGGTCATGTCGACGGTGTAGAATCGACCGTTGCGTGCAGTAGCGAAGCGGGGGCATGCTTTTGCCTTGATGGCGTTTTCAGATTCCCAGTTGGGAACTGTGCCGTCCCATCCGTCGTTGATGTCGGGGTTGACGAAGTGCCATTGTTCGGTGAGGAAGATGGGCTCTTTGTCGACGCCGAGGGGTTCGTCGCTTTCGTAGGGAGCTGCAACCTGGAGGGGTGCGTTGTCGTCGCCGGAAGTTACGTAGTCGCCGCCACCGTTGGTGAGGATGCGGACTGCGCACTTGATGTCGCCGAGAGCAACAACGGCGTGTGTGCTGTTGGCAGCAGCGCCGGCTGTGAATGTGGTGCCTTCAACCGAGCCGAGAGCCGGAGCCACTGTGAAAGTGAAGCCTTCTACATTCTTGTCGACGAGCACGCCATAGCTGTTGTAGCCGTAAACTTTGGGGGTGAATGTTTCGCCTTCGTTGAGCTTGACGTTCTTCTGAACAACTTCGATCGAAGCAACGGTGTTGTCGACGGGAGTTGTCGAAACTGCGAAGAAGCCGTTGGCAACCGGACGGAGGTATGTGTCGCCGTAGGGGACGTTGCGGATGCCGAGTTCTTTGTTGTAGAGCTGCGAAGAACCGCCACCGTCGAATGCCATTGCGGTGTAGCAGTCGAGGGCGAGCATGATGTGGCCCATGCGCTGCATTACCATACCGGTCGAAGTGCCGTAGCTTAATTTTTCTTCATCAGTGACGTTGGCAGTGTACTTTGTGTATTTGTCAGCGACGAGGATGATGAGTTTTGTACGGTCGGCGTTGTATCCGATAACTGTGCGTGCCTGGTTTGATGTGAAGTGGTCGATGACGTTGGCGCTGAAGTAGCTGTCGGGAGCGATCTTACCGTTCATAACGATCATCGAGCAGCCGCCGATCGACTGGCTGGGGTTGATTTCTTTGCCGTTGTAAGATACAGATGTTCCGAGGCTCACTTTGTCGCCGACTTTGAGCTGTGCCATCATGGCGTAGGCATCGCCGACACCAGAGAGTACGAAGCCGTCGCGGGGAACTTCCATGTTGCCGACCTGCGAACCGTCGCAGTTGCCGACAACTTCCGATGTGATTTCGAATACGGCGTCATTTGTTGCGAGGTTGCCCGAAACGAGTTTCATGGTGCATTCGCGGCCCCAGATGTTAGTGCCTGTCGAGAGGCTGTCGGGGGTGTAGATAACGAGGTAGTTTTCCCAGCGACCGCCGTTTACGTGGAAGCTGTGGGTCTGACCGTTGGGGAATTTGAACATTTTAGCTGCCATGACTCCCTGGTCGATGACAATGTCTTTTTTGCCAGTGACGGTTGCGTATGATGCCCAAGTGTTCCAGAAATCACCGCCGTTGGCCGCGTTGTAGAGGGTGCCGTCGACGAGCGAGTGACCGTTGGTGCGGATGGGTTTTCCGCCCATGTTGAAGAAGTCGCCGTTGACACCTGCGATGTACTGGCCGTTGCCTTGTCCGTTCTTGCGGACACCCATGGCGTTGACGTTTTCAGAGAGATCGCCGTCGTCCTTTGCCTGCACGCCGCGGAGTTCGAGATCAGGGTTGGTGAGGTCGATGGTCGTGTAGTAGATGTTGGTTTTGTTACTGGGGTTGCTCAGACGGATACCTGTAGTTGTCATGCCAGGGCCTGTCGTCGCGTGGAAGAGGGTGTCGGCTTCGTAGTCGTAGGGCCCTAACTTCCATGTCACACCTGCGCTTGCGCTGAGAATGGTAGCGCATGCAGCTAATGATAAGAATAGTTTCTTCATGTTGTTGAAGGGATGTTGATGGTTAAATTCAGGTTTTTCTATGAAAGTGATTCCTGTGGTATTAATTATCGGGCGCTAAGTTAAATAAAATTTTTCAAAAATCGCGCGATAATCACCAAGAAGTGCTTGAAGCAGTGTGTTTTTTTTGAAAAGAATAGCAGCAGTCGGGCCGATCACCGTTTTGCCATGGAGATGATGGCGCCGATGATTGCCCAAGCCCAGTAGGCGATGTCGATAATGCCGCACACCCACCATGCGATGTTGTAGGCAGAGGTGTGGAGCGGAGCTTTTATCATCCATTCGTGATTGAAGATGCTCAGCAGCCAGTTGGGGACGAGGAGGAGTCCGTGGACGCCGCCCATGAAGCATCCGTAGTCGGTCTGTGGGTCGATGCGCAGCAGGTAGGCTGCACCAAGGCATACGGCGATGCCGATCAGAAGTTGTATTAATGTTTTCATTGTGCCGATTGTTTTATGGGCCTTTGTTACCTGAGCCCTTTACTTTGTAAACAAACATTGCGTGTGAAGGTTGAGCTAAGGAACGGCTATAAAAAAAGAATGAGAAAAGGTACTCAAAAAATTGAAATACGATTTCTCATTCTCCTCTCTCCTCTTGCGGTATGGACGGGACTCGAACCCGCGACC
>CAJUMR010000008.1:0-11431 GCA_910587475.1 uncultured Muribaculaceae bacterium
CGGCAGCCACATCGTGATGAGCTGCAAGCAGCTCCGCGGCGACATGAACTACGCTTGGCCGACTGCCGAAATCGCTGTTATGGGCGGTGCAGGTGCGGTCGAAGTGCTCTATGCCAAGGAAGCAAAGGCATCTGAAGATCCCGCAAAAGTGCTCAAAGAGAAAGAAGCCGAATACAACAAGCTTTTCTGCAATCCTTACAACGCTGCCAAGTATGGCTACATCGACGACGTGATCGAGCCGCGCAACACACGTTTCCGCATCATCCGCGCCCTGCAGCAGCTGGCTACCAAGAAGGTGACCAACCCGGCCAAGAAGCACGGCAATATTCCTCTCTAAGCCACCGGCGTGATTACTCGCTCTTAAAGCATAATGCACTTATGAAAAGAAAACTATTTATAACAGCCATGCTCGTTGTCGCAGCAGCTTCTGCAGCCTTTGCTCAAGGCCGCAAGGCGCTGCGCATCAATGAGGTCATGGTTCAGAACGAGTCGAGCATCGTTGACGACTATGGTGAACGCCACGGTTGGATCGAGCTGTTCAACTCCAACTTTGCGCCGCTCGAAATCTCGAGTGTATATATTACCAACGACCCTGAAGACCCCAAGAAATATCCTGTGCCCCTCGGCGACGTGAACACACGCATCGCCAAGCGCCAGCACGTGGTCTTTTTTGCTGACGGACAGCCCGACAAGGGCACTTTCCACACAAATTTCGTGCTCGAACCCGGCAAGGACAACTGGATCGGCATCTACGACGCCGACGGCATCACGCTGATCGACGAAGTGATAGTGCCCGCTTCGCTTCCCGTCGACAACAGCTATGCCCGTCAGGCCGACGGTGAAGGCGAATGGGGACAACGCGATGGAGGTCAAGCCTACATCACCCCCTCGAGCGCCAACATCATCCGCGACACCAACAGCAAGATCGAAGAGTTTGCCGAACGTGATGCCAATGGTTTCGGCATGACCGTCATGGCCATGTGCATCGTGTTCTCGGCCCTCCTGCTCCTCTGTCTCTGCTTCTATGCCATCGGCAAGATCGGTGCAAGCGTGTCGCGCATCAACAAGATGCGTGCCCACGGGGTTGAGAAACACGAGGTTGAGAAACATGAGGTCAGCCACGATTCAGGCGAGGAAATCGCTGCGATCGTCATGGCTCTCCATGATCATCTCAACGCCCACGACACCGAGAACACCATCCTCACCATCAACAAGGTGAAACGCGCTTACTCGCCGTGGAGCTCCAAGATCTACGGTCTCCGCGAAGTGCCCGGGGTCAACCACCGCCGTTAATTTAAATCTCCCGCATTTATTCAGAATTACTATAATTACGATCAAACAATGAAAGAATATAAGTATAAAATCAATGGCAACACCTATAAGGTAGCCGTGGGCGATGTCGACGGCAACGTGGCTCAGGTCGAAGTCAACGGCGTGCCTTACAAAGTTGAACTCGAGCAGCATGCTGCCGCTCAGGTCAAATCGGTCAGCGCTCCGCGCCCCGAAGCTGCTCCGCGCACTGCCGGAGGTGAAAAAGTCATTGCCAAGCCAGCTCCCACCGGAACAGGCGATGCTGTGAAAGCTCCGCTCCCCGGCGTTGTGCTTTCAATCCCCGTCAAAGTCGGCGATGCCGTGAAGGCTTCCGACACTGTCATCCTACTCGAAGCCATGAAGATGGAAAATGCAATCCACGCAGGACGCGACGGCAAAGTTGCATCTATCAACGTCGCTCCCGGCGACTCTGTGCTCGAAGGTGCTGTTCTCATCACAATCGCATAATAAGCTTTAATTATGTCATTTGGTGATTTTCTGATGAAAAACCTGCAACAGTTCTGGGAACTGACAGGTTTTGCCAACGCTGAGGCTGGCAATTTTGTCATGCTCGCCGTCGGCCTCTTCTTTATCTGGCTTGCCATAAAGAAGAACTTCGAGCCAATGCTCCTCGTGCCCATCGGCTTCGGCATTCTGATCGGCAACGTGCCTTTCAACACAACTGCCGGCCTCGAGATCGGCATCTATGAAGAAGGATCGGTGCTCAATATCCTTTACAATGGTGTGAGCGCCGGATGGTATCCTCCGCTGATTTTCCTCGGTATCGGTGCGATGACCGACTTCTCGGCTCTGATCGCTAATCCGAAGCTGATGCTTATCGGCGCTGCCGCACAGTTCGGCATCTTCGGTGCATACATGGTGGCCCTCGCCATCGGTTTCGCTCCCGACCAGGCAGGCGCTATCGCCATCATCGGTGGTGCCGACGGCCCTACAGCTATCTTCCTTTCATCGAAACTCGCCCCCAACCTCATGGGTGCAATCGCCGTTTCGGCCTACAGCTACATGGCTCTCGTGCCTGTGATCCAACCGCCGCTGATGCGTCTGTTCACAACCAAGAAAGAACGTCTGATCCGCATGAAACCGGCCCGCGCCGTGTCGCAGAACGAGAAGATCATCTTCCCGATCGTCGGCATGCTGCTCACATGTTTCGTTGTGCCTTCGGGTCTGCCACTGCTCGGCATGCTGTTCTTCGGTAACCTCCTCCGCGAATGTGGAGTGACAAACCGCCTTGCCAAGACTGCCAGCAACGCGCTCACCGACATTGTCACCATCCTTCTCGGCATGACTGTCGGAGCGTCGACACAGGCATCGCAGTTCCTGACTCCGCAGACGATCTTCATTTTCTTCCTCGGTTTCATGGCGTTCATCATCGCTTCTTCGTCGGGCGTGCTGTTCGTCAAACTGTTCAACCTCGTTTTACCCAAGGACAAGAAGATCAATCCGCTTATCGGCAATGCCGGTGTATCGGCTGTGCCGATGTCGGCCCGCATCTCCAATAACCTCGGTCTTGAATACGATCCGTCGAACTACCTGCTCATGCACGCCATGGGCCCCAATGTCGCAGGTGTGATCGGTTCGGCCGTCGCTGCAGGTGTGCTCCTCGGATTCCTTGCCTGAAAATAGTCACAAAGACATGCCTGACCTCTCTGTTCAGAGGCGGCATGTCTTTGTTGTTTTTTCTCTCTGAAGGCAGAACATTTTATCGTTTGCGGGGTTATAATAGTATAACGGTGCAATATCGACATATGCTTAACTATCTCCATGGCTATCTGCCGACGCTATCCGTAGTTCTAAATTAGCCAATCAGGCACAAAACAATAATGAGTTATGATCACAAAACAAGTTATCGACACATTATATAAGAAATATCGCAAGCTGCCCAAGAGTCCGGATTGCCTTGACTTCGGATTGCTGTTCGACACAATCGCCGAGCACCATGACATATCTGTCGACATGGACACCGACAGCTTGATTATCCACAGCCTTGGAGAACGTTCGCCGTTCTATAAGATACCCTTGTCGCGTATTCATGCCATTGTGCCTTTTGAAGAATGGGTGGCTGTGGTTCTGCATTCGTCGATCGTGTTCCTCAACCGCACATCGCCCAAAGTGTCGGTTCATATAAAACCGCCGAAGCTGTCGCTGATCGACAAACTGAAGATGTCGGTCTCCAAAGACGAATAAAGCAACGTGCGAGTCCCACCAACAGCGGACCCGCATTTTTTTTTAGTTTCAGAAACTGTCTCTATGGCTGCGGATGCTTGCATCGTGTGGCTTTTTTTGTGTCTGCCCGATAACCTTAGCACTGCTGAGTTGTTAATGATTCAGACAGGATGATATCCGGTCAGACAAATAAAACAAACACTATAACAATATGAATACAGACAATCAGTCAATCGACAACATACTGACGCGCACAAGCGACAGGTGTTTCGACGTAAACGCCGGAGTAAGCGAAACCGACATCACCGCCGTGCTTCATGCGGCCATGGCGGCTCCTACGGCAGTCAACAAGCGGCCGTGGCACTTCGTTGTCGTCCGCGACCGTCGGCTGCTCGATCGGCTTGCCGATGCGTTGCCTTACTGTCAGGCGGCGCGCAAGTCTCCCGTGGCCATTGTGGCCTGTGGCGACAGTCGCAGGTTTCTTCCGGGCGATGATGCCTCTCTTTGGGTTCAGGATCTGTCGGCGGCGTCGGAGAACATACTGCTTGCAGTCCATGCGCTTGGGCTCGGAGCGGTCTGGACAAGCGTCTATCCCCACGCTGACCGCATGGAGGCCGTCAGCGACATCCTTTCATTGCCTGTCGAACGGAAGCCGTTCAATGTCATACCGATAGGCCATGTCGACCGCACCCACAAGCCTTTTGACAAATGGGATCCAGGCTGTGTCACTTATCTCTGATTATAGCCTATTTCTTGGGCTGGATGTTGAGACGGTATTGCACCGAAACGATGAAATAGCGCGGCAAGGTGTTGGAGTAGGAGACAGTGCGGCCCGTGGCAGTGACGGCGTAGTTGACGTTCGACAGTTTGTGGAGCAGGTCGAAACCATCGGCCATGAACGTCCAGCGAGTCCCTTTCGGCGTGTAGGTCAGACGCATGTTCCAGACGGCGTCGGTCGTGTCGAGTTCGTCGATGCCGTAGCCTACGCGCTTGTAGAAGTTGAGGTCGGTGCTGATGCCGAAGCCTGCGGGCAGGGAGAAAACACCGCTGACGCCATATTTGTAGTGCTGGGCGTCGATGGTGTTGAAGTCAGGTCGCTCCGACGATGTGTGGCGATGTGACGCCGAGCCGTTGACCGTTATTGTCTGTTTGCCGATGCGGTAGGATAATACCAGGTGCTGAGATAGCTCAGTGTTCCTTACCTGAGCTTTTGTCGGGGTGTCGAGATTGATGCCGACCATGTCGGTGTTGTTGTTGATGTCGCACTTCGTCCCCGATCCGAGCGAGAATTGCTTCTGTTTGCCGAATTGCCAGTTGAATGAGTTGACGATGACGAAGTTGGTGTTGCCGCTGACATTGTAAGTCTTGTAGCGTCTCACGCCGGTCTGAGTGTTGTAGACATATCCGCGCACGAGGGCGTCGCTGATGATCTCGGCCGAAAACGCCAGACGATTGTTGATCGGTTTGTCCTGCGGCGTAAATCCCCACGACAGGCTGTGCTGCTGAACATAGGCGTCACGCAGATCGGGATTGCCCTCCTCGATGCTGAGGGGATTGGAAGTGTTGACCACGTCGACCAGATGGAGCAGCTGGGGGTTCTGATTGTAGACAGACGGCTGATATTGGATTGTGTTGGCGTAACGTCCCTCGTCGTATTTGCTGAAAAGGAAGCGCAGCCATATGGTGGCGAACGTGCGAGGCATTTTAAAGAAAGTACGCTTCACAAGGTAGCTGCGGTTGTCGCGCCAGTAGTCGAACCGGGTGTGCTCGATGCCGATCTGAGGCATCACACCCACCATCAGTTCGCTTTTCTCGAATGATTTGGTGTAGGAATACGACAGCTGAAGGTTGTGGTAGTTGGTGAACGTGCGTGAAGTGTAGGAGTTCGAAGGGTCGAGCGCCGATGCATAGTCGGTCGGCAGCACTCCGAATATACCCATGTCTTCGAGTTTTTCGAGTCCATACATATACGAATCTTTCGCAGCGTCGATGAATGAATAATTATAGGTCATGTGGAGGAACGCTCCGCGCATCGGGCGCGAGTACGACACACTGTAGCCGATCTCTTTCTTATAGTTGGGAGAATCGTCGGTGTACTGCCGGCGGCGTTCGGCCGGCACAGGGTCAGCACCGAAGTTGATGTTGTAGTCGTTCCACGAATAGCGTTTCGAGGTTGTATAGGCCACGTGGCTACGCACACTGATGCGTTCGCTCGAACCCGGGAGTCTGAACGATACACTTGGGTTGACCGAGAAGCTGCCTGAGCGCAGACTTCCTTCGCTCAGTGTGGCTGAGCGGTTGACAATGTCTTTGAGTACGTCGGCCGACGTGTTGCCGTAGATTGCTTCGAGGGCTTCCTTGCTGATGTCGGCATAGTCTTTTGTGAAAGTTGCCGACAGGCCGTCGCCGTAGTTGTCGGTTTTGCTGTAGTCTCCACTGATGTCAAGCCCGAAACGATGGACTTTGTGGAACGAAACGTAGCCCGAGTGCCATGTGCGGATGCTGAAACGTGACGATTTTGAGCTGCTGAAGCGACGTTCGTAGTTGTCGCCGCCCGAAAGGAAGTTGGTCGCGGAAGTGGATGTGCTGTAGTCGTTCGATCCGCCGACAACAGACAGAGCACCATTGGCTTGGAGGCTTTCGTCGCTCTTTTCGTGGTTGTATCTAATGCTTGCCTCTGATGTTCTCATGGTGCCCGAAGGCATGCTTTCGGGCGTCCAGCTGTCGCTTTTGCCCGGAGTGCGGTTGTCGTTGAGGTTGTTTGCCAGGCCGGTCACCACAACAGAGGTTGTCGGAGAGAACCATGAAGCGAAAAGGCGGCCGAGATAGCGGTCTGATGTTCCGTAGCCTGCCTGGGCGTTGATCAGCCATCCGTTGCTGTACTCTTTTTTGAGCTTGACGTCCATTGTGAGGTGGCGCGGGGTTGTTTCGTCGCCGGTGAATTTTTCCTCTTTCGTGCGGCCTTTGTAGACCTGGACGTTTTTGACAGTATAGGCCGGAATGTTCTCAAGCATGACCGATTGTTCGTTGTTGAAAAGATCTTTGCCGTTGAGCAGCAAAGTCTCGACAAATTCACCGTTGACGGTGATACGTCCGTTTTCGTCGATCTTGGCGCCCGGCAGCTGTGAGATCAGGGCGTCGAGCATCGATCCCTCGGCGAGCTGAAATGCGTCGGCATCGTAGACGATGGTGTCACCTTTGTTGTAGAATTTGACTTTCGAAGCGGTGACGGTCACCTCTTTGAGCACTCTGTTTTTATTCAGCAGTATAGGATCCATGTCGCGGCTTACCTCGCGCTTGCTCAGGGGTTTGAATGTCCAGTGAACAGTTATGGTCTCGTAGCCTGGCGCTCCGGCATCAAACACAACCGATGTGTCGCCCTGGTTGACCGGCACTGAGACGTCGGATGTCTTAACGACTTCAGAGCCATTCCACTTGAAACCGTTGGCTTTGATGGTGTCGAGCGGGTTTCCGTCGTTGTCGTATGGAATGACGAATGCGTCTTCGACGTCGCGTTTCCATGTGGCATCTTTAATCGAAGTGCGAAGCAGCGATTTGTTGTCGTCTTTTTTCTGAGAGCTTTTTGGCGCAGATGTAGCTCCGACCACAACGACCTTGACCTGAGCGTTCAGGCCTAACACTGTCGCAAGAATGAGCAATAATGAGATGATGTGTTTCATGATGATTGAATTTAAGCACAAAGATAATATAATGTGTCGAAAAATCGCAATATTACCGACACAATTACCCCCCCCCGTTGCTATTTAACATCTTTTATCATTTTCGACACGCAGCGGGTAACTATCCGGCGAGGATAAAAGCGTTACAATTTGGTTGGATGGTTACTCGCAGTGGTTTAGATTGAAGTGGCTTATAGTGGTGAACCACTATTTGATATGATATTTGAGCAGAATGAAATCTTCGTCATCGATATTTGACAACTGTTGGTTCAAACTATCGGCATGTGACATTGCCAAGCTTCGATTTTGAAGTATAAAATCTTTACTGTAAATAGCATAGGCATATTGCTTATCAATAGCATCAATCAGAGGGAACTTATACTCTTTATCGTCATAGAGATTGATAACTTTGTTTTCTCCGGTGCTTAAATCGGCTACAACCGTGAAGAAATCACGCATTGTGCGTCCATGTTTTCCGACAATAAGCAGAATATTGCCATTAGTCATCGTATTGAGAAAATAATTTTTGGAACTTTGTTCCAGAAAATCGCCCATGCTTCTGAGGTCATCACCAAAACCATCCAAATCGGCTCTGCCGATGGTGTTGTCGCCATAGATTACAGAGGTCGCTGATTTTACGGAGCCGTCATGCTTGTTCAACTCATAAAAATTGTTGTACAAGGCTGGCGGAAAAAAATACAGGCTGCCATCTTCGGCTTCATAAAAACTCTGATTTTGCATAGTAATCGGCGAAATGACATCGTCGGCGAAATCAAATGAATATTCAACTTTGTTTTCGTTGGAATCGAAAACGAAGAAACGATAGGGTTTGTCGCTTGTGGAAGCCGGGAGCAATATATGTTTGGTCTGTGACAAGTCAAATATCTTGTCAAACAAGAGGCGGTTTTGCTCTATTGAAGTCGGGATAGCCACTGATGAAATCATATTGAAATGACAATCAAATGACATCAACTTATCATGGGTCAGTATTTCAATCATATTAGAATGCGGGTTCCATCCGAAGCCTAAAAGCACTGCATATTCATTCGGGCCATTTCCAAACTTTTCTTCTGAGCATGATACATAATGTCCGTCCTTGTCAAATACATGAATTATATTGTGTTTGTCAAGGACAAGGATATTGTCTCCGGCAATCTTAATTTGTAGAGCTGCAGACGGATAAGTATTTTTCTCAAAAAGTAGAGGTGTAAGTTCGACATCCGCAAATATATCATCGATAGAGGCGTTCGTGGCTGTCGATAAATCGAGAACATGGGATTTAGACATTTCGTCTTTGCACGAGGGCAAAAGGCTTGCTGACAGGAGGTATGTCATGCAAATGAGGATGCGGATGCTTATGGCTTTCATGGATGCGAAGGTCGTGATTTTGCCTGAGATTGCCAAAAAAAGTTTAATCTCAGCAGATTACATTGTCGGATGTCGGTGGCAACATTACATTCATAATGACACCATGCCATACATGTGAATGATTATCGGCGATGTGATGCCTTTGTATCTGACAACAATGGGATGATGGAAGATGCCGTTGTTGTCTGAAGCATGGAATGAAATTTTGATCGAACCGATAGATGCAGGCATAATGTCTGTGGCAGTTGCGCCAATGCAGTCACACGGAGTCATTATGTTGCAGACTGTTATAGTGTCGTTCGATTGATTTTTAACTAAAAATTCAAAATCCCGCTCTGCTCCAGGAGGCACTGTGCCTATATCGATTATGTTATTATCCAAGTACAGTGGGCTTGTAGTATCTACATCATTTATTCTGCCGGATATAATTTGCATATATATCCGATCAATAGCTCTGTTCTCGATAGGGTTGCCAAGAGCGAGAATCTTATGATTGTTGTCGATGAGGAGTGTGCGCAGAGTCTGATACTCAGGTAATCGATTCATTTCAGAAAAAAGGCCAAGAGTATCTATTATGACTGGATAGTCATAGTTGGCATAGCGGATAAATTCGGTTACTTTTTCAAGTGTATCGGGACGTATGATCAATAAGCTTGTAGCAAAGACATTTGAAAGAGTGTCAAGCCGGTCGCTGAGTTCTTTCCAATATGGCAGATGAAGATGGCATGGAGTGCATCCTTCGGCTTCTATATAGGAAACAATTAAATAGTCTGCATCAAGAAAATCAAGGCCATAGCTTCGGTCAAGCAGACAGCAGCAGCTGTCATGGGGTAGTTTTATCGTCTGCCCGATATATTCGTCGAGTAAATTTTTAAGGTCGTTATTCCCGGATGATTTATTCTGGCTGCAGCTGATCACAGCCATTGTAAATATCAGGGTTATCCATGTATTGATAATATGATGCCGATTATGATTTGCAATCATTGTAATTTCCGTACGACGGTACAATGACCTTGAGAGGCGGGATCCGGCTTGCCGTGTCTGGGTCGGCATGTCGAGCAGTCGACGTAACTATGCTCTTTCAACCGGGCAAAAATGCCGAAGTTAGTGCCAGCGCTTGCGCAAGGGATAGAATCCACAATAAATGTCTCGTCATTGATCTTCATGATGTGGGACCCAACGAGTGCTGCGGCGATACTGTCGGCCCAATCGGCTTCCGGAATATCCTGCGGCTTCAACGAGTCGACATGATTAAATGAACTGATCATAAGCCCGATGATGGCGAGCAGGAGTATTGATGTTGATCTTAGTTTATTGATTTTCATTTTAATAATTCGGGCATGTTGTGAGATTCGAGATATATTAGATCTTCGTTTTGGTCATATTTTACTGTAAGCAGGCGCTGTCCCTGTTCATCGGCAATAAAACCGATAGATTTGCCGATGGCGAAGGATGCACGCGGATTTCCGTTGAGGTCGAATACCAATAACTTAGCTTCGCTTGTTTTTTCGTCGGTCAACATTGCAAGAATGAAGTTGTTGTAGTACATCACTTTGCTGAATGAAGGGTATTCGCTATCGTTAGTCAGGGTAGCGGTATCGACCTTTACTCCGACATTGACCTTACGGATAATATTGAACTCCTTATCGTAGATTACAAGCGAAGGAAAACTGTTGTATGCGCAACAGATGTCGAGATTCTTTCTGTTGAAGTCCATGACCTGTTGCGACGTATAGAACGATACGGCTCCATCAGCGAATTCAAACGGAGACGGAAGCTGTCGTAGGATTTTAGTATCGGAATTATAGGAGAAGAGATTGGCACCGGTTGTCATATCCAGCGTTATGCCAACAAAGGTTGTGTCGCTTGTCTGATATATAGATGTAGGTGATATCCATTCCGAAACAGGAATATCACATACCTTAGTTACACCTTTGAATGGATGGATGTTGAGACTTGCAACACGTTTTTTGGAGTCGCAAAACACAAGAAGCGTTGGGTCGGCGGGGTTGCCGCTCCATTGTCCTTGCCATGCAGCATCCGGTAATTCTTCAGGGCCTTCTCCTTTGTACAGCATTTTGTCGACGAGATTGAACTCCTTGTCGTAAATCTGTAAAAAATAATTATCACGTATTGCCTGAAACACAAGATAATCTCCGGCAAAATATGCTCCGTTACTGAGGTATTCCCCATCGGCAAGATCGATACGAGTTCCAGGCAGAGACTCTTCTATAGGGAATGCCTCAATCAAAATCTCTGTTTCGTATGCTTGCTTTTGACAAGAACTTAATAGAATTCCAGTAAGAAATGTAAGGAAAAGAAGTTTTTGCATATAGATTATCGGGGGTATTAGTGCATAATGTATATCTTCCAAATGATGGACGTAATTTCATCTACAAATGTAATATATTGCGAGATGATCAGCAACTTCGTGTAAGAGATTCTGCGGAATGTTAACATTGTTTAACTCAGCTCTTGTTGTGGGTAACTATCCGGGGAGGATAAAAGCGTTACAATTTGGTTGGATGGTTACTCGCAGTGGTTTAGATTGAAGTGGCTTATGGTGGTGAACCACTATTTGATATGATATTTGAACATCCGAAAGTTCGCTGTCACTCACTTTTTTTTGGATACGACCAACTGATCTGTAATGTTTTATAAGTCAGAGGAGTTGCTGATTTCGCTCTTATTTCTATGTTGTACTCGCTTGGTTTACAAGTCAGTTTATACAAGTTGTAATTGTTAATGAATATTTAGTTCTCTCAGTCCATTATCGTAGACTGTATGGGATAGGTTACTTGCATTCAGAATCTATATTATTTTCACGATTGTATTGTTCCTCGTATTCAGCAAGGATGCGTTCAACGTCTTTTTTAAGTTCAGGAATG
>CAJUMR010000008.1:11441-88763 GCA_910587475.1 uncultured Muribaculaceae bacterium
CAGTATTCGGTTTATGGCTTCACCCATTATCTCTACTGAACGTTCAACGGCACGGATCATCAGACGGTCATTGGAAAACACATCAAAACGATTGGGATAATTGGCAAAGAATTGCTCAACGTCCTCACACGCCAATCGCACATCTTCAAGGTATTTCAGGATATTTTCATCCATATATTATTTGTTTTGTACGGTTGACATTGGCAATGAAATATTTATTTCTCAAACCGCTACCTACAACCAAATCCACTTTCCTTTTCAGCAAAGATTCCAAAGAATCCTGCAAATCGAAGTAGTTACGCACGTAGTCCTCTTTATCAGGGTCAATCGGCTCAAAGTCCACAAGCAAGTCCACATCGCTCTGGTCGTTGAATCTATCGGTAAGTATAGAGCCAAAGACAGCAAGCGACTTGACCTTATGCCTACGGCAAATGTCTATGATGCGTTGGAGGTTGAGTTCAATTAGTTTCATAAGCCTCTGTTTCTAAGTGCAAATATAGTGAATATTACTGATATAGTAACGCTCTGACCATGAAAATCGTTTGAAAACGAACTGAGAACCAATAGTGTCCAAAATAAAATTGAGATAAAATAAAAAAAGGAAGTAGAACTAAGGCAAAATGACTACCTTGGCAGTGAGCTACCAACTCATTTACTTCCATATGGCAAATATAATACTTTTTGCGGAGGTATCCGGGAGGATAAAAGCGTTACAATTTGGTTGGATGGTTACTCGCAGTGGTTTAGTTTGAAGTGGCTTAGGGTGGTCGGTTGTCGGATGTTGATTCGTGGGTGGAAAAGGTGAGGGGATAAGGGAAATTTGTGTAAATTTGTCGCGATAGTGTAATTGAAGGCATTATCGGGTGTGTTGACGCACATAAGTATTTTTCCCTGAGAAAATCACATGTAATTGACATTGCGGTTAATACGAATTAAATTCAAACATATTTTATAGATATATGGATAGATCGAGGACAATGAAGGCGCTGACTTATGTCGGGCCGGGAGAGTTTGCGGTGACTGAAAAGGCTGTGCCCGGGCTGTCAGGGGCTAAAGATGCAGTGGTGAGGGTGACTCTCAGCAGCATCTGCACGTCGGACCTGCATATCAAGCATGGAAGTGTGCCGAAGGCTGTGGCCGGAATAACGGTCGGCCATGAGATGGTCGGCATTGTCGAGGCTGTCGGTCAGGCTGTCAATAAGGTCAAGGTCGGCGACCGTGTGGCGGTTAATGTCGAGACGTTTTGCGGCGAGTGCTTTTTTTGCCGTCACGGCTGGGTCAATAATTGCACCGATGCCGACGGAGGATGGGCGTTGGGATGCAGGATTGACGGCGGTCAGACCGAGTATGTCAGAGTGCCTTTTGCCGACAATTGTCTGTCGAAGATTCCAGCCAATGTCACCGACCGTCAGGCTCTTTTTGCCGGCGATATTCTCGCCACGGGCTATTGGGCGGCTAAAATATCGGAAATCTCGAGCGATGACACTGTGCTGATAATAGGCGCCGGCCCGACCGGGCTGTGCACGTTGCAGTGTGTAAGGCTTTATGCTCCGAAACGTGTGATCGTCTGCGAGAAAGACGCTGCGCGGCGGCGTTTCGTCGCAGAGCACTATGGCGATGTCGAAGTGGTGGAGCCGTCGGAATGTCGCGACGCGGCAATGCGTCTTTCGGCTCACGGCGGTGCCGACCGTGTGATCGAAGTGGCGGGCGCAGACGACACGTTTGCACTGGCTTACGAGTGTGCGCGTCCGAATGGCATCGTAACGGTCGTGGCGCTTTACGATAAGCCGCAGGTGCTTCCACTTCCCGATATGTATGGTAAAAATCTGACATTCAAGACGGGAGGCGTCGATGGCTGTGACTGCGACGAAATACTTGGCCTCATAGCCGAGGGAAAGATCGACACAGAGCCGCTGATCACCCACACGATGCCGTTCTCGCGGATCGAAGAGGCGTATGACCTGTTTGAGAACCGACGCGACAATGTTGTCAAAGTGGCGATCTATCCAGACTGAAAGGTAAAGGCCATCAAAGATGGAAGTGTCGACGAATCAGGCCGTAATGCTCGGCCGAAAAATCAATATGCCTGAAATCAGGCGGGTAGTGGAGTGGGCTGCGGGCGATGATGATAATATCAGACGCCTTTACAGCCTGACGCGGTCGCAGGATGAAAGAACGGGCCTCAATGCGCTGTGGGTGCTGACTCATGTGGCCAAGCAAGATGCGGGCCGATTGCAATGCTTCCACGACGATTTGATCGACATGCTACTGGTCGAGACACATGTCGGGCGGAAGAGGATGATGCTCCAGTTGCTGAGGGAGCAGGCTTACGACAGCACTACGATACGCAGCGATTTTCTCGACTACTGTCTGTCGAAAATCAATTCGGAATGTGAGCCGTATGCGATCAGGTGTTTCTGCATGTACTGTGCGTTTAAGATGTGCCGTTTCTATCCTGAACTGCTCGGCGAACTCGGCGAGCGTCTCGAGATGCTCGATCATCAAGCGCTTTCGCCGGGACTTAAAAGCGCACTGGCCACTACGCGCAAGGCAATGGCACGGCTGACGCGCTGAGACAGTTGAGATGGCGGTTTATGAAACCGCGCCTTATTTCTTGGGCTGGATGTTGAGACGGTACTGGACGGTGACGATGAAGTAGCGGGGCAGGGTGTTGGTGTAGGTGACAGTCCTGCCGGTGGCGGTGACAGCGTAGTTGACGTTCGACAGCTTGTGGAGCAGGTCGAAGCCGTCGGCAGAGATCACCCATCGGTTTCCTTTGGGTGTGTAGGTCAGTCGGAGGTTCCAGATCGCATCTGTCGTGTCGAGCTCGCGGACGCCGTAGCCCACGCGTTTGTAGAAATAGAAGTCGGTGCTTGCGCCGAAGCCTGCGGGCAATGAGAAAATGCCTTTTATGCCGTACTTGTAGTGCTGCGCGTCGATGGGGTTGAAATCGGGGCGTTCGGAGGTGGTGTTGCGGTGAGACACGTTGCCATGCAGACCGATCGTCTGTTTGCCTATTTTATATGAGAACGAGAGGATTTCGCTCAGCCACAGGTTGCGCACCTGAGCCTTGGAGGGTGATTCTTCGTTGATGCCGACCATGTCGGTGCTGTTGTTGAGCGACCATGACGTAGACGATGAAAGGGAGAACTGCTTCGAACGGCCGAATTCCCAGTTGAAATAGTTTGCCATGTTGAAGTTGGTGTTGCCCCCGACGTTATATGTCTTGTAGCGGCGCACGCCGGTCGCGGTGTTGTAGACATATCCGCGCACAAGGGCATCGGAGATTATTTCGAGGTTTGCTCTTAGCTGGTTGCTGATTGGTTTTCCTTCAGGAGTGTAACGCCATGAAAGGCGGTGGTTCTGAACGTAGGCGTTGTGGAGGCCCGGATTGCCTTCCTGGATGTTGAGCGGGTCGGCGTCGTTGACGACATCGACAAGGTGGAGCAATTGCGGCGCCTGATTATGTATTGACGGGCGGTATTCGATGTTGTGATTGTAATGGGTTCTGGCGTAAGGCGAATCTTGTCCGTCTCCGCTGTCAGCTTTGCCGAAGTCGTAGTTAAGCCACACAGTCGCGTAGGTCTGAGGAATTTCGAACGACGAGCGTCGCACGAGATAGCTGCGGTTGTCGCGCCAGTAGTCGAGGCGGTTGTGCTCGATGCCTAATGATGGCATGATCATCACCATGAACCGGCTGCGTTCGAATTTCTTGCTGTAGTTGTACTGGATGTTGAGCATGTGGCTGTTGGTGAATGTGCGCGAGGTGTAGGAGTTCGACGGATCGAGAGTCGATGCGTAGTCGGTCGGCAGTACTCCGAATGCCCCCATGTCGTCGAGACGCTCGAGCGCGTACATGTATGAATCTTTCGCAGCGTCGGTAAACCGGTAGTCGTAGCTTACATATAAGCGAGAGTGTTCGCCGTTTCGCATGTATGATAAGTTGTAGCCGAGGCCTGTGCGGTAGTTTGGCGACTCGTCGGTGTACTGGCGTCGACGTTCGGCCGGAGCCGGATTGTCGCCGAAGTTGATTTCGTAGTCGTTCCACGAATGCCGTTTCGATCGGGTGTGAGTGACTGTCAGGCCAAAAGAGATGCGGTCGTTGGAGTTGGGCAACATTAATGATATGGTTGGCCTGAAATTGAAACTGCCTGATCGCAGGCTGCCTTCCGACAGCGTGGCAGAGCGGTTGACGATGGCTTTCAGCGCTTCTTCAGAGGTGTTGCCGTAGATGTTTTCGAGGGCTTCGATGCTGATGTCGGAATAGTCGCGGTTGAAAGTTCCCGACAGACCTCTGCCGCGGTTGTCGGTCTTGCTGTAGTCGCCGCCGACCGACAGGCTTGCCCAGTGTTTCGAATTGAAGCGGTAGTAGGCCGAGTGCCATGTGTCGATGCTGAAATTCTTCGAATTCTGATTGCTGAAGCGACGTTCGTAAGAGTCTCCGCCTGAAAGGAAGTTGGTGACAGAAGTCGATGTGCGATAGTCAGATGATCCACCTTGAGCTGAGAGCGAACCGCGGGCTTCAAGCGAACCGTCGACAGTCTCATGGACGTATTTGATTGATCCGCTGTGGGTGGTGATGGTGCCCGAAGGCATGCTTTCGGGTGTCCAGCTGTCGTCTTTGCCGGGTGTGCGGTTGTCGTTGAGATTGTTGCTCGCACCGGTGATCACGACCGATGTCGTCGGAGAGAACCACGATGCGAACAGTCGTCCGAGATAGCGGTCGGCGGTGCCATAGCCGGCCTGGATATTGAGCAACCATCCGTGGCTGTATTCTTTTTTGAGCTTGACGTCCATGGTGAGATGACGCGGGGCCGAAGTGTCGCCTTCGAGCTTTTCCTCTTTGGTGTGGCCCTTGTAGACTTCGATGTTCTTGACGGTGTAGGCCGGGATGTTTTCGAGCATGATTTTATTGTCATTCTTGAAGAGATCCTTGCCGTTGAGCAGGAGCGTTTCGACAAACTCTCCGTTGACCGATATGCGGCCGTTTTCGTCGATCGACGCGCCCGGGAGCTGTGCGACAAGAGCGTCGAGCATCGAACCTTCGGCGAGTTGAAAAGCGCTTGCATCGTAGACGATTGTGTCGCCTTTGTTGTAAAATTTTACTTTGGTGGCCGTCACGGTCACTTCTTTAAGTGCATGAATCTTGTTGAGGAACAACGGATCCATCAGGCGCGACCTTTCACGCTTGGCAAAGGGTTTGAAAGTCCAGTGGATTGTCTGTGTCTCATATCCCGGAGCTCCGACCTCGAAGATGACCGAAGTGTCGCCTTTTGCCACGGGGATTGACACGTCGGATGTCTGCACAGTCTCCATACCGGTCCATTTGAAGCCCGAGGCTTTGATGGTGTCGAGCGGATTGCCGTCGTTGTCAAATGGAACGACGAAGCCGTTCTCGACGTCGCGCTTCCATGTGGCATCTTTGATAGATGTATAGAAATATGATTTTTCGTCTTTATTCTTTGAGTTTTTCGGCGCAGAGCCGCCGGAGACCACTGTCACTTGAGCGTCGATAAATGCAGCGGATGTAATCAGGAATGCGATGAGGGATGCGATGAAGTGCTTCATGATGATTGGATTTGGTCTCCAAAGGTAGTGTCAATATCTTTATGGTCAAAAGGTATGTGCGGCAGAAGATTTTATTTAGTGAAAATTAACACACATGGCGGAGGTTGTGCCCGAGATATGTTAAAAGTCGAGTGAATTTAACTAAAAAACTAAATTCTCACTAACTTTGCAGCCGATATGAATGTAGCCCATTTCCGACAGATGATCAAGCCTTGGATGTTGCCAATCTCAATGGCGGCAGGCATGGTGTTCCACACAGCGATAGAGCAGGTGCAGTTTCTTGCGCCGTATCTGATCTTTGTGATGCTTCTTATAACGTTCTGCAAGGTAAATCCGCGCGAACTGAGGTTCGGGCGTCTGTCGTGGAGCCTTCTGGCCGTGCAGATGCTCGGAGGGGTGGGGGTCTACTTTCTGCTGCTGCCTGTTGCTCCCGAGCTTGCTCAAGGGACTTTTATCTGTGTGTTCTGTCCGACGGCCACTGCCGCACCGGTGATCACCGGCATGCTCGGAGGCTCAGTGACAAAGGTGGCTATGTACTCGATCGTGAGCAATGTGACTGTGGCGCTGACTGCGCCGGCGCTGTTTGAGTATATGGGCGGCGAGTCGCTTGGCGGATCGGTCAGCTTTGCCGAGGGTTTCGCGACGATCTGTCTGAAGGTTGGCCCACTGATCATACTGCCGCTGCTTACGGCGTTTGTGTTGCGCGCCGTCGCTCCTAAAGCCCATCATGCCATAGCGTCGCACCAGTCGCTGTCGTTCTATATCTGGGCGGTTTCGCTGCTTATCGTCGTCGGGCGATCGGTCAGCTTTGTGATGAGTGAGCCTGCGGGTGCTGTGCCGATGATGGCTGCCATAGCCGGAGCATCGCTGGCTGTGTGTGTGATACAGTTTGTGGTCGGTCGCCGCATCGGACGGCGCTACGGCGACAAGGTGGCCGGAGCGCAGGGGCTGGCCCAGAAAAACACGGTGCTTGCGATCTGGATGGCCTTGAATTTCCTCAATCCGATATCGTCGGTCGGTCCTGCATCGTACATCTTGTGGCAGAACACAATCAACTCGGCGCAGATCTATTTCAAGACAAAGAAGGAAGCAAAACAGAATGCCGCCTGACACGACCGATCGTGCAAACTTTAATGGCGACGCTTTGTTGATATAAATATACATACCTAAAATCAATAATGTATGAACAGCATGTTTGAGATATTGATGGAACTTCCACTGTTCCGCGGCACCACCCGCGAACGCATGGCCGAAACAGTCGGCATGGCGAAGTTTCATTTTTTGAAATATCTGCCCGGCGAGACGATAGTCGAGGCCGGCGCCCCTTGTACGCACATCAAATTCATTATCTCAGGCAGTGTGAGATCGAAGATCGTCAATCCCGACAGCCGTTTCAAGGTGAGCCAGACGCTTGTGGCTCCCGACGTGATCTCGGCCGACTATCTTTTTGGCCGCGCGACCAACTATCCGTGCACTGTCACCGCGATCGAGCCTACGGGCATACTTCAGATAGCCAAGAATGACTATATCAAGATATTGAAGTCGGATGAGGTGTTTATGTTCAACTACCTCAATCTTCTTTCGATGAACGCCCAGAAGTCGGTCAGCGGAGTGCTGGCGCTGACTACGGGAAGCATAGAGGAACGCATAGCGTTCTGGATCATAGCGTTGACCCAGCCGAGCGGCCGCGACATCGCGCTTGAGTGCCGTCAGCGCGATCTCTATTCGTTTTTCGGCGTGCAGCGCGGATCATTCATCTCGACGCTCGACAGCATGAAAGCCCGCGGTCTGCTGACCTACGGGCCGTCGAAGATCGACATCGTCAGCCGCCGGTCGCTAATCGATTTGCTCGAGAGCAAACTCAACGACAGTGCGGTTCACGATGATGAATAGGAGTCGTCGCGGCATATTGGCAGTCGTTATGGCGGCTGTGGCCATGCTGGCTACGGCAGCCGTTGAGCCTTCGGACCGCGGGGGAGGCACACTGGATCATGCGATAGATTCGACCGATCAGTATCTGGCCCGCCGTCAGGAATTTGCACGCGCCAAGGCCGAGCGCATCGAGGCGCGCCGCCATCAGCTTGACAGAGTCGGCGCGGGCGCTGAGGCTGCGGCGATGATCGATCTCGGCCGAGAGTTCAGACGATACAATGTCGACTCGGCAGCCCGATATTTCACACAGGCCATCGATGCTGCCGCTGTAAGAGGCGACAGCTCGACGATGAAAACAGCCATGCTCGAACTTGCGGCCGTCAATCCGCTGCGCGGCATTATCAAGGAGTCGGTAGACATGTATGATGCGATCGACTCCTCGAGCCTACGCGACAGCGAGTTGACGCTCTATTACGACAAGGGCTTCGATGTGTATGTGACGACGGCCGAGTTTTACAATGATGATTATCACGGGAATGAGTACAGACGGAAGGCGCTGCAGTTCAGCGACTCGCTTGTCAGCCGTCTGCCTGAAGGTTCGGCCGAACAGCTCTACTACAAGGGCTGGAGCGCGATGAGACGCGGCGATCTGCCGACAGCCCTCACAGAGCTGAAATCGGCTCTCGGGCGGTCGTCGTTCGGCGAAGATCTTTATGCGAGGGCAACGGCATCGCTTGCCGACTACTATATGAACTATGTCCACGACCGCGACAAGGCTGCCTACTATCTGGCACTTTCGACCATGAGCGATGTCGCCGCCGGAACGAAGGAAACGACGTCGCTGCAGCGCCTGGGGCTCGATCTCTATAAGCGCGGCGACATAGTGAGGGCTCACCGCTATATGTCTGTCGCTCTTGAAAATTCGATCGAGTCGGGGTCGAAGGTGAGGACGCTTGCCGAAGTCAACACATTTCCGGTTGTCTCGAAAGCTTACCGCGACAGAGATTATACGCGCATGCGCTGGCTTTATGTGCTTGTCGGGGTGCTGACGGCAGCGATGATCGCCTTGGCAGTGATGGTATGGATTATCTACCGCTCGAAGCGGAGGTTGGCGTCGTACAGACAGCAACTCACAACGAGCAACATGCACAAGGACGCATATATCAACCAGATATTGGCTATCTGTTCGTCGTATATCGAGCGCATCGAGGAACTGAACCGCTTGATAGTGCGCAAGGTCAAGACCGGTCAGAGTCAGGATCTCTGCCGAATGGTCGAAAGCGGCGAAATGATGCGCGAGCAGAGCGACAAGTTTCTGCGGTCGTTTGACAAGGCATTGCTCAGTATCTATCCCGACTTCGTCGGTCAACTCAACGGACTGCTGCGCGACGATGCTCGTTTCGGCGAACCGAGCGGCAGCAAGCTATCGCCCGAGCTGCGGATAGCCGCATTCATGAGACTCGGCGTCGACGACAGCGCCCGTATAGCGAGACTGCTCGGATTGTCGCTGAACACGGTCTATACTTACAGAAACAAGCTCAGAAATCGTGCGAAAGACAGGGAAAATTTCGAGGCCGACATTGAAAAAATAGGTAATATCGCTAAATTATAGTTTATATTTATGACTATATTGCGTTTTTGCAATAGCATGAATATCAATATAATAATCTAAATATCGCTTTTGAAATATTTATATTGCTCTTATATCATGATAAAATCGGCTCTCCGGTGATATAACTTTGCAGTGTAAATAATTATTAGGTCTAAGCAATTTATAAGCTTGTTAAAGATTTAAGTAAAAAAGGATTTTAAATGGTTTTAGGTATTTAGTGTTAGAGACACTTTCAGACAGCCGACCCGTGAGGGCCGGCTGTCTTGATTCATGGACGGCTGTGTTGAGGTCGAGTCATGATTTTGCACGGGGCTACCATATTATATTGAGGAAATAATATGTAATTTTGCGCAGTTAAAAAATTAAACGGATAAATGTTAGATTTATGGCAAAGCAATTCGGAATATTGTTCGGATGTCTGGCTATCGGTGAATTGATCGCTCTGATCCCCGGACTGAACATACCCGGGAGTATACTCGGCATGATCGTGCTCACCGCTCTGTTGCAGCGAGGTATAGTAAGGCCGCAATCGATCAGCCAGATATGCAGGTTTCTGATATCGAACATGGGATTTTTCTTCGTGCCTCCCGGCGTGGCGCTCATGCTCTATTTCGATCTTATCGCCGAGGAGTGGCTTCCGATAACGGTGGCGAGCGTGGTCAGCACATTGCTTGTGCTTCTGGTGACCGGGCGTCTGCACCAATTTCTTCACAGTAGAATAAAACATCATAATAATGGACGTAATTGTTGATATTGTCAGGCAAGAAGTGGCGCTGATAACGCTGACTTTTCTGCTTTTCTGGGGAGCTTCGTATGTCCATCGCCGCACGGGTTGGGCTGTGTTCAACCCGATGATAGTGACGATCGCCTGCCTGATTGTGTTTTTGAAGGTGACGGGTATAAGCTATGAAGAGTATTCTCACAGCGGTCATATGATAGAGTTCTGGCTTAAGCCTGCAATCGTTGCGCTGGCGCTGCCGCTCTACAATCAGTTGCGCAACATCAGGCGGCAATTCATGCCGTTGCTGTTTACGGAGGTGGTCGGTTGTGTCACGGGCATCGTGTCTGTTGCGCTGATTGCCAAGTGGTGTGGCGCGAGCCGCGAAATAGTGCTGTCGCTTGTGCCGAAGTCAGTGTCGACCCCCATCGCCATCGAGATCTCGCGTGAGCTCGGTGGCATACCGGCTCTTACGTCGGCGATAGTGATAATCGTCGGAATGTTGGGCGCTGTGCTGGGTATGAAGATGATGGATCTCGGACGGGTGAAGAGCCCTGTGTCGAAAAGTCTCAGCATGGGCACGGCTGCGCATGCCATGGGCACCAACAAGATGAGCGAGTACGGCGACAGATATGGGGCATACGCCACTCTTGGATTGATAATCAACGGAATACTTACTGCGTTCCTCGCCGGACCATTGGTGGAAATGGTAATATGAGGTGTTGGGAAATGTCAAAAATTAAATAAAATTAACATAAATCAAGGAGGGAGTATGTAAATAATGTTTAAATTTGCGGCATACATATCAACACTTTAATCATAAATAATATGAAAAAACTGATTTTAGCTGCCGCTTTATTTGTGGCAGGCGCAACAATGGCACAGGCTCAGGATTACAACCGCGTGGGCGTTTCGTATGATCATTCAAACCTCGGTTTCAACCGGAATATGGATATTCTCGACAGAGGCAGTGAGACTGTAGGCGATAATGGCTTCGCTCTGAACTATACTCATGGTTTCGGTGTGGCTCAGAACATGTTTGTCGAAGTCGGCGGTAATATCGATTTTCTTTTCGGCAGCAAGTCGATAAGCGAATACGACGAAAAACTTACTTACAAACATCAGAATATCAACCTGCAGGTGCCCGTCAACTATGTTTACCGTTTCAATATCACTGACGGTGTGAGCATTGATCCCTATGTAGGTTTGAACTTCAAACTCCACTTCGCCAACAAATTCAAACTTGAATACAGCGACGAAGACGGCACTGAAAGCTCAGACTGGATTAGCGTTTATGACAAAGACAAGATGGGCAAGGACGACACCTGGAACCGTTTCCAGATGGGATGGCACATCGGTGTAGGTCTGAATTATGAAAAATACTATCTTGGCGTTCAGTTCGGTACGGATTTCATTCCCGCTTACAGCGAAACAATTGACGGCGACAAGTACAAAGTCAACACTGCTGATGTGAAGATCACATTAGGCTACACATTCTGATCGCAGCGATACAGAAGATAAAATAATAACTCAGGCTGGTGACTGATAGTCTCCGGCCTGAGTTATTTTATTGTCATAGAGTTGCCGGGAGGCTGCCCCTTGTGAATGCGTCGATGTAGCTGCCGGGTGTGGCGTTGATGATTGTGACGCCAAGCGAGTCGGCATAGCTCCTTATGAGATGGTAGCTCCGGAAAGCAGTGTAATAGCTTTTGATGATGTCGTGGAGGCGGTAGCCTCGATACTCGTTGCGCGAGCGCTGCACTTCGGCCGATGACTCTTTGTAGAAATGATTCATGCCCGAAACGACCTCGTTGTCGTCGGTTACCCTGATGTCGCGCATCCATGAGTGGTCGGCACCACATATATATATACGGCGGTAGCCGAGCGCAATGCCGAGCATGATCGACGGTATCAGAACATTGCGGGGCCGCGGCATGGCGAGTCGGCTGCGATAGGCGATGCGGCGGAATGGTTTGAAGCCTTCGACCCCGACGGCGTTGAAAGTTTCGAGGGTTACGTCGGGCGGGAGCGACAGAGCAGCCATGAAGCCGCTGCGGTAGCGCCGGTCGATGAACAGGCGCATAGGCCATGTAACTGCCGAAAGGTTGTCGATCAGACGCCTGACGTTCGGATCGTCGGTCGCTCTGAAGAAATGGGGGTCGGCGAGAACGTAGTAATTTGGCTTGATGAGAGCGAATTCCGGTGAGTTTGCGGCGAAATTGACGGCAAGCGTCGGCATGGTTGCGAGCAGGTCGGCGTGGTCGGCTATGGTTTGCCGCAGCGAAGGTCCATTGGCAAGGATGATCAGCGGTTTGTCGGAAGCATCGGCTGCGCGGCCAATGGTTACGGGCCGCGACATCAAAGCGATCTTGGCTATGCCTTTGGCTGTGTCGGCCGTCTTGGCGATGAAATCAGAGACTGCTTTCATCGTAGACATGGGTTTTGAGGTAATCGACTACCGAAACGGGGTTATAGAGCCCCGAAGACCTGAGTTTCTCGCATGAGAATGTCAGCGAGCGGCCGATGTCGGCGAGTTTTTTCTTTCCGAACAAGATCCTGTACCATCGGGCAGGGATGGAGAATATGCGCTTCTGGGCTATGCGCCATGCGAGAGCGTCGGCCAGATCCGACAAGAGTGGGTCGACAGTGTCGGTGACGTTGAATGTGTCGTCGCATCCGATCACCGCACGGGCGGCGTCGGGCAAGCTGACGGCATGGACCACACTCCGGCGGGCTTCGTTGCCGGCGAGGGCGATGAATGTGCCTCGGGCAATCTTTCCGGCAAGATCACGAACCCATCCCGTCATGCCGGTGCAGACTATCGGCGCACAGCGGAGAACAGTCGGTGTGAGCCCGCATTGGAGACAGCGCTCGCGGAAATCATGCTCATGGCGGGCAAATTCGGAACTGTCGCGCAGGGGCGTCAGTTCGTTGAACCCGCAGCCTTCAGAGACATCGTAGATTGCGGCAGACGATATCATCAAGGCGGCGTCGGCCCCGAGGTGGGAGTCGGAGATGCGGAATTCGGGCATGAAACGCTCGAAATAGGGCCGTACACAAGGATTGCACGGCGTGAAAAGGTAGAGAACCGGACGCTGATCTTCGCTTTGGTTGTTGGTGGGCATAGTTGCGCAATTGATGAGTTTTGTGCAAAAGTACAAAAAAGTTAAGCTATGCCGTCAGAGATAGGCCAAATTTTAATAAATTTGCAGTTCGAACAATTCAGACCAGATGGAAGAAACAGCATCAGCACCGATAAAAATCGACATCAAGGCGGTCGTCAGCGAGCGTCTCGGAGGAGTGTCGCGTGTTGTACCGGGCTTTTTTATCAGGAAGCTCGAGTCGCTGATCTGTCAGGATCGTCTGAATGCTCTGCTTGAGCATAATTTCCCGAAAGAAGGTGCGGATTTCTGCCGCGGAGTGCTTGAAGATCTGAACGTGAAGGTCGATGTGGTCAATGCCGACCGACTTCCTCCGGTCGAACGCCGGAGGGTGATCATCGCTTGCAATCATCCGCTCGGGGGACTCGACGGCATGGCTCTGATCGATTATTTCACCCGTCGCTATGGCGGCAAGGTGATGTTTATCGTCAACGATCTGCTGATGGCCGTCAAACCACTCGCGCCGGTGTTTCTTCCGATCAACAAGCATGGACGCCAGAGCCGCGCGTCGCTGACGGCCATCGATCACGTGATGCAGGGCGACCATCCGGTGCTGATCTTTCCGGCGGGTCTTGTGTCGCGACAACAGACGTCGGGGGGCGAGATCGCCGATCTTGAGTGGAAGAAGATGTTCATCAACAAGGCTATCGCCTTCAAGCGAGACATAGTGCCGCTTTATTTCGACGGTGAGAATTCGGAGCGTTTCTATTCGCTGGCGCGCCGCCGTCAGTCGCTCGGTCTGAAGTTCAACTTCGAGATGGCATTGCTGCCCTCTGAGGTGTTCAAGTCGGAGGGGAAGACGTTCAGGGTCAATTGCGGCCATCCGATCGCATGGCAGAGTCTTAGCGGCGGCAGCGAGGCCGAAGCAGAGGCCGGCGCTCTCCGCCGAATGGTCTACGACCTGAAGAAAGAATTAAGAAAACAGTCAAAAATACTATAATATAAAAGATGAATCAACGAATCATTGATCCGGTGGATACGGCGCTGATCGAAGCCGAACTGACAGACGAGCGCTTTCTCCGTGACACCCACAAGGCAGGAAACAAGATCTATGTGGTCGACGCCCATTGTGCACCTAACACTATGCGCGAAATCGGCCGCTTGCGCGAGATCGCTTTCCGGCTGGCCGGAGGCGGCACAGGCAAAGAATGCGATATCGACGAGTTTGACACGATGGATCCGCCATGCCGCCAGTTGATCGTGTGGGAGCCTGAGAGCAAGTTGATTCTCGGCGGTTACAGGTTTATCTGCGGACGCGACATCAAGGTTGATGACAACGGACGCCCTCGCATAGCGACGAGCCATATGTTCAACTTCTCGGAGCGGTTTATGAAAGACTATCTGCCGTATACGCTCGAGCTCGGCCGGTCGTTTGTCAGACCCGAATATCAGTCGTCGCGCGCCGGAGCCAAGGCCATCTATGTGCTCGACAATCTTTGGGACGGCCTGGGTTCGCTTACGGTTGTCTATCCCGATATCAAGTATCTTTTCGGCAAGGTGACGATGTATCCGAGCTATATGGAGAAATGCCGCGACATGATACTTTATTTCATGAACAAGCATTTCCCAGACAATGAGCATCTGGTGACTCCGATCACAGCGTTGCAGACCAACTGCGATGTGGCCGACATGGAGCGCCTGTTCACAGGGGCTGACTTCAAGGCCGACTACAAGATCCTGAACGGCGAGGTGCACAAGTACGGCCTGAGCATACCTCCGCTGGTCAATGCCTATATGAGTCTTTCGCCGACGATGAAAATGTTTGGCACGGCGATCAACGATGAGTTCGGCAATGTGGAGGAATCAGGAATATTGCTCGCTGTGTCGGAGATTCTTGAGGAAAAGAAACGCCGTCATATCGAGACTTTCATTCGGCGATAGGACTGCGGTGGAGCAGGTAGTCGACGGTTTCGCGGAATACTGTCGACCGTCCGAGCCACATGATCAGGCAGTAAAGTCCGGCGGCCAACACAATTTTAAGGATAAGAGAAATGACAATGTCGGTGATCTGAGAGGTCGCCAGCCATGTCACAGCCATGACCAAAGCGGCCACCGCCAAGTAGGGGAGCAGATCGGCGAGGACATGGCGCAGACTCAGACCGGTCTCGCGCCGGGCGTAATGATGCCAGACAAACAGCCATGCGATGTTGACGGTCACGTAGGCGATCAGCATCGTGTCGAGACCGAAGCGGTAGGTGACGAGCATCAGAGCTATCTGGGTTATGCCGATGGCAATCGTGTTCCACATGTAGATGGCCGGCCGGCCTATGCTGTTGAATAGATTGCCGTAAAGGGTTGTGATCGGCATGAACGCTCCACCGATGCAAAGTATCTGCATGATAGGCACGGCCATCAACCACTTGGCGGTCACGGAAATGACGATCAGTTCGCGGGCTACTAATGCGAGCCCGAGCATGGCCGGGAAGCTTACAAAGGCCGAGAAGCGGAGCATCTTGCGGAACACGCGGTGGAGCCGTTGTGGGTCGTCGACGGTGTGGCGCATCACGGGCTGTCCGACGCTGTTGATCATGCCGGACAGGGTAGAGTAGCCCATTGTTGTCCATTTGTTGCCCTGAGTGTAGAAGCCTGTCTGGGTCATGCCGTAGAAACGGCCGAGGAGCACCGAGAAGAAGTTGTTGTTGAAGTGGGTGAAAATAGCCACAGCCATCTGCTTGGCGCTGAATGGGATCATGTCGCGTATGGCCTTGAAAGAGAACGACATCTCGGGGCGCCAGTCGACCGACAGCCACAGCATCACGGTGAGCGACGTGGAATAGATGACGGTCTGGGCCGCGATGCCCCAGTAGCCGAGGCCGGCCATGGCGCATGCTATGCCGCCGACGCCTGAAATGGCTACAGAGGCGAGGAGTATCTTGCTCCGCTGCTTGATCTTGAGGTTGCGGAATAGATAGGCCGACGGGGTAGATCCCAACGCACCGATGAAGAAGCCAAGGAAAAGAAAGCGCGCGAGTGGCACCATGGCCGGCGTGTGGTAGAAGCGGGCGATCGGCTCCGCGAGAAAGAAGAGCGCGACATAGAACGCGGCTCCTACGGCTGCGTTGAACCAGAACACTGAACTGTAGTCGGTCAGGGTGACGTTTTTACGGTTGACAATGGCGAGAGTGAAGCCGCTCTCGGTGAAAATGCCTGCGATTGCCGAAAAAATGGCGAGAGCCCCGACCACTCCGTAGTCGTCGGGCGAGAGTATGCGCGAGAGGATAATGCCGAATGCGAGGTTGAGCAGCTGCATGCCGCCCGACCCGATGCCTCCCCACAGGAGCCCTTTTGCTGTCTTTTGTTTGAGATTGCTGTCGGCCATGTCGCAAAGTTACGCATAATAGTTGTAAAATGTGTCACCCGACGGCGGTTATGTCAGGGAGTGTATTCGAGAATGTCGGCCGGCTGGCAGTCGAGAGCCCGGCAGATAGCGTCGAGGGTTGAAAAGCGTATGGCCTTGGCCTTGCCGGTTTTAAGTATCGAGAGATTGGCCAATGTTATGCCAACTTTCTCTGACAACTCGACCAAAGTCATCTTGCGTCGGGCCATCACGACGTCTAAGTTTACGATTATTGCCATGCGTTATCAGATTGTGAGTTTCTGGTCTTCGTATAATTGTCCGCCGATCTTATATAGAAAAGCAAATAAGATAAGCAGCAGACTTATCAGGGTGAATTGAGATTGTGCGATGGGTATTAATATGATGCGCCAGTCTATGGCGAAGTCTCTTATGACCCGTTGGCGGATCACTGTAGTGTACGGGATGATAAACGTGCAGGCCGATGCGGCGAGCAGCCATAGATGATTTCTTGATGAAAAAATCTGTCCGCGCTTTAGATTGCGTAATATGAAACTCAGAAAGATTAAAATAAAGATGAATGTCAGACATTGGAACGCACACCCGTAAAATTTGAGTGTTTGTGCTTGAGATATCTGTTCGGCTGAGCAGGCGTATTTCGTAGCCCAGGAAAAATCACTTACGTGCCAGTCTCTTATGTAGGCGTTGTAGAAAACATAGCCGAAGGTAAGAGCGCAGAATGCCCAGCTTGTTAAGACAGTGCGTCGGATTGGTTTGAGATTTTCAGGTTTCATAGAATTATGTATTGAAAGTTGATAAATATTTATCGATTATCGATATGCAAAGTTAGCGTAAAATTTTTACTGCGCAAAAATAATGGGCATAAATTTCACCGTCTATAATTTTATTTGCGTGTCCTTGCATTGGTGATAAAACAGTCTTCCGTATTTCTCATTGGCTGAATAGTAACAAAATGGTGTAGTTTGGTATATACATATAACGCAAATCGAGTAGATAAGCTTTTTTAACTTAAAATATTTGTAAAATACCTAAGCAATTCTCAAATTTGCATCACAGACATTTTAACTATCCTTGATACAACCTAATAATATCTAACGTCCATGAAGTCCTCCCGCAATTTACATGATCACTGCTTTAAAAATAGATTGCTTGTCACATTTTCACTTGTGTGTGCGCTGATATTCGGCTCATGCACAACAAAAAATGCCACGGTTGAATGTGGTGAGGTCACATATATATCCACATTCCCCGAAAATGTGCATCTGGAGAGTCTCCGGCCATTGAAACTTTACGGAATGGAAGGTATGGTTGATTTTAAGGCTGATGATTCCATAATTGTCGGCATATTTCAGCAATCTCCATTTCTTAAAATCTACTCCATGAACTCGGCGGCACCTCTTGGCGAGTTTATCAATAAGGGGCAGGGACCAGATGATTTCACAGCCATGCCATCAAACATATCTGTGAGGCGATCGCCCACCGCATCGGTCGTAAGTATGCTCGACTATCGTAAAAACCGATATTTCGAAATGAACGCTGAAGCCTCTGTCAAAGCTCAACATGAGGTATATGACACGGTGATTGAATCTCCGTCTTTTAAGGGGGTGAGATATATCATACCTATAAACAATGGTGATACATTATTCTGGGATGACAATTACTGGACTAAAAGCTTCAACAGGCGTATGGGATCAGGTTCGGAAACGCGAAGTATATCCAACTTAGGCAACCTTGAGGCTGACTGGAGTGAATACGAAGACAATATGCTGAGCATGCTTGTGGCATACAATCACGAATCCGGCATCGTCGCAGAGGCGATGACTCATCTCAATCAGATTAATCTGTTCAGTCTTTCAGACTCGACTATAAGAAAGACAATATGCGTAGGTGACAAATTGTCAAATGTCGCGGAAGAAGATGGTTATGGCCGACGAAAGAGACTTATTGCATATCAAGGCATACAGCCCGTAAAAGATATGTTTGCGCTGCTTTATGTCGGTATGCGTGAAGCCGATTACATTAAAGCTGAACATGGAACCCAACTGCAGTTTTTTTCATCAGCAGGCGAACCGTTGCTATGCGTCAGCATACCACTTCCTGTAAATTCATTTTTTATTGACAGCACAGGACGCCTGTATTTGTTCAGCAGCATGGAAGAAACTGAGACAATGTACACGTGCGACATTGAAGAAGTGAAGCGGTTGCTTACTATAACAATATAGAAGAAGAGACTTACATCTCTCTAAATAATAAAAGTATGAATTAGTACGAGAGAATTTTCATGATGGATGAAAATGGCGCCAGGAGTGGTGGTGATTTGGCCGGGCAGTTTCAGCCGCTACGTCGACATATTCTATCATGAAAAAATCGGTAAACCAAAAGTGGAATGCAAAAGATCATGAGTAGAGTTGTAATATTATGCGGAATTATTCTTGCATTTATTAGATGCTCTCATAAAAACGAACTGACAAATAGCCGGGATAAAGATCTCCCGGCCTTAACTACTATCGTATTAGATTCAATGAGAATGGATGCGACATTCTATCCCTTTGGATGGACTGTCAATGGCGACATACTGTGGGCTTTGAGTAGACAAGATTCATTGTTTCTCACAGGCTATGACCGTAACCAAAATCTAAAACCAATCATTCGCTGGGGACGTATCGGACAAGGTCCGGATGACTATATTGTACCTGGTATAATCTCAAAATGCCAGAATAATTATGTCGGATTATACAGTAATACCGCTAATAAAAGTGTTGAGTATAACCTAAAAGATGGTAATTTGATAGAAATTTCGAAAAACTCATTCCCAATCTGGCATGAGGATAGAAAAATTCCCAAACCCTACACGCGCGTTATCAAAGCAAATGATTCAATTTTTATCGGGGTGTACTTTTTGCCAAGAGAACCGGGGGCTGATATTTTTAATCTAAAGAATCAGAATATCTCATATACAGTCACTCCCAGTTTTAAGCCTGAAGATGAGATGTCTGGACCATATGAGTTTAATCTTGATATTTCAAACAACTACATAGCTGTCGCATACAGGTATATCGACAGGATGGAATTTTATAAACTAAATAATGATCATATTCCTGAAATATTACATTCAATCGGTGATATCAAAAGTCAAAAAGATCTCTACAACGAAGACCGTGATGACGAGATGATAAAATATTATTCTGATATAAGTTGTGTTTCAGGAAATGCTTACGCGTTATATCAAGGTGTCAAAGAGGAAAATTTGGAGGATGCTCATACCCATCTCGAAATTTTCGATATGGAGAATGGTAAATGCATAGCTAATATCGCCTTAGACAAATATTATACAAACATTATTGCCACGATGGACAGCATGATTTATCTTTACAGCCCAAACATGGACGATTATGTGTACATTTCGGATTGTTCTGCCATAAATAAGTGACATTATATAATTCACCAATCTATGGGACGGAAAGTTGCCGCAACTGTTTTTGTAGAATATAAGATCCCCGACAACGCCATATTGCTGTCAAGAGATGTCACAAAAGGCTTTGAGGAGAGAATTTTCACAATTGCACCCGGCGGAGAGCAGATATGACGTTGATTCTGTCCACAAATAAATCAATATTAACTTCAAAAACATTTTTCTCATGAAAAAGAAAAGTATTCTTACAGCGGCGGCACCTGCGACCATCGCTTCTGCCGGACTCTTCGCCTTGACAGACACCAACCAAAACGAAGATCTCAGCGACATCCAGCTCGCAAACATCGAAGCACTAAATACGTACTCAAACAACACAGCTCATTATGAATAGATTAACAACATCAATCATTGCCACTGCCGCTGCAGCTGCAGTGGCATTTTCTTCTTGCTCAGACAGTAACAGGAAGCAGCAAAAGGAACACGAAGCAGACTTTACAACATTTCCGCAGACTGTAAAAATCGACATCAGCGAAGCCATTGACATGGATAAGGTTTTTGAACATAAAGGACTTGTCAGCTTCGAAGAAAACACTGAAAACATCATCGGCAGTCTGCACAATATCGTTGTAAGGGGGGATACAATTTTTGCCATTGACCCATATAAAAACCCGGGCATATACGCCTATCTCAAGGACGGCCGGCAACTGTTTGCCTACTGCAGCGTCGGCAACGGTCCGGGTGATCTGATTGCGCCGACCTGCATATCGGTTACAGACGATGAGGTCTCGACCTACGACGGAGCACAATTTAAAATCATAGTCATAGGTAAAGACGGCAAATACCGCAGAAGCATTGATGTGCCTCCGATGACTCTCAATGCCATACTCGACACCGAGGGTAACGTATGGGCTGATTTCTCGAATCAAGATCTCGCCGACGAACGCATCATGTGGAAAGCCCCGGATGATACCGCTTATTCGACCGTGATGGAGGTTCCCGATCTGTTGAAAGGTATGACGCTGATAGTAATGGAAGCGTTGCAGAACCTGCCCGACGGCACGGTAGGATATACTCCGGCCATGGAACCGCGCATCTACACCTTGGCCGACGGCAAGATTGCCGAAAGATACAATCTCGATTTCAACGGCCTCTGGCCCGACGACGAAACATTCAAGACTGAGTTCACAGGCAACGCATGGGCGCCAAAGAGCAATTACTTTCCAGTGAAATCGCTGCGCTACAACGAAAGCGACAGATACTTGGTGATCCGATTCATCAACGATAACATGACATATCTGTATATCCTCGACAAAGCGAGCGGACGCGCGAAAATCGTGCGGGTCAACACTGATCTGTACTGGGGCTGTGTTTTCGTAAACGATGACGAAATTTATATGAGCCGCAAAGATGACTGTCTGGAAATAATGACCATCAACTCACTCTAAAGCTCGGTTTTATAAACCACAATTGCTCCAGCGGTTGCATCCTTGAGCCGGATTTGCCCATTTGGTGATGGAGCATAGCTAATCTATGCGACTGAGCCAAAGGGGCGAAGGCGGCCAAGGAGGCAATGCTAAGGTAGCTTTTTTTGCATGCCAATATTTTTATGTTGTTTTTTTAACTAAAAATATTTGCAACCCGCACATTGAATGGTATAATTTTGTGAAACAACTAATTATCAGCGTATGAAAAAAATTTTTATATCATCGGCTTTGATCATAGGAATCGCATCATTGTACCAATTTGTAAATAAAACCGACGCCACAGATGGTGACATGCAACTATCAGACATTGAAGCCCTAAGTGACTGCGAAGTGCGCAATAGCGATGGCACACTTATCAAAAAGTGTGTCGGCGACGAACCTGTTTGTCATAAAATGCAAATTGGGTCAGCCACTGTCTCATGTTTCGGCAAACAAGTATACACCGAATTGAAGGAGGTCTGATGTTTTCAATGTCTATATTGTCCAATCTTCTATCATGCCGGTTGATGCAAAAAAACATCGTGGCGATCGGCATGATGTTACTTTTGATCATATCCGCATCGTCTTGCAGAAACAACGACTGCGACACCGACGATTGCATAGTCTACGGCAAGGAGATACTGGATAATGCGGTTGCACTGTCCAACAAAGTCATCGAGCTGCCGGATGATTACATTTATGCAAAACGTTTCTGGTTGATTTCCGATACGATGCTCGTTATTGAAAACCGCAAGGAGGCCGGTAACTTTTTAGACATTGTCAACCCCGTCAACGGCAAGAAATATTCGTCACTGCTGGCCTACGGCGAAGGACCCGAGGAAATGATAATGTGCGGCATCTATTATGACGGGCACTATCTCACTGCGGTCGATTATGTCCGTTCAAGATACGCCAGGTTCACTCCCTGTGAAGCGTCGCAACCGGGCTTCAAGCCCCGTTATATCGACTATCCCAGAGAAATCGGTGTGACAACTCCGCCGATCGGCATTGGAGACACGACTTACATTGTAAATCCTTATCACTACATCAACCGATCGAATGATATTGTCCAGGATGTCGACCGATTTTTTGTAATCGATAACAACCGCCCCGACTCTATCGTCATCGAACCAGGGCTGTTGTACACCCACAATGTCGACCAGCCTGTGCCTCTTGTTGATGAGGTCAACCGACACATATGGCTGTTCAGAAGAGAACGCCCGATAATTGATATATATGACTATAATACCCACAAAATTAAAAGCGTCATAATTAACACCGAATTGGACAGAGACCATGATGTTGTCATTGATGAAAACACCGTGATATATCGCGGTAAATACCCCAGTGCATATTTAAGGGCAATCATCGACTATGACAACAGTGAAATTCTGGCGGCGTTCAGTGGTGATCTTTCCAAACCTGAGGTCTCTGAATCAATTCCGTCCAAAATCCTCGTTTTCGACTTGGACGGCAATTTCAAGCGGGCCTACCAATGCCAATCCTATCTTTACAGCCTCTCCCAAACAGTCGACGGTCTCTTTGCGACTGTCCGTGATGACGAAAATATGCCTGTCTTTGTAAAAGTGGAATGAATCGGACATGAAAAATCTTATTGTATTATCACTCACGTTATTGATGTTTTCTTCTTGTAAAGAAAAAGAAAACTCAACCGAAGCAGAATTACCGGTATTCGAGCCAATCGAAACTGATTTGCCTCTAAAGAAAAACATAGCTGACAGTCTGGCGATTTCTGCCCGAGGAACTGACTATCTATTTGTGGTAGACGCAGATTGTAGCCTGTGTTTATCTGTGTTGTTCAAAGAATTGGATTTCATCGATTGCGAAGATGTGTCAAGGTTTATTATTGTAGCGTCGCCCGCTTCCGAACCCACAATAAAATATTACATGAGAGAAACTCATTCCGATTTAGTAGATCGAACGACAATATTGATAGGACCAGAAGTACTCATTGCTCCATTAGAAGATTTCAACGGAAACTTCTACAAGCTTGTTGATGGTTTGTGTGTCGCCGGATGGGAGTATTGGGGAGAATAAATCCTACGCAGCTTAATATACTTCAAATCGCTAATAATTCACCTTTTTAGAATACACCTTTTATCAACATTTAAATTTTACTACGATGAAAAAAGTTTTTACGGCTTCAGCTCTGTTTATTGCTGCTGCAATTTCATTCTATTTGGCAAACGATTCAACTGCAGACGAAAATGGCCTTCAGTTTTCTGATGTGGAGGCGTTAAGCGATTGCGAGATGTACAATAGCGACGGTACATTATTCAAAAAATGCGTAGGCAAGGAGAATGTTTGCCATAAAATTTCCATGGGATCTGGATTTTTCTATTGCTATGGTGAACAGGTTTATCCCAAATTGGAGGAGGAGAGCTGATGCTGTCCTTGCCTGTGCTTGTCAAGAAGATATCGTGCCGGTTGCTGCAAAATGACTTGGCGGCGATCGGCATGATGTTACTTTTGATCATATCCGCATCGTCTTGCAGAAACAACGACTGCGACACCGACGATTGCATAGTCTACGGCAAGGAGATACTGGATAATGCGGTTGCACTGTCCAACAAAGTCATCGAGCTGCCGGATGATTACATTTATGCAAAACGTTTCTGGTTGATTTCCGATACGATGCTCGTTATTGAAAACCGCAAGGAGGCCGGTAACTTTTTAGACATTGTCAACCCCGTCAACGGCAAGAAATATTCGTCACTGCTGGCCTACGGCGAAGGACCCGAGGAAATGATAATGTGCGGCATCTATTATGACGGGCACTATCTCACTGCGGTCGATTATGTCCGTTCAAGATACGCCAGGTTCACTCCCTGTGAAGCGTCGCAACCGGGCTTCAAGCCCCGTTATATCGACTATCCCAGAGAAATCGGTGTGACAACTCCGCCGATCGGCATTGGAGACACGACTTACATTGTAAATCCTTATCACTACATCAACCGATCGAATGATATTGTCCAGGATGTCGACCGATTTTTTGTAATCGATAACAACCGCCCCGACTCTATCGTCATCGAACCAGGGTTATTGTACACCCACAATGTCGACCAATCTGTGCCCCTTGTTGATGAAGTCAACCGTCGCATATGGCTGTTCAGAAAAGAACGTTCCATAATCGACATATATGATTATCAGATAAACAACATTAAGAGCATAAAGATAATAGACGAACTGGATCGAGACCCCGATGTTGTTATCGACGAAAACACCGTTATATATCGCGCAAAATCACCTCGCGCTTATCTAAGAGCGATCATCGACTATGACAACAGTGAAATTCTGGCGGCTTTCAGTGGCAAACTTTCCAAGCCTGTAATGTCAGAAAAAGTTCCATCCAAAATCCTCGTTTTCGACCTGGACGGAAACTTCAAGCGGGCATACCAATGCCAATCCTATCTTTACAGCCTGACCAAGACTGCCGAAGGACTCTTTGCAACCGTTTACGACGATGAAGACATGCCTGTTTTTGTAAAACTCGAATAAAGCATAAGAATCGCTTCTGTTTGTGACAGCGCTGCGGAATAAATATATTGCCGCAGCGCTTTTTTTTAATCATGTACAACCGCTCCATGGAAACTTAGTGTGTATTTGTGTAATTATAAGCGGATGAAATATTTGGAAAAGCAGATAAAAATGAGTAACTTTGCAGTCGGTTTAACCAAATAAACAATTATAAAATTAATAATCAAACGTTTAACCCAATGAAGTACGAAACCGTTTTCATTTTAACTCCCGTTTTGTCTGATGCTCAGATGAAGGAAGCGGTAGAAAAGTTCAGCAAGGTGCTCACCGACAACGGCGCATCTATCGTGAACACAGAAGAATGGGGTCTGCGCAAGCTCGCTTATCCTATCGATAAGAAATCGACAGGCTTTTACTGCCTTCTCGAATTCGATGCAGAGCCGACTCTCGTAAAGAAGCTTGAAACCGCTTATCGCCGTGACGAACGCGTGATCCGTTTCCTCACCTTCCGTCTCGACAAATATGCTGCAGAATACGCTGCAAAGCGTCGCAGCCTTAAAGCCAACAAAGACAACGCACCCAAAGAAGTAAAGGAGGACTAAAACATGGCACAAGCACAATCAGAAATCCGCTATCTCACCCCGATGTCGGTTGACGTGAAGAAGAAAAAATACTGCCGTTTCAAACGCAGCGGAATCAAATATGTAGATTACAAAGATCCTGAATTCCTGAAGAAATTCCTCAATGAGCAGGGTAAGATCCTTCCCCGCCGCATCACCGGAACTTCTCTGAAATTCCAGCGTCGCGTAGCACAGGCCGTTAAGCGTGCCCGTCACCTTGCGCTCCTTCCCTACGTAGCAGACCTTATGAAATAACTTTAAAAGCTAAGGAACAACTATGCAGATCATACTTAAAGAAGACGTTCAAGGCCTCGGATACAAGGACGACGTCGTAGAAGTTAAGAACGGTTATGGCCGCAACTACCTTATCCCTCAGGGCAAGGCTGTTATCGCCACTCCCTCAGCTCTTAAAGTGCTCGCAGAAAACCAGCGTCAGCGCGCTCACAAGCTTGCTAAGATCAAGGCAGATGCCGAAGCAGCTGCAGCAGCTCTCGAAGGTGTATCGCTTACAATCGGTGCCAAGACCAGCGCAACCGGCACAATCTATGGATCGGTTAACGCTATCCAGATTGCAGAAGCTCTCGAAAAACTCGGTCACAATGTTGACCGCCGTCAGATCGTGATCAAAGACGCAGTCAAAGAAGTCGGCAAGTACAACGCAACCATCAACTTCCACAAGGAAGTGTCGGTTGAAGTGCCCTTCGAGGTCGTTGCCGAATAATTTTCCGAAAATATATTTCGTAACCGGAATCGCTCAAAAAGCGGTTACGGTTATTTTTTTGTTTGTTGGCTGCTTTTTTTATATATTTGCAGCATAAATATCACAAGAGGGGTGCCTGCTCTCAGCAGGCTGAGATTATACCCTATGAACTTGATGCGGTTAATGCCGACGAAAGGACTTGTTCGTAGCCTTGATTTTAGCTTTCCCTGCCGGGAAAGGCGTCCCCCACTAAAATTTTAAATTGAGGCGAAATGAAAATTTTCCTGAACCAGATTGAAAAGGAGACAGACGACAATGTCTCTCTCCAACAATTGCTTGAGAGCAACGGATTGTCGGCTCCGGGTATGGCTGTAGCCGTGAACAACAGAGTGGTCAAGCGTGCTGATTGGCCTGATTTTGTGCTGACTGAAGGCATGGCTGTGACAGTAATAAAGGCAGTGTGCGGCGGATAAGCTGTCGGAGTGATGAAACTGATTGCAATTACGCCGGAGCACACTACAGGCTTTGAACGTCAGGCGATTGTTCGGCTTGTGGAGAGCGGCTTTCACCGCGTCCATATCAGAAAGCCGCAGTATGGCTTGCCGGAAATGCGCGCCCTGATCGAGTCGTTGCCAGCGTCGGTATATCCTTATCTATCTTTGCACGACCATCATATGCTTGCTTTGGACTATGGTCTCGGCGGCGTAAATCTTAATTCACGCAATCGTGAGGTGCCATGCGGGTTCGACGGACTGGTCAGCTGTTCGTGTCATTCGATTGATGAGATTTGTGCCCGTGAGTGCGACTATTATTTTTTAAGTCCGGTTTTCAACAGCATTTCAAAGCCGGGTTATGTCAGTGCTTTCTCGAAAAAAGAATTGTCGGATGCCTTGGGTGGACGTTTGTCCGGGCGGGAAGTTTATGCGCTCGGCGGTGTCGACGCCCGTAGTTTGCCAGCCGTGAGGGAGCTTGGCTTTGCCGGAGCGGCATTGCTCGGCGCGATATGGCGCGGTGACAGTTTTGGCGAAATCGCAAACAATATTGATGAAATATGGAAAAACTTCAATTTATAACACATGTCAATGAGCGCTTTGATCATCTGAGCGGGGCAAAGTCGGCGCTTGACGGCGGTTGCAGGTGGATACAGCTGCGCATGAAAGATGCTCCCGAACCTACGGTCATAGAGACCGCGCTTAGACTCCGGGCACTGTGTGACAGCTATAATGCGATAATGATTGTCGATGACTATGTGTCGTTGGTAGATAAAGTCGGAGCCGACGGGGTGCACGTGGGTAAAAATGACATGCCTGTTGCCGAGGTGCGGCGTGTGCTTGGTCCGGGAAAAATTATCGGTGCCACAGCAAACACTTTCGACGACCTGAAGTCGGCCTATGAGGCGGGCGCAGATTATGTCGGCATAGGTCCGTTCAGGTTCACTACGACCAAAAAGAAACTCAGCCCGGTACTGGGGCTCGAAGGCTACCGCGAAATTATCAGACGGTGCAACGACGAGAATATAAGTTTGCCATCGGTGGCCATCGGTGGCATCACCTCCGAAGACATAAGTGCCATAATGTCAACCGGAGTCGGCGGAATCGCTGTGTCGGGGGCTATCCTCAATGCAGATGATCCGGTAGCCGAAACGAGAAAAATATTAAACACCCTCTAAATCAAATTATAACAATGAAACAACAATTGGAAATCGGCGGACGTGAATTTAAGTCGCGTCTGTTTGTCGGGACAGGTAAATTTCACTCTAACGAAGTGATGGCGTCGGCGATAGCCGCATCGGGTTCGGAGATGGTCACGGTGGCCATGAAGCGTGTCGATATGGATAATGAAAATGACGATTTGCTCCGGCATATCGTCAGACCGGGCATTCAGTTGCTGCCAAACACGTCGGGGGTGCGCGACGCCGAAGAAGCAGTGCTTGCTGCACAACTTGCGCGTGAGGCGTTTGAAACGAATTTCATAAAACTTGAGATACATCCCGATCCAAAGTACCTGTTGCCTGACCCGGTCGAAACGCTGAAGGCGACAGAAGCGCTTGCGAAGATGGGATTTGTTGTATTGCCTTACATTCAGGCAGACCCTGTGCTGTGCAAGCGTCTCGAAGAAGCCGGTGCAGCCACGGTGATGCCTTTGGGAGCTCCGATCGGAACCAACAAAGGTCTGCTCACCCGTGAACTGCTGTCGATAATCATCGAGCAGAGCCGTGTGCCGGTAGTGGTCGATGCAGGTATCGGAGCTCCGTCTCATGCCGCCGAGGCGATGGAGATGGGTGCAGATGCGGTGCTTGTCAATACGGCCATTGCGGTTGCCGGCGACCCGGTAAGGATGGCCAAGGCCTTTGCTCAAGCTGTCGTGGCCGGACGCGAAGCTTATGAAAGCGGACTCGGAGCTGTGGCGTCGCACGCCGATGCAAGCAGCCCTTTGACATCATTTCTTGATTGACGGCCATGTTTTCAGAGAAATTGAAAAAATACGACTGGGACGATATCAGCAGGCGTATTGAGTCGAAGACATCACGAGATGTCGAGCGGGCTTTGTCGAGTGTGCATCCGACCCTCGACGATTTTATGGCGCTTGTGTCACGTGCCGCCGAACCCTATATCGAGAATATGGCTGTGCTAAGCCGCAATATAACGCGGCAACGATTCGGGCGTGTGATGTCGATGTATATACCGATGTATATAACAAATTCATGTACCAACTCTTGTGTTTACTGTGGCTTCAACCGTCATAACAAGATGCCGCGAGTCGTATTGACAGCTGAACAGATAGAGGACGAGTGCAAGGCAATCAGGCAACTTGGCCCGTTTGAAAATCTGCTATTGGTTACCGGTGAAAATCCGGCTGTTGCCGGAACAGATTATATTGAAGCTGCGCTTAAAGTCTGTCGGCCATATTTCAATAATCTGAGCATCGAGGTGATGCCGTTGTCTCAGGAAGATTATCATCGGCTGACTCATGCGGGGCTCAATGGCGTGGTTTGTTTTCAGGAAACCTATAACCGCAGCAAGTATAAGGATTACCATCCTGCCGGAATGAAATCAAAATTCGAATGGCGCGTCAACGGCTTTGACCGCATGGGCGCGGCAGGTGTACATAAGATAGGGATGGGCGTGCTGATCGGTCTTGAGGACTGGAGGACAGACGTGACAATGATGGCTGCTCATCTCCAATATCTGAGAAAAAATTATTGGCGTACGCGCTACAGCGTCAATTTCCCGAGGATGCGTCCCTCGGAAGGGCATTTTCAACCCAATGTAATAATGAGCGACAGGGAACTGGCACAACTGACGTTTGCATTCAGGATTTTTGACAATGATGTCGACATATCATATTCGACCCGCGAGCGTCCGTATTTCCGCAATAATATGGCGACTCTCGGCTGTACGTCGATGAGCGCAGGATCCAAGACCGAGCCTGGAGGCTATCATACATATCCGCAGGCTCTTGAGCAGTTTGAAGTCAGCGATGACCGCACTCCGGCCGAAGTCGAGCGCGACCTCAAGGCCCGCGGGATAGAAGTGGTGTGGAAAGATTGGGATAAAATTTTTGACTGACTATATGGCTGATGAAAGATATATAAGACAGATTGTCTTACCCGAAATCGGTGATGACGGTCAGCGGAGGTTGAGTGAAGCGTCTGTGATGATAGTCGGTTTGGGCGGTCTTGGCTCGGTTGTGTCGACATATCTGACCGGTGCAGGCATCGGCAGACTTGTTCTTGCCGATAACGATGTGGTGTCGCTGAGCAATCTTCAGCGACAGGTGCTTTACACCGAGGAAGAGGCCGGAATGCCCAAAACAGAGTGTGCGAAACGCAGATTGCAGTCACAGTCTTCATTGGTGAAAATAGAGACCGTATCAGAAGGTCTGACACCTGAAAATGCTCATGAGCTGATCGCCAATGTCGATATCGTCGTTGATTGCACGGATAATTTCGGGACACGTTATTTGATAGATGATGTGTGTGCCGGGTGTTCGAAACCTTGGGTCTACGGGTCGATCGGCGCATTTGGAGGTCAAGCATGTGTGTTCAATTACAAGAGCGGCATCCGCTATGCTGACTTATATCCTAACAGAGATGAACTCATCGGCGTTACATCGGCCGGTAGCGGGGTGCTTGGCCCTGTTCCAGCCGTCATCGGAGCCATCGAGGCGCTCGAAGCCATCAAGATAATCGCCGGTTTTGGCGAAGTGCTCGACGGCAGGCTGTTTACCGTTGATTTACTGACATTAAAAACTAATATTATTGAAATTTAGCAATGAGTAAAGGTTTTGACAAATATGCGACGGCATATGATTCGTGGTTTATGGAGAACAGAAATGTTCTGTACTCAGAAGTAAATCTTGTGGCGAAAGTGCTTCAGGATGCCGGCCGGGTTCTGTCGGTTGGCTGCGGCAGCGGTCTTTTTGAGATGATAATGCGCAGCGAATACGGCATAGATGTCCGCGACGGAATAGAACCATCGTCAGGCATGGCAGAAATTGCCCGGCGCCGCGGAATGAATGTGACGATCGCCACTGCTGAGGAGGCCGAATTCGGCAACGGGCAATATGACACAATTCTTTTTAACGGATGTCCAAGTTATATATCTGATCTGGACTCGGTTGTTGAAAAAGCATATGCGTCATTACCACAAGGCGGGCGGATCATATTGATCGATGTGCCGAAAGAAAGTGGTTACGGCATGATGTATAATCTTGCCAAGGCGCTCGGCAGCTGGGATCATCCTTTGCTTGAAGGAGTTTATCCGCCCAACCCTTATCCGATCGAGTTTGTGAAGCTTGCCAATTGGCGGACAAATAAAGACAAGATTGAGATCTTAGAACGCGCAGGTTTCAAAAATCTGAAGTTCATGCAGACGTTGACCGTTAATCCGTTATATTCTAATATGGCGGTTGAGCAGCCTGTCGAAGGTTATGACCGGGGTGACTATGTTGCCATGACCGCTTACAAAATGTGATTGCTTTATGAGGTGGAGTGAAGAAGCATGGATTGCCGCATCACCGGTATATGAGCGCATTTTGCAGCATCCGTTTGTTACAGCGTTGACAGACGGAACTCTCAGCCGTGAGCGTTTTTTGTTTTATTTGAGTCAAGATGCGAAGTATCTCGAAAGCTACAGCCGGGTGTTGGCTCATGTTGCAAGCCGTCTCACAGAGAGAGACGAAATAGAGTCTTTTCTGAAGTTCGCTCTTGATGGTGTTGCTGTCGAGCGTGCATTGCATGAATCTTTTTTATCAGACTGCAATCGCAATGAAATCGCTGTCAGTCCGTCGTGTCTGTCGTATATAAGTTTATTGAAAAGCCAGTCATATGAGCCGGTGGAAGTAGAGGCAGCCTCACTGCTGCCGTGTTTTTGGATTTACCAGAAAGTAGGTGAGAACATTGCATCAAAATGCAGCCCCGATAACCCCTATTCGCGGTGGATCGAAACATATTCTGACGAGACATTCCGGGCCGCCACTCAAAAGGCGATCGCTCTGTGTGACGACATGGCTGATCGTTCGACAGTTGAAATCCGCAGAAAGATGATTGAAATATTTGTGATGTGCGCACGGATGGAATGGCAGTTTTGGGACAGTGCGTGGAATCTTGAAAAATGGAAAATATGAACACATATACAAGAACTCTTACGATCGCCGGTAGCGACCCGAGCGGTGGAGCCGGATTACAGGCTGATTTGAAGACATTTTCAGCATTGGGTTGTTATGGAATGTCGGTAGTTGTCGCTGTAGTGGATGAAAATACAGTCGGAGTCAGTGGAGTGCATCCCATACCGGTTGATTTCGTCAAGGGACAGATTGCATCGTGTCTTGATGATATAGGAGCGGATGCCATAAAAATCGGCATGCTCCACTCATCTGAACTGATAGAGGCAGTAGCGACAGCTCTCGGGCGTTATAAAATCAGAAACATAGTGCTTGACCCTGTTATGGTTGCGACTTCTGGGGATGCCCTGTTGCAGAATGATGCAGTCAAGACGCTTGCTGATGTGCTTATTCCCGGTGTCAGGGTGATAACCCCCAATATCCCGGAAGCAGAAATATTGCTTGGGGCAAAGATCAATTCGCAATCCGAGTTGCCAGATGCGGCCGAAGCGTTGTCGAGCAATGGAAAAGTGTCGGTTTTGCTAAAAGCGGGACATCTGGACGATAATGAACTGATAGATGTGTTTTTTAATGCAGAGACCCGAAAAATCACTAAGTTGAGTTCCCGGCGTCTTGAGACGGTAAACACTCATGGCACCGGATGCACGTTGTCCTCGGCATTCGCTGCATTTTTAGCCAAAGGATACAGTCTCGACGATGCCGCTGCAGCAGCCAAGCAGTATATCTCCGAGGCCATAGAGTCGGGCTCTTTATATACGATCGGGCATGGTCACGGACCTGTGAATCATTTCTACCGGTTATGGGACAAGCTCTGAGGCGCTGTTCATGAAACCGGCAAAAAAAATGGAGGACACTTGGTCCTCCATTTTTAATATCAGGATATCAGCACGACTGGACGAGAGAGACGATGTATTCTTTTTCGTCTTCGGGGTCTACGTCGATGTTGATCTTGCCTTCACGTGCAAGCCAACCGAGTGCTGCGAAAATTTCTTTATCTTTCAGTTTTGTGACTTTCTTGAGTTGTTTAACGCCAAGGGCGTCGGCTGTTGCCAAAGCATTCCAAACGCATCCTGCGTTTGTGCCGATAGTTTCGATGTTCATAATGTTTTATTTTGGTTTGTAATGTTAGACATTCGGACGTTGATATGGTTAAACCGCGTGCATTTTGATTGCAAACATAATCATAATTGTGCAATTTATCACTCTACTTGATAAACAAAATTTGCATAAAATTGTTCGATGAGATATAAGTGATTGATCTACAGAGTGATAAAAATGCGGAAATTTTGCGTAAAATCAGCGGGAATGTATTAATTTTACATTAAAATAGAAAATTGACTATGGACGGAACAGTCGTAAGGAACACAGGCTCGCACTATGTTGTTGAGCTTGACGAAAATAAAGGAGAGATCAATTGCAAGATCAAAGGTAATTTCAGGATCAAGGGTATCCGCACCACCAATCCGGTCGCTGTCGGTGACAGGGTGGAGGTCGGCGAGCCCGGTCCCGACGGGACTGCCTTTATCGTGGCTATCCGTCAAAGGAAGAATTATATAATCAGGCGCGCAAGCAATCTGTCGAAAGAATCCCATATAATAGCGGCCAACATTGACCAGGCGTTGCTGGTTGTGTCGCTCGTCGATCCTCCGACGTCGACAACGTTCATAGATCGTTTTCTTGCCACGGCCGAGGCTTACTCTGTGCCGGCTCTGATAGCAATCAACAAGATTGATCTGTTAAGCGGCGAGGAGGACGCCGAACTGCTTGATGCGGTGAGCTATCTTTACCGGTCGATCGGCTACGGGGTGTTTGCACTGTCGGCTAAAACGGGCGAAGGTCTCGACGAGCTTCGGGAGGCTCTCCGCGGCAAGGTGACGCTGTTTTCGGGTAATTCGGGAGTCGGCAAGTCGTCGCTGATCAATGATCTTATTCCTGGTCTGGACCTGAAAACTGCTGCAATCTCGACGGCTCACGGTACGGGAATGCACACGACGACATTCTCAGAGATGTTTGCGATGCCCGGCGGCGGATGCATCATCGATACTCCGGGGGTGAGAGGTTTCGGCACGGTAGATTTCGACCGGCATGAAGTGGCGCATTATTTCCCGGAAATATTCGAGCGGTCGGCCGATTGCCGGTTCAACAACTGCACCCACACCTGTGAACCCGGCTGTGCGGTGCTTGCCGCAGTGGATGCGTCGGAGATAGCTGCGTCGCGTTATGCGTCGTATCTGAGCATTCTCGATGATGCAGACGAGGGCAAGTACAGGGAAGGTTACAAGTGATCATGCGCGGCTTACGCGCCTGTAGAGTATGATGGCAATGACAGTGTAGATAAGATTGGGGATCCACATCGCTATCATCGGTGATGTCATTCCGGATATGGCAAATGTCTGGGTTACAGTCATGAACAGAATGTAACTGAAACTGAGCACGAGACCGATGCCGATGTTTACACCGATGCCACCTTTGACTTTTCGCGAGGACAGAGCCATGCCTATGACCGTGAGGATGAATGCAGCGGCTGTCATTGCGTATCGCCTCTGGTATTCCACTTCAAAAGATTTGATGTTGCCGACTCCACGCGATTTCTGCCGTTCGATGTATTCGGCGAGTGCGGGAGTTGTCATTTTCTCGTGGTCGTTGACGGCTATGAGGAAGTCGCTCGGCTCGAATGGTATGATAGTGTCGAGTTGGGAGCCTTTGGTGATATATTCCCTATTGTCGCGGAAGTCGCGGATTACGTAGTCGCGTATCTGCCAGTTGTAGAGAGTGTCCCATTTGATAGACTGGGCAGTCAGTCGCGATGCGATTTCTTTACCGTTGAAAGACTCGAGCGAGAACCGCGATCCTATTTTCGAAATGTTGTCGTAGCGGCTCATATAGGCGATCTGCCCCGGGGCTACCATGAGCATGATGTTAGAGCCGTAGTCGACACGTTTGTTTTTGACGTAAGTGTTTGTGTAGTTGATGCGTTTGACGTTGGCCGGAGGGATGATGTAAGCGTCGAGAGTGTAGGTGAGCGATGCAATGATCAAGGCCGAGAATAGGTAGGGCCTTAGGAGGCGCTTGTAGCTCATGCCTGTTGACAGCATGGCTATGATCTCGCTGTTGTCGGCGAGTTTCGACGTGAAGAAGATCACGGCGATGAAGGTGAACAGCGGCGAGAACTGGTTGGCGAAGTAGGGCAGGAAGTTGATGAAGTAGTCGACGATTGTCGCCTTTAGCGGAGCTTTAAGGAATGAGTCGAGTTTCTCGTTTATGTCAAACATGATGACAATCGCCAGCAGCAGCACTATGGCGAATACATATGTTCCGAGGAACTTGCGGATGATATATTTGTCGAGGATCTTGAACATCGCAAACTGTTCGGTTAAAGTCGTCGCATGACACGCTCGACCATTTCGGTCTTCCACGATTTGAAGTCGCCTGCGATGATGTGCTTGCGAGCTTCGCGGACAAGCCAGAGGTAGAAAGCGAGATTGTGGATCGAAGCGATCTGCATGGCGAGGAGTTCCTGAGCAATGAACAGATGACGGACGTATGCTTTTGAGTAAACTCTGTCGACGTAGCTCGGACCGTCGGGTTGCAGAGGAGAAAAGTCGTCGGCCCACTTTTTATTGCGCATGTTCATCGTTCCGTCGGGGGTAAATATCATGCCGTTACGTCCGTTTCGTGTCGGCATTACGCAGTCAAACATGTCGACTCCTCGGTCGATGCCTTCGAGGATGTTGGCCGGAGTACCTACTCCCATCAGGTAGCGGGGTTTGTCTTTAGGCAGCACGTCGTTTACGACTTCGATCATGTCGTACATCGCTTCGGCTGGTTCGCCGACCGCCAGTCCACCGATGGCATTGCCGTCGGCGCCGAGCGACGCGACAAATTCGGCCGACTCGCGACGCAGGTCGGGATATGTGACGCCTTGTACGATAGGGAAGTAGGCTTGCGAGTGGCCGTAGAGCGGCTCAGTCTCGACATAGTGTTTCCACCCTCGTTCGAGCCAATGTTTGGTAAGGTCGAGCGATTTCCGGGCATATGCTTTGTCGGCAGTTCCGGGCGGGCATTCGTCGAGAGCCATCATGATGTCTGATCCTATCACACGCTGGATGTCGACAACGTTTTCCGGGGTGAAGAGGTGTTTCGAGCCGTCGATATGGCTGCGGAAGTGTGCGCCTTCGGGAGTCAGTTTGCGGTTTTCGCTGAGAGAAAACACCTGAAAACCACCGCTGTCGGTCAGGATCGGCCGATCCCAACCATTGAATTTGTGTAAGCCTCCGGCCTGACGCATGATGTCCATGCCTGGCCGGAGGTAGAGGTGATAGGTGTTGCCGAGGATGATCTGAGCGTTGATATCCTCGCGCAACTCGTGGATATGGACTCCTTTGACGGAGCCGAGAGTGCCGACCGGCATGAATATCGGAGTTTCGATTGTTCCGTGGTCAGTTGTGATGACTCCGGCTCTTGCGTTGCTGCCCGGGGCAGATGCAGTCAGTTTGAAATCCATTGACGGAAGTAATAGCTTAGGGGTGATTTACTTGAAAAGTCTTTCGGGGTAGACTCCTGTGCGGTGGAGTTCGGCGAGTTTGTCGACAACGCTCTGGCGGTCCTGAGGATATGTCACGCCAAACCAGCGGGCTTCTGTGTCGAGGACATCGACCGATGCTTCGCCGTTGCGAATGAGTTTGTCGACAACCGAGGGAATGAAGAATTCGCTTTTCGGAGTGTTGATGTATTTGTCGAGGAAGCGTACGAACTCGCGCTTCGAGTAGTCGAAGTAGTCGGGTGTGAGACCCCAGAAGTTCATCGATACCGGAGTTTCAGCATCGAGGAATCGTGTCTCGCCGTTTTCGTCGACGAATGTGATCTTGTGGTCTTTGTCAAACGATATGGCAGTGCGTTCGACGACTTTTGTGAGCTTGCCGTTTTCGGTTGTGCACACTCCGCGTGCGACAGATCCGTTTTCGGTCATGGTGTTGCCGACGCGGAAGCCGACCATGCAGTATTCGCCGGGCTTGCGGTCTTCGCGCGAAAGTTCGCGGGCGATCACTTCAAATGCGTCGCGGCTGTAGAAGTCGTCGGCGTTGATGACGGCGAACGGTTCTTTGATAGTGTCGGCGCTCATGAGGATTGCGTGGTTTGTTCCCCATGGTTTTTCGCGACCTTCGGGCACGTCATAGCCCTCGGGGAGAGCGTCGATGCTCTGGAACACGACGTCGACAGGAATCGCACCTTCGTATTTTGAGAGTATTTTTTCGCGGAAAGCTTCTTCGAAGTCGTGGCGTATGACGAACACAACGCGTCCAAATCCGGCTTTGATCGCGTCGTAAATAGAATAGTCCATGATAGTTTCGCCCGAAGGACCGACGCCGTCGAGCTGCTTGAGACCCCCGTAGCGGCTACCCATGCCTGCTGCGAGTACTAACAATGTGGGTTTCATATTCAAGATTAGTTTATTAAAAATGATTTGACAAAGGTACGAATAATAGACGAAACGGCAAAGCGGCTTCTATGCCGCTTTGCCGTTAATGTTGTCAAATTTGCTGGAATCAGATGCGTTCGAGCACGGTTGCGATCAGATCGCGTATGCCCGATTTGTAGTTGGGGTTGGCAACGGTGTTGAATCTGTTGGCGATGATCGAGCATACGGTCATGGCTTTATGTCCCATCAGTTTGCCGAGACCTTGCAGGGGTGCGCTTTCCATCTCGTAGTTGGTGATGCGGCGTCCGTTGTGCTCGAATTGTTCGATCCGGCTGTTGAGGTCGGGGTTGGCCAGAGGCAGACGCAGCTCTCGTCCTTGCGGGCCGTAGAATCCGACTGCCGAAATGGTGTTGCCGCGTACCATGTCGTCACCTCCGATGCGGCTGACGAGTTCGGGATCAGCATCGACGACATAAGGCTTAGCCCATAGCGGGTTCCATCCGGTGTGGGCGCACAGAGCTTCTTCGAAGTCGAGGTCGGCGACATCGTTGCGTCCGGCGTAGTAGTTGAGTACACCGTCGAAACCGATTGATTTTTCGGCGATTACGGGCGTACCTAATGACAGTTCGGGCTGGAGAGCTCCCGATGTGCCGATGCGGACAAGAGTGAGCACTCGGCGGTTGTCGCGGACCTCTCGGGTCTTGAAGTCGATGTTGGCGAGAGCGTCGAGTTCATTGATGACGATGTCGATGTTGTCGGGGCCAATGCCGTGGCTGAGACACATGATGGGTTTGCCTTTGTATGTTCCACCGATAGTGTGGAATTCGCGGGAAGACACTTCGAATGTTTTGGTGTCGAAAAATTCGGCAACCATGTTCACGCGGCCTGGATCACCGACGAGAATGACGCGGTCGGTGAGCTGTTCGGGGAGAAGGTGGAGGTGGAATACTGATCCGTCGGGATTGATGATTAACTCTGATTCCGGGATTATTTTCTTGTTCATGGCTCGGTTTGTTTTTTTAGATAAAACAATAATGGGAGTTTGAAAGTTTCTTTTGTCGCAAGTGGCGGTCAGCCTCTTGCTGTGACGGCATATCGACCGCCAGGGAGGGTGATGAGCATGTCGCTCATTTCCATTTCGAAAAGCATCGAGGAGAGTTTGTTGAAGGGTAAGCCCAGCCCGACGCATATGTCATTGACGGTGTGGTCGGGATGGCTGATGATGTAGTCGGCAATCTGTCGTTGCTCGGCAGTCATCTCGAATGTCAGTGTTGTCTGGGTGTCGGGTCTGGAGCGTGTGGTCCAGTTGAGCGCTTCGATAATGTCATCGGCCGAGCGGACGATCGAAGCGGTGTTTTCGGCAATGAGGGCGTTGCATCCGCGGCTGTAAGTGTCGGTTGTCCGCCCCGGCACAGCCATCACTTCGCGGTTGTAGGCTGAAGCGATCCTTGCGGTCGACATAGCCCCTCCTTTGGTGTCGCTTTCGACGACAATGACGACGTCGGCAAGGGCGGCGACTATGCGGTTGCGAGCAAGGAAATTGCCTTTGTGGATCGGAGCTCCGGATGTATATTCTGTGACGATGGCTCCGCCTTCGCTGACGATTTTTGCAGCCGTCGACCTGTGGTCGGCAGGATATATCGTGTTGAGACCGTGGGCGACAACCGCAGCAGTCGGTATGCCGTTGTCGAGAGCGGCTCTGTGGGCTGCGACGTCGATGCCGTAGGCGAGTCCGCTGATGATTACGAGGCTGTCGAGAGAGTCGGCCAGGTCTGCGACGAGGTGGTTGATGAAGTCGATGCCGTAGGGCGTGGCATGGCGAGTGCCGACAATAGCCACCGAATGGAGGCAGTCGAGGTTGCAGGGTCCGATGGAATACAATATTGCCGGAGCATCGTCGCATGACGATAATCGACGTGGGTAGGCGTCTGAGCCGATAAATGCGGCAGTGATGGCTTTTGAGCGGATAAACCGGGCTTCTTCGGCGGCAGCCTCGAGCAAAGAGAGCCGCGACGACTGGTCGCAGATGCGCGAGTCGAGTCCGCATGAGGCCGACAGTGCTGACTGTGGAAGCGTGAAAAACGCTTCCGGCGAGCCAAGCAGACCGATCAGTCTCGATGCTGTCGACCGATTGATGCCTTTTATTTTTGAAAAGGCTATGCGTGCGACCAATGGGTCGACTGATGTCGGAAGTCCGGAATTAGCTGCCATCGGTCAGAGATAGTCTTTAAAGGCTTGTGCAAGAGAGTCGCCGCGGGTGAGGCGTCCGTTTTCGAGACACGCAACGCTTACGAGGGCTTTTACAACCGGAGTGCCGTCGGTTTTGTAGATATCCTGCTGAAATACAAAGAGAGGGCCGCGACGGCAGATGTTGAGCTTGCTGACAAACGACTCTCCGAGCGTAAGCGGCATTTTGTAGTCGATCTCGACTCTCGAGAGCACCGGGTCGATGCCGTTGAGGTGCATCTGTCGGAACGAAAGCCCGGCAGATTCGCAGAATTCGTGGCGGGTGTGTTCGAGATAGTGCAGGTAGACGGCGTTGTTGACGATGCCTTCGGCGTCGACTTCGTAGTCTCTCACTTTCATCGGGAGTTCGAATATGTAGCAATTATCTTTGTTCATAATTGATGATGCTTTGATTGTGACATTGTTTCATTGTCGGGAGCAGGTAGTCGAGGTCGATGTAGCGTTGGCCGCTGCCACGGTTGACGGGGAAAGCTTTGTTGCGGCGTCGGATGGCTTCTTCGGCATCGGGAGATCTGTGGCCGGGAAGAGTAGGGCGGATGTCGTCGGGAATGTTGCCGATCGTGGCTCGCCTGACAACGGCACACGGCGGGTAGCCCAATGCGACCCACATAACCGATGAGTCGGCCTGCGCAGCCTCTATGACGACAGATGCCGTCGAGCTATGCCGGGGAATGTAGTCCTGGTCGACTATCCAGCGGGAGCCGGCTGTCGCTGCGTCGCCGCCAATGAGCGAATGGTAGAACGAGCGGCTGAGGCCTTCGGTGAAGTCGGACGGAGTGAGACGTCGGCCGTCGGAAGTCATAGCAGCGATGAGATGGCGGGCGTTGTCGTAGCGTATGTAACCGTAGCCTTCGGTGCTGTCGCCTGATAACGAGAAGTTTGTGCGCACGATTATTCCGTCGGGCGAATCGCTCAGATCGTAGCGTCTGAATTTGAAGTCATCGGTTTCGAAGAACGCGCCGTTGCCTTGAGAGTCGACCACCCCGAAGTTGGCTTGAACGCCCAACGGTTTCGGAAGCTGCCGCAGCAGATGGCTGAAGTCGTCGACCGACGAGCATGTCTGCAATGCGATGGTCATCAGTGCACCTTCGCGGTCTTTGTAGGCGGCTGTGTCGGGCGCGAGGTTATAGGAGGCGGTGTTCATGATGGCGAAGCCAGAGTCGTTGACACCTATCCATGCTTCAGAAAGCAGAGAGTCACCGGCGTTGAACAGGGCTATGTAGCCGTGGTGTCCATCGGCAGGGGGGACATGTTCGACAAAGTTGCTTTCGCAGCTGGTGTCGCGGTGTTTCCAGAGCATTGGCTTGCCTGAAGCCGATGCTCTGCCGCTTATGATCGCAGATGTGCATGCTTCGGCGATCGGCGATGAAAAGATCATTGCCAACACTATGCAAAAGGCCGATGTCCTGAGTTGCGGAGACATGTGTCGATCGATTGGTTGGCTGACGCCCGATAGCTGTTATTCGTCGACCGGACCGAGGAGCAGGATGGCGCCGGTGGTGGGGTCGATCTGAAGTTTTGACGGTTGCTTCTTGTCAGTGAACAATTTAGGGTCGAGGCCGAATGTGACACCGAGTTGCGCGAGCGATATTTCTTCGCGAGCGATCTGCTGACCTTTGTAGGTCAGTGTCACGGCTGCACGTCCGGGGATGTTGTAGGTCAGGCCACCCTTTGGAAATGCTTTCAACTCGCCTTTCTCGTTGACCGGCAGTTCTCCCTGTTCGATTATGTCGACAGATATGTAGATAGGTTCGCCTGAAAGGTCGTTGGCGTCGATGATGCCGTCGGTGGGCGAGAGTCTGACAAAAAGTTCGTCGTTGATGCTTTCGCTGTCGGGCTCGAATGTTACGGTCGAAACGGTAGTGTAGGTTTTGGTAGTGCCTTCGAACATGGCTGTCAGGGCAGCTTCCTGCGCGGCAAGGTTGTCGAGGGCAAGCTGCATCGATTTTCCATCGGGAGGGGTGTTGTCGGCTTGACCGGAAATGAGGTCGGAGCGGGTCTCACGCAGCTCGAAAATGCGCTGGGCTGCAAGGTCGGCGCGTTTTGAGAGCGAAGAGCTGAGGGTCATCTCCTGAGTGACTGCTTGTCCGGCGGCGGCAGTCTCGAGCGGAGTGGGAGCTGCGTCGACAGGTTCGGGCAGCTCGATTTCCGGAAATTCGGGTGTCTGCTCGGTGTTGACCGCAACAAGGCAGTTGTTGTCGGCGAGGATGATGTAGGGCGTTGCTCCGGCCTTGAACTGTACGAGCCATTGGTTGTCTTGGTCAGCTACGCCGCGCGGGACAATCGTTACGCTCTTGATATTTACTGATTTTGACGGGCTGGTGATCGCATCGTTCTTGCCGAGTTTGAGTTTGGCGTAGTTGTAGAATTCGCCGGGCTTTTTCTCGGTGTGTTCTGCTTCGATCGTAATGTCGAGCACGGTTCTTGGAAGCGAGTATATCAGGCCGTATTCGTTGGCTTTTGACGCAGTCAGTTTTTGGGCAGACTGTGCTTGCATGCCGAAGGCCGACAGTGTGAGGGCGGTGGCTGCTATGTAGGTTGATATTCTCATTATAGTATCTTCGGTTAATCGTTGTTTTTTTATTTGACGTTGAGAGATGTTGATGGTTTAACGGTTGTCGGGCTGCTGCATCACGGCTTTGATGGCGCGCCCGACGTTGTCGGCGACATCGTCGGCACACACGCCGTAGGATCCGTGCTGGCTTTCGGCGATCTGTCCTGCCACACCATGGACATATACGGCTGCGATCGATGCGATCTCAGGTTTCATGCCTTGGGCGATAAAGCCAGCCATGAGCCCTGTGAGCACATCTCCGGTGCCTGCGGTCGCGAGGGCCGGTGTGCCTGATGAGTTGTAGAAAACCTTGCCGTCAGGTCGGACTGTGGCGGTGTAGTAGCCTTTGAGTACGATTATAATCTTATAGGTCTTCGACACGTCGATGGCCTTGGCCAGTCGGGCGGATGATGATGGCTGAGGCCCGAAAATGCGGTCAAACTCCGAGGCGTGGGGAGTGATGACCGAGAGCACGGGCAGGAAGTCGAGCATCGAAGGCCTTATTGCGATGCAATTGAGCGCGTCGGCGTCGAGAATGACGGGGCGGTTGTTGGCCGCAGCGATTTTCAGAAAAGCCTCAAGAGAGCGTATGGTAGCGTCGGATGTGCCGATGCCCGGTCCGATAGCAACGGCCGAATAATTATGGGTCAGCTCGATGTTCTCGATTGCATACTCGCCGCTGTCGCACTGGAAGAGAGCCGACGGGACGGTAGATTGAAGGATGTTGAACCCGCAACGTGGTGCATGGCAAGTCACTTTGCCGCATCCCGAACGCGCGGCGGCTTTTGTGGCAAGCACGGCTGCCCCCATCATGCCGTAGGAACCGGCAAATATGATGGCGCTTCCGTAGTAGTTCTTCGACGAGTCGGAGGGGCGTGGGCGCAGACGTTTGCTTATGTTGGCGGCTTCGATCAGGAAGTGGGAGTTGCGTGTCTGGTGGATTGCCACGATACTCGGCTCAGGGCCGATGAGCTTCCATTGTCCGACGAGTTCGATGTTTTCGTTGATGAAGAACGACAGTTTTGGCAGCATTACCGACAAGGTTACGTCGGCGTGGATGATCTTGCTGTTGATGAGCCCCGACATGGGGTTGCCGGGTAGGCCCGACGGCGAGTCGATGGCAATGATCTTTGCTCCGGAGTCGTTGATGTTCCCGACGAGGATCTGATAGCCTCGCGACAGCGGTCCGTTGATGTCGCTGCCGAACAAACCGTCGACGACGACCATGCCGGTGTCGAGCTCGGGCATCGAAAATCTCATGCCGGTAACCTCGGTGAGCACTTTTTCGCTCGAGCAGCCGATGAATTGTTGCCTGCATAGATCGCATTCCGGCGTCAGCCTGTTGCCGCCGATGTTGAACAGAAAAGCGTAGGGAGTGTATCCTTTTTCAAAGAGTCTCACCCCTGCCGCGAGAGCATACGCACCGCAGTCGTCGGGCCCGGCAAAGATTACTACAGGCGTAGAACGGTCGTGACCGGCTATGATTTCGTCGGCAATGTCATTGCCGATCATATCGATCAACTGCTGTTTGCCTATGCCGAGTTCGGCGAGGGTCAATTGCTCTATTTTATGTATGTCGTCCTGCGAAAATAGTTTCATTATTTATGATAGTGATCATCGGCTCTATTTCCGGTTTATGGGGAAGGATCTGCGATAATCATTACAAAATTACAGAAAATATCGGTCTAATCAAATAACGCGAGTGGCGATTTGTCAGGCTGTTTGTCGCATGATCGAGATAATATGCAGATTATTAGCGGTGTAGTGAAGTGGTGGAAAAATAGTTATGTTTAAATAATGTTAAGGAGAGATTTTTTATCGGGAAAAATTATGCTGTACAACATAAAAATACTAACTTTGCATCAGTTTTTCATGGTATTAGATTTAAGGTAAGAAGATTATTCGTCGTGATGACGGATAATTTTTTTTAATGCCTCAAACTAAGCAAAAGAGCTCGCCGGACATAGGTCAGGCGAGCTCTTCGTTTAGGCGCGTATCCATCCATATCCGCGCCTTGTAGGTGTAAGGCTGTATGTTATTTCAGAATTTCGATCAGCTTGTCGACAGGCACCTGCTGCTGTTCGCCCGACGCAAGGTTTTTGATTGTGACAGAGTTGTCGGCCATTTCGCTTTCACCGATAATACCAACGAAAGGTATCTGCATGCTGTCGGCGTAGCCGATCTGTTTTTTCATTTTTGCAGCTTCGGGATAGATCTCAGCGGAAATTCCGGCCTGACGGAGAGTCTTGATCACTTTGAGCGATGCTTCAGCTTCTTTTGCTCCGAAGTTAGCGAAAATGATCTTTGCGGCGGCCTTGGTGTCGGCGGGGTAGAGGTTGAGGGTGTTGAGCACGTCGTAGATGCGGTCGGCGCCGAACGATATGCCGACACCCGATAGTCCGGGCATGCCGAATACACCGGTGAGATTGTCGTAGCGACCTCCGCCTGTGATGCTGCCGATCTCGACATCGAGAGCCTTCACTTCGATAATGGTGCCGGTGTAATAGTTGAGTCCTCGGGCGAGCGACACATCGAGATCGAGTTCGGCTCTCAATCCGAGAGCTACGGTTGTGTCAGCTACGAATTTCAGTTCTTCGACACCTTTCGAGCCAGTTTCGTTGCCTTCGAGAATGGCGCTCAGAGCATCGAGTCTCTCCTGCAGCGATCCGCTGATCGAGAGAATGGGGCGCAGTGCGTTGATAGCGTCTTCTGAAAGGCCTCGGTCGGCAAGCTCTTCGTTGACCTTGTCGAGACCGATTTTTTCGATTTTGTCAATAGCGACGGTTATATCAATCAGTTTGTCGGGGGCACCGATCACTTCGGCGATGCCTGCGAGAACTTTGCGGTTGTTGAGTTTGATGGCTATGCGAATGCCGAGACGGGCAAACACTTCGTCGATCATCTGGAGGAGTTCGACCTCGTTGTAGAGCGATTCGCTGCCGACAACGTCGGCGTCGCATTGATAGAATTCGCGGTAGCGGCCTTTCTGGGGACGGTCGGCTCTCCAGACGGGCTGGATCTGGAAACGCTTGAAAGGCATCTGCAGATCGTTGCGGTGCTGGACTACAAAGCGTGCGAACGGCACAGTCAGGTCGTAACGCAGACCTTTCTCGCAGATTTTAGCAGCGAGACGGGTTGTCTCGTTGTTGTCGATCAGCGCTTTGTCGACGCCGTTCAGGTAGTCGCCTGAATTGAGGATCTTAAACAGAAGTCTGTCACCTTCTTCGCCGTACTTGCCCATGAGAGTGGACAGGTTTTCCATCGCCGGTGTTTCGATCTGGCGGAAGCCGAACAGGTGGAATACGTTGCGGATGGTGTCGAATATATAGTTGCGTTTAGCCATTTCTTCGGCTGTGAAGTCGCGAGTGCCTTTGGGAATTGACGGTTTTTGTGCCATTTTACAATAGATTGATTTACTCGGCAAAATTACGTAAAAAATAGTAATTTTGCAGTATGGAAACCTCAGAAACATCATTCAATGACATGCAAAGCGTGAAACGCAATTTTTTTGCGATGCGCAACGGCGTGATCGCCGACACGTTGAGACGATCGGGCAGCCCGTTCCGGATCATTTTCGGACTGAATTTGCCCCAGCTAAGCGAGATCGCGTCGCGGACGCCTCATGACATGGATCTGGCCGAGCGGCTTTGGGCCAACACTACGACGCGCGAGAGCATGATGATGGCTCCGATGCTCATCGACCGCAGCGTGTTCACAGCCGACGATGCTCGGCGATGGATAGCGACGATACCGGCACGTGAGGTCGCAGACATTATTTGTCTGAAGCTGCTGCGCCACATGGACTATGCTGCCGAGCTTGCCGAAGAACTTGCAGAGTCACCGTCGGCAATGAGCCGTTACACCGGAGTGAGGCTGATGTTCAATCTTGTTGCCGCTGATCCTCGCCGTGCGATGGCTTATGCCGGCCGCATGCTCGAAGTGGAGACTGATTCCGGCTGCCGGGCTGTGGCTCAGCAGTTGCGCGAGGAATGTGAGTTTCTGCTTGACGATAAATAAATGTAAACGTCAGTCTTTTTTACGCCATGTCTGCGACAGTCTGTCGCCGACCCAGAGCCCTCCTAATATGAGTGTGCATCCGAAAATGCCGACGATCGAGATGCGCTCATGGATGGCTATAGCCGATATGATGAGGGTGAAGATCGACTGCAGGTACATGTAATTGTTGGCCTTGACGGCTCCTACCTGTTTGATGATCTTGGCCCATAGGTAGTAAGCGATCATCGATGCTCCGATGCCGAGGATCAGTATGTTGACGAGTACGGCACGGTTGGAAATCAACTCGACAGGATTGTTGAGCGGTTCGGCGAGGACGAACGGTATGGCTGTGATGATGCCGTAGAAGAAGGTCTTGCGTGTAATGAACCACAGATCATAGACTACATTGAGCTTGCGGAGCACCAGACTGTAGACCGACCATCCGAATGCAGCGAGAATAGAGAGAATGTCGCCGATCGGCCTTACCTGAAGGTTGAAACTGCTGTTGAAAATGACACATCCGACGCCGAGAAAGGCAATGAACGACCCGACCAGCATGCCTTTCGACGGTCTTTCGCTCTTGTATATTATTCCGGCGAGCAACGACGTGATCAGCGGCGATGTCGAGGTGAGAAGTGAGACATTGGTGGTGAGGGTGTATTCGAGGGCGGTGTTTTCGGCGAGAAAGTAGATCGATCCGCCGGTGATGCCGCAGATTGCAAAGAGCATTTCGTCGCGCAAAGAGTTGGCCCATAGTTTGGAGTGACTCATAAATAGCACGAGGACATAGGCCAGGATGAAACGGTAGACATAGATCTCGGCCGGATTCATGTTGTTGTCGAGAAGCACTTTTGTGGATACAAACGACCCGCCCCATATTGCTACGGTTATTACTGCCCCTAAATGGCCGAGTATCATGGCCTTCCGGTTTCTTGCTGTTATTTCGTCAAGCATAAAGCTAATTTATACTTATAGATTTTTCCACAAATTTAGTTAATTTTTCCGTTTTACGGTAAACTTCGAGGGCATATAATTTGTAATTTTGTAAAGCGTCAGGCGAAACAAGCGCCTGCTATTATATAACGTTCAAAACATAGAACTCATGAAAGTATTAAAAATTGCAGGGCTCGCTCTAATCAGCGCATCGTTGCTTATCGGCGAGACATCATGCTCATCAATGACAAATACAGGTAAGGGTGCATTAATCGGCGGCGGCGGTGGCGCTGCGGTCGGAGCCGGTCTCGGCGCATTGATCGGCGGCGGCAAGGGAGCCGGTATCGGCAGTGCGATCGGAGCGGCTGTCGGAGCAGGCGCAGGCGTACTTATCGGAAAGAAGATGGATAAGCAGCAGAAAGAACTGCAGGAACAGCTTGCAAGTCAGGCTACTGTCGAGGAGACAACCGACCAGAACGGTCTCCGCGCTATCAAGGTGACCTTTGACGGCGGTATATTGTTCCCGACCAACAAGTACACTCTCAATGCTCAGGCACAGGCCGATCTGTCGCGATTCGCGCAATCGCTGATCCAGAACCCCGGAACAAATGTTCAGATCCTCGGCTTTACCGACAACACCGGAACATTTGCAGTCAACGAAAAGCTGTCGAACGAGCGTGCGGGATCAGTGTTGAGCTATCTGGTCAACTGCGGAGTTTCGCCGACACGTCTGACTTCACAAGGAATACCGATGGCTGACTATGTAGCGTCGAACGACACAGCAGCCGGACGTGCACAGAACCGTCGTGTAGAGATTTATATCACCGCAGGTCAGGACATGATCAAGCAGGCCGAAGCCGGAACGCTTCAATAAATAGTATAGCATAAAGAAAGGCAAAGTCGCGCCCGGCAGTCGTATAGTTGACTGGCCGGGCGCGATGCTGTTTATCCGTCAGATGCATTTTGGGGGTGTATTCACATTTATTATTAAACAAGTTTTTAGAATGGCGGCAATTATGACTAATTTTGCCGGCAAATATGGATCTACAACGTAAATTACATCATATGATAGCAATGGCCGCTGTCCTGACGTTTAATGCAGCGGCGGCCGAAGAGCCCGCCGACACGACGATGGCCCTTGACGAGGTAGTCGTCAGGTCGGGCAGCGGAGTCCGTAAACTTAAAAGTGTGGCGACGTCGACCGACCTTATTTCGGCGTCGGAGCTGAAGAAGGCTGCCTGTTGCAATCTGGGCGAGAGTTTCACGACCAATCCGTCGGTAGATGTCAGCTACAGCGACGCCGCCACCGGAGCACGCCAGATCAAGCTGCTCGGTCTGTCGGGTTCGTATGTGCAGATGTTGACAGAGAATGTGCCTAATTTCAGAGGTGCGGCTTCACCGTTCGGACTCGGATATGTCGCCGGACCATGGATGCAGTCGATCCAGGTGTCGAAAGGGGCAAGTTCGGTGAAGAACGGCTATGAGTCGATCAGCGGTCAGATCAATGTCGAGATGAAAAAACCTCAGCTCGATCCGTCGCTGTCGCTCAACGGCTATGTCGACCATCTTGGCAAAGTCGAACTCAATGCCGACGGTAATCTGCATTTCGGCGATTCGTGGTCGGGCGCTCTGTTGCTGCACGGCGAAAACTCGTTCAAAAGTCATGATGAGAACGGCGACGGTTTTATTGATATGCCTAAGATACGCCAGTTCTCGGCAATGAACCGGTGGGCTTATCTGGGGCAGAATTATGTGTTTCAGGCTGCTGTTAAATTCATCGGGGAAAACCGCCGCAGTGGTCAGGACGACCATCATGCGTCGCATAAGATAGCAAATCCTTACCGCATCGACATCGACACCCGCCGTGTCGAAGCATTTACGAAAAATGCTTACATCTTTGATCATGAAAACGAGGGCAACGTTGCGCTGATACTTTCGACTTCATATCACGATCAGGATGCCGACTACGGTCACCGGTTCTATGATGTCAAGCAGAACGAGGTCTACGGTTCGCTGATGTTCGAGCGTAAATGGTCAGATCTTCACGCTCTTTCGACCGGATTGAGTTTCAATTATGACCGATTCGATCAGAATTGGCTCGCCGCTGACGGAGGAGATCCCGAGCATGCGGTCGAAAGCGAGACTGTCGGAGGGGCCTATGCCCAGTACACGTTCAATCTTGACTCAAAGCTGATAGCGATGGGCGGAGTGCGATATGACCATAGCTCGCTCTACGGCTCGATGTTCACGCCGAGAATTCACGTGCGCTATTCGCCCGACGACAGATGGAGTTTCAACGCTTCGGCAGGCCGCGGGTATCGTTCGCCTCATCCGATGGCCGAGTACAATTATCTGTTGGCATCGTCGCGGCGTCCGGTCATTGAAGGCAAACTCCGGCAGGAGAGTGCATGGAATTTCGGTGCGGGAGCCAATTGGACGTCGTATGTCGCAGGCCGCAAGCTGTCGCTCGGAGCCGAGTATTTCTACACGGTCTTTGATCATCAGCTGTGTGTCAATCTCGACCGCGACCCCCATGCAGTGTATTTCTACGATCTCGACGGACGATCGCGCAGCCACACTCTGCAGATCGAATCTTCATTTGAACCGATATCAGATCTGTCGGTCGGCCTGGCCTACAGGTTGACGGATGTACGCAGCGATTACGGCGGTGACGGTCGCATGAGGCTGAAACCTCTGTCGTCGCGCAACAAGGGATTGCTGACCGTGAGCTATTCGCCGATGATGGGGCTTTGGCAGTTTGATGCGTCTCTGGCGATCAACGGCGGCGGACGCATGCCCGATCCTTATATAATGTCAGACGGTTTGCCTTCATGGAAATCGACGTTCAAGGCTTACTGTACGCTCAACGCCCAGATCACCCGTAATTTCCGTCACTGGGCTGTCTATATCGGCGGTGAAAACCTCACCGGCTATACCCAGCCCAATCCGATCGTGGGCGCAAACGATCCATGGGGAGCCAATTTCGATGCTACGATGATCTACGGTCCGCTTCATGGAGCTGTGGTATATGCGGGTTTCAGATACAATATTACAAAATACCTCTAAATATATCTTCAATATGAGAAAAGCATTTTTCGCGTTAGTGTTGGGTCTCGCCGCTCTTTCGGCAACAGCGGCTCAACCGTCAGATACAACAGTGTGTTTCACCGTAGAACCGCCGATGACCTGTGCAAACTGTGTCAACAAGATCAAGTCGAATCTCCGTTTTGAAAAGGGAGTCAAGAAGATCGATGCTTCGGTGAAAGACGCTGTTGTGGAAGTGACTTTTGATAAGAATAAGACTTCGCTGCAGAAGCTTGTGCCTGCATTCAAGAAGATCGGCTACAAGGCTACGCCGGTGGCGCTTCCCGAAAAGAAACATTAACCTACACGACAATGAGCTCGCGGAGTATCGCGTCGGAGCGGAACCATGCTTCCTCTGTGATGCGCAGTGCTCCGTCGGGCGTGAGAGTCATTGAGCGGTCGGCCAGAAATGGTGCGGCCGCTTTTTCTATATATTTCCTGCGGTCGGACGGCAGATCGGTCAGATGCAGACCTGCGGCTGTGCGCAGTGCTGTGATCAGCACATCGTTGAAACGTTGGTCTTCGTTTTCATTGTCGATGCAGAGTATGTCGTCTGAAGCAAGATATTTTTTCAGATCAGGAAGGTTGTAGCGTCTTGTTTTTCCGTCAAAACTGTGAGCTCCGGGTCCGAGGCCGAGATAGGGAGTGTCGGTCCAGTAGGCCGAATTGTGGCGGGAGTGCATGCCCGGCAACGCGAAATTGGAGATCTCATAGTGTCGATAGCCTTCAGCAACTGTGAGTGAGCACAGAAGCATATACATTTCTTCGAGCACCCGGTCGTCGGTCGCCGTCAGCTTGCCCGCTTCAAGTCTGGAGTGGAGCACGGTGCCAGGTTCGTAGGTCAGGCAGTAGGCCGATATGTGGGGCAATCCTAAAGATAGCATCGTGAGCAGAGAGCTTTTCCATGATGCAATGTCTTGTCCGGGCAGTCCGTAGATGAGATCTGCCGAAACGTTGGCAATGCCGTTGTCGATTATTGCGGCGATCGCGCGACGTGCTCCGTCGGAGTCGTGTCGTCGGCCTACAGCCTTGAGCTCGCGGTCGTCGAATGACTGAACACCGAGACTGACGCGGTTGACGCCCATGTCGCGCCAGAGTTTCACGACATCAGGGGTGATGTCGTCGGGGTTTGCCTCGATAGTGAACTCCACGGCATCTCCGACAGGAAGTGACTCTATGATGCGTCTGAGTGTGTCGGGCGGAAGTATCGACGGTGTGCCTCCGCCGATGTAGACGGTTTTAAAAGGCTCGGTTATCTCGTCGGCCCGTCGGGCATATTCAGCTGCAATGGCTTCGGGCAGAGAGTTGACGCTGCCGAGTGCCGGAGTGGAGAAAAAGTCGCAGTAGAGACATTTGCTGCGGCAGAAAGGTATGTGGATGTAAAGTCCGGCCATCTGGATCAATCGATATCTTTGGGTTGTCGGCCACATAGGTCTGCGAACGGACAGAACCGGCATGTGGCATCGTCGCATGCCTGATCAAACGGCATGTCGGGCGAGAAGATTTCCTCAATCATCGCAAAAAGCTGTTGGCGGAACTCTGGTTCGACCGAACGGTAATCGGTCACTTCTGTACCGTCGATCGATATAGCCGGGACGGCGTTTTCGGCCGCGATGGTGCGGAACGGATAGACTACGGGCTTGATGGCCACGTCTGATCCGGTCATGTCGTGGTAGGCGAGGCAGTAGGTCAGCAACTGGAATGTCGCATCGTCGTCGGTGCGTTCGCGCTTGAATATCTTTTCGACGGTTGTGTCGGCCACCTTGTCGGATCCGGTCTTGTAGTCGATGAATCTCAGACTGCCGTCGGCAGCCATGTCGACACGGTCGATCGACATCTTGAAGTTGACAGCCAGATTGTCGTTGATAATCCATGCCGGAGGGCTTTTGACCTCAAGTTCGCCTTTGATATATCTGAACGGTTCTGAGATACATTCCTGTCGTTCGATCTCAAGTATCTTCCTTATATACAGGTTAATCACCGAGCAAGTCACTGCGCCTTCGGCCGGCATCCGGTCGATGTTGTAGCTTGAAGCGTTGCGGTAATAGAGTCTGAAAACGGTGTCGGCAATGACATTGTCGAGATAGCCGGGTGTGTCGAGAATCGACGATATCGTGTCAGCTGTTATGGTCTGTTGCTCGAATTGTTTGAACAGAGTCTCGAATACATTGTGGACTATCGTTCCGTAGGCCGACGCTGTTATGTAGTCGGTGACGTTGTCTTCACCGCGGAGATTGCGAACGTAGCGCAGATAGAATTTCAGACGGCACTTCTTGTACTCTTTCAGGGCGCTCGCCGACAGATTGGCGTTGCCGCCGGGCATGAAGCGCTGAAGATGATGCATTACGTCCTTGTCCTTTGTCACGGATATGGCTGCGGGTGAACTCACGTCAGAGGGGAAGTGAAGGGTAGAGAAACTGACGGTGCCGGGAGGTGCTATGTGGCGCAGTTGGGCTATGAAACGCGAAGTTTCCCCGGCTCCAAGCGATTGAGTGCGGGAGTCGTAGACCAATTTTACCTGTTTGGCCCTTGACAGCAGCCGGTAGAAGTAGTAAGTGTAGAGGGCGTCCTGACGGTCGATCGTTGTCATGCCGTAGCCGATGCGCAGGTTGTTGGGTATCATCGTGCGCATATAGCTTTTGCGGGGGAAGCTGTTTTCGTTCATCGACAGGATTATGATGTTGTCGAAGTCGAGCGATCGGGTTTCGAGGACGCCCATCACCTGCATGCCTCTCAACGGAGTGCCTTGCAGGTCGATGCGCCGCGACTGCATCATCTTTTCGAACAGAGCGAAGTAGGTGCTCTCGTTCATCGTGACCGAATAAGCTGCGATCAGACAGTTGAGTTCTTCGAGACCATTGCGGAAATAATCGAGCATCTCGAGTTCGGGCAGTCCTCCTTGCGATGGCTTGGCGTTGGCCTTCAGCGCTGTGCTGAGCCCGTCGATAAGGGCTGTCATGTATGAGCATATCTCCTTTGGATCATCAGCCGCCTTCACCGGAGTGAACAGATAGGTCAATGCCGGATATTTTTCACAGAGTTCGGTTGCGTCGAGATTGAACAGATTGTTCTTCGAGATGAAGCGTTTTATGTCTTCTGCGTCTGATGGAGCGATCACGTGGACATGGGGGTGGGAGAGTAGTTCCATTACGTCGGCATAGTAGTAATGGATCCGACCGCGGATCTGGCGCGCACGCAGTTGCATCGATATGATTGAATGGAGCATCGATGCGAAGGCGCTCGCGCTGAACGGCACGCCCATCGTGATGTTGACTGCCGGGATTGTCTCCGGTATCGACATGAGCACCGGTGTGAGCAGATTTTCGTCAGGCAGGACAACGGCTGTGTTGATTGCGTTGTGCCGGTTGATAAGGCGGTCGTTGCTCCATCGGTCTATTATATCGGTGACAGCTTTTGCCTGAGCGATATCCGACGGCACGGCCATGACTTCGATCTTCGGCAATGTCGGGCATGGGCTGGCGTCGAAATCGGCGGGCATCGGAAAAATCTGTTTCAGTCTGCGGAGCTGCGAGGCCAATCGCCCTTCAAGTGCAAGATCGAGCATCGCTGAGTCGAAATCCCAGAAAAAATCGGCTGCGCCAATGTCGTTGAGCCGCTTGAGTATAAGCATTTCGGCATTCGACAGATCGTTGAAGCCTATGAAGGCGTAGCGGCGCGACGACAGCGACTCGGCGTCTGACGACGATATTGCTGCAGCGGCGTCGCGGAGTTGTCCGCCGGCGGTGTCATAGCCTCTGGCGTGGATGGCGGCGACAAACGATCGGTAGAGGTCGCCGAGCAGCTGCCATAGGGTTATAAATCTCTGTTCGGGCGAGTCTTCGCCGTTGTAGTTGACATGACTCCAGAACTCGGTTACAGCAGCAGTGCGCGGGCTTTCTCCCCAAAGTTGTCTGACGATGCTTTTCTGCTCGTCGTCGAGATAGTCGGCGTTGATTTCTTTTAGTTCCTTGAGATTTTTGAACAGTTTGGCGGCGTCGACGAGCTGGCGGTCCACGTCGTCGAAATCATCGAGGATCATGTTGCCCCAGAAGATAAATTTGTCGAAGTCGCGCAGTTGTTCATTGTGACCGCGTTCGGCCAGAAGGGTGCGGTAGCAGTCGTAGAGAAGAAAAAGCTGTTCGGTTCTGGGCATTTCGGGACGCGAAGCGTGGCGCGACACAAAGTTGCCCATCGTGGCGAAACGCGGCATGAAACGCGGACGGGCCGACGTCGCCATGAGTATATCATGCATGTATTTCTTGAGAAACATGGCGCTGCGCTTATTCGGGAAAATCAGCGTCAGCGAACTGAGATCGGCATTTTTTTCGATCAGGTATGCCGCTACGAGTTCAAGAAATTTTGGGCTGTTGTTCATGCTTTGAGCAAAAGGATGGTTTTGATAGCAAGGTCGAAGAAGACGATTTTGGCATTGGCGTTGCCGGCGATGTCGGTGCGGGCGTCGTTGACCATCTCGAACAGCTTCAGAACGTTTCGCTCATTGATGAAGCGCGCGAAGTTGACGCTGAAAGCGTTTTCTTCGGGTGTGAGGTAATTGAGTCCGTCGACTTTAAGGTTGAGGATGAAATTCTCGCGCATCATGCGGGCGCAATAATCAAGAAATGCGATCGACTGTTCGCGGCCGAGAGCTGCAACGTCGGCGCTCCACTGTCTGAGCAGACCGATCTTGCGCTGGTAGGCCTTACGCATCAGTTCGATGAACAGATCGAGAAATAGTTTTCTCGTTTTGGAGATATTGATCAGAGATATGGCTTCGGTGATGCTTCCTGTTGAGATTCTCGCAATCGATCGGGCGACAGCCTGATCGACGGCCATTGCACGGCAGAGATAGTCTTCTACTTCACTGTCGTCGTAGCGGGTCACGGCTATACGCTGTGTGCGCGAATATATGGTCGGCAGTATCCGGCGAGGATTGTCGCTGACCATTATAAACAATGTGTCGTCATGCGGCTCCTCGATGAGTTTGAGCATCTTGTTGGCGGTGTCCTCGTTCATCTTTTCAGGCAGCCAGAGCAGCACTATCTTGTAGCGCGACTGATGGGCGCGGAAATTGAGGCGGCGGTTGAGTTCGGCGCCTTCGTCGACATATATCTTCGGCTGGGTGTTGCCGGCTTCGATCAGCGAATTCCACAGCTCGGCATCCATGAAGGGCCTGTCGGAGAGCATCTGTTTGAATTCTTCAATATAGTCGGCCGACACAGCCGGTTTGCTCGCTTTTTTGACTACGGGATATGAAAATATAGTGTCGATGTGGTTGAATGTCGAGTGTTGCAGACATGAGTTGCAATGTCCGCAGCTGTCGCCTCCTTCGGGGTGCTCGCAGTGGATGTACTGCGCAAATGCTCGTGCAAGCATAAACTTGCCAGCCCCGGCCGGGCCTTCGAGCAGCAGGGCGTGGGGCACACGTGAGGCATCGGCCATTTCGACCAGTCGCTGTTTGATGTCAGCATGTCCGGGTATGTCGGCGAATCTCATCGTCGGTCGGCAGGATGTGTCAGGCCGGTGGCCTTGACGTAGTTTTTGACTTGCTGGAACAGCTCGGTGGCGAACACGAAATCGTTAAGGGCTTCGTTGGCCGTGGTGTAGATCTGGGTCATGTCGCCGACCCATTCGCGATGGCCTTTGTTGATGAAAATGATGTTTTCACCGATTCCAAGCACCGAGTTCATATCGTGGGTGTTGATCACCGTTGTGATTTCGTATTCATGGGTGATGTCGCTCAGCAGTTCGTCGATCAGTATCGATGTCTTGGGGTCGAGACCCGAGTTAGGTTCGTCGCAGAAAAGGTATTTGGGGTTCAATGCGATTGCACGTGCAATGGCCACGCGCTTCTGCATGCCTCCTGATATCTCGGATGGATATTTGTTTTCAGCTCCGGTAAGATTGACGCGGTTGATGCAGAAATGTGCGCGTTCGAGCATCTCCTCGCGCGACATGTCGGTGAACATCACCAGTGGAAACATTACGTTGCCGAGTACCGTTTCGGAGTCAAACAGCGCCGATCCTTGAAATAGCATGCCGATTTCTTTTCGGAGATCCTTGACTTCGTGTGCGGGCATCGTGACGAGGTTGCGGCCGTCAAACAGGATGCTGCCGCCGTCGGGTTGCAGGAGGCCGACAAGCGATTTCATCAGCACTGTTTTGCCCGATCCGCTCTGACCGATGATCAGGTTGGTCTTGCCGGTGTAGAACGTTGCACTGACATCGTGAAGGACAGTGCGTCCGTCAAACGATTTTACGATGTTCTTTACTTCGATCATTGCAGCAGAAGTTTTGTAAGTAACACATCAAAGAGCAGGATGAGGATGCTGCTCGATACGACTCCGTTGGTGCTCGCTTTGCCGACATCGAGAGCTCCGCCCTTGACGTAGTAGCCGAAAAATGATGCGACCGATGCGATTATAAATGCAAAGAAGAGCGATTTTATAAGTCCATACCAGACGTACCATTCGATAAAAAGAGCCTGAAGACCATAGACATAGCGCGAGACTGTGATGATGTCGGTCAGCAATGCTACAAGGTAGCCGCCGATCAGCGATGTGCCGATACAGATTATCACCAGGGCCGGCATGAACAGGACAAATGCTATGATTTTGGGCAGAACGAGGAAATTGCAGGAATTGACACCCATGATCTCAAGGGCGTCGATCTGCTCGGTGACGCGCATCGTGCCGATTTCTGAGGCTATGTTCGATCCGACTTTGCCCGCGAGGATCAGACACAGGATCGAATTGGAAAATTCGAGCAGCACTATGTCGCGGGTGGCAAGTCCGACTGAGTAAGCCGGAATGAGCGGCGATGATATGTTGAGTTGCATCTGTATGGCTATCACCGCGCCGATAAACAGCGAGATGACAATAACCAATGGGATGGAGTCGATGCCGAGTTTGGAGACTTCGGATATGGTGCGTCTGCCGAACACGCCCCAACGGTCGGGCAGGGCGAACACACGTTTTATAAATAGGCAGTAACGGCCAAAAGTTGCGAGTGAGTTGGTGATCAACATGAATATGTAGTTTGATTTATCACTTATGACGACAAAGTTACAACAAAAAAAGGAGATAATGTTTGTCGGCAGTGGTGCAGTTTTGGCAAAAAAGTCGTCAATGGTTATATTGTTGTCGGGCGATTGTCCGACGATGGTTGTCGGTAAGTTGTTGAATTGCAACCCTACTTTAAATTTGTTGCAAAAAATGTTTGAGAAAAGTTGCATGTTTGGGAAAATCGCCGTACCTTTGCAGTGCTTTTAGAAAATGGTGCCTTTAGCTCAGTTGGTTAGAGCGTCGGATTGTGGTTCCGAAGGTCAAGGGTTCGAGACCCCTAAGGCACCCTAAATCCACACAGCGTCTTTGCTTATTGAAGTGAAGACGCTTTTTTCGTTTTTGAGATTGCGGGAAGATGATGGTATTGTCTCTTATGCATTCCCGCTTAATATAATTAATGTAGACGGATGGCGTCGGCCACGGTTGAACGCGATGACATTGGTGAGACCGCCTGCATCTGTCGTTTTTTTAATAATATCTTGTAATGTCATGACTGATAACGATCTTAAGGAATTGCTCGATGCAGAGGCGCATAGAATCAACAGCCTCGATTTTGTGGTTGAAGATCCTGTGCAGTTTCCTCGGCGGTTCTCCGACAAGCGCGACATCGAGATCACTGCGTTGCTGATCTCTACGATCGCATGGGGTAAGCGCTCGATGATATGCCGTAACGCCGACCGAATTTTGGCGCTGATGGACGGGCAGCCTTATAAGTATGTGATGGACGAGGGCTATGAAGATTTGCCCGACTGCAACATCCACCGCACATTTTTTGCAAAAAACATGCGTCACTATCTGCGGGGGCTGCATTCGATCTACAGCCGTCACGGCTCACTCGAAGATTTTGCAGGGAAATCGCTTGCCGGCAAGGATGAGCACCTGTCATGGCATCTTGCCGAAGCGATCAACCGTGAGCTTGCAGCAGCAAACGGAGGCGTGAGCGATTGCCGCTGTATGCCGCTGGGACTCGACAAATCGGCGCTCAAGCGTTTCAACATGGCGTTGCGTTGGCTTGTGAGAGATGACGGCATCGTCGATCTCGGGGTGTGGAAAGCGATAAAGCCGAGTCAGCTGTATGTGCCTCTTGATGTGCATGTCGGCAATATTTCCCGTCAGCTCGGCCTTTTGACCCGTAAAGCCAACGATCGCGCAGCCGTGGAGGAGCTGACAGGACGACTGCGTAAGTTCAATGCCGAAGATCCTACGCTCTACGATTTTGCGTTGTTCGGCATCGGTGTGAGCGGTCGCGGCGGCGAGCTTGCCAAGGCTGACTGAATGAATGTCGGGTAATTTACGTCCGATTTATTTTTTAAGAAGGCCTAAACGTATTATCTTTGCGTATGAAAAAAGATAATTTGCTATGCTGAAAATAATTAGGATAACGCTTGCGCTGCTGTGTCTCGTCGCTGCAACATTGCTTTTTGTCGACGTCAGCGGTTTTGCCGCCCGGCATTTGGCGTGGCTGCCGCGATTACAATTTATGACGGCGTTGCTGTCGCTCAATGCTGTGGTGATAGCCGCTTTGATATTGCTGACTCTTGTGCTTGGCCGCGTGTATTGCTCGGTGATATGTCCGTTGGGCGTGTTTCAGGATGTGATCAACCGGTTGCGTAGCCGTTTCGGCGGTAAAAAATCAAGAAACCGATTTGGGTTCAAGCCCGAACGCAAGATTTTGCGATATGGTTTTCTGGCGCTGTTTGCCGTGCTTGTCGCCCTCGGACTGACTCATGTGACAGCCATGGCTATGGCCGGGCTGCTCGACCCCTACAGTGCCTTCGGGCGCATTGCGTCAGAGCTGTTTGCTCCGGTCTACGACGGAGCTTGCAATCTGTTGGCCGACTGGAGTGAGTCGCAGGGCAACTATTATTTCACGCGAGTGGCTTATGTCACACGTGTCCCGCTGTTGATCGTTGCAGCCCTGACGTTTGTTGTGGTGGTTGTTTTCGCGTGGATCGGCGGACGCAGCTACTGCAATATGATCTGTCCGGTCGGCACAATTTTAGGTTTACTGAGCCGTAATGCTCTGCTACGGCCTGTCATTGACACATCGTTGTGCAACGGTTGCCGGAAGTGTGAACGCAATTGCAAGGCATCGTGTATCGACGGAAAAAATCACCGTATCGATTATTCGAGGTGTGTGGTGTGTATGGATTGCATAGGCAATTGTTCTCAGCATGCCATCAGCTTCAGTCCCGTTCTGAAAAAAACTAAGAATGACGGTCGGGCTGTCGACGGTGCGCGGCGACGCTTCATCGTCACCGGTGCCGCTCTTGCCGGATCGTTGGCTGCTGCGGCTCATAAGGAAGGCGACGGAGCGCTTGCACCGGTGAAAATGAAAAAACGCGCCGTGCGTCTTACCGATATAGTTCCCGCGGGAGCCAAGAGCGCCGCAAATCTGAGATCCCACTGCACGGCTTGCCAATTGTGCATAAGTTCATGCCCTGACGAAGTGCTGCAGCCGTCGACCGATCTCACTACATTCATGCAACCGGTCATGTGGTACAACAAGGGATATTGCCGTCCGGAGTGTACACGCTGTTCAGACGTTTGTCCGACCGGGGCGATAGAGCCGGTCAGCGTGGAGGAGAAAAGTTCTGTCAAGATAGGAACGGCTGTGGTCGATGCTGACCGTTGCATATCGGTGGCCGACGGGAAGCATTGCGGGCTGTGTTCGCGCAGTTGTCCCGCCGGGGCCATCGAAATGGTGAAGATCGACGGTAACATGCGCCCTGTGGTCAACGAGGGTGCGTGCATCGGGTGCGGATCATGTGAATATCATTGTCCGGTCGGCACAGCCGGACATCTGCCGTCTGAGCGTGCGGCGATCTATGTCGAGGGTCTCAGTGAACATCGTTTAATCTGATAAAGGTGGCTATGGACGAAAAAAAATACGAAGGAAACAGTCGGCGCAGGTTTCTGCGTCACCTTGGCATCGGAGCGATTGCCGGAGCATTTGTGTCGTGTGGCGGAAAGATCGGCCAGGATCAGACGGCCGGCGAGAAGAAATCAGGCGAAATGACCAAGCGTCTGAACCCCAATTCGGGCGACAGGGTGTCGCTGATAGGTTACGGATGTATGCGCCTGCCGTTGATCGACGACCCGTCGAAACCCGACCGCGACGGAGGCATCGACCAGGAGAAGGTCAATGGCCATGTCGACTATGCGCTGGCCCACGGAGTGAATTATTTCGACACATCGCCGGCCTATTGCAAAGGACGGTCGGAGCATGCGATGGGCATCGCTCTGAGCCGGCATCCGCGCGACAGTTATTATATAGCGACCAAATTGTCGAATTTCGACCCGTCGACATGGCCTCGCGAGAAATCGATAGCCATGTTTGAGACCTCGTTGAAGGAGTTGCAGACCGATTATGTCGATTATCTTCTGCTTCACGCCATCGGCATGGGAGGCATGGACTCGTACAGAGGCCGCTATGTCGACAACGGTATGCTCGACTATCTTAAGGAGCAGAAAGCAGCAGGGCGCATCCGCAATCTCGGGTTTTCGTACCATGGTGATGTGGCGGTGTTCAACCATCTTCTCGAGATGATGGACCGCGGGGAGGTGCATTGGGATTTTGCACAGATACAGCTCAACTACATTGACTGGCACAATGCCAAAAAAGTCAATCCCCGCAACACCGACGCTGAGTATCTCTACGGTGAGCTGCACCGTCGTGGCATACCGGCTGTGATAATGGAGCCGCTGCTCGGCGGCCGGCTTGCTTCGGCGACCGCTCCGGTGGCAGCCAAGATGAAGCAGCGCCGCCCCGACGACAGCGTCGCATCATGGGCTTTCCGCTATGCAGGCACTCCCGAAGGCATACTCACGGTGCTCAGTGGCATGACATATCTCGACCATCTGAAAGAAAATGTCGCAACATATTCGCCCCTCGATCCGGTGACGGATGAAGAAAAGGATTTTCTCGAAATACTGGCTCTTGAAATACTGGCCAATAATGAGATACCATGTACCGACTGCCGCTATTGCATGCCGTGTCCCTACGGTATCAACATCCCGGCCATCTTTGCACACTATAACAAATGTCTGAAGGACGATAATGTCAGCCGTGACACGCGTGATCCGCACTACAACAGCGCGCGGCGAGCATTTCTTGTGGGCTACGACCGGACTGTGCCCAAGCTTCGTCAGGCCGACCGTTGCATTGCCTGCGGGGAGTGTGTGCATTCTTGCCCGCAGTCGATCGCCATACCCGCGCGGCTCAAGGATATCAGCGATTACGTCAACCGCCTTAAGGCCGGCAAGGCATAGCCGATGAAAACATTTTATCCGGCTTGTGCATTATAATTGTATAATCAACATTCATCCATTATGACATCACGTCCGTACACATTCGACAGGGTAGTGCGCATGGTTCTCGGTGTTGCAGCTGTAATCGGAGCGGTTTGGCTGATCGACACCCTTGAATATGTGCTGTTGCCTTTCTGTCTGGCTTGCCTGATCGCCTATCTGCTCGATCCGCTTGTGGAATTTAACAGAAATATCAACCATCTGAAAGGGCGTGCTGTAGCAACACTGCTCACCTTGGTCGAGGTGACGCTTGTCATCGGCGTGGTGTGCTATTTCTGTGTGCCGTCGATCATCGGCGAGATCAATCAGATGAAAGCATTGGTCAAGGACTATACACCGGCTCATGCTGCCGTGCCCTATGTGCCCGAACAGGTGCATGAATACATCAATCGCTTCCTTTCGTCGGAAAATATCAGATCGCTGCTCGACAGCGACAACATAGAGACTTTTCTCGACAAGGGATCGACTCTGCTCTCGGCCTCGATCGATTTTTTGAAGCGCACGGTGCAGTGGCTTCTGACGTTTGTCTATGTGATTTTCATTTTGCTCGACTATGAACAGCTGATGAAGAGCTTCCGCCAGCTTGTGCCGCCCAAGTACCGCAAGATCGCATATCGCATCGAAGATGACATAAAGACCAACATGAACCACTATTTCCGCGGTCAGGCGCTGATCGCGCTGTTTGCTGCGGTGTTCTACTGCATCGGTTTTTCGATTGTCGGCATACCGCTGTCGATCGTCCTCGGCATATTGGTCGGAGTGCTGTACATGATACCTTATTTCCAGTATATCACCCTGATACCGGTTGCCGTGGTCTGTCTGATCTATTCGATGGGCGGACAGGCCGATTTCTGGCCCGTGTTCGGCCAGTGTCTGCTGGTCTATGTTATCAGCCAAAGTGTCTGCGACTATATTCTCACTCCGAAAATCATGGGTAAGGCCATGGGGCTCAATCCGGCCATCATATTGTTTTCGCTCTCAGTGTGGGGAACGTTGCTCGGCTTGATAGGCATGATCATAGCATTACCGTTGACCACGCTTCTGCTGGCTTACTATCAGCAGTATGTCATCGATCGTCCGGCGTCCGCCGCTCAGTCGTCGGATGAGTGAACGTAGGCACCGAGGTCAGGTTGCTGGCCGCGGGCGAGTCCGTAGCCGTCGGTCATGGCGCGCGGCGAAGTCAGTGACGGATCGGCCGCTCCGATTGCCGGAGACCCGGGCTTAAGACGATAGTCGAAGATGTAATCGTTGCGGACTGTGTAGTAGAGCGGATCTTCACCCCAGAGACAAGCCAGGAAATTGTCGTCGTCGCTGCCGTTGCTCTTGAGCAGGCAGTTGCGGAGCATCACGTCTGTGCCGTTGAGGTCGCCGTGCGAGAGATCGGCTCCGAGGCCGTAGATGATCGAGTTATCGATAACGGCGCGGGCATACGGGAAGTCCGACAGATCGTCAGTGTCGCCGTTGATATGGCTGAAGGCTATTGCCGGGCCTGAGATTGCGGCGAAAAGATAGTAGTTGGCAAATGTGCAGTGGTTGAACGAGTGAGAGCCGCCATGCAGCAGTACGAGGCCGCCTCCGCCTTCGGCAAACTCACATCCTGCTGCATCGACTGACGCGTGGATAGCTGCAAGCACCGTCGAGCCTGAATTGCGCAGACGGCAGTTGAGCATTGTCAGCGTTGTCGCTCCCGCTTCAGCCTCCGATCCGTCGACCGTAACGCCGTAGGTCGTGTTTTTTATTATAGTGTTAGCGAGGTCGCCGGTAGAGCCTGAGCTGAATATCACACCCTGCCATTGGCGCGACATGAGGTCGAATGATATGTCTGACACAACGTTGCCTGTGCGGTCGCCTGAAAGGATTACGGGAGCGTCGGTCGTGCCGTTTGCTACAAGAGAGCCGTCGACGGCCAGATAGGCTCCGTCGTGGAAGCACAGTCTCGCACCTTCGTTCAGTGTCAGGGTAGCTCCTTCGGCCACGACGAGCGAGTCGAATATCTGGTAAGGTTTCGGAGAGTCGAAGACGATGTCGGAGGTGATTGTCTGTCCGTAGAGGCGGTTGACGTCCTGGCCGAAAGCCGAAAGAACAACGCTTTGCGACACACCGTTGGTCGAGAAGTCGACATAAGCGTTTATTTCGATGGGAATGTCTTCCAGCGAAGGCGGCAATGTGGCTTCAACAAAGATAAATATAGAGTCTTTGCCACGGATTTCGACGTTGGAGAATTCACGCCCGCTGAAGCCGTCGACGTTGAGTCTGAAAAATCCGGCACCTTCGCCAGAGAGGCCGATGCGGTCGATCGACAATGACTTCGACGCCGGGTTGGCCACGGTGAAGCGGTGTGTAGTGGTCATCTGTTCGGTGAATACTACTCCCATCTTGAGCGTATCGGTCGAAAACACCGGCTGGTCTGACGGCGATGTGGTGAAACTGTCGTCGATACATGCTGTCAGTGCGGTCAATGCTGTTGCTATTATTATAATGTAGTGGAGTAGTTGTCTCATATTGATTTTTTTGTGCTATTATTTAACGTTGTGATGACTTAAATATTATGACCGGCTATTTTTTTGATTCGTTTTGGCCTGACTTTTTGACAAGTTCGTTACCTTTGTAAGATAAATAATAAATGAACAACTCATCTGACACAATGATAGCTGGTATAAAGATCGACCGCTCGGCATGGATGCTTCTCGCGGTCTGTGCGATTGTGATGCTTCCGTTTCTTGGCATCGCAGAGTTCAACACCAAAGGCGAGCCGCGTGAGGCTGTTGTGGCCTATTCGATATTGGACAGTGGCAACTGGATACTGCCGACAAACAATGGCGGTGAGATGCCCTACAAACCTCCGTTCTTCCATTGGTGCATAGCTGCGGCTTCGGTGCTCAACGGTGGAGTGGTCAATGAATTCACTTCGCGGCTGCCGTCGGCTGTGGCTCTGTTGGCCATGACTGTGTGGACGTTTGTTTTTTATGCGCGTCGCAAGTCTTTGGCGCTGGCAATGGGCACCGCTCTTGTCGCATTCACAACGTTTGAACTTCATCGGGCGGGAGCTAACTGTCGCGTCGACATGGTCTTGACAGCTGCGACAGTCGGGGCGATATACGCTCTTTTCACATGGTGGGAGCGAGGCATGAAGGGCGTGCCCTGGCTCGCTGTGCTCATGATGAGTATCGGAACGCTGACCAAAGGTCCGGTAGGCATGATAATCCCGTGTCTTGTTGCAGGAGTTTTCATGTTGTTGCGCGGAGTTAATTTCTTCAAGGCTTTTTTCCTGTTGGCAGCCTGGGGACTGATGTCGCTTGTCCTGCCTCTCGCATGGTATCTGGCGGCCTACAATCAGGGAGGACAGGAGTTCCTCGATCTTGTAATGGAAGAGAACTTCGGACGCATGACGAGCACCATGAGCTATGACTCGTGTGTCAACCCGTGGCCATATAATGTGATGACGCTTGTGGCCGGATTTGTGCCTTGGACGCTTGCCGTGGTAATGGTCCTGTTTGTGTTGCCTTACCGCCGGTTCAAACGTCCCGCAGAGGCTGATTCCTGGTCTGCTCTGTTCGGAAAGTTCAAGACAATGCCTGCGGTCAATCTTCTCTCGGCGGTAGCGTCGGTGGTTATATTTGTATTCTACTGTATCCCCCAGAGCAAACGCAGTGTCTATCTCATGCCGATGTATCCGTTTGTCGCGTTTTTTGTCGCCCAGCTGTTGATGTGGGTGTCGCGGCGGAGCGTAAAGGTCGTAAAAGCGTTTGGCGATGTCATGGCCGCCGTCGGTGTGGCGCTGTTGTTATGTTTCCTGGCTGTAAAGGCCGGCATTGTGCCTGACTCGATGTTCGGCAATGGTCGTCATGCGGCTCAGAACATAGCGATGATGCATGCCATTGCAGGACTGTCGGGCTGGAATTGGTTGTGGGTAGCCGTAGCGCCCGCGGCTTCGCTCGCATGGTGGATGCGCTTCCGACGTAAGGCCGACGCCGATCATGGGCTTGTGTTCATCTCCGGAATTATCATGGCGATCTATATCTCGATGGCAGGAGCTTATCAGCCTGCAGTGCTCAATGTTAAGTCGGTCAAGGATATCGCTGGCGAGATTAATCGTGTTGCTCCGGAGTCGGAAGGCCGTATCTATGAGTTTATTGAGCATGGAGAGTTTGCAGCCGGAGACCCTGTGCACTATTTTGAAATTAATTTTTATATCGGCGACCGCATGGCAAGTTTCTACAAGCAGCGTCCCGAAAGCGGTTTCCTGCTCATCGGCAACGATGATGCAGCCAAGTATTTGCCTGAGTTCGAGAACGAAGGCTACGTCTTTGAGGAGCGTTACTCCACTCCGCGGCCATTGCTCGGCCAGATGTCGAAGGTCTACCGTTTCGAAAAGCGGTAGGCTCAGCGGCGGCGCAGCATGATATACAACAAAAAAAGCTTGAACCGACCGGTTCAAGCTTTTTTGTTGTCTGATATGATGAATATGTCAGATTAATCTTATTTGATCAGATATTGAGACGATATCGATTCGTTGTCGTGGACACGGCGGATTGTGTCGGCAAACAGTTTTGCAACAGAGATGATGGTGCATTTGTCGCAGTGTTTGCGATAGGGGATCGAGTTGGTGAATATCATTTCTGTAAGCGGGCTTTCGTTGACGCGGTCTGTTGCCGGGTCGCTCATGATGGCGTGAGAGCAGAGAGCGCGAACTGATTTTGCTCCGTTTTCCATCATCAGTGAAGCTGCCTTAACGATTGTGCCGGCGGTGTCACACATGTCGTCGATCAGAATAACATTCTTGTCCTTGACGTCGCCGATAACTGTCATCTTGGCAACAACGTTGGCTTTAGCACGCTGTTTGTGGCAGAGCACGAGCGGAAGGTCGAGGTATTTGGCGTAGCTGTTGGCGCGTTTCGCACCGCCTACGTCGGGAGTAGCGATGACCATGTTGTCGAGGTTGAGCGACTGGATGTAGGGGATGAACACCGACGATGCATAGAGGTGGTCAACCGGAACATTGAAGAAGCCTTGGATCTGGTCAGCGTGCAGGTCCATGGTGATCACGCGGTTTACTCCGGCGGTCATCAGGAGGTCGGCGACAAGTTTTGCAGCAATTGACACACGCGGTTTGTCCTTGCGGTCCTGGCGTGCCCAGCCGAAATAGGGCATGACAGCGATGATCGACTTTGCTGATGCGCGTTTTGCGGCATCGATCATCAGGAGCAGCTCCATGAGGTTGTCGGTGTTGGGGAACGTTGACTGAACGAGATAGACTTCGCAGCCGCGGATCGACTCTTCAAACGATACTTCGAATTCACCGTCGGCGAAATGCTGGATGTTCATTTTTCCGAGTTCGACGCCAAGGGACTTGCAAATCTCTTCGGCCATGTACTGTGAGTTTGTGCCGGAGAAGACTTTAAAAGGGGGTAGGGAGTTATCCATGATTGTTGAAATGATGAAGAATTCTTTTTCCGCGTGCAAAGTTAGCCTTTTTTTATCGTTTATGAGAGGAGTGTCACAGATTTTTTCGCCGCGCGTTGAAAAAATATTGTAAATCGGGAATTAATGTCGGGTTTCACGGGCATAAATCATGTCGAACATGCATCTGAACCGTTCGTGATCAAGCAGCAGCGACTGCAGTTCTTTCAACCGCCGGGCATTGTCGCTCCACGGTATCCAGATTTTCAGATAGCCGCCGTCGCCATATTTTTCTGTTATATGGCTCAGCGCGCGGCGGTACTGATTTTCGCGGTCGAGCTCCGGATAGTTGGCAAGGCCGTACTGGATCGTGCGGCGCACGATCGTCTCAGGATCGATCATGCGGTCGGCTTCGGCGACGATCAGACCATAGCGGTTACGCGGTTTGTGGCTGTTGGATGCGCGGTGGTCTTCGACGGCTCTCCCCATCATCGCTATCTGGCGCTGTGAAAAGTGGCTTGCGACGAATGGGTCACTTTCGAGTATCTTGCGTGAGTCGATGTGATGGTACTTGCGACCGTTGACGAGCCCTACATCGTGGAACGCTGCGGCCGTATAGACCATGTCGAGATTGACCGGGCGCATTGATCCGGCTATTTTCAAACTTTGGTCTATGACACTCAAGGCGTGGTCCCGGCCATGAGCTTTGTCAAATGTTTCGTAGCGGGGCAATATGCATGTCTCGACATAGTGCTGCAAGTCCGGGGATATGTCAGGCCTTTCCACCGTCTGTCTGCTTGATGTCGGATTTCGACGTCTTGAATATCGCGGCACCCTTGGCAGGCAACTTCACTTTGAACGGGACGTCGGACTTCAGATCCTTCTTTGTCGCACGGCCGCCGTTGATGAGGTCTTTCATCGTCGCTACTCCTTCGGGGAAACCGAGTACGTCGAACGCATGGCGGGGAATGTTGATTTCAACTTCTTTGTCATTGATGTCGAAGTTGACGGCGATCACTATCAGATCATCGTCGGTCGCGCGCAGGAAGGCATAGTTGCGGTGAGGGTCGAAATGATGGTTCTCGTAGTTGGCATACATCAGATCGAAGAAACGTCCGCGGCTGATGGCCGGTTGCTCGTTGCAGAGTTTCAGTATGCGGGCATAGCTGTCGCGCAGTCTGACGGTGTCGTCAGGCATGACTCCGTTGCATTTCCCTCCGTTGAGGTAGGTTCTCACTGTCGGCATGCTCCAGTAGTCGAATATCGTAGTGCGGCCGTCATAGCCGCTGTAGCCCTCTGAGTCGAGAGCCGGCTCGCCGAGTTCCTGTCCGGCATAGATCATCATCGGCCCGGTGTTGATCATCGAGCTGACCACTAACGACGGCATCACGCGCCGGGCGTCGCCCGCATATTGTGGCGATGCGAAGCGCTGTTCGTCGTGGTTTTCAAGAAAGTTTAGCATTTTGTCGCCGATGCCTTCGACCGTCTGCCAGCATGATGTGATGCGGGCGGCCGACACGTCGTTACATTCGATAGCTCGCAAGGTGTCATAGAGGTTGACCTTGTCGTAGAGATAGTCGAAGCCGGCGTCGATATAAGGACGGTAGAGTTGCAGGTCGTAGATTTCGGCAATGAATATTATGCCGGGGAAAGAGTGTTTGACATTGTCGATCGCCCACTTCCAGAATTCGACAGGCACCATGTGGACCATGTCGCATCTGAAACCGTCGATGCCTTTCGCCGCCCAATAGCGCAGGATATGCAGCATCTTGAGCCATGTCGGCGGTATCGGGTCAAAGTGCTTGCTGCCGTTCCAGGGATCGACACCATAGTTGAGCTTTATGGTGTCGTACCAGTCGTTGACACCCGGAAAAGCATTGAAGCAGTCGTTGCCCGACGCTTTTGCCGGAAATTCGACGTAGGCGTCGTCGCCGCTGCCCATGTCGACATGCGGTGCGAATTGCTGGCGGGGGATATAGTAGAAGTTGTTTGTCGGCGAGAAAAACATGTCTTTGTTGTCACCGTGGCCGAGATCCTCGATGCCGGCAGGCTTGGCGTCGGACGAATACTCGCGTGCGACATGGTTGGGCACGAAGTCGATCAGCACTTTCATGCCGGCCTTGTGGGTGCGCTTTACCAGAGCTTCGAACTCACCGATGCGGTTGTCGACGTCTTCGGCCAGATCGGGATCGATGTCATAGTAGTCGGTGATTGCATAGGGGCTGCCGGCGTGACCTTTGATCACGTGGCGGTTATGGCGGGGGATGCCGTAGGCGGTGTAGTCGGCGTCGTGGGCGTGTTCGATCACACCTGTGTACCATACGTGGGTGGTGCCGAGCGATTTGATGTCGCGCAGAACGCGGTCGGTGATGGCGTTGAGTTTGCCCGAACCGTTACGTTCGAGTGTGCCGTTGTGGGCCGGTGCGGGACAATAGTTGGTGTACAGTCGGGGAAGCAGTTGGTAGATGACGGGTTTTACGGTCATATTATAGGAAGGATTTATTTTTTATTACTGGGATTCCACATTCCGGCGTCTTTGAGGGCGCGGCGTGTGTGGATGTAGCCGCTCGTGACGACGGCCTTGAGATTTTTAAGATCAAAAACTTTGTGAGACGACAACTCGGGAGTCTGGACCGACAGGTCACACATGGCCATGTCGCCGGCCTGATTGGATTTTGCCATCAGATTGTAGGTGCGCATGGCGACATCGAGGATCGACAGCTTTTTGCCCGGCAAGCGCATGGGGCTGACATTAATGCCTATCAGACGCTCGCATTTGTCGCGGATGATCCAGGCCGGATGGTTGCGCAGCACACCGCCGTCGACATAGTTGACACCGTCGATTTTCACCGGCTTGAATACAATAGGGATCGAGCACGACGCTGCCATGCGGTCGCCGATAGCTCCTGTGTGGAATTCGACAGCACAGCCATTGTCGATGTCGGTGGCGCCGATATATGTCGGGATATTAAGATCTTCAAGGTTCTTGAATTGCCCGTATTTGCCGATCGACTGCATTATGAATTTTTTGAATTTGTCGATCGCCATTATTCCTCCGTTGCCCATGCTCATGCTTGCGAAATCGCTGAAGCCTCTGTTTTCAAAAATCTTGGTCATCTGTTCGGGGGGCATGCCCGACGCGTAAAGCACGGCTACAACAGAGCCGGCGCTGACGCCGGCGATGATGTCGGGTTTCAGTCCGGCCTCTTCGATGGCCATCAATGCGCCGACGTGGGCGAAGCCTCTGGCTCCTCCACCGCTCAGAGCCACTCCGAGTTTATATTTTTTTTGTTCTGACATCCTAAAACATTATTATATTGCAAAAATACTAATAATTATCATGCCTGACCAAGTATGCTGTCAAAAATTTTGAATGGCTTCATGAAATAGCGTCGGAGATGTTTCCAATAGTTTTCGGGCGGCGTTGCAAAGTTTTTCGGCCATTGCGATAGTCAGCCGCGGGACGATAAACCAATGCCGTGGCGGCGATGTTATAATTGATATGCGTTCAATGGCGCATGTGTGATTTTTTCGACTGTTGAAAAAATGAGAGTTTTATGGATTTAAAGAAGATTAAAAATGATAATCTGTCGTGGTTCAGACGTTTTGTCACCGCGTCGCTGCGCATGATAGTGCTGGCGGCTGCTGTGGTGCTGATCATGATCATAACGTTTGACATCATCGAGAATGTTTCTTTTCTCGTCGATCCGCGTTTCCTTAGGTTGCAATTCTGGATCTGCGTGGTGTTCATGACCGATATTGTGGTCGAGGGCATCATGGGGCCGCACACCCCCGGTCGTCTGTTGATGGAGGCGGTTTTCTTTGTTATGTGTATTCCGTTTGTCAACATCGTCAACTATTTCGGCATCGATGTGTCGGGTGAGGCGCTGTTCGTCCTGCGGGCGTTGCCGTTGCTGCGGGCGACCTATGTCATCTTCGAAGTCGGCGGATCGGTAGGACGTGACCGGGTCACCGATCTGTTCAGGGCCTATATCACGCTTTTTATCGTTGTGGTCTATTTCTCAAGCCTGATGTTTTATGTCGAGGAACATCCGGTCAACAGCGGCGTCGACAGTTATTGGTCGGCGCTCTGGTGGACTATCATGACCCTGACCACGGCCGGCTGTTACATCACCGAAGTGACCACTGTCGGCAAGATCCTGTCGGTCGTTCTGTCGGGAGGAGGACTGGTGCTGTTTCCGGTGTTTACGGTCTATGTGGCCAACGCTGTGTCGGGCTCGGGCAGCGGCAAGCAGGATGGCGATGATAAAAAAGAGGATCCAAACGGCGATCAAGCCGGAAATAATGCTAACTTTGCCGATGCAAAGGGCTGACCGCCCGACATCACTGACTGAACAATGAGTATAGGAGAAAAAATAGAACGTCTGCGTAAACGTGCGGCCACGATGTGGCAGTATGGTTCGGCCGGTGTATGGAACGAACGGCGCAACACCCTTAAGATAAAGGTGATCAAGACGATCAATCTGTCGGTGAGGTCGTTTATGAGCTCCGACATTCAGTCGCAGGCGTGTGCCATGACCTACCGGACGGTGCTGGCGATCGTTCCTGCTCTGGCTATGCTTTTTGCGCTTGGACGAGGCTTCGGATTGCAGACTCTTATTGAAAATGAGATATATACTATCTTCCATGCTCAGCGCGAGGCCATCAGCCGCATGCTTGCATTTGTGGATTCCTATCTCAATCAGGCGAGCGAGGGAGTGTTTGTCGGCATCGGCATATTGTTTCTGCTCTGGACGTTGATCTCGCTGGTGAGCAGCGTTGAGGATAGTTTCAATGCCGTGTGGGGAGTGAAGGAGGGCCGCAGCATGTGGCGCAAGGTCACCGACTATACGGCGATGCTGCTTATCCTGCCGGTGCTGATGATCTGTGCCGGCGGTCTTAGCATGCTTATGTCGTCGACGCTCAACGCAGTGTTTCATTTCAAATTTCTGACGCCTTTGGTAAGCCTCAGTCTCGAGGCCGGATCGTGGGTGTTCACATGGCTGTTTTTCACGGCTGTCTACATGCTGATCCCTAATGTCAAGGTGAAATTTGCCAACGCTTTCATCGCCGGAGTCATGGCCGGAACGGGTTTCCTGGTGCTTCAGTGGATCTTTGTCACCGGACAGATGTATGTCGCCAAATATAATGCGATCTACGGCAGTGTGTCGTTCATTCCCTTGATGTTGATATGGCTTCAGCTCGTGTGGGTGATCACGCTGTCGGGAGCAGTGCTGTGCTATGCGTCGCAGAACATATTTGAGTTCGACTTCAAGGATGATGTCGACCGCATATCGCTGCGCTACCGCGAGAAAGTGATCATGGCCGTGGCTGTGATCATAGTCAGGCGTTTTGCCGATTCTCAGCCTCCGCTGACCGTGCGCGACATCATTGTGGGCTATCATCTGCCGTCGCGTCTGGTCAACGATGCCGTCGAGGCGCTTTACGCCGCAGGGTTAGTGTCGCGGGTGGTGATCGATTCCAAGAAGGAGATCTATGGCTTTCAGCCCGCTATCGAGGTCGACAAGATCACCGTGTCGTCGGTGCGTGATCGCCTTGAAGCTTCGGGCCGGCATGGTTTCATACCGTCGTTCGACTCGATGTTTCCGGGCGTTGTGAAGATCTACGATCAGATGACAGCGGGGCTCAACCGCATAGCCGGCGATGTGAGGCTTGTCGACCTGCAGGTGGAGTCGCTCGTCGGTTCCGGAGGAAATTATAAGCTAAACGATAATACAACAACCGATAATCAACATTAAAAAATCAATCATTATGAAGAAAGTAATCGCTACAACCGCAGCTCCCGGAGCAATCGGTCCTTACAGTCAGGCAATCGACACCGGTTCATTTGTCTACGCATCGGGTCAGATACCTTTGAACCCTGTCACCGGCGAAATACCCGAAGGCATCAAGGCTCAGACCGAGCAGTCGCTGGCCAATGTCAAAGCGATCCTTGCAGCTGCCGGTCTGACAGTTGACAATGTGGTGAAAACCACTGTGTTTCTTGCCGATATGAACGATTTTGCAGCCATGAATGAGGTCTATGGCGCTACATTCACCGAACCTTATCCTGCGCGTTCGGCTGTGGCTGTGAAGACCTTACCCAAGAATGTGCTCGTCGAAGTCGAAGTCATCGCCATCCGATAATAGCCATCAGGTCGGCAACCACGAAGGTGCTGCCGCCGACAAATATCGTGTCGCCCTCTTTCGCTTGAGAGAGGGCGATTTTGTATCCGTCGGCAACGGTCGGAGACACTGAGCCTTTCAGTCCGGCAGCTTCAGCCTTGACGGCCAGCTCGCCCGAGTCGAGTCCGCGCTGTACCGACGGCTTGACGAAATGGTAGTTTGCTTCGCGCGGCATCATGGCCAGGATGCCCGACACGTCCTTGTCGTTGACAAAACCGATGACCATGTGGAGACGCTTGCCGTAAGATTTGAGACGTTCGGCCAGATAGGTCCAACCGCCGACATTGTGCCCCGTGTCGCATATCACCGCAGGGTTGTCGGCGACTTTCATCCACCGTCCGGCGAGTCCGGTGAGACGGCCGACGTTGCTGAATCCGGCGGCGACATCGCCGGGCGTGATCACCAACCCGAGTTCCTGGAGTTTGGCGAGCGAATGCATTATGGTGGTTGCGTTTTTCACCTGACAGTCTCCACACAGTTCCCCCTCGATGTCGCCCCAGGGTGTGTTGCGGTAGACGATGCTTTCCGGCAGTCTGTCGCATGAGTCGAACATCGGGTGGTCGTCGGCGTGGATGATCTCTGAGCCGCGGTCGGTCGCCGCGAGGTCGAACACTTCCCTTACGTCGCCCTCCGACTCGCCGATGACCACAGGCACTCCGGGCTTGATGATGCCGGCTTTTTCAGCCGCTATCTCTGCCGGAGTGTGTCCGAGCAGTGCGGTGTGGTCGAGAGAGATGTTGGTTATGATGCTCAGCATCGGAGATATGATGTTTGTGCTGTCGAGCCTTCCGCCGAGGCCTACTTCGATCACGGCCACGTCGACGTTGTTGCGGGCGAAGTGTTCGAAGGCCATCACAGTGGTGAGTTCGAAGAACGACGGCTGAAAGCCGCTGTCGTCCAACGATTGAAAACGCTCTACAAAGTCTATGACGTCGGTCTCGCCGATCATCTTGCCGTCGATGCGTATGCGTTCGCGGAAGTCGACAAGATGGGGCGACGTGAACAGCCCTACTTTATATCCGGCCGATTGGAGCACGGCAGCTATGGTGTGGGCTGTCGATCCTTTGCCGTTGGTGCCTCCGACATGGATGCAGCGCAAGCGGCGGTGGGGATCGCCGAAGCGCCGGCTCAATCCTCTGACGGTGTCGAGTCCGGGTTTGTAGGCTCCGGCTCCGATCGCCTGAAACATCGGCACACTGTTGAAAAGATATTCTGTAGCTTCTTGATAAGTCATTGTCAAAAAAGTATATAGCCTGCGGCGCCTGCGCAGATTATGATCAGTATCGGGTGAGTTTTGGTGAATAGGGTCACGGCCAGCGCGGCGACGGCGAGCGCTATGCTCTTGATTACCTCGGGCGAAGTGTGGCCGAAGTTCTCGCCGTTCATCAGTATCAGCGCTGCCGAAGCGATCAGACCGATCACCACCGGTCGCAGGCCGTTGAATATGCCTTTGATCGCTACGCTGTCGCGGTGACGTCTGATGTAGTGGCTGGCATAGCGCACAAGCAGAAACGACGGGATGATCACCACGAGTGTGCAGATGATCGAGCCGAGTATGCCCCATAGCGGCGAATTGAGAGTTTCAGACGAGTGCATCGGTGCCACATAGCCGATATAAGTGGCCGAGTTGATGCCGATTGGGCCGGGGGTCATCTGAGAGATGGCCACAATGTCGGTGAACATTTTTTCGGTGATCCATCCCGGGCTGACGATCTCGTTCTCGATGAGAGCAAGCATGGCGTAACCGCCGCCGAAGCCGAAAAATCCGATTTTCAGATAGCTCCATATCAATTTCAGATAGATCATCATCGCGCGCCTCCTTCCTTATGACTGTTGTTGGCCTTGACGCTGCGTTGCAGCACATACCATCCGCCGAGACCGCCGAGGATTATGTAGAGGATCGGATTGGAGATCACGGGTAGTTTCGACCATATGAGTAGCGCCACGGCTATCGGTATCCACACAGTGTAGCGGGTGAGTCGGGCCGATCGGGCCGAAGTGATCACCGGCGCTACGATCAGAGCGACTACTACAGGTCGGATGCCTTTGAATATCGCCGATATCACAGGGTCGTTGGTGATCAGGTCGGGAGTCAGAAACATCGCTATAAGAAGGATGATTACAAAACTTGGCAGTATTGTGCCGGCCGCAGAGCAGATGCTGCCCTTGAGACCGCGGAGTTTATCGCCTACGGCAACCGAAATGTTGACAGCAAGAAGTCCGGGCAGCGTTTGTGCAACGGCGAGTAGGTCGAGAAACTCATTGCGGTCGATCCAATGATATTTGTCGACGATTTCGCGCTCGATGATGCTGATCATGGCCCATCCGCCGCCGAACGTGAATGCCCCGATCTTGAAAAATGTCGCAAAAAGACGTGTCAGAGATGCATTTTTGTCCATTATAAGTCCCTTTTTTAAAGTCGGACAAAATTACACAATTATCCAATCACCTCCCCAATAAAAACAGCGAAATTTATGTCGGCGCTCTTCGGTTGATCTCCCGGCGTTCCCTGCGAACCTTGCTGCTATCGCTACCACAGTGGCTACAATCCTCGCCAACGTGACAACGGACATAACGACGGTCAAGTCGGCCAAGTTTGCTGAGGGTGGTAAGGTTAACGGCCCCAGCACAGGCACGAGTGACAGCATACCTGCATACCTCTCAAATGGGGAGTTCGTAATGACCGCCCAAGCCACCAGAATGTTTGAACCTCTGCTCGTGGCTATGAATGGAATAGGCAAAAGGCATTCCCATGCCCTCTCGGGCGGCCTCTGACCGCGTTACGCCTGCTGAAATGATGACAGAATCATTCGGCTCTGCTGCTCGTGAAATACGGCCCGTTGTGTCTGTTGTGGAAATCAGCGAATCTCAAGACCGTGTAAATGTAATAGAGAACCTTGATACATTCGATTAACCGATGACTACATACCAACAGCTCCGAGCCAACGAAAGCCTGCTCCAGTTAATCTCGGGCAATAAGATTAACATAACAGATGTGACCCACCTCGGTATATACGCCGAATATCAGCGTATGAAAGAGGAGGGTCACAAAGTGAGTTACTTCACTATCCACCTTGCCGACAAATATGGGATGACAGACAGGGGGCTATAAGGTTATCCGTAGGCTCAACAAGAAAGTGAATGTGGGTTAGAATACCAACTCTTTAGCAACGCCGATTTTGTAGAGGTCATGGAGAGTCTTTGCATCCTCAATAGCCTCTTTTCCAATGTTTAGCCCTGCGGCATTAAGTCCATCTGCGTACGCTCCGGCTAAAGTAGATGTACCACTGGGGGCATTAGCTCCAAAGTATCTCTCGACTGCCGTTGTTAGCATTTCCTTATCTGCATTTGAGAGTTTATAGTTTGGGTTAGCCTTGATGACTGCCAGAATTTTCTCGTTGGCAAAGATGTTGCCGTTAGGAGTTGTGAATAAGTCTGCCTCGGAAATGTCCGATATGTCAAGGTTGCCGGACTCGATTGCCTGACTTTGTTTAGTCCCTTCGTCAATAAGGGCTACAACGTCTTTTACGGAGGTATTGTCGTCGCTCCCTCCACATGACAACATGGCACAAGATAGAAAAAGAATGAGTAAAAGGAATAAATTTTTCATACTGGAAGTTATTTAGAGATTAAAGATTTGCCAAAAAATCGATCCAACATCTTTGTCGCACTGTCGATGACGAAGACCTCAGAATCATCTGGGACCAATTGGTAGTATGAGATTTCATGGGAAATAATGGCCTATATGATATGCGCTTGACTCAAGGGTTACGTCTTAGTTTTCAAATACAAAGATACGAAAAAACTACGAAATAATGGTTATATCGACCATTCAAAAATTTGTCTATATTATAACGCATCCAAATGAGAAAAGAGTCATGTCGAAAACCGTGTCTCAGACCAAAGCCGGCTTGTGGATGATTTTTTCTCAATCCACAGGCCGGCTGTCATTAAGAGGGTATAGGCCAAGTACTGACGATGGAGGTGAGCGCCTGGCTATCCTGCTTTTAGATGCCTTTAATCGTCATTATTTCAAGACGGTCGTCTGAACGCTTTAAATAAAAATCAGTATCGGTTACATATATACTGCCTGAATATACATCGTTGTCAATTTTTACGGTTTGTTCTTTACCGGTGTATTTGTCAAGGAAATGGGCGTAGGAAATCTTGTCATGTACGAATTTTAAAACAAAATATCTGTCACTTTCATGAAAGTGCATTGCGATTACAGGAAAGTATCTTTGCATCGGAGCAAATGCAGCACCCGTAAATTTCGATTTCATTGTTTCGTCATCCGGCCAAAGACCGTTGAAATCAAGGTTGTATCTCACGGATGCTTTTCCATCGGACAAGGTGTAGATGGTCGGTTCCATCACAGGCTGATAGCCTATGGTCGAGTCGTTGAGATTCTGTAGTGGTTCGATTTCGATGATCGTGACGCCTCTGAGCATTTCAGGCACTTTCTGCACGGTTTCGTATTCTGTTGCAGAGGCTGCCTTCCACGACACGCGGTCGTCACCATAATCCTGATTCGTAAAATCAGCCCATACATTTCCTTTGCTGTCG
>CAJUMR010000009.1 GCA_910587475.1 uncultured Muribaculaceae bacterium
ACTTCCGAGAGAAGATGGATTTGGAGAAAGCCTATCTTCAGGGACGTTTTGACGCGGTGCCATACGTTAACGAATTTGAGAATATCTGATATGGCACGCAAGGCAAAACAACCGAGAGGAAAGAAGATGAACCCGACGTTCTTCGTATTTTGCGAAGGTAAAACTGAGGCTGCATACGTTGACTTGCTACGGCGTAATTTCCGTGTGCCAATAGAAATTATAGCCCGTGTAAGCGACTCCAATATATCCCAGCCATATATAGACAGATGCAAAAGAGAGCGTTTCACCACAAACGATGATAAGACTTTTCTAATGTTCGACCTTGATGTGCCGGGGATGCTTGAACGATTACGCAAAATCAAAGATGCAGTACTGCTACTCTCCAATCCTTGTGTGGAATTTTGGTTTCTGCTTCATTACAAGGATGTGGCTTCAGAACTGTCCTCAGCCGAATGTGTTGCGCGTTTAAGGAAACTTGATGCGGAATATGCCAAGGGCACTTTCTCTACTCCGATGAAAAAGATATTGATTGAGAATATTGCTTACGCCGCCAATAGAGCGATTGCAAAAGCACCTTATTCCAATCCATCATCAACCGTCCATTTGCTGACAGATAAGATACTGAAAAATGTGAGGGAGCAATAAATCCGGAAAAACGTAGAAATAAATAGGCTTAATTATCAGTCTTAATTGCCGACAATCAGCGGATTGTTGTTATCTTTGCAAAGTAATCGACGAAGAATATTGAAATATCGGGGTGTGCAAAAAGGGAACATTCTTGATTCTTCAGAGAACTAAGTTATTGACAACCACGATACAATCGCCTAATTCACAGAACCCAGGCGGATCACAAGAGAGTCTGAACAAGCTCTCTTTTTTTGTATATATGTTGCAACATATCGCCCTATATTGCCGGGGCAGTCGCAAAATATACCGATATTCAATCATTCACAACAACGGAATAGACAACCTCAGAGTGCACCTTTTAGGATATTTATTTCAAAAGGATATATCCGAAAAGGTACACTATTATAGAATATATCATCAATATCCGTGCGGTAAACAGATATTACCGATCGGGGGCGTTGACTGATTTAATTATTTCTTTTTAAAAACTTGTCAGACAGCCATGCTCTGACCGGAAGATCATACAGCTTCATCGATGCGTAGGCAAGAGCTATCGCTATGATAAAGTAGCAACATCCCATAAATATATGGGTTGAGGTCGGAGCATCGGGATGTGTTGCCGCCCACGACATCTGAACATAAATGATCGGATAATGAGTGACATAGAGAGGATACGATATATCACCAAGGAACTTACACAATCCCTCATATCGCTCTCCTGACACCTTACTCCCTCGGCCCATCATTATTATCACCGGAAACAACAGCAGTATCGCCACAATTTCATAAAGTCCGTTCATCCAGAAATTATCCGGATCAACTCCTCCTACTCGTGGAACGACAAGAATCGCAGCCAAAAAGACAGAGCACACTATGAAACCATGACGCGATATGTTTATCTGCAATTTGGCGACACGGCTGATGACAAGACCGATCAAGAATGGATAGGCCAGACGCGAGAAACCGATCAACAGTTGGTCGGGAGTGAGACTCCATCCTCCGATAATAGTATAGGCTGCATAATTCCGGGCATCAAGCACACCGAATATGTCGATATCGAGACACACGTTTACAACCAGCAGCGCAGCCAAAGACGCGAGCACAATCAAACTGCGGAGACTCAAGCGACGCAACACTGTTGCATACACGATATTCCCAATATATTCCCATAACAGCGACCATGTCGCCCCGTTCAGCGGATTGAACTCCGCCCATCCGCGGATATCCCACGATTTAGGAATAGGCAGCACCGTCCCACCGACAATTGTCAGCAACACGACGACCCACCATGGTGTATCCATGATCGGCGAGAAATCCGGATGATCACCCTGCATGTAGAACAGCAGCGCACCGACAATCGTGCCGAACACAAGCAACGGTTGAAGCCTGATGATGCGACGCACGCAGAAACTCTTGAAAGTCATGCCCCCGCTCCAACGGCTGTCGTAAGCATATCCAACGACAAAGCCCGATAGGACAAAAAAGAAATCAACCGCGAGATAGCCGTGATTGAGCAACTGATACGGCACTCCTCGTGAATAAGTCTCCAAAAGATGGAACACTACTACTATGACTGCGGCCACACCACGCAGACCGTCGAGTATCTCATAACGGGGCTTCGATCCCGTAACAGATGTTGATAATGATTGGGTCATTGTTAGTCTGTAATTTTTTATGATACAAAAATAAGACAAATATTTGAATCTGCAGCTGTTAATAAACTAATCGTCACGCGCCATATTGTTGTACGGCCATATCCTTAATGTCAAATGTCCGCGCAAACCACATGTCATTTACCAAAATGGGCGTATTTTTCATATTATAGTGGCATAATTTCATATTTCCCGCCAAAAACTTTGCACATTTCATAATTATATCTAAATTTGCGACATAATTAATCCTAAGGAATTATCCATACAAAATCCAGTTTCAATTTATGAAAAAGCTTTACCTATTTCTGATGGCGCTTTGCATCTCAATATATGCAGGCGCAACCGTCTACACATTCGATCTCACAATCGAAGAACCCGAAAATGTCACCGTTGCATGGTGCAGTTCATCAAACATCAATAATGCCATTGAGACATACGATGTCTTAAGGGCCTGAATCACTTTGAAATCGATAACGACAGTTACACCTACTTCGTTGTGGCGCCTAAAGAAGGACTGATTTTGAAAGCATTGGATGCTAAAGGCAACCAAAGTTTCGATGTTTCAAACAATTGTTTGTCGATCTATCTCTCGCCCTGGGGATGGGGTGACACAAGTTTCACATATGAAATAAAAACCTTCGACGAAGCAACCTACCGCAACCGCACCGTCAAAATTACACTTGACAAACCCGAAGGAATCAGAATGACTCTCCGCGGCAACGATGCAATCAACTCCGACACAACAGAATATAACCTACCGTACAATGATGAGTACGAAAACGTTCTGACAATCCGCGCAACAGACACCGACAACCTGATCTATAAGATCACTGCCGACGGTCAGGAAGTGGCCAAACAAGGGCTTGAATACCCTATCGCACTTGTCGACCGAAGCGATGAGGACAACATCAAATATGTTGAAAACATCGTGGTCACCCAGGAATTCCCCGAGGATATGTCGTGCAACGTCAAACTGTCATTCACCAACGGAGATCCCGGTTGCATCAAATCCATTACATACGGCGGTGAAGCAATCGAAGACTTTGCGGGTGAAGACGGCTTCAACGTTCGTCCCGGAAAGAAACTCATCATCACACTCAACAAAGACGATTACAAAATACTCTCATATCAGAAGAATGACGAAGATCCTTATCAGGCTACGTATGTGTCGACAATTTCAGATGTTTTGAGTTCTGACATAAAATACACCATCAACGCTGAAAAATATGAAATTTACAACGCAGTTCTGATCATCGACAACGCCGATTTGCTCCGCATTACAAAATATGAATACCCCTATCCGGTGGTCGAAGTGGTCAACGGCGAGAACCCGATTACATTTAAGAACGATGGAAAAGACCATCGTCTTCAGATCGCCCTTAACGACGACAACTATGAAATTGTCAGAATGTATGACCACACATACGACAAAGAGATCGCACCAAGCACAACATCATCGAATTCAGTGATAAGCCTTGAAAAAGACTCAAAAATTGAAATCACAACGGGCGAAGTCATCTTCGACAAGGAAATGGTGTTCTACATCGACGACGTTGAAAATCTGTATTTTGGCGCATCGTTCAAACGTGCAGGCAAAACGATCAAAGCTGCCAGCGGTTACAACCTGATCAGCTTCCGCGATAAAGAAGGGTTGATCACTATCAACGCCGACATGGCCATGAACGGCAAAGCATATCGCAACGGTGAGGAAGTTTCGCTGATGTACTACTCGAGCATCTCTGTCGAAAATCCTCAGGCCGATGAAGTCTACAAGCTGTTCTTCAATCCTGAAAATGCGATTGAGCACACCGTCACTTTCGACGCTGCACAGGGAGTCCTCGATGGATATGTTGTCAAGAAGGACATCAAGGCCGACGTCGATGTCACTGCGCCTGTTCAGGCTGTCGGCAAGACAAGATTTACCATCGCTCCGGCATCGCGCGCAGACAATGATCTGACAGTCACAGTCGGCGATCAGGCCATCGAAGCTGTCGACGGCATATTCACATTCGAGACCGAAGCCGACACAACCGTGAAAGTTTCGAAATCGACATCCGGAGTTGAAGACATCGTCTATGGAGATAACGAAGCTGTCGATGTCTATAATCTGCAAGGCATCAGAGTCGCACGTCAGGCATCAGCCGACCGCATCAAAGCCCTCCCGGCAGGCATTTATGTCATCAACGGAAACAAGGTAGCCGTAAAGTAATATAATTTTAAACGGCCTTCAAGCCCTACATTTGGGATTTATTCTGTAAATTTGTGGTCACTATTCCACCGATTTCAGAATAAATCCCAAATCATTTTTAACAGATGAAAGTCATAGATTACATACGCCAGAGCGACAAACCGATATTTTCGTTTGAAATACTTCCGCCCCTCAAAGGCAACAGCATCTACAGAGTCTATGACATCATCGACAAGCTGACTGAATTCGACCCTAAATTCATCAACATCACTTCGCACCACAGCGAGTCGCTCTACATGCCACAACCCGATGGTCTCCATCGCAAGGTCAGTGTGCGACGCCGTCCAGGCACCGTGGCCGTCGCCGCAGCCATAAAATACAAGTACGGCATCATCCCGGTGCCCCACATCATCTGCAAAGGCTTCTCTAAAGAAGAAACCGAATATGCACTCCTCGATCTCAACTTTCTCGGCATCGACAATCTGTTCATAGTGCGCGGCGACGCCAAGAACGATGATCCGCAATGGTCCGATACCAGCATCTACAACTGCCATGCCACCGATCTTCAGCAGCAGATCAATGAATTCAACGAAGGCCGTGGTCTCGACGGCATGCGCGTCGAGGGCATCGAAACAAAATTCAGCTATGGCATGGCCTGCTATCCCGAAAAACATGAAGAGGCTCCCAACATCGACTCTGACATACGCTTCGCCAAACAAAAAGTCGATTCGGGCGCTGACTATCTGATCACACAGATGTTCTTCGACAACGAAAAGTACTACCGTTTTGTCGATCGATGCCGCCGCGAGGGAATAATGGTGCCGATATTGCCCGGTATAAAACCGATCACAAGAAAAACCCAGCTCTCAGTACTGCCTAAAATATTCAGATCTGACATTCCTGAAGAACTTGCCTGCCGTCTGCGTGAGGCAGCCGACGACAAAGAGGCAGCAAAAATCGGAGTCGAATGGGCCATCACCCAATGCCGCGATCTGATCGATCATGGCGCTCCTGGCATCCACTTCTATACAGTCCACGCCGCCGACAGCGTCAGAGAAATAGCACGTGCCATCTACCGATGATCCATCAACTTATGACTGAATTTCGTCAAAACCTAAGACAACGCATACTGGTGCTCGACGGAGCAATGGGCACCATGATACAACGGCTCAACCTTTCAGAGAACGACTTCCGCGGACAAAGATTTGCTTCGTATCCGGGACAACTGGCCGGCAATAACGACATACTTTGTCTGACGCAGCCACAACATATCAGCGAAATCCATCGTCTCTATATCGAAGCAGGGGCCGACATCATATCTACCAACACTTTCAATGCCAACGCCATATCGCAGGACGACTATGGCACGTCCTCACTTGTCTCCGAGATAAACCTCGCAGCCGCAGCTATCGCACGACGCGAAGCCGACAAATTCATGTCGTCGCATGCCGGACGCCACGTTTGGGTCGCCGGATCTGTCGGACCTACAAACCGATCGGCATCAATGAGTCCGAGCATGGACGACCCTGCCTACCGAGATGTCGACTACGACATGCTGCTCGACGCTTATCACACTCAGATCAAAGCCCTTGCCGAAGGTGGCGTCGACGTAATCCTGTTTGAAACAGTGTTTGACACCCTCAACCTTAAAGCCGGACTTGAAGCCGCACACCGAGCAGCACCAGGGCTGCCTGTGATGGTGTCAGCTACATTGGCCGGACCTTCGGGCCGAATTCTGTCGGGACAGACGCTCGAAGCGTTCCGCACCTCAGTCGAACCGTTTGCCAACGTCGTCTCGCTGGGTCTCAACTGTTCGTGGGGAGCCGACGAAATGAGAGTTTTCATTGAAGAACTGTCCCGGCTGACTGACCTCGCGGTGAGTTGCCACCCCAATGCAGGTCTGCCCGATGAAAACGGATGCTACAAAGAGCTTGCCAATGATTTTGCCGACGCAGTCGAACGGCTCATGGCACAGCAGCGTGTCAACATCGTCGGCGGATGCTGCGGCACAACACCCGACCACATCGCACTTCTTGCAGAACGCGCCAGTCATCACCGACCTCGCGCAGCCCGGACTATTGCCGCGCAACTGCGCGTTGCCGGACTCGAATGTCTTGAAATATCACCCGAAAACAATTTCATCAATGTCGGTGAACGCTGCAACGTAGCCGGATCAAGAAAATTTCTCCGGCTCATCAAGGAAGGCAATTACAACGAGGCGCTTTCGATCGCCAGTCGACAGGTCGACGACGGAGCACAGATCATCGATGTCAACATGGACGACTCGATGATCGATGCAAAATCTGAAATGACACACTTCCTGCGTATGATAGCTTCAGACCCCGACGTCGCCCGGGTGCCTCTGATGATCGACTCGTCGGACTGGAACGTTCTCGAGGCCGGTTTAAAATGCGTTCAGGGAAAATGTATCGTCAACTCCATATCTCTCAAAGAAGGCGAAGCCGAATTTCTTCGCAAAGCCAGGGCAATACGGTCGTTCGGCGCGGCAGTTGTGGTCATGGCTTTCGACGAGACCGGCCAGGCAGACACTTTTGAACGCAAGACCGAGATCTGCGGACGAGCCTACCGACTGCTCACCGAGCAAGCAGGTTTCGCTCCCCACGACATAATTTTTGACCCCAACATCATGGCCGTGGCCACAGGCATAGAACAACACGATCTCTATGGCCGCGACTTCATCAGCGCAGTCAGATGGATCAAGACTGAGCTTCCCGGAGCCAAAGTCAGCGGAGGCGTAAGCAATCTGTCTTTTGCCTTCCGTGGCCACAACCGACTGAGAGAGGCCATGCACGCAGTGTTTCTCTATCACGCAATAGCAGCCGGCCTCGACATGGCGATAGTCAATCCGTCGTCAACCGTCACCTATGGAGATGTCGACAACGATCTCCGCCGCATACTCGACGATCTGTTTGTCAACGGCAGCCATGAGTCTGCCGAAGCACTCATCGCTATCGCCGACAGTGACTCAGACCAATCGGCCGGGAAGTGTGAGTCCACACCCACCGACCGCACATCAACACCTGTGGCAGACCGATTGAAGGACGCAATCATACGCGGTAACGACGAATTTCTTGCCGATGACATCAACGAGGCGTCGCCGCTCTATAACAAGGCGATAGAAATAATCGAAGGGCCACTGATGGAAGGAGTAAGCCGCGTAGGCACTCTCTTCGGCGAAGGTAAAATGTTCCTGCCTCAGGTTGTGAAGACCGCTCGTGTAATGAAAAAAGCCGTAGATCTGCTGAAACCGCGCATCGAAGCTGAAAAAGCAGGAACGAGCACAAGCTCAGCCGGAACAATACTTTTCGCCACAGTCAAAGGTGACGTCCACGACATCGGCAAGAACATTGTGTCGATCGTGCTCGAATGCAACAACTATAAAGTGATCGACCTCGGTGTGATGGTGCCGGCTGAGACAATTGTAAAAGCAGCTCTACAGCATAAACCCGACATCATCTGTCTGTCGGGACTAATCACCCCGTCGCTTGGCGAAATGGTCAATGTAGCTAAGAAACTTGATGAAGCCGGACTTAAAATTCCATTGATAGTCGGAGGTGCAACCACTTCGAAAATCCACACCGCCCTGAAGATCGCGCCACAGTCGTCCGCTCCGGTGATCCATGCTACAGACGCATCTCAAAATCCTCTGATCGCAGCCCGACTGCTCAACGCTTCGACGAGAGACGGCTATATTGCCGAAATCGATGCTGAATACAGCGCTCTCAGACAATCGCAGAACAAAACCGACGTAAAATTACTGTCACTCAGCGATGCCCGACGCTGCAAAGCGGTCATCGACTGGAACAGCTGTCTCCCGCCGGTTCCTGCCAACAAGGGAGTCAAGGTGTTGGACAACATACGCATCGTCGACATCGCCCGTCTGATCAACTGGCGCATGCTTTTCAACTTCTGGCGTCTCAGCGGAGACTTTGTCGATGACTTTCCCTTCGACCGTTGCGAGCACTGCACAGCGGCATGGCGTGCACGGCATTCCGCCGATCCAAAGGCCCGTGAGGCCCTGAAACTCTATGACGACGCATGCCGAATGCTCGATCTCTTGAAAGCCGACGCTCAGACGAGTGTGAAAGCGGCTGTCGGCATCTTCGACGCTTACAGCGACGACTGCGACAACATTGTCGTCGGAGGACAGCAGTTCCCGATGTTGCGCCGTCAGCAGGCCAATGCCGACGGAGTGTGCCTGAGCGCAGCCGATTATGTAATGCCGTCGCATGACTGCCGTCCGACTGACCACGCCGGAGCTTTTGTTGTCAGCGTCGACTCTCCTGCGCTGATCGGGCGGTTCACTGATAACGGAGACAAATACTCACTCCTGCTTGTGCGAGCCCTGCTCGATCGTCTTGCAGAAGCAGCATCAGAATATGTCCATCTATATGTAAGAAAAGAATACTGGGCTTATTCGCCTGATGAGAATTTGTCGCCTGACGAACTTTTTGCAGGAAAATACAAGGGCATACGTCCTGCCATGGGCTACCCGATGACGCCCGATCAGCTCCTCAATCTCACTGTCGCCAAACTATTGCCCTTCGACCGAGCCGGAGTGACGCTGACCGAAAACGGGGCCATGAATCCACCCTCATCGGTCAGTGGCCTGTACATCGCCTGTCCTCAGTCACGATATTTCATGGTCAACCGCATCGGTGAAGACCAACTCGCAGACTACAGCCGACGACGTCACATCGACATTAAACAGATGAGCAACATTCTAAATAAAAATCTTTAGGCTCGGTTTGATAAACCACGATGGCTCAGGGATTATAGAGATCGTGGTTGAAAAAATCCATGATGTCGCGGGCCATTTCAAGCGCTGCAGCCGCCGGAGACGACGGATCAAGATCTACTGCACGGCTGTAGTCGCTCATAGCCTGAGTCTTGTGGCCGAGTTTCCACAACAAGCGTCCGCGGCGATAGTAAAGATCTGCATCAGACTTATCAGCGAGCGCCCTGTCAAGCAATTCAAGGGCATCATCTGTTCGATCTTCTGCAAGAGCACGGTCAACATCTTGGCAAAGTTGTTTGTTGCTATTATAGTTATCCATATTTTTATTAACTTTGGAACTCAAAGATAAGAATAATTATCATCACCTCAAACAGAAGATTGCATTATGTTGCGAAAACTGATAATTCTGTCCGTAGCCGCCACAGCGGCATGGATGAGCGTCTCGGCCGCCGACCCGACAAGCACAAACTACACCTTTGCCGAATGTGAGGGTTCATTGACTCCCTACCCCGACAACATCGCTGCAGTAGCTCAACCCGATTCGCTTGAAGCCGTGATGATCAACCATGTCGGGCGTCATGGCGCCCGCTATCCAGCGTCTTCGTCCAACTGCATGAAGCTCCGCGCCGCGCTCCAGAAGGCTGATTCGGCAGGAACCCTCACCGAACTTGGCCGTGAACTTGCCCGCATCAACGATCTTGTGATAGCCCGATCCAACGGTCAATGGGGAGCTCTCGACTCTCTCGGCATGGCCGAACAACGCAGCATCGCCACCCGAATGTTCCGCTCATATCCCCGGCTGTTCGAATCAGGCACAGTCAATGCCTTGTCATCGTATTCGCCAAGAGCCATGATGAGCATGATGACTTTTGTCCATCAGCTCGACAGAATGAGCAACAAGGCCAACTACACCACCTCGACAGGACGCATCAACTCTCCCCTTCTACGGCCTTTCGACACAGACGAGGACTATATCGAATTCAGAAAGTCAGACGAAGTGATCAACACCTATGACAACTTCTTCGAAGCCACCTGTCCCACATCGGCAATCGCACGCGTGCTTGGCAAAGACTATCCCTTTGAAAGCGCAGACCAATGGCGTGAACTCGCCATCACACAATACTATGTCATCGCAGGTCTCGCTGCCATGGGCATCGATTACGATGCCTCGCGTTTTTTCACACGCGAAGAGTACAACGCCCTATGGTCGTGCTTCAATTTCCGCCAGTATCTGCAGCGTACCGCCACAACCCTGTCGACCTGTCCGGCCGAAATCGCTTCGGATCTCGCCCTCAACATTATAAAGACTACAGACGACTTTATCGACGGACGCTCAACCGACGCAGTCATCCTGCGTTTTGGCCATGCCGAAACCCTGATGCCACTGGCATCGCTGTTAAAACTACCCGGCTGCTACTACATGACTAATTATTTCGACACCGTCGCTCTGCATTGGAAAGACTTCTACGTTGTGCCCATGGCAGCCAACGTACAGTTTATACTCTTCAAGTCGACCAAAAGCGGGCGCTACTACGTGAGGATAGATTACAATGAGACTCCGGTTAAGCTCATCCCTGGATGCGACTCTATCTACTTGCCGTGGAGCCAAGCCCGCGACTTCATGATGCACTGCATACCTTTCTACGCCCAATAGTCAGGCAAACACAGGTCTTTTTCTTATTATTTAAATAATATGGGCAATACTCACGCCCATATGCTGAGCTAATTTTGTTGCACAATCCTCAACAAATCAGCTCAAATGAAAAAGATCACCATCAACGACGTTATTTTCGCAACAGCCACCATCGGCGGACACATCGCAGCCAACATCAGATTAAGCGGACTCGGATCGATCGCAGAAGTCGTACGTGCCGTCAAAAATGAATTAGGCTCGTTTTCCGGACTGCTCAACATCACCATGCGAAACATGACTCAGGGCTGGAGCCACTCCAAATCGGTCTATCTTTCGCCAAGCGTGACCGCGACCTGTGAGTCCGTACAACTCACCCTTTTTTAAGCGCAGTTTCATTTTCTTTTTAAGTTTCCTCGGATAGCGCCTATATACACGGGTAGAAACAGGCTTGTCAGGCACTTCAACCGCCCTATCCATATCGCCGTCGTCCTTGGCCGCACAGATGCTACTGTCATGGGCATCCGCTTCGATCTCTGCGGCAATCTCTACCTCTGCACCGACTTCTTTCTTTTCCTCACGACGCCGGGATGCTTTTTCGCGGCGCTCAGACGCAGCATCGATTTCATAGCGTATGAACGCAAACGCCACCTCGCTCCGGGCACTCAACGGTCCGACATTTCCCGTAGACAGATAATCGAACACTGCCTCATAGACCTCGAGCCTGACATCGGGAGAAAACTGTTTCAGAATGGCACACCATTGAACCTTGATCGCCATTGTTTTTTTAATTGCTGTTGTTTTCTTGCTTTCCATAAAATTGATATGTTTAATGTGATTGATTTTACGACAGCAAAGTTAGAGCTTAGACGTTTCGGAAAACCTGTAAAAAAGGACGACTGTCCATTTTAACATTTAAAACAGCAGCTACAAATCATGAAATTAAATACTTGCGTAACTACGATTAACTATTGTTAATCACCATACGGCTCAGATGTACGCCGTCAATAGCCACGCTTACAAAACAAGTACAGAGGCTGAGGAATCAGTCATGGTGATATGGCTCGCCACGGAGAATGGTCATCGCGCGATAGAGCTGCTCGACAAAGAAAAGACGCACCATCTCGTGGGTAAGCGTCATTCGCGAAAGCGACAACTTGTCGTTGGCGCGGTCATAGACCTGTTGCGAAAAACCATAAGGTCCACCGATAACAAACACGATGTTGCCGGGAAGCGACAGTGTCCGTCGGTCGAAGTATGCAGCAAACTCCCGCGAGGTAAACTCATGGCCCCGCTCATCAAGGAGCACAACAAAATCGCGCTGATCGATAGCCGCGAGCAAAGCCGCACCCTCTGCTTCTTTCTGTCGCTGGGGAGTTGTCGCGCGCGATGTCTTGACATCGGGAATCGTTATTACTTGAAAGGGGACGTAGCGGACAATCCGCTTGACATATTTCTCTACCGCGGCGACCAACGGAGCATCGTTCATCTTGCCGACGGCAATAAGCTGTACTTTCAAAATCTTTGGATGATTGATTGTTTTTAATTACTTTTGTGCAAAAGTAAATAAAATACACCGAGTAGAAAAATCGAATTTAATATGAAGACAAAAGACGAACTAATCGACGACTTGCTGACGCTGGCATTCGCAGAAGATGTAGGCGACGGCGACCATACGACCCTGAGTACAATCGGCGACGACGCTACAGGCCGTCAGCATCTGTTGGTCAAGGAAGAAGGCATCCTTGCCGGAGTTGATATCGCACGCAAGGTATTTGCGAAATTCGATCCGTCGCTCAAGATGACAGTGATGATCGGAGACGGAGCGCATGTGAAGCCGGGCGACATAGCGTTTGTGGTTGAAGGCAAGGTAAGATCTCTGCTTCAGACCGAACGAGTGATGCTCAACATCATGCAACGCATGAGCGGCATCGCCACCGTTACAGCCAAATATCAGCAGCGCCTCGAAGGCCTGAAAACAAAGGTGCTCGACACCCGCAAGACAACCCCAGGCATGCGCATGCTTGAAAAAGAGGCTGTGAAGATCGGTGGAGGATCGAACCATCGCATCGGCCTCTTCGACATGATACTCATCAAAGACAATCACGTTGACTTTGCAGGCGGCATAAAACAGGCGATCAATGCAGCCAAGACTTACTGTGCAGAGCGCGGCAAGGATCTGAAAATCGAGATCGAGGTGCGCAACGACGATGAAATCGAACAGGCTCTCGAAGCAGGCGTAGACCGCATCATGCTCGACAATTTCACCCCAGAACGCACCCGCAAAGCTGTCGACCGGATCAGAGCAGTCAATCCGTCGGTCGAAATCGAATCATCGGGAGGCATCACACTCGACACACTCCGCGACTATGGCGAATGTGGAGTAGATTTCATCTCTGTCGGAGCACTGACCCACTCTGTGAAAGGCCTCGACATGAGCTTCAAGGCATGCTGATATGCCGCCCTGCTGAAAAATCAATTATTACAACATCAGATCTTAAAGCCGACGAAACTGTCAATGACAACGTCGGCTTTTTCCTTTATGCTCTGCCGCGAATTGGTGGTTGCAAGTCCGACGACTCTGGCACCCGAGCGTCGCGCTGCCTCAAGACCGGAAAATGAATCTTCGAACACATAGCAATCGGCAGGATCGCAACCAAGTTTGCCTGCGGCGAGAAGATAGCCTTGCGGATCAGGTTTCGAACGTGTTACCTGGCTGTCGGTGATCACCACTTTGAAATAATCGGCAAATCCCGGGTGCTGGGCAAAAAGTTTGTGCAACTTGTCCTCGTTGCTGCTTGTGACGATTGCGCAGGGAATGTCCCGCTCCTTCAGATCGTCGAGAAACGGAAGGACGCCATCAAATATGACAAACTTCATCGACTGCTCCTGTTCGACAAGCATCTCGACAATACGCTCGCGAACGTCGCGATCGGGAAAATAATCCATTATATGTTTGAGTGTACTACCTTTGATCGATGCAGCGAAATCGGGGATACCGGTCGGAAACATCTTGTCGATTTTATCCCAGAACTCATAGTATACGCCTTCGGAATCAATCAACACACCATCAAGATCAAAAAGAGCTGCCTTCTGTGACATATTCAGTAACGTTAAAATTTATGCAAATTTAATACAGACTGCCGAAATAGCTGTTATAAAAGCATTAATTTTGCACATAATTTGCTTTACTGCACACAAACATGAGCCAAGGTACATCATCCACCCCCAACATACTCGGAACAGCGTCCATCGGAAAACTGCTGGTGAAATATTCGCTGCCTGCGATTGTGGCGAGTCTGGCGACGTCGCTCTACAACATCGTCGACAGCATATTCATCGGCCGTGGCGTCGGTGCGATGGCCATATCAGGCCTTGCGATCACCTTTCCGTTGATGAACCTCGTCATCGGCTTCTGCACACTAATAGCTGTCGGCGGAGCTACGATCAGCTCGATATTTCTCGGTCAGAAAAATCTCGACCGCGCTACGGATGTTGTCAACAACGTCATGCTGCTGTGTGTGATCCATGCCGTGGTGTTCGGAGGTCTGACTCTATTGTTTCTTGACCCGATACTCTATTTCTTCGGTGCAACAGCCGATACGATACCATATGCCCGTGAGTTCATGAGAGTGATACTCTACGGCACTCCTGTCAGCTATGTTTTTATCGGGCTCAACAACCTCATGAGGGCAACCGGGTATCCCGAAAAGGCCATGATATCGGCACTGCTGTCGGTCGGCGTCAATGTGATACTTGCCCCGATCTTCATCTTTGTGTTTGACTGGGGCATCGCCGGAGCAGCTCTGGCTACGATAGGCGGACAATTGTCGGCCTTCGTGTGGGTGCTCGCTCATTTCATGTCGAAAAAAAGCTATGTACATTTCGAGGCCAGAGACAAATATCTGTCAGCTCCACTGCTCAAACGCATCTATTCGATCGGACTGTCGCCATTTCTGATGAACTGCTGTGCGTGTCTGGTCGTGGTGTTCCTCAATAAAGCACTGCTCAGCTCAGCAGGCGACATGGGCAACATAGCCGTAGGATCGTATGGCATCATCAACCGCACGACCATGTTCTTTGTCATGATCGTGTTCGGCGTCACCCAAGGCATGCAACCGATTCTCGGTTTCAATTTCGGAGCCTCGAAGTGGGACCGTGTCAAGCAAACCCTCCGCAAAGGCATCTACATCGGCACTGCCATCACCGCAACGGGCTGTCTGCTGACCGAAATCTTCCCCGATGCCATATCGTCGATGTTCACTACCGACGAAAACATGATCGACATCGCGCGTAAAGGATTCAGGGTCTACTTCATCTGTTATCCGGTTGTCGGTGCGCAGATCGTTATACAGAACTATTTCCAATCGATCGGAAAGCCTAAGCTGTCGATATTCCTGTCGCTGACCCGACAACTTATCTTCCTGCTCCCGCTGCTGTGGATACTGCCTGAATACTATGGGGTCACCGGTGTGTGGGCAAGCATGGCTGGCAGCGATATGATGGCCTTCGTGCTGGCCGCAATCACCCTCGTGATTACAACAAAACATTTCAACAAAAAATTCGCAAACCAACAATATCATGGTTAGAGAACTTATCCTGCGCGTCGCTCCTGAAACGGCATATGAGCCTGAACGTCTCGCACAACGCGCGGCCAAGGAACTCGGCATCGACCGAAAGCGCGCAAAGCGTGTCGACATCGTAAAACGCTCTATAGATGCCCGGCAGCGGCAGGTTGTGGTCAATCTGTCGCTGAGAGTGCATGTTGACGAAATTGACGAAAATGCCGTCGATTTCACACCTATCACCTACCCCGATGTAAAAGACCGGCAGGAGATTATAGTGGTCGGTGCTGGACCGGCAGGATTGTTCGCAGCCTTACGGATTATCGAACTGGGCTACCGCCCTATCGTTATCGAACGTGGCAAGGACGTCGACAGCCGACGGAAAGATCTTGCAAAGATCAGCCGTGATCAAAAGATCGACGGCGAGTCGAACTACTGCTTCGGCGAAGGAGGGGCGGGCGCCTATTCCGACGGAAAACTCTATACGCGAAGCAAGAAGCGCGGCCCCGTCGACAAAGTGCTTCAGATATTTGTCGAGCATGGTGCGCACCGAGAGATACTCGCTGACGCACATCCGCATATAGGCACCGACCGTCTGCCGGAGGTGATCAAGGCTATCCGAGAAACCATAATCAAGTCGGGCGGAGAAGTGCATTTCGAAACGCGCGTCGACGATCTGATCATCCAAGACCGGCGCGTCGAAGGAGTCATTACCGCCGACGGCCGCAAATTCCATGGGCCCGTGATACTTGCTACAGGACACTCAGCCCGCGATGTCTATGAAATGCTCGACAAACTCGGCATTACCATGAACCCCAAAGGAATTGCCGTCGGAGTGCGTCTCGAACACCCTCAGAAGGTGATCGACTGCATCCAGTATCACTCGCCGCAAGGGCGAGGCAAATATCTGCCTGCGGCTGAATATTCAATGCTGACGCGAGTCGACGGCCGCGCCGTCTATTCATTCTGTATGTGTCCCGGCGGATTCATTATCCCTGCCGCGAGCAGCGACGGGCAACTGGTTGTCAACGGCATGTCGCCTTCCAACCGCGGCACGCAATGGGCTAACTCGGGCATGGTTGTGGAGATCCTGCCTGAAGATCTCCCGCAATATGATAAGTCAGGACAATTGAAGATGATGCGCTTTCAGGAAGATGTAGAACGACGTTTCCATGAAGCGTCGGACAAAAGTCAGCGTGCACCGGCTCAACGTATGACCGATTTTGTGGCATCACGGCTGTCAGAAACACTTCCGCGCAGCTCATACGCACCGGGAGTGTTCAGCGCACGCCTCGATCAATTGCTGCCTGACTTCATAGCACGTCGTCTACAGAAAGGCTTCGAGGAGTTCGGCCGCAAATCACGCGGGTTCTTGTGCAATGATGCCATCCTTGTCGGAGATGAAACCCGCACATCGGCACCCGTGCAGATAAGCCGCGACCGCGACAGCCTACGCCACGTAGAATACGATGGTTTGTATCCGTGTGGTGAAGGAGCGGGATATGCTGGAGGAATCGTTTCGGCCGCGATCGACGGGATGAGGTGTGCCGAAGCTGCGATCAGCAGTCTTGCTCACGCATGAGACGCATCCACTTGGCATAGCCGTAGAGGGCTATAAATGTGTAGGCGATATAGAGAACAGAATAAAGGATGATGCCTTTATACCAATAAAGGCCGACACACACGGCATCGACAGCAAACCATGCGAACCACTGCTCGACATACTTGCGGGCAAGCATCCACATGGCTACGATGCTAAGCGCAGTCGTAAACGCGTCCCAATAAGGAACCGTGCTGTTGGTGTACTCGACAAGGAAGCAAGCAATAAACAGAAAAATGGCCAGCAGCACGCAAATTGCCGGGAGATAAAATTTTCGCGGCATGTGGGAGATGGGCAGCGGTTTCCTGGTCCGTCGCTTGAGACCAAATGTCCACGCTATATATCCATATACGGCAATGATGAAATAGTAGATGTTGATAGCAAAGTCAGCGTAAAGTCCGGCTCTTAGATACACCCAGACCGATATCATCGGCATTATTACACTCATGAGCCAGACAAGACGGTTGGCATGGTATTCAAAATAGAGATATGCCAGCCCCACGATGAGGCCGGCAATCTCCATGATGCGATCGGTTGTGAAATATTCAATTATAGCGTCCATCAGAATTTAACGGCAATAGAAGCCATGACGTTGGTTGTGGCCTGCGCGGCGTAACCGGCATAGCGGTAGATGACTTTCTCTCCGGCATCGTCGACGTAATAACCAGCTCCGGCATAACCATTGTTTTCGTATTTCTCATTGAAAAGATTGTAGATAGAGAAGCCTAAGCGCACCTCTTTTAGCGACAGAAGACGGTGGAATGTGTAGGACAAATGGAGGTCTGACACAAAATAAGCGTCGAGGCTCTGCTCGTCGTTATGCGCGTTGTTGAGATACTGCTTGGAGACATAGCGGCTGTCGAGATTCGCTTCAAAACCTGAATATTTGAAACCAAATGAGTTGGCAAGCGTGAAATCAGGCGAGAATGCGATCGGAGTGTCTCCGAGATCAAACGATATGGGGTTGGTCCATTCATCCTCGTAGATGTATTCGACAAAATCTTTGATGCGGTTGCGCGAGATGGTAGCATTGATGTTCCAGTTGAACCATTTGCACGGACGTAGCGAAGCCTGAAGTTCAACACCCATGCGATAGCTCTTTGGCACGTTGATGCTCAACGGATTGCCGGTATCAGACAATTGACCGGTCACAACGAGCTGATCTTTATAGTCCATATAATATAGGTTGACTCCGGCCGAGAACACCGGGCTGTTGTAACTGTAGCCGACTTCGTAGTCAAAAAGGCGTTCGGCACGGGGCACGTTGTTGATGTCTCCATCGGTGAAGTTGTCGCGCACGGGTTCTTTGTGAGCGACGCTCCACGAAGCGAAAAGACGGTTGGCCGGATTGACCTCCCAGTTAAGACCTAATTTAGGGTTGAAGAAATCATATTTTTTGTGGATGTCGAGCACCTGCATGGCATCGGTGTTGTAGTCGAAGTTGTCGCTCTGACCTGTAATCTTGTAATCGATGTGACGATACTGCAAGTCGCCGAACGCCGAAAGTCCGGATGCGATGTCGACGTTGGCACGGGCATAGACATTGCCGTCGAATTTCTCGCCAAGGTTGCGGTAATACTCCTGAAGCGGATCAATTGCTCCGACATAATTGCGCACCCAAGCAATCTGACCGAAATGATGACCGCGGAAATTGTTGAGCGCACCACCAAGGACAGCCGATACACGACCATGGTTATAATTCAACGAGAAAACACCTCCGCCGAAGCCATTGTCGTTTTTCTTCAGGCGTATGAGGTCGCTTTTCTTGACCGTTTCACCATTGATCACAAACGGATCAAGGCCATATTCTGCCAAAGTGCGTCCGGTCTTGTACTGATTGTAATAACCGTCATCCTTTGTATAGTGCAGAGCAAGATTGAGGTTGAAGCGATCGGAAAGCTGCTGAGAGAAGAGCAAATGGAAATGATGCTGGATGTAATTGTCGGTCTGATCGTCGTAAAAAGCCGTCTCGCCGTTGCTGGCAGTGTATTTTCCGCAAGGATTGTAGCGCCGTCCATACTCAGCCATCTCCTCTTTCGAAGCGTAGTCCCAGGCCATATAGGTCTGTTCTTTTCCACCGAAAGCAAGCAGGCGCACAGAAGTCCCGCCATTGATGTAAGCTACCTGCCCGAAATAGCTCCAGAGCTTCGACCAAGCACGATCGATGTATCCATCGCTGCCGAGGTGACTGAAACGGGCATCGACGGACCAATGACCGCCAAGCAAACCGGAACCTACACGAATTGTCTCTTTGTTGGTGTTGTACATGCCGTAAGTCCCTGCAAACTCAGCATACGAATCCTCAGAAGGCGCATCGGTCAGCATGTTGATTGATGCGCCGAATGCTCCGGCACCGTTGGTCGATGTGCCCGCACCGCGCTGGATCTGAATATCTCGCAGCGATGAAGCAAGGTCGGGCATATTTACCCAATAGACATTGTGACTCTCGGAGTTGTTGATCGGAATGCCATTGGCAGTGACATTGATGCGCGAACCGTCGGTGCCACGCACACGTATCGACGAATACCCCATGCCGGCACCGGCGTCGGATGTGGTGATGACCGAAGGGGTCATGTTAAGGAGAAATGGAATGTCGTGACCATCGTTGATTTTAGCAATCTGTGCTTTCGACACATTTGTAAAGGCAACGGGTGTCTTTTTATCGGCACGGTTTGCAACGATCTCGACGTTATCGAGGTTAATCACACTCGAAGAATCGGCCTTGTCGATTTCGACAGCCGACAGACAGGGCGCCGCACATAGCGACACCGCTGTAAAAATCAGTTTGTTCATATGAATTTATTTTCACTACGCCGGTATTACCCGGTTCAGGTTCCAAGGGTATGATCTCAGCTTCGCTTTATAGGCTAAGCACCCCTAATAAAACTCGTTTTATCGCCACAAAATTAATATTTGTTTTTCATTATCATCCCATAATTCATTAAAATTTCATGACCTGACAATGACAATCAATCACCAGACCGGCTCTGCCTGAATGCTGCAAGACGGGAATAGAGGGCATGGAGAGGGAGTCCCATAACATTGTAGTAGCATCCTTCGATGCGGTTGATGCCGACACATCCGATCCACTCCTGGATGCCATAGGCTCCGGCCTTGTCGAAAGGTCGGTAACGATCAACATAATAGCTGATCAGATCATCAGACAGATTGTCAAACGACACCAAGGTTGTTTCGGAAAAAGTCACCGTTCGGTCTGACGACATCAGAGTCACTCCCGTCACTACTTTGTGAACACAGCCGGAAAGCGATTTCAGCATGTCGACTGCCTGTTGCCTATCTCTGGGCTTACCGAGGATACGCCCGCCGCAGATGACGACAGTGTCGGCCGTCACGACAATATCATCTCCGACGGCCAGGTCTTTGTAAGCGTTAGCCTTAAGGGCGGAAAGATATGGCGCGACATCGTCGGGCGGCAAGTTGTCAGGATATTTCTCCTCTATATCCCGCGGGGAAACAATCGAAAAATCAATATCGAGAAGCGACAGCAGTTCGCGACGTCTCGGCGAATTTGAAGCCAATAATAATTTCATATCAAAGCATTTTTTACCAACCGAAAGCATCGGCATGAGACATCCACAGGCCTTTGGCTCGCATGACTTCTTCGACCAGTTCGCGCCCTGCCCCATAGCCACCATTTGCCTGAGTGATATAGCGGGCGACAGCTTTCACCTCGTCATCGGCATCGCGCGGAGCACACGGAAGACCGACCGCCTGCATCACACAGATATCGGGAATATCGTCGCCCATGTAGGCTACGTGGTCGGGAGTCAAACCCGTTTTTTCAAGCCAATCGAGAAGACATGGCATTTTATCGGCAGCTTTCAAATATATGTCAGTAACACCCAACGCATTGTAACGGCGGCACAGGGTTTCGTCGGCGGCTCCGGTTATGATTGCTATTTTCAGGCCTTTCTTAACGGCAAGCTGAATTGAATAACCGTCCTTGACATTGACCATTCTGACGGGAGCACCATCGGCGCCCATAGGCACTGTCGACGGAGACAGAACTCCATCGATGTCAAACACTATGCCGTCGATCAGAGAAAGATCGTAGTTGATTCTGCTCATAATTTACAATCGAGTTTATGGGTCTTGATAATTGCGTTGGAAAGATCACGATACAGCGCCGCCGTAGGACTGTCGAGCAGTTGCATATGGCTCTGCATCACGGCAGCATCACACCTCATGGCCGGCCCCGTCTGCGAAGCTCTCGGCCCGAGCGCAACCGCTTTGTCGAGAGTGGCCCTGATGAGAGGCTCGACAACCGAAAAATCATATCCGTCGGCAGCGAGCACCTGCGCGGTGCAGTCCCACAGATAGTTGACAAAATTACACGATAAGACTCCGGCAATATGGAGTGTTTTGCGACGACGCGAATCTGCATGATATACGCGCGGAGACAACAGATGAGCATAGTCATCGATACACCGCAGGGCATCCTCGTCAGATGCTTCTGTAAAAAACGGCACTTCATCCAACACCACCTGAGCCTCACGGGTGAAGGTCTGAAGAGGATACAACACAGCCGTGCGCTCTGCCACTCCGTCGAGAGCATCCAGTGGAACGCTGCCTGAAGTGTGAGCAACAATGCCATTGACACGAGGCATATGCGCAGCAATATCGGCCACTGCCGCATCAGCCACGGCTATAAGATAGAGATCGGCGTCGACAATCAGATCATCGAGACTGTCAATTGGCTCTGCACCAGACAAGGCACCGGCAAGCCGGGAGGCATGCGAGGCCGAACGGCTATAGACCTGAACAATGTCACATCCGGCTTTTTCAAAACCGGCTGCGAGGTGGGTCGCGACGTTTCCTGAACCTATTATTACGATTTTCAAAGTCATTGAAAACGCTCCGGATTTACCACTTACCTATATGTATTTTCTCCCATAAGAGTTTCTCGGGATCGACAGGTTTCCGGACCTCGTCGATGTGGCCGAATGTCATTATACATTCAACTGCCATATCTTCGGGTATGTCGAGAAGCTCGCGCACAACTGTTTCCGATGACTCGGCATCTGCGGCAAAACGGTTTCGCACCTGGATCCAGCATGAACCAAGACCGAGATCTGCGGCCTGGAGATGCATAAGCAATGCTGCGATCGATGCGTCTTCGACATAGACGTCGCTCTTGGTTGTGTCTACTGCTACGACTACAGCAAATGCTGCAGTCGAGATCGGCTTCGTGCCGAACTGCTTGCAATCAGCGAGACGGACGAGCATGTCTTTATCTTCGACAACTACAAATTGCCAGGGACGCACACTTTTGGATGACGGGGCGAGCAATGCGGCCTCAAGTATTGTGCGCACGTCGTCGGCATCGACAGGCTGGTCTTTGTACCGCCTGATGCTGTGACGCTCTAAAAGAAGTTGATGGAGATTTTCCATGAGTGAAGAGGTTATTGTCATTTACGACATACCCATGCACCCGGAAAGCGATCGGCAAGTGTCGCAGCCGCAGACTGGGCTTGGCGCGAAGTGGCACCGGTGGCTGCATAAACACGATAGCGACCATCCTTGGCGAGTATGCCTAATTGTTGATTTTTAATATTATCAATATAGTCCTGTGCGTCAACCTCAGTGACAAGCGAAGCTACAACAAGACAATAGGGATCAGACGGCTCGAAGCGCACTGAAGAGACATCGTGCACGGCTTTTGCCGCAGAAGATGCTGCTGCCATACGCTCGCGTATATAAGCTGAGTGGGCTGCAGTATCGACTGTCTCGGATGCATCATTGTGGGCTCGGAGATAGAGGGTGATGTCAGATGTCGCTTCTCCGGGACGGCGGATCAACGATGACTGCTCTGAAACAGAAGTCTCTGATGGAACAAAATTTTCAATCCCTAATGAAGCATATTGAGCTTTATCGAATTTGATCGGCGTAGAAAGCACGAAACCAAGTGCAAAGAGCAAAGCCAGCGAGGCCGCAACACGTACAGCCCGGTTGACATAGCTGACAAACGGTCGCGCAGTGTTGGCATTTCCTGCAGCAAGCAATTCCCGCTGACGGACAAGCTCGGCCACTGGACGAAGGTCTATCGACTGTAACCACATGTGACGCGGACTGAGAGCTGCCGTTACAGCCGGCTCGAATGAAAGAGTCAAACCGTCGACGAGATACAGACAGCCAAGATGACCAAGCATGAGAGAGCCATCGGTTTCGAGCGCCCGACGCATGGCATCCACCTCTCCGGCCACTATGCGACGCGCCACATCAAACGGGATCGACCTGGACCGCGCAACCGAAGACACAAGCAACCCATCGTTGTGGGTCAGCGATGCATTGAATGAGAATGTACGCGACGGCGGAGCAATCACCTGTCGCGAAGCGTCATAAGATGCCGAGCGGTCATGGACCAGAACAGCACCCAAGCCGGGAATCACCACACAATCGTGAGCGGTGATGAGGTACTCTGTATGACGTATGATTTCATTCATGACTACAAATTTACTTCGTTTTTTTTAGACGGCAAAACATTTTTTTGCAAAGTTGCAGACCGATATTCTCAATTTATGCCCTAACTTTGTTGCCGTCAAGGCCCACCGCTTTTTTGAGGTGACGGCCAAAAGTGTCATATATATTACAATTTCACCAGTCAATACAATCCGATGATAAAATGAATAATATTAAAATATGTCTCGCCGCCATAACCGCCTCGTTGCTGTCATGTCTACAGATCCATGCTATAGATCCAAAAACAGAAGAAGATCCTTACTTTCTGTTGATGGGTGAGGCTGAAAAGGCGATAGGCGAAGGAAACTATGACGAAGCCGCCGCACGCCTGATCGATGCTATGGCTGTCGATCCCGACAATCCGAGCAACCTGCTGCTGATGACAAATCTCGGAGTCGTCTACTCGTGTCTCGACAGAGATTCGCTCGCTATCGCTACACTTGACGAGGTGAACAGACGCGCCCCAAACATGACCGTCGCCCTTGTCAACCGCGGGCGCATCAAACTCAAGAATAATATGAACGCTGAGGCTCTCGCCGATTTCAACCGAGTGATCGAGATCGACTCTCTGAACGCTGACGCACGATATTTCAGGGGGATGATGGCCCTCTACGGCGGCGACCGCATCACAGCCGAAAAAGATCTTAACGCAGTGAAGAACCTCCAGCCTGAGGCAATGAGGACATATGCCGGACTCGGAGCGTTATATGCGATGACCGGTCGAGACAGGGAGGCCGCCGCGTGTTTTGAAAAACTGATCGAGACAGAGCCTACGCCTGAATACTATGCCAGTCTGGCCGGATGCTATCTCGCCCTTGAAGAACTCAGCGAGGCGTCGCGGGTGATTAACGAGGGCATGAAAGTGTATGGCCGCGATCCCGAACTATATTATTACAGAGCATGGCTCAACCGCGACCGCTTCCGCCTTGACGACGCCCACGAAGATGCAAAACTCGCCATACAATACGGCGCATCTCCCGAAAAAGTCAACGAACTTTTCAAGAACAAACCGTCGAAAGGCCGTCGGAAATAAAGCGATGATCAGCGGATATTACGCTTTGTGAGCGCCCTGTGGTAGCGGGCTGCGTTGCGGTTATGAGTGTCGAGGTCTGAAGCAAAACTATGATAGCCTGAAAAATCGTCCTTGGCACACATGTATATATAATTATGAGCAGGAGCGGCAAGCACAGCCTCGAGTGTAGCCCGCTCGGGGATACGGATCGGGCCAGGGGGGAGTCCTTTATATTTATATGTGTTGTAAGGCGAATCAACCGACAGATGAGAATTATAGATGCGTCTGATGGAAAAATCTCCGATTGCAAATTTCACAGTCGGATCGGCCTGGAGGAGCATGCCTCTGTTCAAGCGGTTGAGATAAAGTCGCGCCACCGTGGGTCTCTCATCAGTTTTAGAAGTCTCTTCCTCGACTATCGAAGCCACGGTCGCAACTGCCACGGGGGTCAAGCCCAATGACGCTGCAGCAGCACGACGATCGTCATTCCAGAAGCGGTCGCGCACGTCAGACAAGGACTTCACTACGTCGACGGCACCGGTTGTCCAATAAAAATCGTAGGTATCAGGCAGGAAAGCTGCCGGATAGGCCGCACGGCTAAAGCCTTTCTGCGGCAAAACAGAATCACAGGCAGCAAGAAAATCATCAGCCCCCCACTCCATTTTAGAAGCGATCCGCGATGCGAGCTGGTCGAGTGTCCTTATGTTGTTGAATGTCAACCTCACCGGCGTCTGACGCCCGGCACGCAAACTGCGGCTGAGAGTAATCGCTTTCTCCCCGCTTTCCACAACATATGAGCCAACTGCCCGATCGATTTCCGAACGCTGCAGGCTCCACGTCCAATAGACATCCTCGCCAAAATCGCCAAGCCGCGAGACTAAAGAGTCACGCAAGCTGCTGTCGGTTGAACCATGAGGAACATAGATGCGCACACGCTCGCCTTCATAACGGGCAAAGAGCCTCGATCCGACATAAAGCGCCATCGCTATAGCGCCAATCAGTACAGCCGCAAGCGAAAGCAAAATAATCTTTACCCTGCTCATTTTTTCTGGAACATGCGGGCCATGTTACGGCGATCTTCGCGCTCTTTGATAGACTGTCGTTTATCGTAGGCTTTCTTACCGCGTCCGACACCGATTACAAGCTTGGCCAGTCCCCTGTCGTTGATAAACAGACGCAAGGGCACGATTGTGAAACCGGTCTCTTTGCCGCATTTCTCGAGTTTAGCGATCTCCTTTTTGTTAAGGAGCAATTTGCGGTCGCGTCGCGTGGCATGATTATTATATGTGCCGTAGAAGTATTCGGCGATATACATGTTCTTGACCCACACCTCTCCATTGTTGATGTAGCAGAATGTATCTGTCAGACCGGCTTTGCCGAGTCGGAGAGATTTGATTTCTGTGCCGGTCAGAACAATTCCGGCAGTGTAAGTATCGGAGATTTCGTAGTCGAACGAAGCTCTGCGGTTTTTTATATTGACGTCTTTAACGTTCATTTTCAAGCAATGATTAATTCAAGAAAATAGAAAATTGCAATCGGCACAACGATCACCGACAATGCAGCGAGACACAGGAAGCGCAACTCAGCCCCCTGTTTTACCGATAGATATGCCGCAGCCCTGTAGAGGATCAATGCTACAAACAGCGGCAAAAACTTCACGAGAGTCAGGTCGGTCGGAAGGATATTCTCGATAATCTCGATGATCAGCAGCAAACCAAGTCCATAGATGATAAATGTTGAGATCTTGTGAGAATTGACTTCACCGTCGATAAACACCGAAACATACTGCATAAGGATGGTTCTTGCTATAAAAAACGACACGAAGAACGAGCCAAACAACGCAACTGCCAATTCGATGACTGTCAGCACTCCACCGCTATTATGATAGAAAAGTCTGACAAACTCTGTCAACGCAGCGAATGCAAGCAATGGATAATAGGCATCGCGCATCAGCTTTTCGGGATCGTCCATAGATGCCGACACATCCTCCCACCCTCGTACGGGCGAAAGCATAAGCTGCAGAATATTTTGAAGGTATCTCACCATTTTGATCCATGATTATTTTAAAACACAAAATTAGTAAATATCGGCCATAATTCAATTCAAATGACTATTTTTGTAGCCGATATCACAAAGACATATATCTAACAACGAAAACAAACATATACACAGTTATGATCAAACGAATTGTTTCGATTGCCGGAAAACCCGGACTATTCAAACTTGTAAGTCAAGGCAAAAACATGCTTATCGTCGAGTCACTCCAGACCGGAAAACGCACTCCGGCCTATGCTCACGACAAGGTTATCTCACTCGCCGATGTGGCTATATATACCGACGGAGAAGACATGCCACTGGCAGATGTACTCGAAAAGATCAGCGCTTACACCAACGGTCAGCCGATCGACATCAAAGGCTTTGCCGACGACGCAGCAATACGCACATATTTCGGCGAGATCCTGCCCGAATTTGACCGCGACAGAGTCTACACAACCGACATCAAAAAACTTTTCACATGGTACAACCAGCTCATCGCTGGCGGAGTGACCAAATTCAAAGACGATGAAATCGCGGAAGATCAGGCAGCCGAAGCTGCAGAAAAAGCTGACGCCGCAGAATAACGATTGTCAAAACTCTTTGATATAGTGCGTTGTTTCAAAAATAAAGCAACGCACTATTTTTTTTAATTCAAAATCGATGAACAGGAAATCACATCTACGCTCACTGCTGCTGTTGGCGATTATAGCGATCTCGGCTTCGATGGCCGCAGCATGGCAGACCGACGTGCTCGGCGACGGCTACGAAATGAGATATGTCGACCAAGGCACCGACTACAGTGGTACAGTAAGATCAACTATCGTGAGAAAAGACTCCGACTGCGGCAGACGCAACGGAATACTATATGTCCACGGCTATAACGACTATTTCTTCCAGAAAGAGATGGGCGACCGATTTGTGGATTCCTGCATCAATTTCTACGCTGTCGACCTGCGCAAGTACGGAAGATCGATAATGCCCGGCCAGAAAAAATTTCAGGCCAGAGACCTTCATGAGTATTTTGCCGATATAGACTCTGCGCTTGCACAAATGCACGCGGATGGAATTGACGATATAGTACTGATGGGGCACTCGACCGACGGTCTGATCACATCATTATATATGAACGAACACCCCGACAGTGCGATCAGAGGCCTTATTCTCAACTCACCGTTTCTCGACTGGAATTTCAGCGGTTTCATGCGCAAAGTGGCAATTCCGGCGTTCGGCTCGCTCGGCAAGCTGTTTCCCAATCTGTCGATATCGCAAGGCGACGGGACAGGCTATGCCGAATCTCTGTTGAAAGACTATCACGGAGAATGGGACTACAACCAAGACTGGAAAGTGGTCCACCCGGAAAAAGTCGACGCTTCGTGGACCCGCGCCATCAGCAGCGCACAGAAAGAGTTGAAAAAAGGAGGCAAGATAGATGTTCCAATCCTGCTGATGCATTCGTCGGGCAGTGTCAGCGGCGACAAGTGGACACCCGAATTCCAGAAAAATGATGCTGTGCTTAATGTCAAAGACATTTCGCGGATCGGTCGCGGTCTGGGGCAAGATGTTACAGAAGACACTGTCACCGACGGCCTGCACGATCTCATGCTTTCGGCGCCTCCGGTCAGAGAAAAGGCTTATGACGACATGTTCAGATGGATAAGAGAGCGGCATATACTATGACAAGGCAACAATAATGGATTAATGCGGACATCTGTTTGAGAAAAATTGGGTAACTTTGCCTGACGAACTCACCGACATCCGGTAAGAGTCGGGATTAACAGATGAACACGATGATGACAACCGATAAAGAATCATGCCGCACAATCATTGAATTACTGGTCGCCCACGGCGTTGAGGACGCTGTGATCTCGCCTGGCAGCCGCAACACTCCGCTGATCATCGCTGCGCACCGCAATGCCGGACTGCGCACTCACGTAGTGATCGACGAACGCTGCGCTGCATTTTTCGGACTCGGCATCGCTCTGCAGACCCATAAGCCCGTGGCATTGATCTGCACATCAGGATCAGCGGTTCTCAACTACGCCCCTGCCATCTCAGAAGCATATTACCGCCACATACCGCTGATAGCCATCTCAGCCGACAGACCCGCGGAATGGATCGATCAGGACGACAGCCAGACCATAAGGCAGAACGGAGTGATCGACAACATTGTCAAAGGGTCATTTGACATTTACGGCGAGAACGGCGCAGCGGTCTACAGCCGCTTCACATCGCGGACCATCAACGATGCGATAGCGCTCGCAACCAGAGGTCCTAAAGGGCCCGTACACATCAACGTGCGCCTTGACGAGCCATTGGGAAATATATCCGACATCGAGTCAAAACCGGCTTCGAGGATAGAGCTCATCGAAGCAGACGCGAAACGCCTGAGCGACCGACAGTTCGACAGGCTCGCAGAAGAGGCTGCCGGCAAAAAGATAATGATTGTGTGCGGTTTCGGCGCTTCTGACCACAAGCTCGACAAAGCACTGGACGACTTTGCCAGAAGATGCGGTGCGGTGATTCTGAAAGAAGCGCAGTCGAACGTACACACCTCTATTGCAGTCAGCCACATCGACTCATGTCTATCGACATTCACCAAGGATGATTACAATGATCTGAAACCCGATCTTGTCATAACGACCGGCGGGTCAATCGTGTCTCGAATGATAAAACAATATCTTCGCAGCCTCAATGATATCGAGCACTGGCATATAGCCGAAAGCCGCCGTTCAATCGACTGCTTCCTCGCGCTTACTAAACGAATAGAGTGCGAGACCGACGTTTTCTTTGACGAATTGGGCTCAAGACTTTCAAGCAACGCGGCATGCGATTGTCAGTACCTGAAAAAATGGACGGCCAAACATGCAGAAGCAAGAGAAAAGATGAAGCAATTCCTGCCATCGTGCGGGTGGAGTGACTTCTACGCCATGGGGCGCATGATGAAACTGACTCCGCGCAACTGGCACCTTCAGCTGAGCAATGGCACCGTTGTGCGTTATGCCCAGCTGTTCGACTATTCGGCGTTCAGCAACATCGAATGCAACAGAGGCGTAAGCGGCATCGACGGATGCACATCGACGGCTATCGGCGCTCATCTGGATTACAACGACGTGACGCTGCTGATCAGCGGCGACATGAGCGCACAATACGACGCCGGCGCGCTGGCGCTTAACGAGATCAGCCCGCGGTTCAAAATGGCTGTACTCAACAACAGCGGCGGAGGCATATTCAGGTTCATCAAGTCGACATCCCATCTCGAGGAGTGTGAGGAATGCTTTGCAGCGAAAGTCAATCTGCCATTGAAGCAGTTGGCCGAAGGCTATGGCTTCGCTTATTTTGAAGCAAGCGACAAAGAGTCGTTCGACGAAGCGTTCAGCCTCTTTGCTGTCGAAAAAGAGCGACCGGCGCTACTCAACATCATCACCCCACCCCGGCAAAGCGCCGAACTATTAAAAGAATTTTTCACAACGACGAAATAAATAATAAACATGAGCAATCGTAACTGGCAAACAATCAAGGAATATTCTGACATACTTTTTGATTTCTACAACGGCATCGCCCGCATAACGATCAACCGGCCTAAGGTGTACAACGCATTCCGTCCTCAGACCAATGCACAGATGCTTGAAGCAATGGCCTACTGCCGCGAACACCCCGAAGTGAGGGTCGTAGTTCTTACCGGAGCGGGCGACAAAGCGTTCTGCTCGGGCGGTGACCAGAATTACAAAAGCCGCGGCGGTTACCGCGATGCCGACGGCACACCGCGTCTCAATGTGCTTGATCTCCATAAAGCTATCAGGAGCATTCCCAAGCCAGTGATCGCGATGGTCAACGGCTATGCTATCGGAGGAGGAAACGTGCTCAATGTGGTCTGCGATCTGTCAATAGCATCAGACATCGCACGTTTCGGCCAGACCGGGCCCAAAGTCGGAAGTTTCGACGCAGGCTTCGGATCATCGTATCTCGCCCGATGCGTCGGTCAGAAGAAGGCCCGCGAAATATGGTATCTTTGCCGTCAGTACACCGCTGCGGAAGCTCTCGAAATGGGCATGATCAACAAAGTTGTGCCTTTTGAAAGACTTGAGGATGAGGTGGTCGAATGGTGTGAGACCATAATCAAACGCAGCCCGTTTGCGATCCGCATGATCAAACGCGCGCTCAACGCTGAGCTCGACGGACAGAGCGGCCTGATGGAATTTGCGGGCGACGCCACGCTGATGTACTATCTCATGGACGAAGCGCAGGAAGGCAAAAACGCTTTCCTCGAAAAACGCGATCCCGATTTCGACCAGTTCCCTCAATTTCCCGGATAAAAGACCTGACTAAACGATAAGACATCAATGATCAAGGCTCAATGGAGCCGCTATCGGCTTCAATTCCGTTTCCTTGCCAAAACCTCGCGCGAAGAGATGACGGCAAAGGACACTTACTTCGTGAGAACCTATGATGACTGCCGGCCCGACATCGTCGGACTGGGCGAATGCGCATTGTTCAGAGGCCTGAGTGCCGACGATGTCCCCGACTTTGAAAATCGGCTTAGTGAGGCCTGCCGCCACCCACTCGAACCATTGCCAGAAATGAGTGCAATACGCTTCGGCTTCGAGACTGCTATGGCCGATCTCCGTAACGGAGGACATCGCACGATTTTTGAAAGCCAATGGCAAAACGGCAGGAAACAGATAGCGATCAACGGCTTGATATGGATGGGCGACAAAGCCACGATGGTCAGGCGCGTTGAAGAAAAACTTTCTCAAGGCTTCAAAATCCTCAAACTGAAAGTCGGAGGCATCGCATTTGACGATGAACTCGACATCATCAAGACCATACGTCGCCGCTTCGGCCGCAACGACCTCGAAATCAGGCTCGACGCCAACGGAAATTTCAAGGCCGAAAACGTTGACAAACGTCTCGAAGAATTGAGCAAATATGACATTCACTCGATCGAACAGCCTGTGGCTGCCGGTCAACATGCGCTGATGAAGCGTATCTGCGCTTCAAGCCCGATAGACATAGCTCTTGACGAGGAGCTCATCGGTTGCAGGTCCGACGTAGACATGGACGACATGCTGTCGGAGATAAAACCCCAGTACATCATTCTGAAACCCTCCCTGTGCGGTGGCTTTGAGAGAGCCGACCATTGGATCGCTACCGCAATGAAATATGGCATCGGTTGGTGGGCGACCTCGGCTCTCGAATCGAACATCGGACTTAATGCCATCGCTCAATGGGTATCGACCAAAGATAACGATATGGCTCAAGGGCTCGGAACCGGCGAATTGTACGACAACAACATAGCGTCGCCCCTGGCCATGTCGGATGCCCGACTGATCTATCGTCAGAATGAAAAATGGATAATTCCCGATCTGCCGTGGCAAGTGTAAGCGATTTCATCAGAGAGTGGCAATCTGACAGCAATTATATTGTCGCCCACACATCAGGGTCGACAGGAACTCCGAAAGAGATAAGACTCCCGAAGGCAGATATGATCGTATCGGCCCGAGCCACAAACCGTCGCTTCGGCATCGACAGCAGATCGACAATAGCCGCCCCGCTGTCAGTAGATTACATAGCCGGAAAGATGATGTGTGTCCGCGCCATTGAAGCCGGTTGCAAGCTATTGGAGATGACTCCGTCCAACAATGTGACTATAGATCGGACAATCGACCTTCTCGCCATTGTGCCATCGCAGGTGGAGAGCATTATCAGTCAACCTAAGGCCGCACAACTGGTAAAAAACATCATCATCGGTGGCGCCCCGCTCTCAGAGAACCTCGCCACTGAACTTGCCGCCAAAGGCTTCAATGCATATGCAACCTACGGCATGACGGAAACGTGCAGCCATGTGGCTCTTGCTCGCATCGGGGACTCCGACCGACGGTTCACGGCTATGCCGGGCATAGAATTTTCGACAGACTGCCGCGGCTGCCTTGTGATATCGGCGCCTGACTACAGTTTCAAGAAACTCACGACCAACGATATCGTTGAACTCTACAGCCCGACTGAATTCAAATGGATCGGACGGCATGACAACGTGATAAATTCGGGAGGGATAAAAATATCGCCCGAGCAACTTGAACGAGAAATAGCCCGATATATATCCAAGCCATTCTACATCTGCGGAGTAAGCGATGACAGGTGGGGCGAAGTTCCGGTAATGGTGTTCGAAGGGAATAAAGCTGATGAAGAGGCAATTATCAGATTGCTAATGTCGAAGCTCGACCACAAACGATGCCCCAAGAGAGCATATGCCACAGGGCAGCTACCGCGCACATCCAACGGGAAAATATTGCGCAAAAAGCCCGACGGGCTTTAGTTGTGCTAACTATACAAAATGCCGGGGTGACCGGCATTTTTTTTAGGTTCGGTTTCAGAATCCAAGTTTGCTTATCTTGCGGAGCATCGGCTCGTTGATGATCTTGATGCGCCGTCCGTCGACAACGATGATCTTGTCGTTGACAAATGTCGACAAAGTGCGTATGGCGTTTGATGTAGTCATGTTTGAGAGACTTGCCAGATCTTCGCGGGCCATATATATCTTCAAAGTCGAATTGTCGTCCTCATATCCATAGTGATCGAGCAACACGACGAGAGCTTCGGCAAGTCGTCCGCGTATATGCTTCTGAGTCAAGGTGACTATGCGGGTGTCAGAACCGCCGAGATTTCGGGCCAGTTCCTGAATGAAGAACATTGCGACATTATTATTGGTTCTGATCAGCTCATCGACAATCGTCAATGGCAATGAACCTACAACCGACGGCTCTATGGCCATGGCGCTCGACACATAACACTCTTCGGCAAAATGCGCGCGATAGCCAAAATATTGAACCGGACGCATCAGGCGCAATATCTGCACACGTCCGCCAACCCCTTCCTTGATCTTTTTTACTTTTCCTTTAAAAAGACACCATAGGCATTCGGGCTCTTCGCCTTCTATATATATGTATTGATTCTTCTTAAAATTGTGAATTTCAAGATGATCGGCCACCAAACGCTTCTGGTCGCTGTCGAGGACAGACCAGATGGCAGACATATCTTCATTTATAACTTTTTCAAGCGCTGATTTAATCATGGAATAAACCAATAAACGTATTACTCTGCAAAGTTACAAAATAATGTCAGATCTCAAATCTTTTTAATCGCATTATTTTCACATAACAGAGCTTTTACGAACATTTTGGTGAACAAACGGCCAATCACCGCCAACTAACCGACAGATATGCGCGGGAACAATTCTACGGCATTAGACGATGTGCGGGCGGCTACCGTTGAGAGATCGATACCCATAGATTGCGAAATGTGACCGGCAATCAAAGGCAAATAAGCGCTTTCGTTGCGCTTACCCCGATTTGGCACAGGCGCCAGATATGGCGAGTCTGTTTCAAGAAGTATCCGTTCGAGACCGATAGCCGGAAGAACGTTGCGAAGCTGCGAGTTTTTGAACGTCACAACCCCGTTGATACCGAAATAAAAGTCGCCTACCCTACGCACGGCATCGACATCACGCTCTGTGCCGCAAAAGCTGTGGAACACGGCCCTGACACCGGCGATGCCCTGCAACACCTCCAATGTCTGAGGCAGACCCTCTCTACAATGGATAATCACGGGCAGTCCGAGGTCGACGGCCCGACGAATCTGACTCTCGAACACCTGCATCTGCTCATCGGCGAAAGTCTTGTCCCAATACAGGTCAATGCCTATTTCTCCGACAGCTACATAGTCGCGCCCGTCGCCGATATAGCTGTCGATCTGCGAAAGCACATCGCGCCAGTCATCTTTCACCTCAGTCGGATGAAGCCCCATGGCCACGAACACATTGCCACGATAGCGCGATGCAAGGTCAAGCATCGGATCGACAGTCGACAGATCGACATTAGGGAAAATCATGCGCGTCACGCCGGCGTCGATGGCCCGACGCACAGCATCGGGCTCTCCATCGGAAGCGAAATCAGGCAAATAGACATGGGTGTGGGTGTCAATAAACTCCATATCGGTCATGCGTCAAGGTCAGATCAATAATTGCGCTCGACTGAACGACGGGCAAGATTGTCAAAGTAGGCGCGTGCATCCGCATCAAGATCTACACCATCAAGCGCGTGTATGGCCTTATCGGCATAGTCAGATACCAGAGCGCGGCAACGGTCATTGAGATTCAATCTGTCATAGACAGCGCGAACCTGCTCTACCCGTTCCGACGGTTCGAGATCCTCGGCGAGAATATCAAGTATCTCATTGCGGCACTCTGCAATGGCGTTGATCAGCAGCCAGGTTTTCTTTCCATTGATGATGTCACCTCCGATCTGCTTACCGAACACCAATGGATCGCCATAGGTGTCCAACCAGTCGTCGCGGAGCTGAAATGCGAGGCCGAGATTTTCTCCATATTTATAAAATGCGTCGGCCACCTCCTCTGATGCCCCGGCGACCATTGCACCTACGCGGCACGCACAACCTAAGAGCACAGATGTTTTCAGACGGATCATTTCGATATACTGCGCGACGGTCACATCGTTGCTATGCTCGAAATCAACATCGTACTGCTGACCTTCGTAGACCTCCATCGCCGTGCGGTTGAAAAGATGCATTATCTTCGGCATCACTTCAACCGGCGCACCGGCAATAAACTCAGTTGCCATGGTAAGCATCGCATCACCCGACAGTATGGCCGTGTTCTCATTCCAGCGTTTGTGGACAGTCAGTCGTCCGCGGCGAAGATCGGCGGCATCCATCACGTCGTCGTGAAGAAGCGTGAAATTATGAAATATCTCGATGCCTAAAGCTGCGCTTATCGCCCTCTCGACGTCGCAACCGAGCGCCGAACACACAGCAAGAGTCAACTGCGGACGCAAGCGCTTGCCACCGCTCTCGAGGGTATAGGCAATCGGAGTGTAGAGGCCGGCAGGCTGGTCAGGGTATGATATCGATGCAATGGCATCGGAAACGCAATCCGAGATTTTTTCAGGACTTAACATGGAAATCAGAGTGTTTTTGATCAGTTATAATATCAACAGGCTACAAGCACCATCGGAGATGATGAGAGCCTATCCAGAAGCAAAGTTACGATAATTTGTGGTAAAAACAGTAATTTTGGCGAAATATGAGTAAATTTGTACTTAGAAACAATCTTCCCAACATGGACAAACTACCACAAGACCCATTCATATTACTCAGCTACGTAAACACCAAATTACGTGACGATTACCCATCATTAGACAAGATGTGCGAAGATCTCGACATTGACCGCAGTGAACTTGAAGACAAACTCCGTCAGGCCGGCTTCGAATATTCGGCGGAAAACAATAAGTTCTTTTGATGGAAGACTATCTTTCAAAACTCAACGAACAGCAACGCGAGGCTGTCGAATACCTGTCAGGACCGGAGCTTGTGATAGCAGGAGCCGGATCGGGCAAGACACGTGTGCTTACATATAAGATCGTCCATCTCCTGACACGGGGCTACGAGCCCTGGCGAATACTTGCACTGACATTCACCAACAAGGCAGCCCGCGAAATGCGCGAGCGCATCGAGAGCCTCGTCGGAGCTCCGACATCGTCGCGCCTGTGGATGGGAACTTTCCACTCGATTTTCTCGCGGATACTCCACATTCACGCCGACCGCATCGGGTTCAAAAGCAATTTTACGATCTACGATTCGTCCGATTCGAAATCGCTCGTAAAAATGATTATCAAGGACATGGATCTCGACGAGAAGGTCTACAAGCCGACGACGGTGATAAACGCAATATCATGGGCTAAAAATGCCCTTGTCTCCCCCGAAAACTATCTAGGCGACCGTCAGCTCATGGATGCAGACCGGCGCGCCAAGCGTCCGGCGACCGGCAACATCTACAAGGCCTATATGGAGCGCTGTCGGGTGGCCGGAGCAATGGATTTCGACGATCTCCTCTATTACACCAACATACTGCTGGCCGACAACGCCGACATACTGCGTCATTACCGTGAATTTTTCAGATATGTGCTTGTCGATGAGTATCAGGATACCAACTTCGCTCAGCACCGCATCATCAGGCTTCTGACTCAGGAATCGGGCAATCTGTGCGTGGTAGGCGACGATGCCCAGAGCATCTATTCGTTCCGCGGGGCCAACATCAGGAACATACTCGAACTGAAACGCGAATATCCCAGTCTGGAAATATTCAAACTCGAGCAAAACTACCGCTCGACCCAGAATATCATCAACGCCGCCAACACACTGATCGCCAAAAACTCCATGCAGATACCCAAGGAGGTATTCTCACGCAACGACGTCGGCGAGCGCATCGAAGTGGTGAAAAGCTACAGCGACTTCGAAGAAGGATATCTGGTGGCCAACCGCATATCGCAGATAAAGATGCGCGGAACCGAAAGCTACGATGAGTTCGCGATACTCTACCGTACTAACGCCCAATCACGCATACTCGAGGAATCACTGCGGAAACGCAACATACCTTACCGCATCTACGGAGGTCTGTCGTTCTATCAGCGCAAGGAAATCAAAGACGCTGTGTCGTATCTGCGTCTTGCGATCAACCCTGACGACGACGAAGCCCTCAAACGAGTGATCAACACCCCGGCCAGAGGCATCGGTGAAACAACGGTCAAGAAAATTGCCGCAGCAGCCATAGAGAACAACATCAGCATGGCTTCGGTGATATTCAATCTCGACAAATACGGCGAAACTTTCAACCGCGGTACCAAAGCGAAACTGGCAACATTTGCAGCACTTGTCGACACTCTCGGAGCAATGGCCAAAAACGGGCTTGACGCCGACGAGATGACCCAGTCGGTGATAACCAATACCGGACTTATGTCGATGTACATCACCGACAACACTCCTGAAAGCATATCGAAACAGGAAAACCTCAACGAACTTATGAACGCCGCCCGGACTTTTGTCGCAGATAAAATCGAGCAAGGCGATGATGAACACACGAGCCTTCAGGATTTCCTTGGAGAAGTGTCGCTTGCCACCGATCAGGACTCTGACGACGAAACAAACGAGCCCAAAGTGACCATGATGACAATCCATGCCGCCAAGGGTCTTGAATTTGCCAACGTTTTCATTGTCGGCGTAGAGGAAGAACTGCTTCCATCAGCCATGAGCGCCTCTAATCCTCAGGAAATTGAAGAAGAACGGCGTCTGCTCTATGTTGCCCTCACCCGTGCAAAAAAATACTGCATGATGAGCTATGCCTCTTCGCGGTTCCATAACGGCCAGACCAAGACATGCCAGCCATCGCGCTTCATCGCCGATATCGATTTCCGCTACCTGCGCGCCGAATCAGGCTCTGACATCGCAGCAGCCGCAAAATCGCGCAACGAATTCAGCGGCATAAACCGTTTCGAACCGCTGCACAAGCCCGTAGCGTCGCAACCACGCTTCAACCCATCTTCCAATAGCCGGCCGCAAACAACCAACGACAGCGAGTTTATCACCCACCAATCATCGGATCTTCACACCGGAATGAAGATAGAGCACCAACGCTTCGGCATAGGAACAATCGAAGAAATCAACCGCTCGCAATCCGACCATAAGATAATCGTGAATTTCAATAATGTAAAAAACCGCACTCTGCTGCTGAAATTCGCCCGTTTTAAAATATTAGAATAATCAATCATATGAAAGTCAAGGATATCGCCACGCCATTTTATGTCGTCTACGAAAACAGGATCGAACGCAATCTAAAGCTGATCAGCGATGTCAGCCGACGTGCCGACATAAAAATAATCATGGCTTTCAAAGCCAACGCGATGTGGAAAACATTTCCCATTGTGGCAAAATACTGCAAAGCATTCACAGCCAGCTCGCTCAACGAACTGCGCCTCGGCCTTGAATATCTCGGTTCAGATGCCCACAGCTATTGTCCGGCATATACCGACCAGACCATCGATGAATATCTTGAAGGCAGCACTCATCTGACTTTCAATTCAATCAGTCAATGGGAACGATTTGCCGGACGGCTTCAAGACTATAACCGCGCCAATCCCGACAAACGGGTGTCTCCAGGGCTCAGGGTCAATCCCAAATGCTCGGTGATCGAAACCGATCTTTACAATCCGGCTCTCCCCGGCTCGCGCTTCGGAGCTTCGGCAGCACAGCTCACCACATTCCCCGACGGCATCGAAGGACTACACTTCCACGCACTGTGCGAATCGACCAGCTACGACCTCGAAAAAGTGCTTGAGGCATTCGAAGATCAATTCGGTCACCTTCTCGACAAAATCAAATGGGTCAACATGGGCGGAGGCCACCTGATGACCCGAGAAGGCTATGACACAGACCATCTTGTGAAACTCCTGAAAAGTTTCAAAAAACGCCATGCCGGCATTGAAGTCATACTTGAGCCTGGAAGTGCATTTATGTGGAGGACAGGTGATTTGATCACTTCAGTTGTCGACACCATCGAAAACGATGGAATAAAGACAGCCATCGTCGATGTGTCGTTTGCATGTCATATGCCCGACACTCTTGAAATGCCTTATCAGCCAGCAATAAGCGAAAGCGTCGAAGCCGACAGCTCCAAACCGACCTATCGCCTCGGAGGCAACTCATGTCTGAGCGGCGACTACATGGGCGACTGGAGTTTCGACAAACCTCTCAAGGCCGGCGACCGACTCACACTCGAAGACATGAACCACTACACGACTGTCAAGACCACAATGTTCAACGGCATATCGCATCCAGCCATCGTGCTTGCATCGTCGGAAGAAGCCGATGACTGCCGTATACTCAGAGAGTTCACCTACGAAGATTACAAAAACCGAATGTGCTGACAATCATGAGCGCTTCACCCAAATACTCGGTAATCGTACCCGTTTACAACCGCATTGACGAAGTTACAGATCTGCTCAACAGCCTTATCGGCCAGACTCTGCGCAACTTCGAGGTAATTATCGTAGAAGACGGATCTACCGCTCCATGCAAGGCTGCAGCCGACGAAGCCATCTCGCGGGGACTTGATCTTCGATACTACTACAAATCCAACGAGGGACGCTCGATCGCGCGAAACTACGGACTCGAAAGAGCCAACGGCGAGTATTTCGTTTTTTTCGACTCGGACTGCGTAATACCTCCTACGTACTTCGAAACCCTCGACCGAGAACTGACCGCACAGCCACTCGACTGCTTCGGAGGCCCGGATGCAGCCCACGAATCTTTCACCGATACACAGAAAGCCATCAATTATTCGATGACATCATTCCTGACCACAGGCGGCATACGCGGCGGTAAGATAAGACTGGAAAAATTTGTTCCGCGCACATTCAATATGGGCTACTCCCGCAAGGTCTACGAACAGGTCGGCGGTTTCAGGGAAATGTTCTCTGAAGACATCGACATGAGCACACGCATACGTCAAGCAGGGTTCAGCATCGGACTGATCAGAAGTGCAAGTGTATGGCACAAACGCCGCATAGACATGAAAAAATTTCTACGTCAAGTCTATGTGTTCGGCATGTCGCGCATCACGCTGAAACTGCTATATCCGGATTCGCTAAAGGCTGTACACTGCCTTCCTGCAGCCTTCGTCATAGGATGCACAGGCCTCATACTGCTGTCGGCACTCGTGTCGCCATGGTTCATAACTCCGATAGCCATCTACCTGATTTTATTGTTTATATGTGCTGCAATATCAACAAAAAGATTAAAGATTGCAGCCATGGCAGTGCCTGCTGCAATAATCCAGCTCGGAGGCTACGGGGCAGGTTTTATAAAAGCATATTTTACAAAAATCATACTTGGACGTGGCCGAAGCATAGAAGAAGAAATCAGCCTTAGAAAAGGCAAATGATTTGAACACAAACCCGATAGGCATGACAGACTCAAACATACCCGACCGCCGCGATCGTCTGATACGCGAAATGGCAAGCGATGAACGGCCAAGAGAAAAAGCTATAAAATATGGCATCAAGAGCCTTACAGACACCGAACTGATGGCCATAATCTTCAGCACTGGTTTAAAAGGCAAGTCGGTCATCGAACTAAGCCGCGACATACTCGACGACAACAACAGCCATCTGTCGAAAGTTGCACGACTATCTGTTGCAGAAATGCTTAAACGCTACAAGGGCATAGGGCCGGCCAAGGCCATCACCCTTCTCGCCGCACTCGAACTGGGATCGAGATCAGCAGCCGACGCCGCAAAAATCGACAATCCGACCATCACTTCATCGGATGTGGCCTACACTCTGATGAAACATCATTTCGAGCGTCTTGATCATGAAGAATTCTGGGTGTTGCTCATATCGCAATCAGGCAAACCGATACGCGAAATCAGGATCGGCCAAGGCGGCCTGACTGCAACTGCCGTAGACATAAAACTAATCATGAAAGCTGCGATCGAAAATCTCGCATCGGCCATGATCGTCTATCACAACCACCCATCGGGCAATTTAAAGCCGAGCCAGCAGGACGACGCATTGACCTCAAAGATCAAAGAAGCCGCACGCCTTATCGACACGCGCCTCAACGACCACATCATTATAACCGACGCAGGCTACTACTCCTACAACGACGAAGGCCGACTCTGATCAGCGTTTGTCGACATTGCCCTCAAACCAGTTGACAAAAGCCCTGTTGACCAATCTTACACCTCCGGGGGTCGGGTAATCGCCTGAGAAATACCAGTCGCCCGGATGACCGGGGATAGCCTCATGAAGACCTTCGACCGTCTGATAGACAATGTCGACCGAGGCATTGATATTGGAACCTGCCAGCATTTTCGCAATCCGGGCAGAAATCTCTTCGTCGGTGAACGGACGATAAATGGCCTTGACACAGTTGATCTGCTCGCAGGCAGGCTTTTCCAGCTCAGCGAGTGCGCAGCGATATGTATCTTCGATCAAAGCCTCCCGTCCCGTCTCCCTCAGAAGTTCGATGGCAGCCTTGAAAGCGATAAACTCCGACATACGCGACATGTCTATACCATAGCAATCGGGATAACGGACCTGCGGCGATGACGACACAACGATAATGCGCCTGGGATGAAGACGGTCGAGCATGCGCAGGATCGACTGACGCAAAGTAGTGCCTCTGACAATGCTGTCATCTATCACAACAAGTGTGTCGCAACCATTGTGGATGCAACCGTAGGTCACATCATAGACATGCGCAGCGAGATCATTGCGCGACTCACCCTCAGCAATGAAAGTCCTCAGCTTTATATCCTTAAGCGCGATTTTCTCGACCCTGAGTTTCTGGGCCATGATCGACCGCACCATGTCGTCGTCAAGCACTCCATCGCGCTGTGCATCCATTATTCTGCGAGCCTTGAGAGAATCAAGATAGGCATCCAGACCCTCATGCAGGCCCATGAATGCCACTTCAGCTGTGTTGGGGATGAATGCAAACACCGAATTATCGATGTCGTAGTCGACCATGCGGAGTATCTCGGGCGCGAGTTTGCGTCCAAGTTCCTTGCGCTCACGATAAATGTCGGCATCGCTTCCACGCGAGAAATATATCCGCTCGAACGAGCACCTCTTGTTTTCGCCAGGCTCAAGTACCTGACGCAGACTTATACGACCGGTCTTGCCGACGATCAGACTCTCTCCGGGCATCAATTCCCTGACATCAGCCCTGGCGACATCCATTACAGTCTGTATGACCGGACGCTCGGAAGCTAACACCACGATTTCGTCATCATAATAATAGAACGCCGGACGTATGCCATTGCGGTCACGCAGGACAAACATATCGCCCGACCCTGTGGCTCCGCATATTACAAAGCCTCCGTCCCACAACGGCGAAGCAGCCTTCAGCACATTATAAGGATCGAGACGATTCTCGATCTCAACGCTCAGCTGAGGATCGTCAAGATCATCGCGGAACTGGCGGTAAAGCCTGTGGTTTTCCTTGTCGAGATAATATCCGAGCTGTTCGAGAATCACGACCGTATCACTGTAGATGCGCGGATGCTGACCTTTGTCGACAATATTTTTGAAAACCTCTTCGACGTTGGTCATGTTGAAATTACCGCAAAGCAGCAGATTGCGCGAACGCCAATTGTTGCGACGCAAAAACGGATGGACATACGAGAGGCCGCTGCGGCCGGTAGTGCTGTAACGTAGATGCCCCATGTATATATTGCCGAGAAACGGAGCTTCGTCAACGTTTCCGGCGGCCAATGCCGGCGCAACCTGATGATTAATACTATCAAAAATGACAGATATGGCATCCGATCCCATGGCCCGTTCCCTGAAAACATATTCATGTCCGGGAGTTGAATCGATTTTCACAACCCCCACCCCGGCAGCTTCCTGTCCACGATTATGCTGCTTCTCCATCAAAAGATAGAGTTTGTCAAGGCCATAAGTCCACGTGCCATACTTTTCCTTATAGTAGTTCAAGGGCTTACGCAATCTTATCAGCGCCACACCACATTCATGTTTGATCTGTTCCATCTTTCTATAATACAATCAATCTGAAATAAAAAAATCCTGCAGACATCTATGGCGCGATTGACGGCTGACACGCTTCACAAAGCGCATTCCGACAAACCGTGTCCATTTCGGGGTGCAGGTCGAATAATCGATTTTGACGTTTCACAAATCCGTCTTATAAAATTATTGTGCAAAATTAAAGTCTTTATCCGGGTTTCACAATAGCATGGCACAGATTTTTCAGCCCCCCACGCTACAGCCATACTATTCCAGCGGACAGATGCCCGAGTGCACTATTTTGATAAATTTAAGATTCTATTCTGCCTATATACTGATAATAATCACTAACTTTACCGCAGAGATTATCAACCATACTTATTCACATCACAATGTCCGTGGCAAAAAGCACCGGACAAAGACAAATTTACAGACACATGAAATTCATACCGTTACTCTTTTCTGTTGCAGCGGCATCGCTGTCAATGCAGTCATGCTCCCACGGTAACAATCAGCAACCATCGGCCGACGCTCCGCGTGATGAGGTGATACTCCACGCCTGGTCATGGTCATTCGACACTATTGCGGCCAACATGCAGCGTATCGCCGAAGCCGGCTACGACTATGTGCAGACCTCGCCCGCCCAGGCTTGCTTCATCGGCGACAACGGCGGAATGGCCCTCTACAGCAACGAAGGCGATTCGGTCATGGGAAAATGGTATTTCTACTATCAACCAACCGACTGGACTGTCGGCAACTACATGCTCGGCGACCGCGAGTCGTTCAAGGCCATGTGTGACAGCGCCCGGGCTTACGGCGTCAGGGTCATCGTCGACGTGCTGCCCAACCACACGGCAGTTGACCACACGGCAGTGCTCCCCGGTCTCGACAATGCTGTCGGAGGACATGAAAACCTGTTCCATGCCAATGGCTTCACCGACATCACTGACTATAACGACCGCATGCAGTGCACCACCGGAAAAATGGGCGGACTCCCTGACGTCAACACAGAGAACCCCGATTTCCAGTACTATTACATGCAATATGTCAATGATCTGATCGCCCTCGGGGCACGCGGCTTCCGCTATGACACAGCCAAACACATCGGCTTGCCTTCAGATCCGCTTGATCCCAAAGCAGAGCAAAACGACTTCTGGGACATAGCCTTGGGGCATAAGGACATCAGAGGATTGTCGCTATCAATGCCTGACAGCTTGTTCATCTATGGTGAAGTGCTCCAGGACCGCAATGTCAAGGAAGACGAATATGCCGAAATAATGAGCGTCACCGCCAGCAACTATGGCCATGAACTCCGCAAAGCTCTCGTCGAAAACGACGCCAAAGCATCGGACCTCGTATCGTGGCATCACCTCGCTGATCCCTCCCGCCTTGTGACATGGGTTGAGAGCCACGACACATACTGCAACCAACACGAATCGGCCGACATTCCCGACGAAGAAATCCGCGCAGGATGGACCCTGCTGGCCGCACGCGACGGAGGCCGCCCTCTGTTCTTCAGCCGACCGGCAGGCAGCACCCGCGAAAACTATTGGGGCAACAACCGCATCGGAGCACGCGGCAACGACGAATTCTTCCATCCCGAAGTAGTTGCTGCCAACCGCTTCCGCCACGACATGACCGGACAGCCCGAAGAGATAGTGATCGCTCAGGACGGCAGCGCTGTTGAAGTAGCGCGCGGACAGAAAGGCATTGCGCTGATCAGTTTCTCACCCGAACAGATCTCGGTGACTCTCGACACACCGCTCGCCGACGGCACATATACCGACAAAGTCCACGGATCGACATTCACTGTCGCCGACGGCAAGATCAGTGGAGAACTTGCTCCTCACGCATCCTACATAATATACGCCGAATAAACGCAAATTCAACCCACACTGCGCCGGGCCAGACCATTATAGTCTGACCCGGCGCTGCATTTATCAGGCATACGCGAAACCGACGCAATACAAATATCCCGCAAAAAACATGTTTTATAACATATTTCCTTTCAAAAAGATATGATATAAAGCATATAAGGTAGTCTTAAACTATGTTATAAAACATAATGCTATAACATATTTAAATATTAACACATTTTAATAATTTTGTCAAAACAGCCGAGCAAGCAATAAAATATTTATAATCATAACAATTAATGGATTTTTGATTGATATTTCCCCTTTTAAATCGACAAATATTCATTTTATAAAGACACTTGACATTGGTGAAACTCCGGAAAAATTTTGTCTGCTTACAAATTATAACTACTTTTGTAACGCAAAACAAAGAACAAATAAACGCTTTTTCATATAATAAATAAATCTGGAATAGACATATAAATCTAACATTAAGTACTATGTGTAAGAAAATAATGGAGGTTCGTGAGAATCTCCATTGTTATTTTATCAGAAAACGATCAAAATAGTCACGGATAATTATTACTTTTGCAATAATGAAAAAGATCGATCGCGAAACCGTACAGAGAATCATTGACACCGCAGACATCGTCGATGTGGTCAGCGACTTCGTGAGTCTGAAAAGACGCGGGGCCAATTATATCGGCCTGTGCCCTTTCCATAACGAGCGCACCCCGTCGTTCTCAGTGTCCAAGTCAAAGGGCATCTGCAAATGTTTCAGCTGCGGCAAAGGCGGATCTCCGGTCAACTTCATAATGGAGATCGAACAACTGAGCTATCAGGAAGCTTTGCGCTATCTCGCAAAAAAATACAACATCGAGATTGTAGAACACGAGATGAGCGAACAGGAGAAGCAGGAGGAATCGCAACGCGAGTCAATGCTTGCGGTGAACGCTTTCGCCCTGCAACACTTCGAGCACAACCTGACAGACACAGCCGACGGGCGTGAGATCGGACTTTCCTACTTCAGGAAACGAGGCATCAACGACGCCATGATCAGCCGTTTTCACCTCGGTTACTCGATCGAGCAAGGAAACGCGCTCCTCGAAGCAGCCATCGCCAAAGGCTACAATGAAAAATATCTTGTCGAAACCGGACTTTGCATACGCAATGACCGAGGCAACGTCTATGACCGTTTCAAGGGGCGTGTCATCTATCCCGTCCACAGCATATCGGGCAAAGTCGTGGCCTTCGGCGGGCGCACCCTGCGCAGCGACAAGACCATGGCAAAGTATGTCAATTCTCCTGAATCGATAATCTACAGCAAAAGCAAGGAACTGTACGGTTTGTATCAAGCCAAACATTCGATAGCCAAAAAGAACAAGTGCATCCTCGTCGAAGGCTACATGGATGTTATATCGATGCATCAGTCAGGAGTCGAGAATGTTGTCGCATCGTCAGGCACATCGCTCACCGAAGGGCAGATCAGACTGATCCACCGCTTCACCGACAATGTCACAGTCATCTACGACTCCGACCCCGCAGGCATCAAAGCTTCGCTCCGCGGCATCGACATGATTCTGGCCGAAGGCATCAACGTCAAAGTGCTCTCGCTACCCGACGGCGACGACCCCGACTCATTTGCCCAAAGCCATAGCGCACAGGAGTTGGAAGACTATCTCGCAGCCAACGAAACCGACTTTATCCGCTTCAAGACGAAAATACTGCTCAATGACGCCGCCGGCGACCCGATCGCACGCAGCCGTGTCATAACCGATATACTCCGCACGATAGCTGTAATCCCCGACGCCGTGACGCAGACGATCTACGTGGCCGAATGCTCGAGAGCTTTCGACATCGACGAACAGGTGCTGATGCTGCAGTTGTCAAAACTCATCGCCGAACGCAACGAAACCCTCGAAAAACAAGCCCGTCAAGCCGAGTCGCGCAGATCCATAGCCGACATTCAGCCTGACATTCAGCCCGAAGAAACTGCGCCAAGTAATGTCACGCCCACTGCTGCCGACACACCGCAGGATAACATCGTAAGAACTCACGACGAACGTACCAAATTTCTCGAACCGAGCGAACGCGAACTGCTCCGCTTCGTTGTGAAATACGGCATGATGGATCTTTGCGAAGCCGAAGACAAAGATGGTAATCCGACCATACTAAAGCTCGCCGACTATGTAAAATACGAACTGCAGAAAGAAGCTGTCAGTTTCACCGTCGACGCATACAGAAGGGCATTCGATAAAGTAATCGAGTACGGCGACACCACTTGGCCAAGCGACAAAAAGAACTATCTCGACTCACTGCAAGCCGAAATCACCGCTACAGAGACTGCCCGCAGGGAAGAACTGAGCCGCGAGAATCTGTCGGTCAGCGAAATCAAGGCACGTGAAATAGCTCTAACCTCGCAACTGGAAGCCGAGTATAATGAAAAAGCTGCCGACTTCGCCCAACACTACATCGAACAACGTCTCTGCTCTTCTCCCGATGACGAAATCAGACGCATCGCCACCGAACTCGTCAGCGAACGACATCGACTGAGCAAAATCCACTCCAAGTTCTCAAAAGTCGAGACCGAACGCGACCGTCTCGTCGATTTCGTCCCCAGAGCAGTCTACGAACTTTTTTACAGTATACTTCAATACGACATCAAGGAAGTGTGGAAACAGTTAAGCACTACCGACGATCCGGCCACGACAAGAGAACTGATGCAAAAATTCTCCGACATGAAGTCGATCGAACGTGAGTTTGCAAAATTTCTCGGCGAGCGAATCGTCGGAGCAAGACCTAAAATAAAATAACCGTACTAACAGTATGGTTTCAGTATATTCATTTATAAATACCAACGTAATGTCAGAGTCAAAGAAATTCATTCTCCAGGAAAACGACATTCCTCGCGCATGGTTCAATATCATTCCATCCATGCCAACCAAACCGTTGCCTATGCTGAGTCCGGCAACCGGTGAGCCATTGAAGGCTGAAGACCTTTACCCGCTTTTCTCTCAGGAAGCGGCCAATCAAGAGATGAACTTCACCGATTCATGGATCGAGATCCCCGAACCGGTCAGAGAACTCTACAAGATATGGCGCCCCACTCCACTCGTCCGAGCCCGCGGCCTTGAAAAAGCACTTGATACTCCAGCCCACATATACTTCAAGAACGAAAGTGTCAGCCCCGTCGGATCTCACAAGCTCAACTCGGCAATCCCCCAGGCATTCTACTGCAAGCAGCAGGGAGTGACCAACGTCACCACAGAAACCGGTGCCGGTCAATGGGGCGCAGCTTTGTCGATGGCCTGCAAGATGTTCGGTCTCGAACTCGCAGTCTACATGGTCAAGATCTCCTATAACCAGAAACCCTACCGCCGATCGATCATGCAGACTTACGGAGCTGAAGTTGTGGCATCGCCGAGCATGTCGACACGCGCCGGACGCAAGATAATCACCGACCACCCCAACTATCAGGGATCACTCGGCACGGCCATCAGCGAGGCTGTCGAACTCGCCATGTCGACACCAAATTGCAAATATGCGCTCGGATCAGTGCTCAACCACGTAGCCCTTCACCAGACTGTGATCGGACTCGAAGCGGAAAAACAGATGGAGATGGCAGGTGAGTATCCCGACACAGTAATCGGATGCTTCGGCGGAGGCAGCAACTTCTCCGGTATTGCCTTCCCATTCCTGCGTCACAATCTCTCGGAAGGTTACAACACGCGTTTTATCGCTGCCGAACCCGCATCGTGCCCCAAACTGACAAGAGGAGTGTTCAGCTACGACTTCGGCGATGAAGCCGGCTATACCCCGCTCATCCCCATGCTCTCGCTCGGACATAACTTCTCTCCGGCCAACATCCATGCAGGAGGTCTGCGCTACCACGGCGCAGGTGCAGTGGTCAGCCGTCTGCGTCAGGACAATCTCATCGACGCCGTCGACATCCCACAGCTCGAATCATTTGATGCAGCCACTCTGTTTGCCAAGTCGGAAGGAATTATCCCGGCCCCCGAGTCGGCTCACGCCATCGCGGCAGCAATCCGCGAAGCTCTCGCTGCTAAAGAAGCGGGTGAAAAGAAAGTCATACTGTTCAACCTTTCGGGCCACGGCCTGATCGACATGGCTTCGTATGACCGCTATCTTGCCGGCGACCTCTCCAACTACGATCTGCCCGACTCAGAGATAGAAGCCAACACCGCATCACTGAAAAAACTCTAACAACCCAATCGCACGATGATCGTTTTTCCAAACGCAAAGATCAATCTCGGTCTCAACATCGTGGCGCGACGCAGCGACGGGTATCACGATCTCGACATGGTCATGATACCCGTCGGGTGGCGCGATATCCTTGAGATCGTGCCGTCATCGTCAGGTTCGACCACACTGTCGACAAGCGGACGCCACGTCGATTGCCCGCCCGAAAAAAACCTTGTTTTCAAAGCATGGCAGCAACTCAACGATGCGATCGACGGTGATCTGCCGGCTGTCGACATGTTTCTTCACAAAGTCATACCCGATGGAGCCGGACTCGGAGGCGGTTCGGCAGACGCAGCATTCGCACTCACGGCGCTCAACAAAATGTTTGCACTCGGGCTGCCCGACCAGGCGCTGGCCGAGATCGCGGCCCGACTCGGCGCAGACTGCCCGTTTTTCATCTACAACAGACCGATGCTCTGCACCGGCACCGGCACCGACATGTCGCCGGTAGAGATAAACTGGGGCGATACGCAACACATTGTCATAGCCAAACCCTGCGGCACAAGCGTATCAACAGCCGAAGCCTATGGCGGCGTCACACCATCGCAACCCGAACATCAGACATGCGACATAGTCTCACAGACGCCCCCGCAGCAATGGAAGGACGGAGGCCTTGTCAATGGCTTTGAACGCCACATTTTCACCGCAAAACCCGTGATCGGACAAATAAAGCAACGTCTTTACGACCACGGAGCAGTCTACGCTTCGATGAGCGGCAGCGGTTCGGCTGTCTATGGCCTGTTCGAAGATGCCAAAATGGCAGAAGCGGCAGCTGCATCACTCGACAATTGCGATCTGTTCTCAGGACCTGTCATTCCCGAAGGCTGAATTTGAACGTTATTCGGTCTGATTTGTTATCAAAACAAATGCATATTTGCCCAACCGCAGAGTTTGGCAATGTTTTTGCTTTGACATAACTGCACAATCATACTGATAATATAATACTACCACTATGGATAAAAATAAGAAGAAAGTTCAGCATCCCGACGAAGAAAAACTCAACAATGATTTCGCCCCTGAAATCGCTGATGATCTCGAAGAAATTGCCGACAACACCGAAGCAGAACCCGATGAAGTCGAAACTCTGACATCACAGCTCGAAGCCACTCAGGCCGCACTCGACAAGGAAAAGAAAGAATATCTTTTCCTCATGGCCGAATTTGACAACTACCGTAAACGAGTGACCAAAGAAAAAGCCGAGATAATCAAGAATGGGGCGGAAAAGGTTCTGGCCGGACTGCTTCCGATCGTAGATGACTTCGAACGCGGACTCAAAGCTACTCAAGCGGCAGAAAGCGCCGACTCCGTACGCGAAGGCATGGAGCTGATCTACAACAAACTGATCAAATATCTCGAAGCCAACGGCGTCAAAGCCATGGAGTCAACCGGCAAGGATTTCGACCCCGATTTACATGAAGCCATCGCGACCATCCCCGCTCCGAGCGAAGAACTCAAAGGCAAGATTGTCGACACAACTCAGACCGGTTACACTATCAACGATAAAGTCTTACGTCACGCAAAAGTTGCGGTCGGCGAATAACACGAGGACTCAATAACATCACATCTGTGTTATACTCATCCTCTAAAGTCACCATAGCATAATGGAAAACAAACGAGATTATTATGAAGTGCTCGGTGTCGGAAAAAACGCCACCGACGACGAAATAAAGAAAGCCTATCGTGTGCTCGCCCGAAAATATCACCCCGACGTGAACCCCGGCGACAAAGCCGCTGAAGAAAAGTTCAAGGAGGCGGCAGAGGCATACGAAGTGCTCAGCAATGCTGAAAAACGTAAGAAATACGATCAGTTCGGCTTCAACATGGGTCCGCAAGGATTCGGAGGCGGTGGTCAAGGCGGTGCTTACTACCATGCAGGCGGCATGTCGATGGACGACATATTCTCCATGTTTGGAGATATATTCGGCGACGTAAGCGGTGGCGGCGGACGCTACAGCGGCTTCGGATCTGCAACCGGCGGACGCCAACGACGCGCACAGCGCAAAGGCACAAACCTCCGCATCCATGTCAAAATGACACTGCAGGACATCCTTAAAGGCGCTACCAAGACCCTCAAGATCCCGACATTCGTAAAGTGTGACCACTGCAACGGCACGGGAGCTAAGGACGGAACAGCATTCGCCACATGTCCCCAATGCCACGGTTCAGGATCTATTACAGAAGTCCAGCAGACCATTTTCGGTGTAAGTCAGGCTCATGTAGAATGTCCGCGATGCAACGGCACAGGCAAGACGATCACCGAAAACTGTCAGTATTGCCGCGGAACCGGTGTTGAGAAGCGAGATCAACAGATTTCGTTCAACATTCCGGCCGGCGTGCAGGATGGAAATGTCCTGACAATCAAAGGTAAGGGAAATGCGCCCGAACACGGAGGCGTCAACGGCGACCTGCTTGTGGTAATCGACGAAGTGAAGCACCCCGAACTGATACGCGACGGCGCCGATGTGATCTACAATCTGATGCTCGACATCCCGACAGCCACCCTCGGCGGATCGGTCGATGTGCCGACAATCGAAGGAAAAGCGCGTCTGAAAATAGCCCCTGGAACACAACCCGGCAAAATACTCCGCCTCCGCGGCAAAGGCTTGCCAAATGGTCAGGGCGGATCGCTCGGCGACGAACTTATAAATGTGATGGTATATATACCCGAAAAATTAAGCGATGCCGAACGCTCGGCAATCGAATCGATGAAAGACTCGCCTAACGTAAAGCCAAGTGAGTCGGAGAAACAACGCTTGTTCTCAAAATTCCGTCATATTTTCGAGTAACCCGCAGCAAAGCAATAAAAGACAATCGCGCCGTCATTGATCTATATCGATCGTTGACGGCGCGATTTTTTATCAATATCTCAATTCTATATCACTTTTGCTGCCAATCGAACTTCTTGATGACTGACTCCGGAGTCTTCACCAATCGGAAAGTTCCCGAATACTCAGCAGGTGCGACCAGACGTCCAATCGTCGACTCTTTCAAACTAATGTTATAGTTACATCCTTTTGCAAGCGGCTGATCCTGGATCATCGTCCAGTTGAAACGATCGATATGGCAGTTGCTCATATTGGTCCGGTTGCTCGAGGTAACCGACAGAGATTTTGCCTTGATATCCCACAGCGTCATATTAAGGTTGTACGGACCTTGATTTTCAATAGACTTCAGGTTATACTGCGACGGAACGTTGATCGTGATTGCATCGATTATACCCCAACCGTGGTACCAATTAGTCACAGCCGGCGAGAGGAACGACAGGTCGACACTTAGCACCAACGTGGCATCGACAACTTCAACCTGAACAAATTCTGAACATAGCTCGTTAAACGATACATCAGCTAATTTCTGATCAGTCTCCTTGATCCATATTCCCGGATAGCCATAAGAAAACCTTAACGACTTACGGGTGGTCGCATCGATAATTTTGATGTTCGAAAACTTCTCAACTACGGGGATCGACACGATCGTGTGATGATCATCTTCTTCAATCTGCGGTATGCTGACCGTTATATAATCTTCGTCCTCTTCTGCATTGGCAATGAATCCTGACGGAGCAATAAAGGCTAAGGCTATAGCAGCACACAAATGTCGGAAATAAATCTGTTTCATAACGTGTTATTTTGGTATTAATGATGCGACAAATATAAATACAAATGTTCAACTTTGCAAATAAATTTGGTGAATGACTCGAAAGAATAAATATCTGGCTTTTCCCAATTACATTTTATTAGACCGCTTTTGTTGCAAAATCCGATTATTCTTACGAACTTCGCATTACTCAAACAAGGATAGATTATACGTAGTCATATAATAATATAAGTGAAGACCGATTTCAATTTTGATCAAGTAATAGACCGTCGTACAACCGACGCTACCAAATATGCCGAACTGTTAGAAAAATACGGCCGTAACGACTTGCTCCCCATGTGGATAGCCGACATGGACTTCGCGTCGCCCACAGCGATAAGTGATGCTTTGATGGATTGCGCCCGTCAACCGGTGCTCGGCTACACCACCGCACCCGAATCATTCTGGCAAAGTATCGTAACATGGCTATCAGAGCGCCATGGTTGGAATATCAAGCGCGAAGACATCGATTTTGTTCCCGGAGTGAAAAAGGGGCTTGGGCTCTGCATCAACTACTTCACAAAACCCGGTGACAACATCGTGATACAGCCGCCGGTCTACCACTCATTCCGTTCAGTCATCGAAGGCAACGGACGTCACGCCGTCGACAATCCCCTGCTCTACGGCGACGGTAATTACTCAATGGATTTTGAAGGTCTTGAAAAAGTCATCGCAGACACCAAACCTGTGATGATGATAATCTGCAACCCCCACAATCCGATAGGCATCCAATGGAACCGTGACACTCTCAACCATTGCGTTGAAATCTGCCGTCGCCACAACATGCTCGTTCTTTCCGACGAGATCTACGGAGACTTGGTGTTCAAACAGCACTCCCACACTCCGACGGCATCATTATCGCCAGAAGCGGCTGAAATCACCATCACTCTCGGCGCACCGTCAAAAACATTCAATATTCCGGGCATCGCCACAGCCTGGGCAGCCGTGCCATCGCCAAAACTCAGAGACGGATTTTTCAAATGGCTACATGCAAGCGAATTCGACACTCCGCCAATCGATGCCATCTACGCGACACGCGCAGCCTACTCTTGCTGCGCCCCATGGCTAAACGCAGTTCTCGAATATCTTAACGAGAACGCAAAATTTGCACGCGACTTCATCGAGAAGCACCTGCCGGGGGTGATCGTGTCGACACCCGATGCAGGATTCGGTCTATGGATCAATTTCAATCCGACCGGACTCTCCCACGACCGTCTGACCGACATTTTCATCAATGAAGCACGGCTTGCATTAAGCGACGGAGCAAACTTCGGCAGCGAAGGTTCAGGATTCGTAAGACTGAACATCGGCGTTCCACGCTGTGTGCTCATCAAAGGTCTCGAACAACTTGCCGACGCTCTCAAAGGACACATCACACAGAAATGACCCGACGGTTGCACTTCATAAAAATGCATGGTCTCGGCAACGACTTTGTCCTGCTCGACCGCCCAGACATCATGCCGGAACTCTTGCCTGAGCTCGCGCGACAGATGTGCGACCGGCATTTCGGCATCGGAGCTGACGGCTTGCTCGTCGTTGAAGACTCCGAGATCGCCGAAGTCAGGATGCGAATATTCAACTCCGACGGCTCAGAAGCACTGATGTGCGGCAACGGCATCAGATGCATCGGCAAATACATATATGAATCCGGAGAGACCGACCTGCTTTGTCCTACTGTCGAAACTCCGGCAGGATTAAAAAAACTGCATCTTCACCTCTCAGATTGCGGCATTGTAGAATCGGTAACCGTTGACATGGGCTCTGCATCATTGACCGCCCCATCCGATCATCATATGGAACTCTCCACATCACACGGACCTGTCTCAGTCATACCCGTCACGATCGGCAATCCCCATGCGATAGTCGTCACTGAAGATCTCGAAGCGATCGACATCCGCTCACTCGGCTCTGAACTGGAGCATCACGAAGCATGGCCCGACAGATCTAACATCGAATTTGTGAAAATACAATCACCGGGCATCGTAGACCAACGCACATGGGAACGCGGCGTCGGAGAGACTCTCGCTTGCGGCACAGGAGCCTGCGCGTCAGCCTATGCCCTTGTGGAATGCGGTAAAGCTGCATGGCCGGTCTCTGTCAGGCTATCCGGCGGCACTCTGACTGTCGACAGCGACCCATCGTCGGGCCACATTATGATGACAGGGAAAGCGACAAGAGTGTTTGACGGGAGTTTCGACTTTAACATCTGACACACCATCACGCACTATAACATATTTTAATGATCGCCGGGCAGATACCCGGCGATCATTTATTATATATTAGCACTAAACGCGTTATATTTTTGACAAACAGCATTTTTTGTCAGTTCACCCATGAAAAATTAAAAAATAATGTTTAACTTTGTGAAAAATTTAGGCGTGCGTCCCACGTTTCTGCGACGGCATAAGACACAATACAATAAATCCATATTTATCAATTATTTATCACTCAAAATCAACATCGCTATGTTAAAGAGACTATTTCTCTTGACCGGAGCCATATTGATTGCAGCCGTTGCGGCATTAGCTGCTCCGGCCAATATCAAGTGCGCCGGTCAGGTTGTCGATGAACAAAATGCGCCTATGATCGGCGCAATGATTGTTCCCGCAGGTACGAATGCCGGGGTAACAACTGATGTCGACGGCCGTTTTGTTATCTCAGTTCCAGCCGGAAACGAACTGAACATCAGTTTTGTGGGCTACAAGACAGCCCATGTAAAAGCTGCTGAAAAACTCGGTGTCATCAAACTTTCACCTGACACAAAGATGCTTCAGGACGTCGTCGTGACCCAGTCGGTCGCCCGTACACGTCTCACCCCTGTGGCAGCATCCAACGTCACAGCTGAAATGATTGAAAACAAGCTGGGCAACCAGGAACTTCCCGAAGTGCTTAAAACCACACCCGGTGTATGGACCACACGCGCCGGCGGCGGTTTCGGCGACGCTAAGACAAACATGCGCGGCTTCAAGTCTGAAAACGTTGCGATAATGGTTAACGGTGTGCCCATCAACGACATGGAATGGGGCGGCGTCTATTGGAGCAACTGGGCCGGTCTGAGCGATGTTGCATCAAGCATCCAGACACAGCGCGGTCTCGGCGCAACAATCGTGTCAACACCCTCTGTCGGCGGTACCATCAACATCACCACCCGCTCGACCGACGCAGAAAAAGGTGGCAGCGTATGGTACGGCATGGGCGACAGCGGCATGAACACAATCGGCATGAAAGTGTCGACTGGACTCATGAAAAACGGATGGGCGCTGACAGTGCTCGGCTCACGCAAATGGGGCGACGGTTACATTCAAGGCACTCCCTACAACAGCTACAACTACTTCGCCAACCTGTCATGGAAGATCAACGATAGCCACCAACTTTCACTCACCGCTTTCGGTGCTCCTCAGGTTCACTACCAGCGTAACTCGGCCAACGGTCTTTCGATCATGGGCTACCAGAACGTGAAGAACTACATGAACGGCGAAAGCATGTACAGATACAACCCGACATTCGGTTACGACAAAAACGGACAGTGGCGCAACTCCAACCGCAACTTCTACCATAAGCCTCAGATCTCTCTGGCACATAACTGGAAGATCAACGACCACTCGTCTCTGTCGACAACAATCTACGCATCAATCGCCACCGGCGGCGGCGACAGCGGTCAAGGCAGCGGTCTCGGCTCATACTCCTACACCGACTGGTATGGTGCAACTGACGGAAAACTCAACACCAAATTCCGCGCTCCTGACGGAACATTCGACTACGCTGCAATCCAGGATATCAACATTGCAAGCAAAACGGGTTCTGAACTCATTATGTCACAGTCGATGAACTCTCACAAGTGGTTTGGCCTCGTGTCGTCATACAAAAACGACATAAACCAACAGAACGGCAACCGGCTCTCACTCACCGGCGGTCTTGACCTGCGCTACTACATCGGCCAGCACAAGAACGTGATATCTGACCTCTACGACGGTGAATACTTCATCGACTATTCAAGCCGTAAGAACGTCAAAGCCGAACTCAACAGCGCGGCCCTCAACCCTGCCTGGGCATATGAGAAACTTGGTGTCGGCGACGTTGTTTACCGCAACTACAACGGTTATGTCGTTCAGGAAGGTATCTACGGACAAGCCGAATACACCATGCTCGACAAAGCGCTCAACATCGTTGTGTCAGGCGCGATCAACAACAACACTTACTGGCGCCGCGACTTCTTCTACTATGACAAGGCCAACGAAAGATCGGAGACCCGCAACTTCATCGGCGGTACGATCAAAGGCGGTATCAACTACAACATCGATTCCAAGAACAACGTTTTCTTCAACACAGGCTATATCAGCCGTGCTCCTTTCTTCTCAGGAGGTGTGTTCATCAATGCTACAACATCTAACATTCTGAACACAGACCCCGTCAACGAAAAGGTCTACTCGTTTGAGCTCGGCTACGGCTTCAACACCCCCGAATTCGCACTCACTGCCAACGCCTACTACACCAAATGGCTTGACAAGACGACAACCCGCGGCGGTACAGTTTCGCGCGGCGAACATGCAGGCGACCGCTACTTCATGAACATGTCGGGTGTCGACGCACGCCACATGGGCATCGAGCTCAACGCCAGCTGGGTTCCCGTTCAATGGTTGAACATCAAGGCTATGCTCTCTTACGGCGACTGGATCTGGGACTCTGACGCAAGCGGCTACTTCTGGAACCAACTCGGTCAGCCTCTTAAGAACACTGACGGTGAAATCGCTTCAGGCATCATGGCTCCCGACCACCTCAAAGCAACTATCGACCAGAAAGGCGTGAAAGTCGGCGGCTCAGCCCAGACAACCGGATCTATCTCTGCCGACTTCATTCCGTTCAAAAACTTCCGCATCGGCGCAGACTGGGTATTCAACGCCCGCAACTACTCTGACTACACGATCAGCAGCAGCGATTTCGAGTCGGGAGGTACAATCCCGGTTGCCGATCCTTGGGAAATACCCTGGGGACAACAGCTCGATCTCAACGCAAGCTACCGCTTCAAGATCGGCGGCGTAAATGCCACTCTCTACGGCAACGTTTACAACCTGTTCAACTACAACTACATTGTCGACGCCTACAACAAATCAACCCAGAAAGGCGAATGGGACAACGTATTCCGTGTATTCTACTCTTTCGGCCGCACCTATTCGCTCCGTCTGAGAATCAATTTCTAATTTCAAGCGACTATTATCATCATGAAACATATCGCATTTAAAAGTCTGTTGCTCGGAGCGCTCATAGTCCCCACCCTCTGTGGCTGCGATGAGAACGCCTGGAACGACGAACACCTCGAAGGTTTTGAAAAGCCGACGATCACCAAGAAAGAGACTGTCTCCTACACAATGACAGCCGACGACATAAAGAAAGTGGCCAACATGCCCGCCAACATCTCTCTCGCCCGCGAACGAGGAGAAAGCGCCCTTCTCGAAGCTGTAGGCGTCAACGGCTACTTCACTGCTGAAGTAACTCCTGAAGCTTATGCTCCCGCGTGGCTCGACTCTCTGTCGGGCGTCAAAGGCAGCATAATCTACTATCTGTCGGAAAAATCAACACTTCAACTCAATTTCCCGACATCAGACGCTCTGCCCGCCGAACTCACAGGCATCCAGAATTCCGACAATATCGAAATTGAAGAATATCAATATCAGGACGTATGGGGCAGCACAACTGATTTCATCAACGCATTTGCTCCTTCAAAGCCCGCCGCTAAAGCTATCCCCGGCATACTCGAAGAAGTAATCGACAGTCCTGCCGACGGTCAGTTTGCAGTTGTCACCTACAACGTTGCCGTACAGGATCCGGTATTCGGCGGAGGTGGAACAACAACGCCTGAAGAGCCGGAAGATCCCGATGCAATCAACTCTGTAGCAAAAACAAAAGCACTCGAATCTGACACGGAATTTGATGTTCAATATGCCTTGACTGTTGGCTTCGTATCCGGCAAAAACATTTTTGCTTGCGATGAAGCCGGAGACTTCATTCAGATATATGCAGCAAACTCCTATGCCGTAGGTGATGTCATTCCGGCCGGTTGGTCAGGAACATACAAACTCTTCAACGGTGTCACCCCCGAAATCGAGGCGACTGACCTGCCGGCAGCCAAAGCCGGCACTTTCACCGCTAAAGAGATCTCTGTCGCTCAAGCACTTGATGTAGCTACCGTCAATACAGTCGGTGTAATCAAAAATGTGACTTTCTCTGAAGCTACACCATCTGAAAAAGTTAACTTCACAGGCAAAGTAGGTGATACGGAATTATCATTCCGCAACAACTACACAAAGCCCGGCGTCGCTGCGGGAACATACAATGTCACAGTTGTCGTGACTGTTTTCAACGGAACGACATCGCTCTACATCGTATCTTATGATGCTCCGGCAGCCGCTCCGGCTAAGATTGGTTCGCGTGCAGGCGCCAACATCGCTTCAACAGAAGAAAAAGCAGTTTACAAGTTCAACGGATCTGCTTGGAAACTTTGCTCCGACGTCTTCGTTCTCAATGCCAACGACTATGCTCAGATGGGTGTGAAATCAAATCTCAGCGCAACTCAGGCTGAAACCTATCTCCCGATCTACATGAGCACCAAGTTCCCCTACGCTAAGGAAGACGACGTATACTACATCGTATATAACTTCTACAACGGAACCGAGACAGTTAAAAATTTCTGCTCACGCGCCACATTCACCGGTATAGGATGGTCAATCACGACGATCAACAATGACATGATGCAGTTTGTCCGTGCATCAAAAGGCAACGGATGGTCAAACTGGCTCTACGATCCCAGCATCTATATCGACCTGCCGGCCGGAAAAGACTCGTCGTCGGCAGATTTCTGGCAGGCCTGCGTAAATTGGGCTTATGAACATGTCGATGTGCCTGAATTCGGAGCTACATCAATCACATCGGGAGTCGGATATGTCACAACTTATGGCAACAACGACTATTATACCGGTGCGTCAGCCTATCAGGGCAACATCGATCTCCGCCCGGGCAGCGCACGCAAACAGTGCCCGAGTGTCTACGGCTCGATGAACGACGATGAAGTGGTTGCAAGAATGAAAGAAAACTTTGAGCTGCGTGTAGGACCTGCGGTTCTCGCAGAATTCTACCCCGATGCTCAGCCCGGCAAGGGTGTAGACCTCTACTATGTGCTTTCATTCGTGATGTACAACGGCTCAAGCCACGACGAAGTAATCCGCTTCCTCGTCACAGCTCCCGGAACATTTGAATTCGTCGACTGTACCTGGAACGAAGAATAACAACAGATACATTCGCAACAAAACATGAAAAAGATCGCCTTCGGGCGATCTTTTTTTATGTCATGACGCTAATAGTGCGTATCTTTGCTATTGGTTAGTTTGTACCAGTTTAAAAATCTGTAAAAACATGAATATCATTCTCAACATTCTGTGGGTAGTGTTCGGGGGGATCGCTATCGCCATCGAATATGCCGTAGCAAGCATGATAATGATGCTTACCGTGATCGGCATACCTTTCGGTCTTCAAACGATGAAACTTGCAGTTGTAGCCCTGTGGCCGTTCGGCTCAAAAATCGTCGACGACAGCTGGCCGTCGGGTTGTCTCGCCGGTGTGATGAACCTGCTGTGGTGGATTGTCGGTGGATTTGTAATTGCCCTCAGCCATCTCGGTTTGGGCATACTGCTATGCATAACGATTGTGGGCATACCATTTGGAGTTCAACACTTCAAACTGATGAAACTTGCCCTGCTGCCGTTCGGCAAATCGGTCGGCTGGCATTGACAGCGGTCAATCGAATTTCTTGCGGTGGAATATGAAATTGCGTCCGAGATATTTTTCGCGGACAATAGGGTTCTCGGCGAGTTCTTCCGATGTTCCCTGGAAAAGTATGCGCCCATCAAACAGCAGATAAGCCCTGTCGGTGATACTCAGAGTTTCGGGGGCGTTGTGGTCAGTGATGAGAATACCGATGTTCTTTTCCTTCAGTTTGTAGACAATCGACTGAATGTCTTCAACGGCGATCGGATCGACTCCTGCAAAAGGCTCGTCGAGCATTATGAACTTAGGGTCGATGGCCAGACAGCGGGCGATCTCGGTGCGTCGGCGTTCGCCACCCGACAGACGGTCGCCAAGATTTTTGCGTACTTTCTGCAGACGGAATTCGGAGATAAGGCTTTCGAGCTTTTCCTGCTGATATTCTCGCGACGTGTTTGTCATCTGCAATACGGCTCTGATGTTGTCCTCGACGCTTAGCTTGCGGAACACCGAAGCTTCCTGTGCGAGATAACCGATGCCGTTCTGCGCGCGTTTGTAGACGGGATATTTGGTTATGTCGAGATTGTTGAGAAAAATCCTGCCCTCGTTGGGCTGCACAAGCCCTACAGTCATATAGAACGTAGTGGTCTTGCCGGCTCCGTTAGGGCCGAGCAGTCCGACAATCTCGCCTTGGGTGACATCGATCGACACATGATTGACAACGGTGCGTTTGCCGTATTTTTTGACAAGATTGTCGGTGCGGAGCACCATATGTCCTTCGCTTCCGTCTTTGCGGTCGGCTGTGTCCGCCACCTCAGCTTCGGCGTTTTCAATCTCTGCAAACTGCGCAACGGGCAGTTTCTCATCGTCCTGGTTCTTGAACTCGAAGTTTATTCCCATGTCTGGTCGTGTCTGTGAGTGAGTGGAGGGTTATTGATCGTTGCGGTTTCTCCGCAGACGGCTTTCGATATAATCAGTCAGGAGATTTATGGCCACGATGTTGCTGCCACCCTGCGGGACTATGATGTCGGCAAAACGCTTCGACGGCTCAATGTATTGGCAGTGCATAGGCTTCAGCACATCCTGATAGCGGTCGATTACCATCTGAGGCGTACGTCCGCGGGATATACAATCCCTCGCTATGACACGGATCAGACGATCGTCGGGATCTGCATCGACAAACACCTTTACATCCATCATGTCGCGCAGTTCGGGATCGTTGAGCACAAGAATGCCCTCGACTATGACCACGTCGCGCGGCTCCACCCTGACGGTTTCTTCCTGACGGGTGCAGGTGAGATAAGAGTATGTCGGCATGTCGATGCTCTCTCCGGCCTTGAGCTTGCGGAGATGGTCGACGAGGAGCGGCCATTCGATGGCAGCCGGCTCGTCAAAGTTGATCTTGCTGCGTTCTTCGGGGGGTATGTGACTCGAATCTTTGTAGTATGAATCCTGAGGCATTACCGCCACCTCTCCAGCGGGAAAGCTATTTAATATTTTATTGACGACCGTGGTCTTTCCTGAACCTGTGCCGCCGGCTATACCTATGATCAGCATGTGACTGTGCTTGCTTAAATTTTACATTGCCACGAAATTACAAAATTTTGCCGATAAAATGATGGTACATATAAAAAGAATTTGCACCCGGGCTGTTTTGTCAGGGTGCAAATTGCGCGCCGAAAGAAATCGCCTTACGACCTATATTGCTGTATCAAAAGGTAGATAGCATCTGATCGTTATGCATCACAACGCTATCGTCCGAGCTTGTCATAATACTCGTCGTCGACCGGCTCGAGCCATTCGTTGGAAAGATTCTCACCCGGCACTTCCATCGCCAGATGGGCAAACCAGCTGTTTTTTGCCGCGCCATGCCAATGCTTGACATTGGCCGGAATGTTGACGACATCGCCGGCGTGGAGTTTGACTGCAGGCTTACCTTCCTCCTGATACCATCCTTCACCGGCAACACAAACCAGAAGTTGACCGCCCCCTTTGGTAGCATGATGCACATGCCAGTTGTTGCGGCAACCAGGCTCAAATGTCACGTTGGTAAGATTGACCCCAACCGTAGTAACGGGATAAAGATAGCTTTGTCCGATGAAATATTTTGCATAAGCTGTGTTGGGTTCGCCGATCGGGAAGATTGACTCCTGTTGGAACATGGCTTTTGCATCATCGGCCGAGGTTGCGTCTTTCCACACCTCTGTAGCCTGACGGAAGGCGCCCCACGCCTTGGGCCAACCTGCATAAAATGCTACTTGAGTAAGGATTTCTGCAATTTCGGTCTTTGTAACTCCGTTTTTTCTTGCTTCCTGAAGGTGATAGGTCAGCGAGCTGTCGATTATGCCACTGCTGACAAGCGCAGTGACAGTCACGATGCTACGGTCGCGCAACGACAGCCGGTCAGTGCGGCTCCACACTTCCCCGAACAGCACATCGTCGTTGAGCTGTGCAAATTTCGGAGCAAATTCGCCGAGAGCCGCCCGACCTGCAGTCTGCTTGATTTCCGACGGCCCATCGGTCAAACGTGTTGGATTTTCTGATTTTGCCATATTTGATGAAATTAATAACATGATTATACTTCCTACTATACCTTTCATATGATTGTCTTAATTGTGGTTTTGAAACATCTCACCGGCTGCAAAATTAATGTAAACGGCCAGCAATCGCTGTACACAAAACATCGATTATGCAACCAATTTCTCAGATTTGATTTTTTTGGTTAAATTTGCCGCATGAAAGAACTTCTTGACATACCGACAATTACAGCCTACAACGAATACCTCGGATTGCCGGCCGGTCATCCGCTGATATCGATCATCGACTTTGCAAAAGTCGGTGTTCTTCACCGCCAAAGGACAATGTTTGGTTTCTATGCAATGTTTTTCAAAGACCGGACTTGCGGCGAGATGCGCTACGGACGCGGCAAATATGACTACACCGACGGAGCTTTGGTGACGATGGGTCCAAGACAGGTGTTCAATTTCGATGCTCAGGGCGAAGAATTTCAGCCCGAAGGCATCGGGTTGCTGTTCCATCCCGACCTGATCAGCGGCACAGAACTATCGAAGAACATCGGCCAGTATTCATTCTTCGCCTATGAAATGAATGAAGCTCTGCACCTCTCTGATGCCGAGCGGTCGGTGCTTGACGACTGCATCGCAAAAATCAGGGTCGAACTGACTCACCCTAACGATCGCTTCACCCGAAAACTTATCGTCAGCAACCTTGAACTACTCCTCGACTACTGCCTGAGGTTCTTCGACCGGCAGTTTGACTCGCGAAAGCCACTCAACCGCGACGTTCTTTCGCGCTTCGAAACCTATCTCAACGACTATTTCCGCTCAGGCCGGGCCGAAGAAGAAGGTTTGCCGACTGTAAGATTGTGTGCCGACGCAATGCATCTGTCGACCAACTACTTCAGCGACCTTATCAAGAAAGAGACCGGGCGTGCGGCTCTCGATTTCATCCACTCGACCACCATCTCCATCGCCAAAGATATGATCTACGACGACAGACTGTCGCTTAGCCAGATCGCCTATCGTCTTGGCTTCAGGTATCCCCAGCACTTCAGCCGATTTTTCAAACGCCAGACCGACATGACTCCCGCCCAATACCGCGAATCCATCACACGATAAAATATTTTTAAATCCTGCGGTGTGATTTACTTGGCCGTGCCAAGGATTGTTTGTAAATTTGCATTAGAGTATTACTTTAAACCCTCTGAACGCAAATGACCGACCTGTTAATTCCGCTGTCACTCTTTGACGCGTCCCACTATTTCGAGATCATCGTTACAAACATGAGCTATTTCTATGTATTCCTTTTCATGGTCATAGAAAGTTCGTTCATACCGTTTCCTTCTGAAATAATCGTTCCTCCGGCTGCATATCTCGCCTGCCAGACGACACGCAGCATGACCTTCAACGGTCAGAATATAATCATTCCCGACATCAACATTTTTGCCATCGTGCTCGTTGCCACCGCCGGAGCGATTGTCGGCGCTATGATCAACTATGGTCTTTCACTCTGGATCGGACGTCCGATCGTCTACCGTTTTGCAGACTCCCGCATCGGACATGCCTGTCTGATCGACCGCGAAAAAGTCGACAAAGCCGAACGCTACTTCGACCGTCATGGAGCCGTTTCGACGTTCATCGGCCGTCTCATACCGGCTGTGCGCCAACTGATATCGATCCCCGCAGGATTGTCGAAGATGAACATCTGGATATTTATCATCTTCACGGGGCTCGGAGCACTAGTGTGGAACGCCATCCTCGCCCTCCTCGGCTGGTTCCTGGCCAAGAGTGTCAGCATCGACAGCCTTTTTGCCTCGGTAGAAAAATACAACAGCTACCTGTCGCTCGGCGGTCTCATACTGCTCCTGCTCTGCGTGCTGTTCATCGCATGGAACGCATTCAAACCCAAGAAAACAACCACTCAAAAATGATAGTAGCCCCCTCAATATTATCGGCCGATTTCAACAATCTCGGCCGCGACACCGAAATGGTCAACAACAGTGCAGCAGGCATGATCCACATTGATGTGATGGACGGCGTGTTTGTACCTAACATATCATTTGGCTTCCAAGTGATAAAAGCAGTCAGCCGCATAGCCCGCAAACCGCTCGACGTGCATCTGATGATTGTCGACCCACAACGCTATATCTCACAGGTGCGCGACTGCGGCGCTGAGATAATGAATGTTCACCAGGAAGCATGCACACATCTCCACCGCACAGTCGAAGCCATCAAGGCCGCAGGCATGAAGCCGGCTGTCACCCTCAATCCGGCAACACCCGTCGAGACCTTGCGCGACATAATCGCCGACCTCCACATGGTTTTGTTAATGAGTGTCGACCCTGGCTTCGGCGGACAGAAATTCATACAATCGACTATCGGCAAGATCGGACGTCTGCGTCAGTTGATAGCAGAAACGGGATCGTCAGCCTTGATCGAGATCGACGGCGGCATTACCCTCGACAATGCAGGTGCTGTAGCTGAAGCAGGCGCAGATATAGTCGTGGCCGGCAACACGGTGTTCAGCGCGTCAGATCCGGTTCAAGTCATCAAACAACTAAGCGAATTCAAGCGGCCATGACAGACTCGACAGCCAAAAGCCAGCGGCATCAGACAGCGTCGGGACAGCCCCGACGCAACAAAAGCGCGGCGCCGAAACGCAAGCGCTCCAGCTCGGTTTCGGACTTTATCAACGATAAACGCACTCAGATGGCCACAGGCATTGTGCTTGTGGCGATCGCTTTTGTCATGATCATCTCTGCCATTTCACATCTGAAAAATGGCTCTGCAGACCAAAGCCTTGTGGCCGGAGGCTCATCAGTCGCTGAAATTGCAGCATCGGGCGAAGAGGTTCAGAACGCTGGCGGAGCATTCGGAGCGTGGCTTTCTCACGTTCTGATGACCGAAGGCCTCGGCATCGGAGCATTCGTTCTGGTCTATTATCTGGTGATGCTCGGATTGAAGCTGCTCGGTGTCGTCAAATGCCGTTTTTGGTCGCTGAGCTTCAAGTGTCTGTTCAGCGCTATAGCCATATCGATAATAGTCGGTTTAGTCACCCTCGGCAGCACAGATTATATACATTGGGGCGGTGTCCACGGCCGATATGTCAACCTATGGCTGATGCACATCGGCAGCTGGCCGCTGACTCTGGCTGTGTCGTTGGCATTGGCAGGAGTGTTGATCGCAATCTATCTCAAACCGCTCAAATTTATTTATGACAATATCGCCCGGCTTATCCCCAGGCGTAAACCCCAATCCGGCACTACGGCCGAAGCCGTGCCCGTATCTCTTGACGAGATAGGCGAACCCGATGCACACGACAACCCACAAACCGGTGCAGAAGTGATCTTCGGGGATGAATCCGACAGTAAGGCATCCTTCACCGCAGGAAGCGCTCTTGCCGGAAACCTTATCATGATTGACGACGATGACACGCCGACCGAACTCGAAGACTTCAGCGACGAAAGCACTCATCATGCCCCAGATCAATTCGCGGCAACGACGACTGCCGCTTCGGCAGTTCAGCATCCTGCCGCGCCTGTCGGCTTAGCCGATGCATCAACGGCCAGAAGTCAGGAAACGGCAGCAAATGAAAAGCCTGCTGACAATGGTCCGACTTTCACAATCAAAGAAACAGAATTGCCGGAGAACGTCGCTGACGACACCCCCGCAACTGCAGTCAAGGCCGAACAGTCAAATGACATGCCCTATGACCCGCGTGCCGATCTGTCGCGTTACGTGTTCCCGGCGCTTGATCTGCTTGAAGACCGTCCATCAGGATCGCTGATTGACCCTGAGGAACAACAGAAAAACAAAGACCTGATCGTCAAGACTCTTCTCGACTATAAAATACCTATCCAAAAGATCGAGGCAACAATCGGCCCGACTGTCACTCTTTATGAAATTGTTCCGGCCGAAGGTGTGCGCATAGCTCAGATCCAACGGCTGGAAAACGACATCGCACTGAGTCTCGCGGCGCTCGGCATACGCATCATAGCTCCTATCCCGGGAGCCGGAACTGTCGGCATCGAGGTGCCTAACCGCGATCCAAAGACGGTTTCGATACGCTCGATCATCGGTTCCAAAAAATTTGCTGAAGCATGTCAAAAAATGAGACTGCCGATGGCCATGGGCGCGACAATTTCCAACGATATCTTCATTCAGGATCTTGCAAAAATGCCTCACCTTCTCGTGGCCGGAGCCACCGGTCAAGGCAAATCGGTGGGCCTCAACTGCATTATAGCCTCGTTGCTCTACGCCAAGCATCCGTCGGAGCTGAAATTCGTGTTCATCGACCCGAAAATGGTCGAATTTGCAGCCTACCGTAAAATCGAGCGCCATTTCCTTGCCAAACTACCCGACGAAGAAGAACCGATCATCACCGATCCAATGAAAGTGCCCGGCACTCTCAGCTCACTCTGCATCGAAATGGACAACCGCTATCTGCTCATGAGCAAAGCCAATGTGCGATCGGTCGAAGAGTACAATAAAAAATTCTGCAACCATGCGCTCAACCCCGAGAATGGCCACAAGTATATGCCCTACATCGTGACAATCGTCGATGAGTTTGCCGATCTGATCATGGTCGGGGGTAAGGAAGTGCCTATGCACATCGCACGTATCGCCCAGAAAGGCCGTGCGGCAGGCATGCACATCATCATCGCCACCCAACGACCGTCGGCCGACGTGATCAGCGGCATGATCAAGAATAACTTCCCGGGGCGTATCGCTTTCCGCGTAATGTCGATGGTCGACAGCAAGACAATCCTCGACCGTCCGGGAGCCAACCAGCTCATCGGACGAGGCGACATGCTGTTCCTCACCAACGGTAGCATCGAGCGAGTGCAATGCGCGTTCATAGATACTCCTGAGATCGACGAGATCACCGATCATATATCAAATCAGATCGGCTATGAGTCGGCTTATATGCTGCCTGAACCGGTAATGGAAGGTGCGGCTCCGTCTGAATCTTACGATCCAAGCAAGCGCGACGCGTTGTTCAACGATTGTGCCCGCTTCATCGTCACACAGACAACCGCATCGACATCTTCGCTTCAACGCCGTTTCAGCATCGGCTACAACAAAGCCGGAAAAATCATGGATCAGATGGAAGCTGCCGGTATTGTCGGTGCGGCTCAAGGAGCGAAACCACGCGCCGTGCTGATGGATGCCATGACATTGGAACAGATTTTATAACAGAACCGTAAAGCGCCGTAAAGCGTTATACTGACAACAATGAAACGATCAAGACTATTAACTGTACTCATGGCTTTGATTGCTGCGGTCTTCACTGCCGGAGCAGCCGACAATGCGACTGCGATCATGCAGCGATGTGCTGCTAAGTTCAGCAACGCACCCTCGGTAACAGTCAACTTTGCCATCGCCCACAGCTCAGGTGCCGACAACGGCACATTGATTATGAGCAAAAAGATGTTCAAGATCAGCAGCCCTGATCTATCGATATGGTTCGACGGCACTACACAGTGGACCTATATGGCATCAAGCAAAGAGGTCAACATCACCGAGCCGACAGGCGAGGAACTAATGGAGTCGAACCCGTTTGAGGTGATCAGTTCATTCGGCAGCCATTTCAGGTGCCGTCAGCTGAAATCATCGCCGGGCTCCGACATAATCGAACTCACGCCCGGATCTGCAGGCATGACCATAAGATCTGCCAAGATCACTATCAGCAAGTCGACTGGATGGCCCACAGCAATGGTCATCGCCTTTGACGGAGGCAACACGCTCTCTGTCTCAATCAACAAAGTCACCGTAGGTGCAGCGATGCAGGCAAAGCAGTTCAAATTCGACGGCAAAGCCTATCCCGGTGTAGAGATTGTAGATTTAAGATAACAACAAATCTCCTTACTCAATATTATATAACTTCCTAAAACAATAGATATGGCAACAAACCAACATAGCAAATGTGTGATCATCGGATCTGGACCCGCCGGTTTTACAGCAGCGATCTACGCTTCACGCGCCAACCTATCGCCGATCGTAATCGAAGGCCCCCAGCCAGGCGGACAGCTGATCACAACGACAGAAATCGAAAACTTCCCCGGCTATCCCGAGAAAGTGACCGGCATAAAACTCATGGAAGATCTCCGTGCCCAGGCGATGCTCTACGGAGCCAACGTAATCAGCGGACGCGTAACGGCTGTAGACTTCAGTGTCCGCCCGTTCAAGATCACAGTCGACAACAGCACGACGATTACTGCCGACGCAGCCATCATCTCGACAGGAGCAACCGCCCGCTATCTCGGACTTGCCGACGAACAGAAATACATGGGTCTCGGTGTATCGGCATGTGCCACATGCGATGGGTTCTTCTACCGCAAGCGCACAGTTGCAGTAGTCGGCGGCGGAGACACTGCAGCCGAAGAAGCACTCTATCTCGCAGGACTCGCATCGAAAGTATATCTTATTGTGAGACGCGACAAACTCAGAGCCTCAAAGGTGATGCAACAGCGTGTGTTTGAAAATCCTAAAATCGAGATATTGTTCAACACCAACACAGTCGGACTGTTTGGCAATGAAGTGCTCGAAGGAGCTCATCTGGTAGCCAACAAAGGCACAGAAAATGAAAATTACTACGACATCGCTATAGATGGATTTTTCCTTGCGATAGGCCATAAGCCCAACACAGAAATCTTTGCCGGGCAGATCGATCTCGACGAGCAAGGCTATGTGAAAGTCGCTGCACCGTCGACATGCACAAACATCGAAGGAGTCTTCGCAGCGGGCGATGTGGCCGACCCCACCTATCAGCAGGCTATATCTGCTGCCGGAACGGGATGCCGCGCTGCCATTGACCTCGAACGCTATCTCATCGAACACGAAGATATCAATCAATGAACGACAACGTTGTTACAGGCGATTTCGGCAACATGACTGCCGAAATCGCTGTTTTATTACAGACCGGAGACATCGATCAGGCAGTAAGGGTCAGCGGCGAACTTCTGGCCACTTCCGACAACAACTTGCGGAGTCTACACAACGAAGGCAAGCCTCTCGACGAAGCGATGCAGCAGTTCATCGAGGCCGCTATCCTTCATGTACACGCCCTCCGTCAAGCCCATGCAGTGAGCGAAGCGTTCTCTTGCGCCATCGGAGCTTTACTGACTGTCGAGGTATACAACGCCGGATCACTTGTCGATCCGGCACGCAAACTCAGACTCTACAGCTTTGCCATAACTTCAGCAATCGACTGTTTCGACAGAATGGGTGACGCGACTGACGCCGACGATGAAAATCATCGTGGATATATATTGTCATATCTTGCGTCGCTGCTCTATCACTACTACCGGGCGACTGCATCAGCGACGCCCGACGACAGCTCGCTGCCCGAAGCTTATAACTTCCTGAAAGCTATTGAAGGAAGCGGAGCCATACAGACTCCGACAATCAGATTAGGCGAAAAGACTGTCGATCCGGCCACTCCGGGCCCTCTGCTCGTCGACATAATGGGTCGGGCTGCAGCACTCGGCATCTACTCGTAATCGTCGACAGGAACGGATGCTTCCATTTCGGCTTCGGCTTTGACCGGAGCCTTTTTATTTGCATTGCGATGCCAAACTCCGCTGAACAATCGCCATAGGAATATCGATCCGCGAAAAATCAATTCCACACACATCGCGATCCACACACCACGGAGTCCGACCGTCGGAGCCAAAACAGCAGCCACCGGTATTCTTACGAGCCAGATGCTACCGAAATTCATTATTGCCGGAAGCAAGGTGTCCCCCACCCCGACAAACGCTCCGTAGCTGACTATCGCCGCAGCATACATCGGCTCGGCCCAGGCCTCGATACGCAACACTTCTGTGCCAAGGCGGCTGATGGCTTCGACCGGAGTCATAATATCCATCATCAACGGAGCCACGACATACATTATACCACCCATCAGAGTCATGATCGCCATGCCCATGATTACGGTAATGTAACCGAAACGCTTTACAAGATCAATACGTCCGGCACCGAAACTTTGGCCTGTGAGTGTCGTGGCTGCATCGCCAATGCCGAAACCAGGCATGTAACACAGACTTTCGGCAGTGACAGCAAATGCGTTGGCCGCAATGGCGATCACACCGAGCGGAGCAACAATGATCGTGATCATGATCTGCGCTCCACAGAACACAACATGCTCCATTGTCATCGGAAGGGCTATCTTTACAGCCTTTTTGAGCACTTTAGCCGTCGGAAGAAAGTTGATCAAGGGTATCAGGTCAATCGCCAAGCCACGCTGTCGACGGCATAGATACCACATCATCACCGATGCCGTAACGCACTCAGCCGCAACTGTGCCTAACGCAGCGCCAAGGACTCCAAGGCCCGCTCCTGGAACCGTCAAAGTCACTGATAAGCAGGTTATGTCGCGAGTCGGAAATATAAGCATGAAATTAAAAAACACGTCGAGCACACACATCATGACATTGAGCAGACTCGGCACCTTCATATTTCCGGCGCAACGCAACATGCCGCCTGCGAGATAGTTCATTGTAAGTACCGGAAGTGCTGCGACAAACACACTGAAATAGAGCGTCGCATTGCCTGTTATGGCATCATCTCCGCCAAGCCAATGAGGAAGAAACGGCGCAATCGACAATCCTATGGCCGTTATTACTGCAGCCGCGAACAAGCACGAAGTGATGCCCTGCCTGAGCACCGAACGCGCAGCTCCATAGTTTTTTGCGCCTATTTCATGGGCTACCTGCACAGAGAAGCCCATAGTGATCATCGAACAAACTCCCCAGAACAGCCACAGGCTGCTGCTCATCAGGCCAACGGAAGCTGACTGATCAGCCCCGAGACGCCCGACCATCGATGCATCGATATACTGCATCATTATGCTCGACAATTGAGCTAAAATCGCCGGCAGAGCAAGTTTGACCGTCAGTCCTACCTGCTCGCGGAGAGTCATAGACTCACCATTCTGTATCTTCGATATATCGGCCATTGTCGCAGCTGTTCAGCGTTATCCGAGCAATCCGTCAAGCAGCGGAGCAATGCGGCGAAGCGCTTCGTCCAAGCGTGAACGCTGAGTCGCAAAATTGATGCGGATATAACGTCCGTCGCCGTAAATTTCGCCGCCATTGATGCGTACATGTGCCTTTTCGCAGAGCAAGCGCTCTATCTCCTCGGCACTGATACCTGCAGCACTGACATCGATCCACGCAAGATACGTTGCTTCGAGGGCCGCAACTGGATATGAGGGCAGATGTTCCGAGAAGTATGCTGTCAGCAGCCTGTAATTCCCGGCGAGATAAGTTTTCAATGCTTCAAGCCATGGTGCGCCGTGGCGATACGCCGCAATAAGCCCTGCAACGCCGAACGGATTGACATCGCAAACTTCGTTGTCATTGATTGCGCGGTCGATCTTTGCTCTCACCTTATCGTCAGGCGCGACAATGTTGGCAATCTGTAGTCCTGCTGTGTTGAATGCCTTGCTCGGAGAATTGCAGACCACCGCGTCATGATCAACGGTCGCGTAAGGAACATAGGTCTGACCAGGCATGAGAAGCTCGCAATGTATCTCGTCGCTGATGACTCTCACGCCGTGGCGCCGGCAAATATCGGCAAGTTTTTCAAGTTCATCGCGACTCCATACCCGCCCTGTAGGATTATGAGGATTGCACAGGATCAACAGCTTATTTGACGGATCGGCGGCAAGACGCTCTATATCCTCGAAATCCATTCTGTAGGTGAACGACCTTTCGTCGAGATCGACTCTTTGCAGAGGACTTGCCACAATGCGACACCCGTTGTTTCTGATCGATGAAAAGAAACAGTTGTAAGCCGGAGTGTGGACGATCACTCCATCACCCGGAGCGGTCAAAGCCTTGATGACAGCGGACACAGCGGGAACGACTCCGGATGTGTAGATTACTTTTGAGCGGTCGATAGAATAATTATGACGGGTAAGAAACCAGTCGCCCAAAGCAGAATAATAATCGTCGGGGACATAGGTATAGCCGAACACACCGTGATCGACTCGCTCGCGCAATGCATCGACTATCACCGGCGCTGTCTTGAAATCCATATCGGCTACCCATAGCTGGATCATGTCATCGGGGTCGTCGGTATGATCGTCCCATTTGTATGATCCGGAATAACGCCGGTCGACTATGCTGTCGAAATCAAAGCCACACTCCATCATGGCTTCAAAGTTGCAATGATTTTACAATCGGCAGGAGCCTTGCAATGCTCATCGATGATGATTTCGCCTACCGACGGAGACTCGATGCGTCCGGAGCGGGGATTCTTTATGCTTGTGACAGGGGAGATCAGACGTGCATCGACAGAAGAATCTTCAAACGCAAGGTCGCAGTCAGCATCAAACACACAATCCTCCAGCACGAGATTCTCAGCGTAGCAAAGCGGTTGAGTGCCCGAAATGCGGCAACGCACCAGTTTAAGATTCCTGCTATGCCAGCCGAGATATTCACCCGAAATGGTACTGTCGATAACTGTGACATTTTCGGTGTTCCAGAATGCATCTTTCGAGTCGATCCGAGCATTACGTATGACAACATCGCGGCAATACTGGAATGAATAATTGCCTTGCTGACTATAATTGTCGATATCAATATTTTCGCCATGCATGAACAAATAATCGGCCTTCGCAAGCTCAACATCGCGGAGTTTCACACCGCTGCAATGCCACAAAGTTTCGGCCGCATCGGGTATGCGTACCCGTTCAAGCGACAGATTGTGCATCTCACGGAACATCTTAGGTGCATCGACCTGAGTGTCCGACATTTCAAGATTGCGAGAATACCATATGGCTGCACGCGCTCCTTCAGTGAACACACAGTTTTTTATCTTAAAACCATCGACATGCCAGAATGGATATTTTCCTTCGAAACGGCAATCGACAGCCTCAATGTCCTCGCAGCACTTAAGCGCTGATTCACCTGCGTGGACAGTAACATTTCTAAGCAGAAGGTTCTTCTCGCCAAACAACGGGCGTTCGCCTCCGAAATCTTTATTCTCAATCAGTTTCATATATACTTAGAGCTTGTTTAAATCAAATGTGAATACTCTGTCAAAATCCCGGTTATTATCAACATTAGATTCCGACAACACTGCCCGGCTTGGCATCTGTCATTGTTGCATCGGCAACGCAGTCTGTATCTGCTTTCGCTGCGTCTGAGGAGCCGGTCGTTCGGCGGTAGACATTATCTCCTCCATTTCATCAGGCACAACAAACACATCGTCGGGTGAAGTCGGACGGATCGCCTCGAACCACCGGAACTTAGCAAGATAGTAGAGAGATCGTTTGGCCATGAAAAGCGGGGTCGCCGTACCAGTTGTCTCCGGCCACATCTTTATCCGCTCGGTTGTGCGCCCCTTGAAATCGGCAGTCAGGAAGCTGCTCTCGGCGTTGACAATCTTATTGACTGTCGAATCAGATTCCTGCGGATACATTATAATTTCTACGTTTCCGTTGATATCTATGCGACGCAATTCGCTGTCGGCAAAGTAAGCGATCATCTCTTTTCCTGCGATCTGATTGAAATGCTCACCCTCGATCTGCTGAGCGGCAAAACCAAATTCGGGCAGACGTGCACGGTCGATTGTCGAATCGTTGAGATGCATTTCGATGATGTTACCGAATATCTGCTGACCTTCATTCCATACTACCGGATTGACAAACATCCTCAGCATCGAGTCGCGTTCGGTGAAACGCATCGAGTCGCAGACCCCTTGAAGATCGGTACGGAAGAAACGCACTCTCGGATAGACCTGCATGATGTGACATGTGTCGAGACGCATGCGTTCGGGTGTGCCGAGAATTGTGTCTGCCGGGATGACGATCGTGTCAAGTTCGATAAACGATTCGATCTGTCGGCCATGAAGATATAGAGTATCACCTTGTGAGTACTCTTTTACGAGGGCATGTCCGGTTACATAAGAACTGTCGCGGATTTCATCATAGAAGCCGTAGTCACCGCATACCTGGGCACAGTTGGCTGTATCGGTCAGCACCATACGTCCAAAAGCTTCGCCATAGCCGACATTATGATTATAATAGACCGAATCGGCTACAAGAGTTTGATTCTGGTTTGTGACTATCGTCGGTCGCTCGGTGAGAGTGCAGATGTTGGAATCGGTGAGATAAACTCCGCGGCGGGTGTAAATAGTCCCCCTTGCATTGACTATCGTACTGAACGAATTAAGTTCGGCAACGTGCAGAGCCGTGTTATAATATAATGTATCGGTGTAAATGTCGAGCGTATCTGTTTCAGACCTTGAGTTGAGATGAACATCGGTGTAGAAATTCGCTTCCTTGGTCGACGGCATGTATTCGCCTTCCTGCGAAGTCAGTCTGTTGGAGGCATCGGTCAGCACACCGCCGACATTGTAGTAACCGAGGTCAAGTTTGAGATCATAGACAAACACATCGGTCTCGAGCATCACGTCCTTGTTGATCAGTTTAACTTTCTTGCCATAGTCGGCATACAGTGTTGCAACTTCTATGTCGGGGCGTCCGTCATACACCAATTCGTCGGCATAGACAAATAGAGTGTCACCCTGCTCCATTCTCACATTACCAAAAGCCTCTATCGACTCTGTATCGGGAAAATAATGACAACTGTCGCAGTACATGAACATAGGTCCCTTGGTGAAACACACGTCATCGACAAGAATCATGAACGAATCGGTGTCGGCTTTGCGCAGCACATTGGCATGCTCAAGAAACACCCTGTTGCCTGCCGCGCGGTCGGCGTTAGGCACCTGCGGCGAGAATACAGCGTCGGCACTCACAGCGCGTTGCGCCGAAGTCGGCAAAAACAATGGCGCCATCATTGCTGCCAGAGCTGCAATGACGGCGGTTTTGCCTTTGGTTATGTATTTCTTAGTACTATCAATCATTTGAGTCACCATTCTTGGCTTTTATCCAACCCTGGTGTTCGAAATCGCAACCGCGCCATCCGTCCTCAATGCGGACATAGGTCTCGTGTATCTTCTTGTCGAGCCACTCCTTGACCATCTTCTCTTCGATAGACTGCTGGTACATCGATTTGATCAACTGGAAGTCATCGGCAAGGTTAGCTGAATGAGGATCGATGCGATTGGTAAGCTTCACAATTGCCACAATGTCGCTGTCGCGCTTCGGATCTTTCATCACAAACGCCTGCGACACATCGCCGGGCTGCATGTCGGCAACGACTTTAGCGATTTCCTGGGGCAGCTCCGACATTGTGAAACGGGTTGTGCCGCTACGCGAGCTCCTGTCCTCTCCGTTGACCATCACACCGCGGCTAAAGCGGGTGTCTTTATCCTGTGAAATATATCGCGCAGCATCTTCGAAAGTGAACTTTTTGTCAGCGATATCAGCGCGGATTGAGTCAAGACGATTGACGGCGTCGACCAGATCTTTGTCAGCGACCTTGGGGCGGAGCAATATATGACGGGTGTTGATGCGGTCGCCACGTTTTTCGATGAGCTGAATGATGTGGAAACCGAATTCGGTCTCGACAATCTTCGACACCTTTTTGGTATCGTTGAGATTGAATGCAACGGCAGCGTACTCAGGAGCAAGCATACCGCGTCCCATGAAACCGATCTCACCGCCGCGGATACTTGAACCGGCATCTTCAGAATAAAGAATGGCAAGAGTCGAGAATTCACTTTCGCCACGGTTAATTCGGTCAGTATAGTCGCGGAGACGCGATTTGATATTGTCGATTTCCTCGCGGGGAATCAAAGGTTTAAGCGTGACGATCTGTACCTCTACTTCCAATGGCACCGACGGGATACTGTCGGCCGGGAGAGTTTCGAAATATCGACGGACGTCAGAGGGGGTGATCTTTACATTCTTGACAAGCGACTGGCGCACCTGGGCAATACGCGAACGATCGCGCATGTTCTGGGCAATATCTTCGCGTATCTGCGAAAAAGGCTGACGCAGATACTGCTCTACTTTCTCACGCGAACCGAGTTCATTGATCAAATAGTTGAGCTGCTGGTCGGTCTGCTGCTGTACCATAGCTTCCTGCACCTCGACAGTATCGATTTCTGCCTGATGGAGGAAAAGCTTATTGATAGCAATCTGCTCGGGTATAACACAATAGGGATCGCCCTTGATAGAAGGGCGTTCCTGCAGATATTCCTGATAAGCCTTTTCGATTTCCGATTTATAGATAGGTTCATCGCCGATGACCCAAGCGACTTCTTCCGCAATATTGTTCTGAGCCGAAGCTGAAGCGACAGCGGCAAAAAGCGCAAGCGGCGCCATGAGATGTTTGATATTCATATGATGATGAAGTATAAATGTAGATTCAAAATACTTGACAAAGATACGACAAATTTGCCAAATCAGAGATTTAAATCGACGAATAATTGAATTTTACCGTCGGCCATGGTTTTATCATAGAGATTACGCATGAGATTGGCGTCGTAGATGCGGCGCTGCCGGGCTGTCAGACGCTCTGTAATCAACCTTTTGGCATTATCGAACGGCATCACTGCGCCAGTCGGCAACACATCCTTGATATCAAGCAGATAGACAAATCCGCCTGCTGTGGTTTCGAAATGATCGCGTCCTTTCAGAAAAGCATCGGCTTTATCGCCGAAATCATACGGTATGTGCATTTCGACCTGCGACCAATCGACCCATTTGTCCCGGAAATAGTCGTAATGGATAGCCGATGTAAGCACTTCTTTTTCGAGCCGATCGATATCATCCTGCTTATCTGAGCGATAAAGCCGGCGTATCGCGGCAAGATTAGGCGCATTGTCAGGCACTTTGAGATAGATACCCTGAAGCATAGGCCTGTCGAGGATGAAGTCCATCTTATTGGCCGCATAATAGGAGCGCAGCGAGTCTTCCGAAAACTCTGTGACAGCATGAGCATCGGCCATTCGCTTACGGTATTCGAGTTCGATGAGTCTGTTGCGGTAATCGTTGACCATGCGGTCAATGTCAGCCATCTCGATTTCTGTCGACGCAATATCTGAAATCAGACGACTGTCAATCCATCTTTTGATGTAGGCCGAGGCATATCTGGCGCTGTCAGCACTGTTCAGACCGACAGGAAGAGCCTTTGCAAGGTCTGTGCGCGTCAACTGCGAGGTTCCGATCCTCACCAAAACCTGACCGTCACCCTCGTCTGCATGAGAACATGCAGAGACAAGGATGACAGCCAATGCGCCAGCAATCAGGCGCGATGTCATGCGCTTAAGTCGCATTATTTATTGTTTTCTTTTACAGTCTTCAGCACTTTTTTATTGATCTTTACCGGATAGCGTTTGTGGAGCTGTTTGAGCCATTGCTTTTCGAGAAGAGCCTGATAGTCGGTAGTGGCTGCGCCGCGCACATCGGCAGCTTCCTCCGGATTGTCGAGTATGCGGCCTCGATAAGCTGCATATGACGCCCAGCGCGGGTTCTTGGCCTCGGGCTTTTCTCCACCGAATGCAAGATAGTCAGTGATGGGATTTTCGCCCTTGGCGGCAATAACACGCTCGATCTTAATCTTCTTTGCAAATTTCTTGCGCACGTCGGCCACAAATTCTTCGGGATCTTCGATAGCGATAGAGTCGGCATATGCAACTGCTTCATTCACGATTGTATCGTTGGCAGCAAAGATAATGTAACCTTTGAAGCGGGGAGCATCCCAAGCATATCGTTTGGCATTGTCGTGGAAGAATTTTTCAAGACCATCATGGTCTTTAGCTGCCTTATCCCAAACATTGCGGTTAGAGATTTCAAAGAGGAGTATGCCGTCGCGATATTCGTTGACAAGATTGCTGTAGTCCGTATTGTCAGACTCAAGATCTTCGATCGCGCGGTTTACGACATATTGGTCGGCAAGATCACCGGCTGCAGCCACAATGGCTGACGCAAGCACAGCTCCACTGGGGAAAGTCGTCGACGGGAGCGATGCAAAGGCATCGGCCACTGAGATTTCGCCTTCGGCTAAACGCACCAGAGGAATTGTATCGGCGGCAACAGTCGCCAACACTGCGCTGTCGGCCGGAAGATTGGACATTCGGTGGCGAAGCGCCATCTGGTTGGCGACAAGCGAAGTGACACCATATTTGCGGGCCAGTTGTTCGAGGCGAGCCTTGCGAGGCTCTTCGGCGCGGCCGTCACGAGCCATGGCGGCTACTATTTTATCACGCATCTGATCGAGAGGTTCGACATCGCGATGTTCATAGCGCTTGATGATATGATAGCCGAAAGCTGTTTCAAAAGGCTTGGACAATTCTCCGTCGGCAAGCGCGAAGGCCACACTGTCGAACTCGGCGACCATCACACCTCCGCCAAACCATCCGAGATCGCCACCACGCTGAGCCGATCCCGGATCTTGCGATTCGGCCTTTGCTACAGCAGCGAAATCAGCGCCGCCTTGAAGCACATTGTATATCGAGTCGATGGCTTGCTTCTGAGCAGCTATCTGATCCTGTGGCACGTCGCGTGTAATCTTGAGTATGTGAGCAGCATGTACTTCACCGCGCGACGGACGTTCGGAGTTGACCTTGATAATGTGGAGTCCGAAGCCCGAATCGATGACCGGCGACACCTGACCAACCTTGGTATCATAGGCTGCTTTTTCAAAAGCCCACGGATAACGTCCGGCAGGAAGCCAGCCCATAAGTCCACCTTTCTGAGCTGTCGGCGTATCGACCGAATACTTCGCCGCAGCATCCTCAAAAGAGATGTCACCCGACACAATAGCCTTTCGGATAGAATCGGCACGTGCCATTGATTTCGGATCGGCACCGGCAGAACGATTGACGGGTATCATTATATGACTGACGTTAAGCTCCTTGAGCATATGATCGTATGCTTCTTTGATCAGAGCATCCTCAATCGATTTGTCGCGTAGATAAGGGGCGGCAAGTTCATTGCGGAATTTGCCATATTCAGCGACAAATGCCGCCGTTGTGTCAATGCCGGCATTTTCCGCATCAGCCACTTTAAGTTTATAGTCGACAAACATGTCAATATACTCGTCGACAGTCTGAGGTTTCAGCTGCTGGGCATTATTTTTATTGTACAGATACAGGAATTCGCTGAGCTTTACGTCGCGACCGTTGACAGACATCAGCACCTGATCTCCGGCGTCGGGTGTTGCAGCAAAAACTCCGGCGGCCAATGAAGCAGCCGCTACAGACAGAAGTAGTTTTTTCATCGTACTTGCAATCTCTTATTGTATTAAAGATGGATATTATCTAAGGAATAAAACGACAAGTTGCGGCAAATATTATATTTTGCTGCAACTTGTCGCTTAAAAGTCGTTAAATTATGAAAGATCGACCACCAATCAACGCTGCGATGCGCTGTAGTTGGGAGCCTCGCTTGTTATCGACACATCATGGGGATGGCTTTCTGCAACACCTGCATTTGTGATACGGGTGAAACGGGCGCTATGGAGCGCGTCGATATTATGGGCGCCGCAGTAACCCATACCCGCACGCAGACCGCCGAGCATCTGATAGACTGTCTCATAGAGAGTTCCCTTATAGGGCACTCGGGCAGCAATGCCTTCAGGCACAAGTTTTTTCGTGTCTGTTTCTCCTGCCTGGAAATAGCGGTCCTTCGAACCTTTTTCCATTGCTTCGAGCGAACCCATGCCACGGTAGGATTTGTATTTACGACCGTTGAAAATAATTGTGTCACCGGGCGACTCCTCGACTCCTGCAAGCAGACCGCCGAGCATCACAGAGTGTGCACCGGCTGCGAGAGCCTTGACAATGTCACCGCTGTATCGGATGCCACCATCGGCAATCAGAGGAACATCTGTATCGGCAAGGGCTTTAGCCACATCGTAGACTGCTGAAAGCTGAGGCACACCGACTCCGGCAATGATGCGGGTCGTGCAGATCGAACCGGGACCGATGCCGACTTTCACACCATCGGCACCATTCTCGACGAGATAGCGGGCAGCTTCGCCTGTGGCGATATTGCCTACCACGACATCGATCTGGGGATATTTCTCCTTCACTGCACGCAGCACACCGACCACACCCTGGCTATGACCATGAGCTGTGTCGATCACAATGGCATCGACTCCTGCTTCAACGAGGGCGTCGACACGATCCATCGAGTCGGCGGTCACGCCGACTCCTGCTGCCACGCGGAGACGACCGAGAGCATCTTTGCAAGCATTAGGTTTATCCTTGGCCTTGGTGATGTCTTTATATGTAACAAGTCCGACAAGACGGCCGTCGGCATCGACTACGGGGAGTTTTTCGATTTTATGCTTCTGGAGTATTTCGGCTGCTTCCTCGAGATTTGTCGACTGAGTTGTGGTGACAAGGTGCTCGGTAGTCATCACTTCATCGATCTTGCGGTTGGGGTCTCGCTCGAAACGGAGATCGCGGTTGGTGACAATGCCGACAAGCATGCGGTCTTCGTCAACAACAGGAATGCCACCGATGTGATACTCTTCCATCATTGCAAGCGCATCGCGCACAGTCGATCCGCGACGGATGGTGACAGGATCGTAGATCATTCCGTTTTCGGCACGTTTCACGGCATGCACCTGACGAGCCTGTTCGGCGATGGTCATGTTTTTATGGATCACACCGATGCCTCCTTCACGGGCAATCGCGATAGCAAGCTGCGACTCTGTGACAGTGTCCATGGCCGCAGAAACCAACGGAACGTTGAGTGTGATGTTTCGAGAAAAACGTGTTTTGAGATTGACATTACGGGGCAAAACCTCCGAATATGCCGGAATTAGCAGGACGTCGTCGAATGTGAGACCGTCCATTTGAACTCGATCTGCAATAAATGACATAAATTAGTTATGATTTAAATTTATTGCGTGCAAAGATACAAAAAAATGTGGAATATCATTCCAATAAAGGACGAGTAATCCACATTTTTTTGTAAACGTCCATATCGGACGTATATGATACGGCCTTATGGCATCAGATCACAAGTTTGAATGCACGGCTACCGATTCTGACGATGTAAAGACCTTTAGCCCCAACTTCTACAGTAGCACTGCTGCAACCAGAATAGAGAACCACTCCCGCGGCATTGCATACTGTGACGTCGAGTCCGCGTGGATTGACGATACTAAGCGACCGTCCTATCACTTCGACCGACTCGGCGCCCACGACGCCGTCGGCTATTCCGGCCAGAGATGCGTCAATATAGTGAGGAGATGTGAAGTCGCTGCTGATATAATACTCTTCGTCACGGCTTATGCCCATGGCACGGAGCGTATAATAATATTGAGCGCCATCGGTCAGGTCAATGCCAGTCACTTCGGCACAATTGTCTATCGTGACATAATTGACCACCGGAGCCGCGACAGCCTCGCCTGCATTGACACTCTGCATGATCTTCATATCGCTGATCCACACCTGACCCCAATCGGCAGTTTCAATATATATTACCGAATTGTCACCTCCACCGGTCAGCGTGAAAGTGCGGCTCTGATATTCATTTTCCTGAAGGCCGTCGACGATGAAATAACTTTCGGGATAGACAGGATATACTCCATTTTTCATTGTGTAAAGCGATACGGTCATCTTGGCTGTTCCACTGCCCTTGGCCACTAAGGTAATCTCCACAGATCCGTCGCCGGTCGAGAGATTGTAGGCCGGAGACTCCATTGACGCGAACATATTTGTTGCCACCGGAGCCTTGACTCCATCCATGCCGATGGCTCCGTCGCCGAACATCGGAACATTGATTACCCACCCCGGGAAATGGTCGAAGCTGACGCTCTCCTCTTCGCTCGACATGTCGGCACTGACAAAGTTGAAATCCGTATCTACCAATGCCAAACGTCCGTCGGCATCGGCTATCGTGCGCCGGTAGACATAGAAGTCATAGCCTATCGCTCCGGCAACAGCCTCCCACGCAACTTTGAAACCGCTGTCGCTGACATCAGTGGCATCGTAGGTTTGCGGAGTGGCGAGAGCTTCCACAAGCAACGGATATGACGGCTGCGAACTGTTGCCTTTTGCGTCGACAGCTGTTACGGTGAAGCAGAACAGGTCGTCGCTATCAGGCAATCCGGTTATATCACAGAACGTCTCCGACGTTTTAATGCCCGTGATCACCTCTGAAAGGTTTTCAAGCGCATCGTCGATCGTGTAGACATTGACAAGATAGTGGACAGCACCATCGACAGGCTGCCAGATGGCCTTGAAGCCCGTAGAAGTATAGCTGCTGAACGACAATCCTTCAGGCGACGCCACATAAGCGACAGTCTTGGTAACAGTCACATCATCGATCAGCCAGTCGCAATTTGCGCTGAATGTCAAGTCAATGCCGGAGTTAACCCCTGAGATTTCAAGACGATAATCCTGCCACTCGTCTTTGAGAGCCGGAAATTTGGTCGGGCTGCCGTATCCGAGCTGTACAGACAACTCGCCCGACTCAGCCTTGACTCCGAGTCTGGCGCGGAAACTGAGCACCACCCGGTTGCTGATTGCATTAGTCATATCGATACCTGGAGTCCACAGAGCTTTGCCCTCAGCCACGAATGCGCATCCACCGGCTTCGTACACACCATTGCCACCCCAGCCATAAAGGCCGACTTTACTTTCGTCGAACCGGCCGTACCAGTCTGTGGGTACAGGATCGGAGGATGGCTCCGTCTCACTACCGGAGGTGAATTTCGCGAAATCCTCGTTGAACACTGCGACCGACTGCCCTGAGGGAGTTGTCGAAGCGGCTCTCAGAGGTGATACGCCATTGCGATTAGAAAATCTTTGCCCGGCGATCGCTCCGTCTGCGCCCAGGACAATTGCGGCTGAGAACAGCACAAATAGTAGATGTTTTTTCATTTTGATCAGTATCAATGATGGATAATTGTCGCAAATATACAAAAACAATCCAACATTTTGCTATATTTATCATAAATATTCGATCATTTTGAACACAGACCACTCTATTTTCCCATTTGGACGCACCAAATAAATACAGCGACAGCCCGCCAGGTTGGCGGGCTGTCGCTGTATTCATTATAGGAATAAATTAATTTCCTAACTCATCCCGGTCGTCAGAAACGATAAGTTTTGACTTACGAGTGCCGACATACTCCATGATTGAGTTGAAAGACGATGCCACGAGAGCTATGCCGGTGACAAGCACCACAATCGAATTGATATCACGCAGGCTTGTGCAAAGGATCACTATGCCTGTAGCCACCATCAGTATCGGAATGATGTAGAAGTAAAACGGAAACTTGACAGACTTGTTCCATGATGCGAGGTCGACTATGTGGTAGATGCCAAAGATGATCAGCAACGCGGCAAACACATAGACAAAGAAGCCTGCAAACGCTTCAGGGAAGATGCACATGAGCAGCCCAAGGATGATGCCGCCGACCGACACGAATGATATTCCGCCCGGAAGACGCTGCTTGCTGCCGATGCTGCTGCACAGCACATAAAGCGAAGGCAACACAAACATTAATCCTACGGCTATCGACACCCAGTTGAGCAGATCGATGCGTCCATGGAGAAAAATCAGCAACAAACCGACTATACCCACGATTATGGCTTGGAAAAGATTTGAATTTCTTGATAGCATGACGAATATTGATTAAAATTTAACGACGTTGTCACACCTGTCCAAAGGAGGTGCATTCACATATTATAACCGCTCAGCACAGCGATTGGTTTTATTCAGATCTTTTTTTTAAAACAAGCTTTTAGGCTTTGTTGCCACAAATTCTTTTAAATAGACCGGCACACTGTATGCGAGGTCGACAAAATCGCGATGGGCATATGCGCGCTCAGCCAGTGCGATCATGTCGACGGCAAGTGGATCGACCCCTTCTACAATCTTTACATTAGGAGCATCGACGACACCTGCTGCTTTTGCACTGCCGTCGCCGAACAGCAACAGAGGTCGACCGGTGGCGATCAGATCGGCATAGGCTGTCTGATCGAGAACAAGCGGCTGGGGATGCATCAGTTCTTCGAGTGCAAAATCATATGCAGCGGTATAGACCTCCATGCGGCGCGCGTCGATCATCGGCACAAAGATTGTCGACGGATCGATGTCGAGCGTAGAGAACATCACTCTCGTAGCCATGAGTTTGAGCGTCGGCACAGCTATCAGCGGAACGTCGAGCACATAAGCAAGCCCCTTGGCCTCGCTTAGCCCGAT
>CAJUMR010000010.1 GCA_910587475.1 uncultured Muribaculaceae bacterium
ACGATGATGTTCTTGGCGTAGTCGCGCTGGATTTCGAGGAATTCGCCGTTGTCGACAATCGCACCGATAACCTGATACATATCGTAGGGACGGGTTGCCGAGTCGGGGATGATTTCGTTGAGCGAGTCTTCGAGACGGTCGATGGGGTCTGTGCAAGCCACCAACGGGGGCTCTTCGAGGTTGTTCTGAGGCAGATAGCTGAAGAGTTTGCGGATGATCTTGATGGCATGTTCGCCGTCTTCAGCAGCAAAGTGACAAACGCCGCTCTTCGAAGAGTGGACTTCGGCGCCACCGAGGGCGTCCTGAGTAACATCTTCGCCGGTAACTGTCTTGACCACCTTCGGGCCGGTGAGGAACATGTAAGAGATGCCCTTCGCCATGATGGTGAAGTCGGTGAGTGCGGGAGAGTAGACAGCACCGCCGGCACAGGGGCCGAGGATTGCCGAGATCTGGGGGATCACACCCGATGCGAGGATGTTGCGCTGGAAGATTTCGGCATAGCCTGCGAGGGCGTTGATGCCTTCCTGGATACGTGCGCCGCCCGAGTCGTTGAGACCGATGACCGGAGCGCCCATCTTCATGGCCATGTCCATGACCTTGCAGATCTTGAGGGCCATAGTTTCAGACAAAGAACCACCGAAAACGGTGAAGTCCTGAGCGAAAACATAGACGAGTCGTCCGTCGATTGTGCCGTAGCCTGTCACGACGCCGTCGCCGAGGAACGATTTCTTTTCCTGTCCGAAATTAGTACAACGGTGGCGGACAAACATGTCGAGCTCCTCGAACGATCCTTCGTCGAGAAGCTGTGCGATGCGCTCGCGAGCTGTATATTTGCCACGTTCGTGCTGCTTCTCAATGGCTTTTTCGCCACCGCCGATGCGGGCTTGAGCACGAAGTTCTATTAACTCTTTTACTTTTTCGAGTTGACTGCTCATTTCTAATGATTGGTTGATGAAAATATATTGTCAGTTAGATGTATCACGCTTTTTTAGGATCTTCGCAAAGCTCGATCAGAGTGCCGATAGTCGACTTGGGGTGAAGGAATGCGATATTGAGACCTTCAGCGCCTTTGCGGGGAGCTTTGTCGATGACGCGGCACTCCTTGGCCTGCACTTCTTCAAGCGCGTTTGCGACTCCGCTCTCGACAGCGAAAGCGATGTGCTGCACACCTCCGCGTCCGCCATTGTTGGCGATGAATTTAGAGATTGCGCTGTCTTCTGATGTTCCTTCGAGGAGTTCGAGTTTGGTCTGACCGACTTTGAAGAAGGCTGTGCGCACTTTCTGGTCGGGCACTTCTTCGATGGCGAAGCATTTGAAACCAAGGATGTTTTCGTAGAAGGGAATTGCTTCGTCGAGAGAGGGAACGGCTATGCCGATGTGTTCGATATGGCTGATATCCATTGTTTTAATATTTAGTTTTTAGTTAATTAATATCATTAAAATGCAAGGCTCTGCATGGTCACATGACCATGCAACAGCCCTACAAATTTACTAAGTTTTGCCAACAACGCAATGCTAATCTTCAAAAAATAATAGCATTAGACTATTATCTTACGGGCACGGGGCGCTTGATCACTTCGCAGAATGACATCAGAGTCTCTGTGCGTGCGGCGCCAAGTTGCTGGATATCGTTCTGCAGGAGGTGGAGCAGATGTTCGTTGTTGAGAGCCACAAGCTTAACGAGCAGGTCGTAACGGCCGGTGGTATAATGACATTCGATAATTTCAGGGATCTTCTCAAGTTCCTTGACAACGTCGGCCGAGCGCGAGGGTTCGCGGAGATAGATGCCGACATAAGCACATGTGTCATAGCCCATCGAAGTCGGGTCGATGAGGCATTGCGAACCGGTGATCACACCGGCAGCAAGGAGCTTCTGTATGCGCTGATGGACGGCAGCACCCGACACACCATACTCTCTCGCGATTTCAAGATAAGGCTTTCTCGCATTCATTGAAAGGTCGCGCAAGATCTTAAGATCCAACGCATCGAAATTCTGTCGATTCATGATATAAGTTTTTTGTTTGATGATTGATATTATTATTTGATTTTGTTGTTTTTATATTAATTAATGTATATCCTCTGCCGCAGCGCGAAAAAGGCCCCGCGTCATGCGACAATAGAATTTGTTCGCGAATGTAACAAAAATCGATTATATAAAAAAATATCACGCGATTTATTTTTATTTTTAAATCAAATCCATCAAAAACGGCCGTTTCGCCAAACAACTGACGACAAACCGGGCAAGATCGCGGCCAACGCGGCGAGAGCGCACTTTCGGGCACTCCGCAACGTTATATAAGCCGAAGCGGGCAAAAAAAGGCCGGCAGAAAAAAAATTTTCAGATAAAATGACAAATATTTTTTTGCGTAGATTTTTACATATTGCTAACTTCGCAGCGTAAACAAACAACTCTTCCTATAACAAAGAACCCATATTCAATCCAACTATATGATATTCAACTTTAGAATAGTTTCCGACGAAGTAGATAACTTCAAAAGAGAAATCAAAATCGACGCTGACGCGACCTTCCTTGATCTCAAGAATGCGATTTGCAATTCGGTCAGCTATGATAAAAACCAGATGAGCTCGTTCTTCATGTGCGACCGCAACTGGGAGAAAGAAAAAGAAATCACATACGAAGACATGGGATCGGATTCAGATCAGGACGTATGGCTGATGGAAGATACCCTTCTGAGCGATCTGATCGAAGACGAAGGCCAGAAGCTGCTCTATGTGTTCGACTATATGACCGACCGCGCCTTCTTCATCGAGATGAAGGAGCTGATCCCCGGCAAGAACCTGAAAGATCCGGTGTGCACGCTCTCGCTGGGCCATGCCCCCGCGCAGAACATCGACCTCGACGAGTTCGACGCCAAAGTCGACGCCAAAGCCGCTTCAGTCGCAGCCATCGACGATCTCGACGCCGACTTCTATGGAGAAAATGAGTTCAACCCCGACGAATTTGACGAAGAGGGCTTCGACGAGCTCAGTTTCAACGATTGATCAATCAACCTACAACCAACAGGCCGGATCTCACGAGCTTCAGCCGACGCTCAGAGTCCGGCCTGTATAGTATATCATCACATCCAGCACCTTAACATCCATTCAGAAAACCAATGCGTTCAGTCCTACTGTCAGTAATCCTTCTTGCAGCATCGGCCACCGCCTATGCCCAGGCAAGCTACGACGAAATCGCCGCCTCACCCGACAAAGCCGGCAGTCTCTACTATCTATATCCGGTCAGCGAAAGCTCCAACACTAAAGCGCCGAAAGGCTACAAGCCGTTCTACATCAACCACTACGGCCGTCATGGCTCCCGCTATCTGGTCAACGACGCCGACTACACCGCCCCCCTCGAAACACTTCGCGCCGCCGACAAGGCCGGAGCGCTGAGCGACAAAGGCCGCGATGTGATGAAACGCCTTGAGGTGATCTGGGCCGACGCCGAAGGTCGCACCGGCGAACTGACACGCATCGGCGCACGCCAGCACCACGACATCGCCCAACGGATGTACAAATCATTTCCGGGAGTTTTCACCGACGATGCAGTCATCTCGGCGATCTCGACCACACGCATGCGCTGCGCCCACTCTATGGCAGCGTTCTGCGAAGGACTGAAGGAATTGAACCCCAAGCTCTACATCCCGCGCGAATCGGCCAAGCGATATATGAGCTATATGTCAAACGTCACTCCTCAGGCCAGCGAGTTCAACCGTTGGGACGGCCCGGCAGGTCAGCGAACCGTAGAATTTGACAACGCGATGAGCAATCCCGACCGTCTGATGGGCGAGCTGTTTGACAACGTCCAATATCTCGCCGACAACAGGGTCGACACCAAGGCACTGATGCGCCAGCTCTTCCTGATCGCCATCGACATGCCCAACACAGAGTGCGACGAGCGTCTCGACGACCTCTTCACCACCGGGGAGCTTTTCGACCAGTGGCGTGCCATCAACCACCACTACTACAACCACATGTCAAACCCACCGTCGGCCAACGGCGCTGTGCTCGACAACGCCCGCCCGCTGCTGGCCAACCTTCTGGCGAGCGCCGACACAATGATCGCAAGCGGCCGTAACGGCGCCGACCTGCGCTTCGGCCACGACAGCTGCATCGTGCCTCTGCTCGGACTAATGAAAGTCGACGGCTGCTATGGAGCGTCGGACGACCCCTACTCTCTCCACGAAGTCTACGCCGACTTCAAGATCTCGCCCATGGCCGCCAATCTCCAGATGGTGTTTTTCCGCAACAAGAAGGGCGACGTGATCGTGAAGCTCATGCTAAACGAACGCGAAGTGTCGCTGCCCGTTGCGACCGACATTGCTCCATTCTATCACTGGAACGACCTCAGGGATTACCTGTACAATATTCTTTCGGAGAAATAAGCTGACCGGCATCCCTCTCAGAAGTGTCGGCAGCTCCGACATCTCTCTGCGCAGCATCGCCCGCAGCCTGAGGCAGCGAAAACAAATCGACTTGCCGATCTGCGGAAGCCTCTGCAAACTCAGGGGCCGGAACCATCGCAGACTTGCGCCGCGACGCTGCAACTCTCGAATTGCGGACCGGTTGCGTATCTTCGGCCGGAGCAAGCGACAGCTCGGAGTCGGCAAAGGCGGCAATCGCCTTATCGGCAGCCTTGTTGGTGTCGTCGGCAATGACCAGCAACGACAAGCCATAGCGCACCTGCAGAGCGGCAAGACGCTTCATCACATAGGCTGCCGAAGCATTGCGCCCGAACGAAAGCGATGCTATGCGGGTGACTGAATCGATGACAAATATCCGCGATTTGGTCACAGCTACAGCCTCTTCGATTCCGGCCATGACAAGGTCGGCATAATCAGTGCTGTCGTCGGGCGAATCATAGGCCGGCGTAAAGATCACCATCTTGTGCTGATGAGCGAGCTCGCTGCCGTGAGCAGCGAGGCCGTGACCTGTGTTGACATAGACGATCTTGCCAAAAGTGTAGGCTACATCCGAGGCAATCTGAAGCGCCTTGTCGACCTTATCGATCTGGCGCGGAGCATGAAGCAACAACGTTGTGCCCTGTCGCCACAGTTTTTCATAGAGAAAATGAGAATAGAGAAGTTTGTCGGCATAAGCCGGACCAGTGAGAAATTTACTATCCATAGGTTTTATGTATATAAAGGTGTACTTATTTAAGCATTGCATTATGATGCAAATTTACAACTTATATTTGTATATTGCAAATTTTACTTGATATATTTTCAATACGCATGAGATAATACCATCCTTTAGAGTCCAGGTTGGAAATATTAATGAACTTGACAAATCTGCCCAACGATTGCTGCAGCGGTCATTTATGGAGGGGGAGATTCCTGAGACCCATGCCATGTTGCAGGCTACGTGTTTTGATTATCGGGTTAATTGGGTTAAATTTGCAGTTGTAAAACAATCTTAAGCAAACAGAACTCATGATAGAATATATAAAGGGACGACTCATGTCGCTCAACCCGGCAGCTGCGGTGATCGAGACCCAAGGAGGTGTCGGCTATGTGCTTCAGATCAGCCTCACGACTTTCGCGAAACTCGAAGGGCGCGAAACGGCAACCCTTCTGGTGCATGAGACAATCAGAGAGGACGCTTGGGTGCTCTACGGATTTGTCGACGAAAGCGAGCGTGAGCTGTTCCGCCAGCTGATCGGAGTGTCGGGCGTCGGAGCGTCGACAGCCCGGATGATACTCTCAGCATTGTCAGCCGATGACCTGTCGGCAGTCATTGCGACATCAGACCTGAAACGGCTCAAAAGCGTGAAAGGCGTCGGAGCGAAAACGGCCGAACGTATAATAGTTGACCTGCGTGATAAAATAAAAGCACCCGACGCTACGTTAAACATTCAATCGCCGGCAACGTCAGAGGCTTTCGACGAAGCTCTTGCAGCGTTGACAATGCTTGGTTTTGCAGCAGCCGCGAGCCGCAAGGTGCTCAAAAAGCTGTTTGAAGCCGATCCGACCCTGAAAGTCGAGACGGCCATACGCAAGGCCCTGCCACTGATGTGATCGCCGACGACCCCGTCAGCCCGTCACACACTACCGGGGCTGACCAAGGTCAACAGATGGAAAAAGAGAGAACGAGACACCGACATATCTTCAGACTCCGCACACTGCTGCCGCTGGCGACAGTGGCGTTTGTCGCATCGGTTCCGTTCATGGCTCCGGGTCAGCAACGCGACAAGCACATGCCCCCACCGGCTCCGGCGTCGTACAGGCCTCAGAGCGGTCTGGTAGCGGCAGCCGACTCGATAATGCTGCCGCTCGGGTCCAACACCACCGTGCCGGAGAATTATGAGCAGCTGATGGCCGATGAGCTGGGCTATGACCTGTCGACGCCCACCAACATAGTGACGACGGCCGAGTATGACGCCGACACGCGATGCTACATCGTGCGTACGCGCGTGGGCGACTACGACATCGCCACGCCTTTCATGCTGACACCCGAGCAGTACAACAACTGGCAGTTCCGCCGGTCGATGCAGGAGTACTACCGCGAGCGCAATCTCGCCCAGGTGACCGACAAGGAGAAAGAGCCGTTCAACATACTCGACATGAACTTTGCACTCGGGCCGCTGGAGAAGATTTTCGGCCCCGGTGGCGTGCAGCTGAAGACCCAAGGCTCGGTACAGGTGGCCATGGGCATAAAGAGCAACAAGACCGACAATCCGGCTCTGCCTCTGTCGTCGCGCCGCAAAACCTACTTTGACTTCGACCAGAAGGTGCAGGCGACGATCAATGCGTCGGTCGGCGACCGCATGAAGTTCAACATGACCTACAACACCGACGCGACCTTTGACTTCGACTCGAAGAACATCAAGCTGGCCTACGAAGGCAAGGAAGACGACATCGTGAAGAGCATCGAGGCCGGCAATGTGTCGATGACCACCGGATCGTCGCTCATCAAGGGTAGCACGGCGCTGTTCGGCATCAAGACCAAGCTACAGTTCGGCAAGCTGACCACGACGATGCTCGTGTCGCAACAGAATTCAGAGTCGAAGTCGGTGAACTCCCGAGGCGGCGTGCAGACCACCAAGTTCTCGATATCGGCCGACCAGTATGACCAGAACCGCCACTTCTTCCTCGGCCACTTTTTCCGCGACAACTACGACCGCTTTGCCTCGAAGCTCCCCTATGTGTCGTCGGGTGTCAACATCACGCGCATCGAGGTGTGGATCACCAACAAGAACAGCAGTTTCGCTCAGTCGCGCAACTTTGTGGCGTTCATGGACCTTGGCGAGAACAGCCATCTGGCCTCGGACCACTGGATCACCGATGCATCGCAACCCAACCCGTCGAACACATCAAACAACCTGCTGTCAACGATCAAGGACCAGTATGCCGACGCCCGCAACATCAACATGGTCACCCAGGCTCTCGAGCCACTCAACGCATTCGGCATCGAGGGCGGACGCGACTATGAGAAGGTGGAGAGCGCGCGTCTGCTCAACTCCAACGAATACACCCTCAACGCCACCCTCGGATATATCTCGGTCAAAACGGCTCTCAACTCCGACGAAGTACTTGCCGTGGCCTATGAATACACCTATGGAGGCAAGGTCTATCAGGTCGGCGAATTTTCGGGCGATATAACGTCGACCGACCAGTCGCTCTACCTGAAGATGCTCAAAGGCACAACCTCGACACCCCATCTGCCGACATGGCAGCTGATGATGAAGAACGTCTACTCGGTCGGAGGCAACCAGATACAGAAAAGCAATTTCAAGATGCAGATCAAGTATCTGAGCGACACTACGGGCACAGAGATCAACTATCTGCCCGTGCCCGGCCTCAACAATCAGTCGCTTCTCCAGGTGATGAACCTCGACCGCATCGACAACAACGAGCAGTCGAACCCCGACGGTTTCTTTGACTATATCGAGGGCTACACGGTGCTCTCGCAGTCGGGCAAGATCATCTTCCCCGTGGCCGAACCGTTCGGCCGTCACCTCGCAGCAAAGATCAACAATCCGGCTCTTGCCGAACAGTATGTCTATCAGGAGCTCTACGACTCGACTCTCGTTGTGGCGCGGCAGATCGCCAATAAGAACAAGTTTGTGCTTACGGGCGAGTATCAGGCGTCGTCGGGCTCGCAGATCAGGCTCAACGCCATGAACGTTCCCCGCGGATCGGTGATCGTCATGGCCGGCGGAGTGCAACTTATCGAAAATTCAGACTATACGGTCGATTATGCCATGGGCATCGTGACGATCACCAACCAGTCGATCATCGACTCAGGCCAGAGCATCAGCGTGACGCTCGAAAATCAGTCGATGTTCTCGACCCAACGGAAAAATCTTCTCGGCCTCGATCTTCAGTATCAGGTCAACAAAAACTTCAACATCGGCGCCACCCTGCTCCATTTCTCGGAGAAAGCCTTGACCGAAAAGGTGAACATCGGCGACGAAGTCGTCAACAACTCGATGCTCGGCTTCAACCTCAGCTACAATTCCGACTTCATGTGGCTGACCAACCTTGTCAACAAGATCCCGACCGTCAACGCCACCCAGCCGTCGCACCTGAGCCTGACGGCAGAGTATGCCCACCTGATCCCCCATGCCCAGAAATCGGGGTCGAACCGCGGCTCGAGCTATGTCGACGACTTCGAATCGACCCAGACGGGCATCGACCTGCGGTCGCCTTACTCGTGGTTCCTCGCATCGACTCCCTATGAATCAGGGTCAGACGCTCTGTTTCCCGAAGCAGCACTGAGCAACAACATCAACTACGGCAAGAACCGAGCGCTGCTCAACTGGTACTACATCGACCGAATGTTCACCCAGCGCAACTCGTCGCTCGCCCCAGGCTATCTGAAAAGCGATCTCGCCCAGCTGTCGAACCCCTATGTCCGCGAAGTGACCTCGCGGGAGATCTTCCCCGGACGTCAGCTCAACTACGGCGAAACTCCGCTGATCCAGACCCTTAACCTTTCGTTCTACCCGACCGAACGCGGCCCCTACAACCTCGACGCCGAAAACATCGACGACCAGGGCAACCTGCTCAACCCCGAGAAACGCTGGGGCGGTATCATGCGCCGGCTCGACAACACCAATTTCGAACAGAGCAACATCGAATATATCCAGTTCTGGATGATGAGCCCGTTTCTCGATCCCGACAACCCTAACCTCGACGGCGGAGATCTCTACATCAACCTCGGCGAAGTGTCGGAAGACATTCTCAAAGACGGACTGAAAAGCTATGAGAACGGCATACCCTACGACGGCGACGATCAATTTCTCACCGAGACCGAATGGGGACGTGTGTCACGCCAGAATTCGCTGACCTACTCGTTTGACAACGCTTCGGGTTCGCGTCCGGTGCAGGACGTCGGCCTTGACGGTCTGCCCAACGACGACGAGTTCACCTTCCCGAGCTACCGCAACTATGTCGAACGTCTCCGCACACGTCTGTCGGCCGCAACTATCGAAAAGATGCAGAACGACCAGTTCTCGCCCCTCAACGACCCCGCGGGCGACAACTATCACTTCTACCGCGGCTACGACTACGACGAACAGCGTCTCGGTGTGCTCGAGCGCTACAAACGCTACAACGGCGTCGAAGGCAACTCACTCTCGCCCGAAGATGCGTCAGACCCGCTCTACCAGTCGTCGCGCAGCACCCCCGATGTCGAAGACATCAACCAGGACAACACCCTCAACGAGTATGAGCGCTACTTCCAGTACAAGATCTCTATCCGCCCCGAAGATCTGGTGGTCGGCAAAAACTACATCACCGACAAACAGGTGTCGATAGTGCCGACTGTCGACGGCAAAGACCCCGAAGTCGAATGGTATCAGTTCAAGATACCGCTGTCGGACTTCGAGCGCAAGGTCGGCACGATCAACGACTTCTCGACCATACGCTTCATGCGAATGTTCATGACAGGCTTCAAGGCCGTCACCCACCTCCGCTTCGCCACCCTCGAACTCGTGCGCGGCGAATGGCGCGGCTACGATTTCAACCTCAACTCGCGCGGCGATGCTCCCGCCGAGGGCCAGCTCGACGTGTCGGTTGTCAACATCGAGGAAAACGCCGACCGCGAACCGGTCAACTATGTGCTGCCTCCCGGAGTGACACGTATCACCGACCCCGGCCAGACTCAGATCGTGCAACTCAACGAGCAGTCGATGTCGCTCAAGGTCAGCGACCTCCACGCCGGCGATGCTCGCGGTGTCTACCGCAACACCATCCTCGACCTCCGCAACTACAAACGTCTGCAGATGTGGACCCACGCCGAGGCGCTCATCGACAACACCACCGATCTTCGTTCGGGCGAACTGTCGCTCTTCATCAGACTCGGATCTGACGTGAAAAGCAACTACTACGAATATGAAGTGCCTCTCGCCCTGACACCTCCCGGCAAGTACAACACCTATCTAAACTCCGACCGCGAAATCGTATGGCCCGAAAGCAACTACCTCAACTTCAATCTCCAGAGCCTCATCGATCTGAAAAAACAACGCAACGCAGCCAAGCGCAACGAGGAGAGCGGTGTAGGGTTTGCGACATTGTTCACAGGACGCGACCCCGACAACGAACGCAACCGCATGGCCGTGATCGGCAACCCGTCGCTTAGCGATGTCAGAGTCGTGCTGATCGGCGTGCGCAACAATTCGACATCGACCAAGGCCGGAACCGTATGGGTCAACGAACTGAAAGTGACCGATTTCAACGAAGAAGGCGGCTGGGCCGCCAAAGCCAACGCCACGCTCAACGTGTCGGACATCGCCACCGTCAACGTCGGCGCCCACATCGAGACAGCAGGTTTCGGAGGTGTCGACCAGTCGCTCAACGAACGCCGCCTCGACGACTACGAACAGTACAATTTCGCCATCCAGGGCGATGTCGGCCGCCTGCTGCCCGAGGCTGTCAAGCTGCGTGCACCGGTCTACTATTCGGTGTCGAAAGAAAAAACTTCGCCCAAATACAATCCTCTCGATCAGGATGTACTGCTGCAGGATGCGCTCGACGAATGCACGACCAAACACGAACGCGACTCGATCACAAGCTATGCCATCGACCATTCGAAAGTCGAGAACTTCTCGATATCCGGGCTGAAATTCGACGTCAAGAGCAAGAACCCCATGCCCTGGGATCCGGCCAACTTCACGATCAACTTCTCATTCAACCGTCAGACCAAAATGGATCCGACGACCGAATACGAGTACACCAACGACTACCGCGGCTCGCTGCAGTACAGCTACTCGCCCTACTTCAAGAGTTTCAAGCCGTTCAAGGGCATCAAATCGAAATCGAAGAATGCCAGATTTATCAAAGACTGGGAACTCAACTGGCTGCCGACGACCATATCGTTCATGACCAACATGTCGCGCTACTACTACGAAGAACAGACCCGTTCGGAGACCGACGCAATGTTCCAACTGCCGGTGTCGGTGAGCAAAAACTTCCTCTGGGACCGCCAGCTGTCGCTCAACTGGAACATCACCAAGTCGCTGACCGTGACATTCAACTCCAACACTTCGGCCCGCATCGAAGAAACTGTCGGAGCAGTCAACCGCAAACTCTTCCCCGACAAATACCGCGAGTGGAAAGACACTGTGTGGCAGAGCATCCTGTCGATGGGCACACCATGGGCCTACAACCAGACGTTCACAGCCCAGTACCGCGCACCGTTCAACAAGATACCCGTGCTTGACTTCCTCACCGGCTCGGCAAGCTACAACGCCACCTACCGCTGGGACCGCGGCGCGACCGTCGACGGCATCAACGTGGGCAACAGTATCGCCAACCAGGGTGCATGGACTGCCGACGGACGTCTGAACTTCGAAAACATCTACAACAAGATACCCGTGCTCAAAGAAGTCAACAAGCGCTTCAGCTCGCGCCGCCAGACGGCCCGCAAGGCCAAGCCGAAAAAATTTGAGCGCGACTTTGCCCTGCTGCCCGACACCAATCTCGTGATCAAGCACAATCTGCGCGCCAAGAAAGTCAAAGTCACGGCCACAGGCTCTGACGGCAAAGCCGTTGCGGTGAAATCACGCATCATCGACCAGAACAGCGTCGAGGTGCTCACCCGAGGCGATCAGAAACTCAAATTCGCCATCACTGAGATCCTCGACGAAAAGAAACCGTTGTGGACCGACATCGGAGAGTATGCCCTGCGCCTTGTCATGTCGCCCCGCAACGTGTCGGTGCGCTACCGCACGTCCCACAGCATGTCGCTGCCGCTCTTCCGCCCCGACATCGGCAACATCTTCGGCCAAAGCCGCTCTTACGGCCCTATGTCGCCCGGCCTCGACTTTGCATTCGGCTTCAGCGGAGAGCACTACATCGACAAAGCCATGTCGCGCGGCTGGCTGATCACCGACGACGGCCAGACATCGCCCGCCGTGTGGTCGCGCACCAACGAACTCAACATCGAGACCAACTTCGAGCCTGTCAAGGGTCTGAAAGTGCAGCTGACATTCAACCGCACCGACAACCGCACCCAACAGATACAGTTCATGTATGACGGCATGCCGACATCGCTGTCAGGCTCGTTCACCAAAACCCACTGCGCCATAGCGAGCGCCCTGAAATCGTCGAAGGCCGACAACGGCTACTACTCCGACGCATTCGCCCGCTTCCTCGAATATATCCCCGTGGTCAGAAACCGTGTCGAAGCCCAGTATGCCGGACTCACCTACCCCGACGCCGGATTCATCGCCGGCACTCCGCAGGCCGGCCTGCCGTTCGACCCGGCGATCGGCAGCATCAGCGAGACATCGAGCGATGTGCTCATTCCCGCCTTTGTCGCAGCCTACAGCGGCGGCAACGCCTCGAAAGTAACCCTCGACCCGTTCCCGTCATTCGCTACAGTGCTCCCCAACTGGCGCATCACCTACGACGGCCTGATCAATCTCGGCAACATGCGCCAGATCTTCAAGACGTTCACGCTCAACCATGCCTACCAATGTACTTACACCGTCGGATCTTACTCATCCTATCTCAACTGGATCACCGCCGACGGCCAGAACCTCGGGTTCACGCTCGACGCCTTGACAGGCAGACCGATACCGTCGTCGCCCTACAATATCTCGTCGGTAGCCATCAACGAAAGCTTCGCGCCGCTCATCGGCTTCAACGCCACGATGCAGAACAACATAAAATTCTCGGCCGAATACCGCGACAAACGCACCCTCACTCTCAACTCCTCGGCCGGACAGATCGTCGAAGCATCGACCAAAGGCCTGACCTTCGGCGCCGGCTACAAGATCGTCAACTTCAACACCGTGCTCAAGATGAAAGGATCGCAACAAGGCATCAGCAACGACCTCGACCTCGATGCCAACGTATCGATACAGAACAATCAGGCTCTCATACGCCGCATCGAAAGCAACTACACCCAGGCGACAAGCGGCACAAAGACCGTCAACATTAATTTCACGGCCAAATATATCCTCAGCCGTCGCGTGACCCTCTCGGCCTACTTCGATCATCAGGTCAACACCCCGATAGTCACCAACAGCGCCTTCCCGACAACAAACACCTCCTACGGCATATCGATGAACCTGTCGCTGGCAAGATAACGCCTCGGAAACAAGCCGGTCACACCCCTTTGCAACAGCAGATCAGCGTCGGTTCATAAACTCTTCTTTTCCAATAAAGCCCTGAGGGCCAAACACTCCACCTCCATATTCAAACACAGTCGAATCGTTGTAAACGATCAGCCTGTAGTCATCATTTAGTGAGTCTCGCTGCTCAGCCGATAACGCAACATCGTAAAAGCGAAAAGAATACATCCCCATGCCTTCGCGCCGAAACATTACGGTCGAATAGTTGCAATGACCGCTGTTATCAAGGTCTAATCCGATGCAATCCACGCTTTTCAACATCTTCACCAACCGATCATACTGCTCATCGGTGAGAATGTCAACATCGCCTTTATTCGCATCATTTCCAATTTCAATCATGAAATTTGTGCTGTCGGGCACCATTTTCCTTGTCTCGATTACGATTTCTCTCATCGCGCCGCCATGCCGGTCACACTTATTTGCCATAATATCGGCATCGCAAGCATATAGAGGGCTTTGCATGGCGAGCACTGTCGCACCTGCCAATATCACATCAGCGATGTGAAAATACAGTAAAATGCGGTCTCTTCGGGTTCGGCGCCATATTGCAAGCCAAAATGAATACAGCCAGAGAGCTACAACAGGAATAGTGACATAAAATGATATCGCTGCAGCAATCACGACAAACATGACAATCATATCGTTGTATGTCAACACTCCAAGCATGATTAAAAGTAATGCCACAGAAACAAGACCGACTGACAGACAACGCATCGATTCAAAAATCGGTCCGCGCGATGGGGCGGCATCGCATCTCTCCTGTCCTGTATAGTCTTGTCTATCCATAATGATTTGGTATTCGTTCAACTTTCAGCCTCAAATTTAAGTAAAAATCTGGAATAAATGCAGATGCCTCCTGGTTTTCAGATCTAAACTTTTTTTGCAATATAAAATCCAATTCAATTTCCGCCTATATGACCCAAATCCATATTTGTGCTTTTATCACATCAGGAACACTTGATTTTCAGGAATATGATTTCAAGCTACAACATTTAGCCGAAAATAAATTTGCATAATTGGGGAAAAGGTCTTAACTTTGCACTCGCAAAAGCCACTAAAGGGTTCCTTGGCCGAGTGGTTAGGCACCGGTCTGCAAAACCGTTTACAGCAGTTCGATTCTGCTAGGAACCTCAAAACAAGACCTCCGACAGCAATGCCGGAGGTTTTTGTTTATATCTCTATGACTATCACAAACCACGGAAAACAGGGCATAGGAGTCATGGCTCCCGCCTGTCGGTCGCACGACGTTACAAGCACCAACGCCCGACAATGATCAAACATGGTTATCATTAGAGCGATTTTATAGGTGCATTCTGAAAATTAATTGTTAATTTTGCGTTGGCAAGCCGAGCACTCTATCACCGGCTCAGCCGCAACAATCAACTTCACTCAAAAGCAATCACAATCATGAAAAGATTAATCCTCGGCATCCTGCTATCGATCATATTGCTGCCCGGCGCCATGGCTCAGAGCCGTAAGGGAGTGTCGATACTCGGAGATTCGTACTCGACGTTCGAAGGCTGTGTCTACCCCGACACCAACGCCGTGTGGTACTGGAAAAAATCGCAAAGCGCCACTGACGTGCGCCGCGCCGACCAGACATGGTGGCACAAACTGATCACTGACCGCGGTTACCGCCTATGCAAGAACAATTCGTTCTCAGGCTCGACAGTGTGCAACACAGGCTACCGTGGCAACGACTACTCCGACCGATCGTTTATCGCCCGCATGAAAAATCTCGGCGAGCCCGATGTCATCTATGTTTTCGGCGGCACCAACGACTCGTGGGCCGGAGTGCCTGTCGGCGAGTTCAAGTACAGCGACTGGACAGCATCCGACCTCTACAATTTCCGCCCGGCAATGGCCTATATGCTCTCGTCGATGCAGGAGTACTATCCCGGCACCGAGATTGTCGTGCTGATCAACAACGACCTCAGCGAAGTTGTCACCCAGTCGACAATCGACATCTGCAACCATTACGGCGTCGATTACATCCAGCTCGTGGCCATCGACCGCATCGAGGGCCATCCATCTGTCAAAGGCATGCAGCAGATCGTCGACCAGATCAACGCCCACGACAAAGCACGCAACCGCCGCTGAACATAGCCGATATTGACGATATCATATTTCAGATAACCCCACACATAGTAACATTAATGCTCTAATTCCAAAAAGTTATGAAAAAAGCACTGACACTCTTTCTTGTCTTCGCGTCAATCGCGTTAATCTCAGCGGCCCAGAGCCCTGTGCGCTGGCGCACTTCTGTCAAAATGACATCTCCGACCGAAGGCGAAATAACGATCAAAGCCCTCATCACCGACGGCTGGCATCTCTATGCGTTCGACATGCCCGAAGGCGGTCCCAAACCGACCCGCTTCGACTTCTCGGACTGCATCGGCATAGCTCTCGAAGGCAGCCCCAAGCCGTCGGAAGCACCCATAGTGCAGATGGATCCACTGTTCGGCAAAAATCTGTCGTGGTGGGACCGCAACGTGACATTCACCCAGCGTTTCACCCTGAAAAACCGCAAGGAAGCGCGGGTGAAAGTGTCGATCAGCTTCATGAGCTGCAACGGCGGCACATGCACCCCTCCCCGCACAGAGACCATCACCACAACTATCCCTGAATATAATCCTTCGGAACTGCATCATCCGAAGAAACCGTAAAACCAACTTTTTTGTAATAAATGAGAATACGACCGTTCAAATCAGCTCTCGCAATCGTCATCACGCTCTTGTCTGCCCTCACTGCGGCAGCTGCATTACCGTCGAATGTCACATGGACAACCGACATAGAGCAAATATCCCCTACCGAAGGCGTAATCCGCTGGCATGCCGATATTAAAGAAGGATGGCACATCTACGGACTCGAAATGCCGTCGATGCCCGACACACCGCTGCCTCCGCCGACATCGTTCGACATCGATCAAGTCGAAGGTCTGAGTCTCGACGGGCCTGTCGAAGCTTCGACCGAGATCGAGAGCCACTATGACGACGTTCTCAAACTCAACATCCCCTGGGTTTCAGGGTCTGTGACATTCTCACAAAAATTCAAACTCGACAGCAGCGTCAACGGAGCCGTGATATCAGGCACGATCAACTACATGGCCTGCAACAACGACGCATGCACCCCGCCGGCTCACGAAGACTTCAGTCTGTCGTTCGGCACTGTCGCCGCTCCCGCGCCAGCCACACCCCGCAGCGACGAAGAGCAGCTCAACGTCAATGCCGCCACATCGGCAGCCGAAATGTCGGAATGGTGGCAACCTGTCGACATGGCCAATGATCACGCGACCTCAGAAGCCGGCTGGCTGAGCATCTTTGTATTCGGCTTCCTCGGAGGCCTGCTCGCGTTGCTGACTCCTTGTGTGTGGCCGATGATACCGATGACTGTCAGCTTCTTCCTAAAGAAAGGCAAAGATCGCCGTCGTTCGATCACAGATGCGGTCACCTATGGTCTGAGCATCGTTGTGATCTATCTTGTGATGGGCATCGCCCTCACTCTGATCTTCGACGCCGGCAAGCTCAACGAGATCGCCACCAGCGCCGTGTTCAACCTCATCTTCTTTGCCATGCTCGTGGTGTTTGCGATCTCCTTCTTCGGAGCGTTCAACATCACCCTCCCATCAAAATGGTCAAACAAGATCGACAGCAAAGCCGAGTCGACGACAGGCATGATCAGCATCTTCTTCATGGCTTTCACTCTCGTGCTCGTATCGTTCTCATGCACAGGCCCGATCATCGGCACTCTTCTTGTCGAAGCCGCTTCTCAGGCAAGTATTCTCGGACCGGCCGTCGGCATGGGCGGTTTCGCGCTCGGACTGGCATTGCCTTTCGCACTCTTCGCATTTTTCCCCTCGCTGCTGAAAGAAATGCCCAAATCGGGCGGATGGCTCAATTCGGTCAAAGTGGTGCTCGGATTTATCGAACTGATACTTTCGCTCAAATTCCTGTCGGTGGCCGATCTGGCCTACGGCTGGCGCATCCTCGACCGAGAGGTGTTCCTCGCCATATGGATCGTGCTTTTTGCCCTGCTCGGCTTCTATCTGCTCGGCAAACTGCGCTTCCCCCACGACTCTGAAAGCCGCCACACCGGCGTACTCGGCTTTTTCATGGCCGTCGCATCGTTCTCGTTTGCCGTCTACCTTCTTCCTGGCCTGTGGGGCGCGCCGCTCAAAAGCATCTCGGCTTTCGCACCACCGCTGACAACCCAGGATTTCAACCTCTATGGCGGAACATTCAAAGAGTTTCATGACTACGACGAAGGCATGGCCTACGCGTCGGAGAACGGGCTGCCTGTGATCGTCGATTTCTCGGGTTATGCATGCGTCAACTGCCGCAAGATGGAAGGCGCAGTGTTCGACACTCAGGTTGTGCGCGAAGCCATCGAAAACGGCTATGTGCTCATCAAACTCATGGTCGACGACAAAGAGCGTCTCGCCGTGCCCTACGCTGTCGAAGAATATGGCTCGACCACGCGCATATCAACCGTCGGCGACCGATGGAGCTATCTGCAACGCCACAAGTTCGGCATCAACTCTCAACCCTACTATGTGCTGCTCGACAACAAGGGCAAGCCGCTCGGCCCGGCACGCACCTACGACGAGAACGTCGATGACTTCCTCGACTGGCTAAACAGAGGCGCTGAAGCTTACAAAAACCGTTAAACCTACCTTCTCACGCAATTAGAACCAAACCCGAAATGTCACATTCACGCGACGAACGTCTTGCCGCCATCGGCAAAGTGATCGATACACTCGACATACTCCGTGTGCGCTGTCCCTGGGATGCCAAGCAGACCAACGACAGCCTGCGCGCCAACACCATCGAAGAAGTCTACGAACTTGCTCAGGCTCTGCTCAACGACGACACTGCCGACATCAAGAAGGAACTCGGCGATGTGCTGCTCCACATCCTGTTCTACTCAAAGATCGCCGACGAAAAGGGACAGTTTGACATAGCCGATGTGGCCGAAGCGCTCAACGACAAGCTCGTGTTCCGCCACCCCCACGTATTCGGCGAGGTGCATGTCGACAACTCTCACGACGTAGAGACCAACTGGGAGAAAATCAAGCTTAAAGAGAAAGGCGGCAACCGCACAGTGCTCGCCGGAGTGCCCGAAGCCCTCCCGGCCATGATCAAGGCCGCCCGCATCCAGGAGAAAGCTGCCAACGTCGGTTTCGACTGGCAGAAGCGAGAAGATGTGTGGAAGAAAGTTGCAGAAGAGACTGCCGAGGTCGGCGAAGCGATCGCAACAGACAACAAAAACGACATCGAAGCCGAATTCGGCGACATACTGTTCAGCATCATCAATGCTGCGCGGCTCTATGGCGTCAATCCGGAGAATGCCCTCGAACGCACCAACCGCAAATTCATCAGCCGCTTCAACCACATCGAACAATCGGCCGTCAAGTCAGGCCGCAACATCTCCGACCTGACACTCGAAGAGATGGACGCCCTGTGGAGCGAAGCCAAACAACAACATAAATAACGTGGCAACAGTCTGCATTACGGAGAAACCGAGCGTTGCGCGCGACATCGCCGCAATCATCGGGGCAAACACTCGCCGCGAAGGCTACTTCGAAGGCAACGGCTATCAGGTGACCTGGACATTCGGTCACCTCTGCTGTCTCAAAGAGCCCCACGACTACACGCCGCTGTGGAAACGATGGTCGCTCGGCGCCCTGCCGATGCTGCCCCCGAAATTCGGCATCAAGATCATCGACGACGAAGGCATACGACGGCAGTTCCATGTAATCGAAACACTCGTCTCAGCCGCCGACGAAGTGGTCAACTGCGGTGATGCCGGACAGGAAGGTGAACTCATCCAGCGCTGGGTGATGCAGAAAGCCGGCGTTCATTGTCCGGTGAAGCGCCTGTGGATCTCGTCGCTGACCGATCAATCGATCCGCGAGGGCTTCGAGTCGCTGCAACCCGAAGCGAAATTCGACAACCTTTACTTCGCCGGCATGTCGCGGGCGATCGGAGACTGGATCCTCGGCATGAACGCTACACGGCTCTATTCGCTGAAATATGGCGGCCAAGGCAACGTTCTGTCGATCGGACGCGTGCAGACCCCTACCCTTGCCCTGATCGTAAAGAGGCATTTCGAAATCGCCAATTTCAAGCCTGAGAATTTCTGGGAGTTGAAGACCGTCTACCGCGACGTGACGTTCAACGCCTCGAAAGGGCGCTTCAACGATCCGGCCGAAGCCGAGTCGACGCTCGCGTCACTCGCCGAAGAGCCGTTCACGATCACATCGGTGACCGACAAAAAAGGCCGCGAGGCGCCCCCGCGACTGTTCGACCTCACATCGCTGCAGGTCGAGTGCAACAAGCGGTGGGGCTGGACCGCCGAAGAGTCGCTGCAGCTGATCCAGTCGCTCTACGAGAAAAAAGTGACCACCTATCCGCGCGTCGACACCACCTATCTGAGCGAGGACATCTACCCGAAGATCCCCGGCATTCTGCGTCAGATGACGCCATATGCCGACCGCACCGCACCCGTACTTGCAGGCAAGATACCCCATAGCAAAAAGGTGTTCGACAACTCCAAAGTCACTGACCACCACGCGATAATACCAACCGGTCAGGCGCCGACGGCCCTCGTCGGCAACGAACGTAAGCTCTATCATCTGATAGCGATGCGCTTCATCGCCGCCTTCTATCCCGATTGTATCTTCCTGCAGACCACCGTGCTCGGCAAGGCTGCAGAAGTGGAATTCAAGGCTGTCGGCAAGGTGATCGAGTCGGCCGGATGGCGCACATTGTTTGCCGGTGACACCAACGACAACGACAAAGCGCAGGACGACGGCGACAGCATCATGCCGCCGTTCAAGGTCGGCGAATCGGGTCCTCACACCCCGGCACTGCAACAGAAAACCACCCAGCCTCCGAAATACTACACCGAAGGCACGCTGCTGCGCGCAATGGAGTCGGCAGGCAAAACGGTCGACGACGACGAACTCCGCGAAGCGATGAAAGAAAACGGCATCGGACGCCCGTCGACACGCGCAGCCATAATCGAAACGCTGTTCAAACGCCGCTATATCTACCGCGAGCGTAAGAACATAATGGCATCACAAGCCGGCATCGACCTTATCGCCACAATTCGCGACGAACTGCTCAAAAGCGCCAAGCTCACAGGCCTTTGGGAAAACAAGCTCCGACGCATCGAGCGCGGCGACTACTCTGCGCCTGAATTTATCGGCGAACTCAAGACCCAGATAAGTGAAATAGTGATCAACGTGCTGACCGACAATTCGTCGCGCCGCATCGAGACCGCCGAAGAAAAACCCGAAAAGCCAAAAAAAGAAGCTAAACCCAAAGCCAAACGCGCCCCCCGCAAGAAAAAAATCGACAGTCTCGATGCTATAGCATGTCCGGTGTGCGGCAAAGGCCACATTATCAAGGGCCGCACAGCCTATGGATGCTCCCGCTACGCCGAAGGCTGCTCATGCCGCCTGCCCTTCGAACAGTATCCCGACTCGCTCACCCCGGCGCAACTGGCCGACAAACTGAAAAAATAATGGCAGACAACGAACTCTTTCCAACCGTAGACACCGACGGACGTGTGACAGGATCGGCTACCCGCCGCGAGTGCCACTCAGGCTCGATGCTCCTCCACCCGGTAGTGCATCTCCACGTGTTTGCACCTGACGGAACGCTGTTGCTTCAGAAGCGCTCCGACGACAAAGACATACAACCCGGCCGTTGGGACACATCGGTCGGAGGTCACGTCGATTACGGCGAAAGCATCGCGACCGCCCTGCGTCGGGAGGCGGCCGAAGAACTCGGGCTCACTGAGTTTGAGGCTGAAGCGCTGTCGCCCTATGTGTTTCAATCGTCAGTGGAGCGCGAACTCGTCAACACGTTCGTAACTACGGTCGAAAAAGACTATCCTTTTGTGTTTCAGCGCGAGGAGATCAGCGAGATCGCCTTCTGGAGCCACGACGAAATCAAAGCCGCCATCGGCAAGGGCATACTCACCCCCAACTTCGAACAAGAATATATCAGGCTGCTTGAAAAATGACAGCCAACGAGATCATACAGACCGCCATTGTGGCCGCCATTCTCATCGGGTGCGCAGTCAGCATCGTCGCAAGAATCAGGCGAAAAAAACACTGCTCATGCTGCGATTCGACGACATGCCCGTTGAAAAAGAAATCACAGAAGCAAACTTAGCGGCTTCATAAATCTGTGCTTTATCCGCTGTGGCATAGAGCAATAGAAAAATGCAACCGATTTTTTAGAGAAAAGATTGCGCGGAATTAAAAATAAGCATTAAATTTGCACCGCAAAACAATTCGAAACCCGTATTATAATTATCTAAAACAAATCAATTATGGCTTACGTAATTACCGATCGCTGTGTGGCTTGTGGAACTTGTCTTCCCGTATGCCCCGTAGAAGCAATCTCAGAAGGCGAAATCTATCACATCGATCCCGATACCTGCATCGAATGTGGTTCATGTGCTGAAGTGTGCCCCAGCGGTGCAATCGAACCCGGCGAATAATCGCTTCAGAGCATACAATTCATAACAAAGGCGCGGCCTCAGGTCGCGCCTTTGTTGTCTCCGGTCCCCGGGCATTCTGTTAAAAAGCTTTGTCTATGGGTGGAATCCGCAAGAGTTTTATTAACTTTGTGTGTTTATAAGACTATGTCCGAACGTTGAGAACGTCTCTACTATATATCATCGCTCTGCTATTCTTGCCTTCGCTCTGTCTGGCCATAAGCCGCGACGGAGACGAACCGCTTGACACAGCGTCTGTTGCGTCGGCGTCAGACAGTCTGACCATCGACTCCGTGATGCCCGACAGCATAGCCGCCCCCTCTGCAACAGCACAATCCGACACCACTGCGCCGACAAGCATGCCGACCGCAGCCGACGACTCACTGCAGCCGCGCAGCCGCATAGTGCGCGAAAAAGCCGATCTGGAAACCGTTGTTAATTTTTCGTCATCCGACTCCATGCTGATCATCCGCCGCGACTCGGCATTCATGTATGGACAAAGCACAGTTCAATATGGCAATATACAGCTCGACGCGGCTCAGATAGAGATGGACCTGTCGGACAACACCGTCTATGCCGTAGGCCGCATCGATTCGATCGGTGAAGTGGAAGGCAAGCCTGTGTTCACCGACAACGGCACGGAGTATGAAGCGGCAACCATGCGCTACAACATGACGTCGGAAAAAGGCTATATCACCAACGTTGTCACCCAGCAGGGCGAAGGCTATCTGACCGGCGGCAACACCAAGAAAGCAGCCGACGGATCGTTCTACACCAAAGACGGCTTCTACACCACCTGCGACGACCACGAGTGCCCTCACTTCGGCTTCCAGCTCACGAAAGCCAAGATCCAACCCGGCAAAAACATCGTCACGGGTCCGGCCTACATGGTCCTCGCCGGTCTGCCACTGCCGCTCGCAGTGCCTTTCGGCTACTTCCCGTTCACCGAAAGCTATTCGTCGGGAGTGATAGTGCCGACCTTCGGCGACGACTACAACCGCGGCTTCTATCTGAGCAACGGCGGCTACTACTTCGCAATCAGCGACAACATGGACGCGGCTCTGACCGGCGAAATCTACACCAAAGGATCGTGGGGGCTCCGCGCACAGTCCAACTATGTGAAACGCTACAAATACAGCGGAAATTTCAACATCAGCTACCTGAAGACCATCTCAGGCGAGAAAGGCGATCCGGATTACTCGACACAGACCAACTTCCAGATACTCTGGAGCCACACCCAGGACGCCAAGGCCAACCCCAACATGAACCTGTCGGCGAGCGTCAACTTCACGACAAGCGGCTATTCGCGCAACGACCTCGGATCGTACTACTCTCCGTCGTTCACCGAGAACACAAAAAGTTCGACGGTCAATATGACCTACCGCATTCCAAATTCAAAATGGTCGTTCTCTACGACTATGAACGTGTCGCAACGCACTCAGGACTCGACACTGGCAGTATCGTTCCCCAACCTGACTGTGACCATGTCGCAGACCTACCCCTTCAAGCGCAAGAAACGCGCCGGCGACGAGAAATGGTATGAAAAAATCAAGCTGTCCTACTCCGGACAGTTCCAGAACTCGCTGACGGCCAAGCAAGACGTATTCTTCAAAAAGAGTCTGATCAAGGACTGGCGCAACGGCATGCGTCACGAGATACCTATCTCCGCGACATTCAACGCGTTCAACTACATCAACATCACCCCGTCGATCAGACTCACCGACCGAATGTACACCAACAAAGTCACCCGTCACTGGGACGAATTGCGCGGCGTAGAGGTCTGCGACACCAACTACAACTTCTACAACGTCTACGACTTCACGACGTCAGTATCGCTCGACACCAAGATCTACGGTTTCTTCCAGCCGCTTGGTTTCCTCGGCAAGAAGATCAAGATGGTAAGACACGTGCTGACGCCCTCGGTATCGTTCAACTACTCCCCCGACTTCGGATCGCCGTTCTTCGGCTACTACGGACAGTATCAGTACACCGGAGTCAATGGCGAAGCACTTGTCAAGCGCTACAATTACTTCCCCAACGCCCTCTATGGCGTCCCGGGCGAAGGCAAAACGGGATCGTTGAGCTACTCACTGTCGAACAACCTCGAAATGAAGGTGAAGAGCGACAACGACTCGATCGGAGAAAAGAAGATCTCACTGATCGAAAACCTGTCGCTGTCGCAGAGCTACAACTTCGCAGCCGACTCGATGAATTTCAGCGACATCAACTCGTCGATCCTGATCAGAGTTACCAAAGGCTTCAACCTCAATCTCTCGGCCGTATGGGACGTCTACACCTACCAACTCAACGAGTACGGCAACCCTGTGAGAGTCAACATACCCCGCTGGAAGGCAGGAAAGGGTCTCGGCCGTCTGCGCTCGACAGGCACATCGTTCTCCTACACGTTCAACAACGACACATTCAAGCGCAAGGACAAAAACAAAAACAAGAACAAAGACAACAACGACCAGAATCAGAGCGGCTCGCAGTACGACCGCAACCAACGCGACCAACAGAACGGCAACGACGGAGGCGGCGGATCATTTGACTCGGACGGGTATATGAAATGGTCAGTGCCATGGAGTCTGTCGGTGAACTATTCGGTCAGCTATGCCTACGGAGCGTTCAACAAGCAGAAGCTCGAATACGACGGCCGCATAACCCAGAACCTGAGTTTCTCGGGCAATATACAGCCGACCAAAAACTGGAACTTCTCGTTCTCGGCGTCGTACAACTTCGACACTCACAAACTGGCATATATGAACTGTAACATCGGCCGCGATCTCCACTGCTTCACGATGAATGCAAGCTTTGTGCCGGTCGGCCCTTACAAGAGCTACAACTTCCACATCTCAGTGAAATCAGCGCTCCTGAGCGATCTCAAATACGACAAACGCTCGTCTATCTCCAACGGCATCATATGGTATTGATCCGCGGGAGCAAGCGCTGTCGCCACTCCATAAACAACGACTATGAAACTTATCTCCTGGAATGTCAACGGCCTCAGAGCCGTATGCGGCAAAGGATTTGCCGAAATATTCAACGATCTCGGGGCAGACTTTTTCTGCCTTCAAGAAACAAAACTCAGTCCCGGCATAGCAGTGCCTGAATTCGAAGGCTACGAGTCATACTGGAGCCTGGCTGAAAAAAAAGGCTATTCGGGCACGGCGATCTACACACGCCGCACGCCCAAAAGCGTCAGCTATGGCATCGGCCACGAACGCCATGACAACGAAGGCCGTGTCATAACCCTCGACATGGATGATTTCTATCTGGTGACTGTCTACACCCCCAACTCGCAGGATCAGCTCGCACGCCTCGACTACCGCATGGATTGGGAGAACGATTTCCGCAACTATCTGACCGAACTCGACAAACAGAAGCCGGTGATAGTGTGCGGCGACATGAATGTCGCCCATAAGGAGATCGATCTCAAGAACCCCAAGACCAACCGACGCAACCCCGGGTTCACCGACGAGGAGCGAGCCGAGTTCACAAAACTGCTTGAGGCAGGCTTTGTCGACACGTTCAGACTGATCCACCCCGACCTGACTGATGCCTATTCGTGGTGGAGCTACCGCATGAGAGCGAGAGAGAAGAACGTGGGGTGGCGCATCGATTACTTTGTCGTGTCGGAACGTCTGGCACCGAAAGTCACCGACGCCAACATCAGAGCTGACATCTACGGCTCAGACCATTGTCCGGTGGTGCTTGAACTCGACATCTGATAAAATCATCCCAAAGTCAACCGACACAAAAACCGACGGGCCAATCAGTCTGAAATGCTGAATTGGCCCGTCGGTTTTGTATCTGTTCAACAGGATTGGAGCCTGCCGATGTGTCAATCTCCCATGGTGCGGAGGAGTTCGTCGTTGTCGCGGGTGCGCTCCATGCGGTCTTTGATAAATTCCATCGCCTCGATCGAATTTCGGTCGGAAAGGAAGCGGCGGAGTATCCACATGCGGTTGAGTGTCTCCGAACGCAACAACAGGTCGTCGCGGCGGGTGCTCGACGCCATGATGTCGACAGCCGGGAAAATACGTTTGTTTGAAAGCTTGCGGTCGAGCTGAAGCTCCATGTTGCCCGTACCTTTGAATTCCTCGAAAATGACTTCGTCCATCTTCGAGCTTGTTTCGGTGAGGGCAGTCGCTATGATGGTGAGCGATCCGCCGCCTTCGATGTTGCGGGCTGCGCCGAAAAAGCGTTTCGGTTTCTGGAGAGCGTTGGCATCGACACCGCCTGAAAGGATCTTGCCCGATGCGGGGGCACAGGTGTTGAACGCGCGTGCGAGTCGTGTGATAGAGTCGAGGAGGATAACGACGTCGTGGCCACATTCGACCATGCGCTTGGCTTTTTCGAGAACGATGCCGGCAATCTTGACATGGCGGTCGGCCGGCTCATCGAATGTCGAAGCGATAACCTCTGCATTGACACTGCGCATCATGTCGGTCACTTCTTCAGGGCGTTCGTCGATGAGAAGGATCATGATGTAGGTCTCGGGGTGGTTCTCGGCAATGGCATTGGCAATATCCTTCAAGAGAATAGTCTTACCTGTCTTCGGGGGCGCCACGATCAGACCGCGCTGCCCCTTGCCTATCGGTGAGAACATGTCGACCACGCGTGTCGAGAGATTGCAGGTGTTGCCGCTTGTAAGATCGAATTTCTCGTCGGGGAAAAGCGGTGTAAGGTGTTCGAAAGGCACACGGTCGCGGATAAAGTCGAGCGATCGGCCGTTGACACTGCGCACAGATGTCAAGGGGAAGTATTTTTCGCCTTCGCGGGGAGGACGCACGGTAGCCTCGACCACGTCGCCGGTCTTAAGACCATACTGTTTGATCTGCTGCTGAGTCAGGTAGACATCATCGGGCGATGGCATGTAGTTGAAATCGGCCGAACGGAGAAAGCCATATCCACCGTTGTCGATCTCAAGCACTCCCGTAGTCTCGATAAAATCTTCGAAATCGTAACGGGGCAGCTGCGGGAACTGCACACGGTCCTGGTTGTACTGCTGATTCTGATTGTTGCGGTTTTTCTTTTTCTTTCCCTGACCCTGCTGTTGGTTGTTGGCGGGTATCTGGCTGTTGGCGGTCGGCTCACCGATCACTATCGGCGCAGGCGCGGGCTGTGAAGGCTGAGCGTAGGGCTGCTGCCTGTCGGCGTCATCCTTGTCACGCTGAGAACGCGGAACGAATTTTTGACCGCCGCTGCGGGGGAAGAATGATCCGAAAGCCGAATCATTGGGCCGGAAATCGTTGTGACGTTGCTGTTGAGGCTGCTGAACTTCGGGCTGCTGAACCGGAACTGCGGCTTCGGGCTGCTGAGCCTCCGCCACATTCGTGTTGCTGGCGGCCTCCTGATTATCGGAGATCTGCTTTTCGGCCTGCTGATCGGGAGCGGCACCCTGAGCGCCGTCGGCTTCAACGCCAGCTGCTTGCACGGCTGCATCGGCCGTCGGCTGTACGTCGGCCTTACGCGGACGTCCGCGACGCTTGCGCTGTGGCTCTTCAGCAGGCTTTTCGGCTGCGGCTTCGATCGGTTCGGCTGCCGGAGCTGCCGGAGTCTCAGCTTGCTTAGCAGGCTGCTCAGGCTGTTCAGCCGGTTGTTCGGGCTGCTGCTGTTTCGGCTTTCTGCCACGCTTTTTCGGAGCATTCTTAGCCTGATCCTGAGCGGAGGCGGACTGTTTATCGGATTTACCCTCGTCCTTGCGCTTGTTGGCGACAGCTGTCGACCTGTCAATCGCTTGCTGATCGAGGATGTTATAGATAAGATCTTCTTTTTTTGAAAGGTCGATTTTTTTGATACCCATTGCTTCAGCAACAGATTTCAATTCAGAATCGGCCATCTCGTTAAGTTGTGAAATATTATACATAAATAATAGGTTTCTGCGTCAGAGGTATAGAGTTTCTGCGGGAGATTCCCCTCAAAAACGAGGCACTACCATAATCAATGGATGCCTTTGCATAAAATCTTCGTTATTATAAAGTGGATGAAAAAATGCGGAACTTGTAAAAAAACCGCCCGAGAAATCGAAATGACAAACTTAACGCATGGGAGCGAAGCTCAGATCAAACTCAAATGTTCTCGTGAATTGTGATGCAAAGATACATCTTTTATAAGAAAAAACAAAATAATCGCCGAAAAGTTCTTAACAAAAATTTCGTGAAAGCGGTAGGGCGTAAACGGTCTATCTAAAACACACAGACCGCCGGGAAATCCGGCGGTCTGCATGGTAAGTGTCTCTGCTTATAACTTAACGGACGGTCACTTTCTCGGAAACCGGTCCGGCTTTTACGATATAGACTCCAGCCGGGCATTTCACGGTCGATCCGTAGCGGAACTTTTCAGCATCGGGCTCTGCATAGACCCGGCGTCCGTCGACTGAATATATCTCGACCTTTCCGACGGCAAGATTTGAGATGTAGATTTCACCTTCAAGGCCGTAGACCACCGCACGGTTGTCGCCGACAGTCTCGCTGATACCGGCCATATCGGGGATATACCATGAACTTGTAATGTGACGCTTCTCTATCAGCGAGGCAAGACGGTTGATGATCTCCTGATCTTTAGGGTTGGGAGAATTCACGAAATCATAGACAGCCTGATAACCTGCATAATAGCCCACAGGCATGAAGTCGAACACACCATTTTCCTCAAACATGTCGACATACTCGACAAAACGATTGTAATAGGCCTCAGAGTCGTCGTAAAGACACGAATTATACTGGTGGATCACCTTGCGGGTGTCGTTGATTCCGTCGTCGATACCATCGATGCAGCATCCTTCAAACTCGATGAGCATGCCGAGATCATAATCGTAGGCGTCGTTTATGGCATTTTCGAGCATTTCCTTCGGGCGGGTGAGATCGAACACATAGTTGGGCTGATGGTAGACCACGTCGATGCCATAGCTCTTACCGTCCTGATAGTGTGTGGCTCTGTAATAAGGTATCCAGAACATTTTCAGTCCTTTTTCGTGGACATATTCGCTCATGGCTGTCGCGCACTCGATTTCATGGTAGCCATTGTCAATCGACTCTCTGAGCCAATAGACGCCCGCAAGCTCGATGTTCTTGAAATCGGCCTTGTTCCACTCCTCGATGAGCATATCGACATACCACTTCATGGCTGCAAGCTTATCTTCGAGGATTGCAAAATTGAGCATACGACCATCGATACGTCCCCAGCCGTTGAACGCCTGATAAGCGATCGGGAGGGTCATCACTACCTGATGTTTCGACGCGGGCTGACCGAGTTCGGGCAGCAGTTCTCCGATACGGTCGTCGAGGGCACGGCAGGCGAGACCGTCGTTAGTGCCGAGCTGACGGTGGAGAAACCATTCCCACATGTCTTTGTCGGCAGGCGTATAATGAGCCTCGCCGAATGTATAGCGCCGGTTGATATAAGAATAGTAGTCCTCATTCTCACCTCTGACGCCGTTGGTCCATCCGTCGATCATCAGGAAACCGTCGAACAACCATGATTTGTGGCCGTCGGGATATTCGTGAACGAGGTAAGGAGTGAAAAGTTCCTTATTCCAATCAGGACGATGACGCGCGCCGACCCATATCAGTGCAAGATCGTCGATAGGCGGAAAATTCTGAGCACTTGCCGAGGCAAACGTAAGGGCGGCAATCAGAGAGATTAACGGACGAAATATTTTCATGACAGATTATTTAACAGAGACTTTGATAGAGCGAGAACCGACACGGACAATGTAGACACCGGCCTCGCATGGAATTGTTGATCCGTAGTGGAGACGGGTGGCACCTGAAGAATATATCCTGCGGCCATCGAGAGCATAGACTGCCACGCCTGCGTCAGCGGCTTCGTCGGCAATGTAGATCGCACCTTCGATGCCATAGGCGAGCACACGGTCGCTGAGCGTTATGTCGTCGATGCCGGCAAAAGTCGGTTCCTTGTCCCAGCCACTGTCGATGTGTCGTTGGTTGAGGATCGTCGCCATACGGTTCATGATCTCTTTATCCTTGGGATTACCTGAATTTTCGAAATCGTAGACGCCCTGGAAGCCTGAATAATAAGCCACAGGCATAAACTCAAACACGCCTTCCTGTTCGAAATAGTCGATATAGTCGATCAGACGCTGGTGGAAGACGGGCGATTTGTCGTAAAGGCCGTTGTTGCTCGGAGATATCTTGGTGCGGATGCCGGTTGTCGGATTCCAGGAATAATTGTAGCCTTCGAACTCGATTTCCATGCCCATGCCGTCGTGATCCCACGCATAAGCAACAGTCTGCTCAAGATATTTATGGGGACGATCAGACTGGAAATAGTAGTTGGGCTGAATGTAGGCAACATCGACGTCCATTTCCTTCCAACTGTCGGCCGATTGAGTGGGAAGAATATCGAGATAGTTTTCTTCATCGTTTTCATTGCTGTTACGGAGAAGATAGGGAATCCAGTACACATTCATGCCGTGGTCGTGATAATATTTGTTGACTTCGGTGAGCATCTGAGCATCGGCTCCATAGAATGTTTCCTTAGTCCAATATACACCATCGAGGTCGAGATGCTTGAACCCGGCTTTCTCCCACTCGCTCATGAGCAGATCGGCATACCATTTCATGCCCTCGATGCGATCGGCAACCTGGGTGAAATTCAAAGTTTTGCCATCGACTTCGCCCCATATGTCAGACTTGGTCTCAGCAACGGGGAGAGTGAAAACGACCTTATGGTTGTGACCCGGCTCGCCGAGCACAGGGATCATTTCGTCGATCAAATTGTCGAGCGCGCGACAGCCATAGCCGCTCTGAGTGCCGAGCTGCTCACGCAGAAGGCGCTCCCAATCAGATTTTTTCGAACCTTGAACCGAAGCTCCCGACTCGCCGAACGAGACAGTCAAACCGTTCTCGTTGTAAGCCATGAATTCGATCATGAGGAAACCATCGAACATCCACGATTTTGATCCGTCGGGATAAGTATGCACGACATACGGCTCGAAGAGTTCACGATTCCAGTCGGGACGATGCTGACTTCCGATATAGATCAATGCGAGGTCGTCGATATCCGTCGCATCAGAGAACTGAGCAAATGAGAAAAGAGAGGAGCACAACAACGATGCTGCGAGAAGTATTTTTTTCACTATGAAATGTTTTTAGGATTAGAATACAAAATTATAATATTTTTTATTATATCACAATCGGTTAGACATTTTTTTGGTAAAGAACATGAATCTGTGCCCCGGCGTAGGCATAGCCGCCGCAGATCGCTATTTCTTGATCCAGCCTGACCTGAGATGACGATCATTGATAATGGCAGCCAAGCGGTCGAGCAAGGCTCTGTCGCGAGGTTCGGGGGAATGTTGAAAATCATAGATCCCCTGATAGCCTGTATAATAAGCCATCGGCTTGGTCTTGAACACGTCTTCCTGCTCGAAGCGGTCGATGTAGTCTACAACTCTCTGATGGATTTCGGGCGACACCCTGTAGAGTCCGCAGTCGCCGGGCACAGTGGTGACCAGCGAATCGCCTTTCATGTCGCGATAGAAGCTGTAGCCGTCGAGTTCCATCTCCAGCCCCATGCCATGCGACTTGGCGAAATCGATGCAGTTGTTGAGCTGATCGATAGTGGCATGTTTCCACACCGAATAGTTGGGTTGCAGATAAGCGACGTCAATGCCGTTTTTAGCCCAGTCGGCTCTCGCTTTCGCCGCGGAATAAGGGATCCAATAGACTTTAAGCCCACGGCTGTTCAACATATCGTGGGCAGCCGACGCGATCTCGATTGCCGGCTGGTCGAACGACTCCTTGACCCAATAGACACCCTCGAGGTCGAGATTTTTGAAGCCAGCCTTGTTCCATTTGTCGAGCAACATGTCGACATACCATTCGACAGCTTTCACGCGATCGTCGAGATTGTTGAAATCGAGGCGGCGGCCATCGAGTTCGCCCCACCCTTCAAAACCGCTTATCGGCACCGGGAGGCTGAACACCACTTTGTGGCGATGGGTGGGCTCGCCGAGCTCAGGCGTGAGATCGCCGATCAGGCCGTCGAGAGCCTCACAACTGCGGTCAGCGCCGAGACCTAACTGAGCGTCGAGATAGCGCACCCAGTCTTCTTTGACAGCCGCAGGGCCGTTGTATTCACCCAGCGACACCCTGACACCGTCGGAATTATAGGTCAGGAAATCGATCATGAGAAAGCCGTCGAACATCCACGTCTGCGAGCCGTCGTCGTAAGTGTGCATGACATAGGGTTGCAACTTGTCGCGTGTCCATTCGGTGCGGTCGCGGTTACCAACATATATAAGAGCGAGATCATCGATGTCGGTGGTGCCGACGCCTTGTGCGCCCGACACACCGAAACTACCGACTAACATCGCCAACGCAATCAGAGGTCGAAAAATGTCGTTCATGGGTGAAATTATAAGATTTTAAACGGATAGGCGATGACTGTCAATTGATTTCCTGCTTTGTGTCCATCGAATAGGCCTTGACGCCAATCGAACGGTTGGATATCTTTGAGGGAGTTCCTCCGTAATACACCTTGCCCGAACCGGCACCGGTGATTGTCAACGACACCGACGCATTGCAATCGATCGGCCCTGTACCGAGGATGTTGCATTTGACCACTTCGGCCTGGAGTCCCGAGGCTTCGAGTTTGCCTGTGCCGACGTTGCGCAGATTGGCCTCGCGAGTCGAACCGTTGGCAACAAGATGACCATTGCCTGTGCGGATGGCAAATTCAGCCTTATGAGTCTTGATATCAGCCACGACGAGAGTGCCGTTTCCGACGATCGAAGCCTTGAAATCGCGCACGGGCAGAGTGCGTTCGACACGAACCATTGAGTCGCCTGAGTTCTCGACTTTCTGCAATGTCATCGAATAGACCTTGATAGTCGGGAGGTTCTCGACTTTGGCACCGTCGGAAGCGACCTGTATCTGAAGTGAATTCTTTTTATTGGTGAACATCAACATCTGTGCTGTCGCGGGATCGCATTCGAAGTATGCCCATCCAGCCGAATCGGTGGAGCAGTTGTATTCCACGTTGATGCCGTCAGTGACTTTCAACTCGCTAAAATCTCCGACATCAAGCTTATATAAACTTTTCTGAGCGCTGGCGGCTGAAACAGCAGCCAAGAGGGCAAGAGACAGAACGATTGTTTTTTTCATTTTCATAATTACAGCGGTTGATATGGTTTTACTTGTATGATTCTTTCAATATTACCGTCGAGCGACACACGCACTCCGGCGGGATAGAATATGCGTCCGGCACCGAACAGCTTGAGATCCATTGTGCCGGCAACGAGATTGCGGAGATCGACCGATCCGGAACCGCGTCCGACGACCGCACAATCGCGGGCAGACCCGGCAAAGACCATCTTTCCGCTGCCGCGCTGCGTCACGGTCATGCGGCTGACGGTGATGGCGTCGGCCTTGATCGCACCGCTTCCGGTGAGCGACATGTTGACAGTCGTAGCCGCCAGATGTCCACCGATCGTGATCGAGCCCGACCCTGAAAGCGATACATTGACGTTGGCGGCGGCCACTGCTCCTAACTTCAGAGCTGCCGCACCCGACGACACAAGAGAAAGCTGATCGGCAGCGACAATGCTGTCGGCGGTGACTATCGCCCTGCCCGACGCGTCGACCAGACTGACCGGACCGTCGGCATACAAGGTCACCGGAACGCGCGATGTCGAAGAAGTGGCTGCGGCTGCGGTAATGAACACGGCTGTGCCCACTCTGGCTGTCTCTACAGCTCCGCCGGATGGCACTCTGACAATGCCTGCCGAATCGGGATGATAGACGAGCTTAAGCTCGCAAGATCCTTTGACATGAATCTGGTCAAACGACTTCGCCGACATGTCGACAGCCGACATGACGGCTGCGGTCAACATGGCCGGTATCAATAAACGTCGCATCTGTTCCATCAGCTTAATTGCGGCAATATATCGTGTTGAACATGAGAGATGATGTCGAGCAACTCACCGAAGGTCTCGGCGCGAAGCATCGCGATGCGCGTCTGCCGGAAATTCGGGATACTTTTGAACAATGGCGACGCAGCAAGATGGCGACGGATGTGAAGTATCCCGCGATATTCGTCGATGCGGTCGACGCTTTCCTTGATCTGACGTCTGAGGCAATCGAATTTCTCGGCCAATGTCGGCAGTTTCTGCGCCGGGTCTATGCCGGCTTTCAGTTCGCTGAATATCCAAGGGGCACCGATCGAAGCCCTTCCGACCATTACGCCGTCGACACCATAGCGATCGAAAGCCTCGCGCAGACGCTCGGGTGTGGTGATGTCGCCGTTGCCGATCACCGGAATCGACAGGCGCGGATTTTCCTTAACCCTTGCGATCATCTCCCAATCGGCATCGCCGGTGTACATCTGCGAACGAGTGCGCCCGTGGACGGTCAACGCCTGTATGCCACAATCCTGAAGCTGCTCCGCGAGCTGAACAATTATCTTGGAATTGTGATCCCATCCGAGCCTCGTCTTCACGGTCACGGGCAGCTTGACGGCGTCGACAACCGCGCGCGTGATCTGCAACATCTTCGGAATGTCGCGTAACATGCCTGCTCCTGCGCCTTTTCCGGCCACTTTCTTGACAGGACAACCGAAATTGATGTCAATGATGTCGGGGGCGGCAAGCTCGACAATTTTTGCAGCTTCGACCATCGGCTCCACTTCGCGACCGTAGATCTGGATCGCGGTGGGGCGTTCGGCCGGGTTGATGGCCAATTTTCGCGTTGTCGCTGCAATGTTGCGGATCAATGCATCTGCAGAAACAAACTCGGTGTATGTCATGTCGGCTCCGAATTCCTTACAGATCAATCGGAAAGACTCATCGGTCACATCCTCCATCGGAGCAAGCATAACCGGACGGTCGCCTAAGTCGATACTTCCTATTTTCATTATTCGAACTTTTTACAATGCAAAGTTAGGCAATATTTATCTTCTGAATGACATAGCCGCAAAAAAAGCGACAAAGCGACTAAAATAAAGGTCAAAAGACCATATTTCCGATCCTTTGACCTGATGACAGCTGATTGAATAGCTCTGATCATGCCCCGCATGAGGGCCGCTTACAGACTTTCTTCTTCAGAGGGAAGGTTGAAGCCGAAATTCGTTATGCAGAAGTAAGCGGGGATAGTGAGTCCGTAGCTGTTTTTCTGAGTAGAATCGACGTAAAACAGCACTTCATCGACTGTGCCGAGAGGATCGAGGGTGATGAAAGCCCACTGGGTGAGAAACATCATCGAAGATATCAGGGGGAACTTCAAGTGGCCTGTGACAGCGCCATAGCGCACACCGACAACGTGGAGCATGAGATTGTCGTCGACCGTAAACGCAGGGTTGAAGTCAGAGCCGTTTTTGGCGCAGTAATATGTATAGCTTGAGTTCGTGACATAGAGATACTTTGGATTGAACGCGCCATAGTTGGTCATGCGCAACGAGCACTTGTCGTTGTCGAGGGGATCGTCGCTTACTGTCGCCTCGCTGTTGCCGACAAGATAAAAGCCGTTGTAAGGATTGGCAGGCATACATCCCCACTGATAGTCGGTCCACTCTCCGGCATGGTTTTCATTGTCGTTCACCTTCGAGGGGCAGAAACCGTTCCATGCAGGATAAGACACGCCATCCCACACGTCGGCCCAGGCCGAGTGGCTGAATGCAAAGGTGCCAGACACATAATCTCCGGTAGCCGGATCATAGCAATCGGCCCAATAACCTTCGTCATTGAAGTCTACTTCCTCGAAAGTGAGTTCGTAGAGAGGTTCGTATGCAGAGTTTTCACTATTACATGATGACAGCGCGAACACAGCTCCGGCAACTGTCGCAGAAAGTGCAAGATTCTTGATTAGTTTCATAGAATTTGGTAAAGAGATATGATCGTTGGTAAAATATTGACTACAAAGATATGTATTAGCTCCCTGAAAACCAAATTTCAAGCTCTTTGTTTACAACATTTTTGAATAAAGCGATCATTAATCACCCGGCCAAGGCTCAAATTAATCCGATTTTATTAATTTTGCATATCAATATTAACATTAAGTATGAGCTGTAGCGACGAAAACAAGCGTAAAATATGCATAGTGTCGAGCACCCGCGCCGACTGGGGGCTGCTGTCACCGCTGGCCAGGGTGCTGTCGGGCCGCGACGACTGCCGGCTCTCCGTCATCGCCACAAACATGCACCTCAGCGAACGCTTCGGCATGACTGTCAACGAAATCATCGCCGACGGTTTCGAACCCGAAAGAGTGGAGATGGAGTGTGACGACGACTCTCCTTGCGGCCGTGTAAAATCGATGGCGCAGTGCATGTCGTCAATGGCCGACTGTTTCGCGCGCCTGCAGCCCGACATGGTCGTCATCCTCGGCGACCGCTATGAAATGCTCGCCGTCGCATCGGCTGCCGCATTAATGCAGATAGCAATCGCCCACATCGCCGGGGGCACTATCTCGGAGGGGGCCATCGACGACTCGATCAGACACGCCATCACCAAGCTATCGGCGATACATCTGACCGAAACCGAAGACTACCGCCGGAGGGTGATCGCCATGGGTGAAGATCCGTCGAGGGTGTTCAACACGGGCGCTATCGGGGTGTGGAACCTCGGCAACATCGAGCTTATAAGCCGCGAGCAGCTGAGCCTCGACCTCGGGTTCGATCTGTCGCACCGGTTTGTCACGGCCACGTTCCATCCGGCCACCCTCGACAATGGAGACCCTGCCGGGCGATGCCGCGCGATGCTCGACGCTCTCGACAGACACAGCGATCTCAACGTCGTGATCACCTACCCCAACAACGACCCCGGATCGGCGTCGATAATCCGTGAAATCGAGTCATTTGCCGCCGGCCGTCCTCAGAGAGTCAAGCTGGTGAAATCGCTCGGACTCCGCCGCTATCTGTCGGCCCTGCAGTATGCAGAGTTCTCGATCGGCAACTCGTCGAGCGGTATCGTAGAGGTCGCATCGGCCGGCATACCGTCGATAGACATAGGCATCAGACAGCGCGGACGCGCCGCCGCACAGTCGGTGATCCACTGCGGCAACAGCGCCGATGAAATCTCGGAAGCGATCGACAAGGCATTGAGCCCGGAATTCAAAGCCATCGCCGCCAGACGTGAAAACCCATATTTCAACCCCGACACCCTCCGGCTCATGGAAGATGCGATAATGTCAGCCGATCTGTCGAAACTCAAAACAAAACACTTTTACGACCTGCCGAAATGTTGAAACCATTATATATCATCCCTGCCCGTGGCGGCAGCAAGGGCATTCCGCGCAAAAACATCAAACCTCTTTGCGGACGGCCGCTGATAGCATATGCCATCGACACAGCCAGAGAATGCGGGGCTGACGAGCGGCACATCGTGCTGTCGACCGACTCTGACGAAATAGCCGATACGGCCCGCTCTCTCGGCCTCAAGGTCGAATACAAGCGCCCTGCCGAACTGGCCACAGACCGCTCTGGAAGCCGCGAAGTGATGATCGACGCGATGGACTGGGCCGACCGTCAAGGGATCGACTACAACTGCATAGTGCTGCTGCAGCCGACATCGCCGATGCGCACAGCCGATGACGTCAGAAACTCACTGGCGCTTTACAACGACGGGCTGGACATGGTTGTCAGTGTCACCGAGGCGTCGAGCAATCCTTACTACAATTGTTTCGAAGCCGACCCGTCGACAGGCTATCTTCATGTGTCGAAAGGCGACGGCAAACTGACACGCCGTCAGGACGCCCCGGAAGCCTGGGAATACAACGGTGCGGTCTATGTGATCAATCCATCATCGCTGCGCCGGCAGGGTCTCGGCGAATTTGAACGCCGGGTGCCTTATGTCATGCCGCGCGAACGCAGCATCGACCTCGACTCACCGACAGACTGGCTCGTGGCCGAAGCCATCATGCAACAAAACAATAAAAGCAATCAGCCGTTATAACAACAAGGGGGAAGTTAAACAATGTCCAACGCAAGCCAACAACATATCATCAGTCACCGCGCACAGCTCATCGACGCTCTCGACAGGCTCAACAATCTGCCGGGCAGCGACATGACTCTTTTTGTCGAAGATGACAACGGGCACATAACCGGCACTCTGACCGATGGCGACATCCGACGGGCGCTGCTCCGCGGCCTGCGCACCGACAGCAAAGTAGCCGACGCCACATATCGCGACTTCAAGTGGATCAGACAAGGCGACGTCGACCTCGACCTTCTCAGACAATGCAGACAACGCGGCATCACGGTGTTGCCGGTGCTTGACGGCGAGGGCTGTCTGGTCGACATAATCAACCTCAACACGACTCGCACCATACTGCCTGTCAGCGCAATCCTGATGGCCGGCGGAAAAGGGGAACGGCTCAGACCCCTGACCCTCGACACGCCCAAACCGCTGCTCGAAATCGACGGAAAAGCGATCATCGACTACAACGTGGAGGCTCTCGCGGCATGCGGCATCAAGGACATCAATGTCTGCACCCGCTATCTGTCGGAAAAAATCCACGACCACTTCCGTCAGCCGGTCGGCGGCGTGATGGTCAACTGTGTCTGCGAGACCAAACCACTCGGCACCATCGGAGCCGCATCGCTGATCGATCTTCCGTCGGAAGGATCGACTATCGTGATGAACTCCGACCTGCTCACCAGCCTGTCGTTCGAGGATCTGTACATGCGTCATGTCAGCGAATCGGCCGACATCACCGTGGCTGTCATCCCCTATCAGGTGTCTGTACCCTACGCCATCCTGACCACCGACGGCAGCCGTGTGACAGGCATAGAGGAAAAACCGGCTTACTCCTACTATGCCAACGCCGGCATCTACCTTATCACCAACCGACTGCTCAACAATCTCAACAAAGACGAACGCATCGATGCCACCGATTTCATACAGAACGCGATCGCCGACGGACACAAAGTGGTGTTCTTCCCCGTCAACGGCACGTGGATCGATGTCGGCTCGCCGGTGGATTTCAGCCACGCGAGAGAGATCATGCGTCATCACCGCAATATGAGCGATAACAACAAACATGCACAATAAAACAATATCACTATGGCAGATTCGAACTTTATAGACTACGTCAAGATACTTTGCCGCTCGGGAAAGGGCGGAGCAGGCTCACGCCACTTCTACCGCGCCAAATATGTGCCCAAGGGAGGCCCTGACGGCGGCGACGGCGGCCGTGGAGGCCACATCATCTTAAAAGGCAACCAGAACATGTGGACTCTGCTTCCGCTCAAATACCGCCGCCACATATTCGCCGGCAACGGCCAGAGCGGATCGGGCGGCCGCAGTTTCGGCAAGGACGGCGAAGATGTGATCGTAGAAGTTCCCTGCGGCACGGTGGTCTATGATGCAGAGACCGGCGAATTTCTCTGCGAAGTCACCAACGACGGCGAAGAGGTGAAGCTGCTCAAAGGCGGCCGCGGCGGCCTTGGCAACTGGCACTTCAAAAGTTCGACCAACCGCACTCCGCGCTATGCCCAGCCGGGCGAACCTGCCATCGAGAAGTCGATCGTGCTTGAACTGAAAATGCTCGCCGATGTAGGCCTTGTCGGCTTTCCCAACGCCGGCAAATCGACATTGCTGTCGGCAGTGTCGGCCGCGCGGCCCAAAATCGCCGACTACCCGTTCACGACCATGGAGCCGCAGCTCGGTATCGTCGACTACCGCAACAACCGGTCGTTTGTAATGGCCGACATCCCCGGCATCATCGAAGGTGCCAGCGAGGGAAAGGGTCTCGGACTCAGATTCCTCCGCCACATCGAGCGTAATGCAGTGCTGCTGTTCATGGTGCCTGCCGACGCCGACGACATCGCAGCCGAATACAAGGTGCTGCTCAACGAACTCGAGCAATTCAACCCCCAGCTCTCTGACAAGCACCGCATCCTCGCCATATCGAAAAGCGACATGCTCGACGAGGAGCTGATCGAAGAAATAGCCAAAACACTGCCTGCCGACGTGCCTCATGTGTTCATATCGGCAGTGACCGGTCAGGGCATCAGCGAGTTGAAAGATGTGCTGTGGAAGGCAATCAACGACGAGAGCAACCGCGCGACAGTCGATCTTGTCCACCGTCCGCTCGATGTACGCCACCGTGTGCGCGAGGAAGACGAATTCATTTTCGAAAACATCCCGATGGCCGATGACGAAGACGAAGGCGAAGACCTTCAGTCGATCTCGCCCGACGAATGGGGCGAAGACGGCTATGATTGGGACGAAGACATCGACGAATCAGATCTCGACTGACAATAGCCAACTATGTCGCCGGCTACCATCTCATCTGTCTACAAAGAACTTCAGGAGACTCTGACTCCCGCGCTCGGCCAGCGGGAGGCAACTGCTGCGGCTCGCGTTATACTTGAGGACGTGCGCGGCATAACGCAATCGGATATAATCGTCAACGGCCATCGCACAGTCGAAGACCTCACTCTTGAAAAAATCAGGGGAATAGCGGCCAAAGTGCGCGACGGCGAGCCTGTGCAGTATGCGATCGGCACAGCCCGGTTCTACGGGATGGACTTCGCGGTGACTCCGGCTGTGCTCATTCCGCGTCCCGAAACCGAAGGGCTCGTCGACATGATAGTCAACGACCACGACGGACGCAGAGACCTGAGGATACTCGACTGCGGAACGGGAAGCGGATGTATAGCGATAGCGTTGGCGCGCACGCTGCCGTTTGCCCGCGTAGATGCCATCGACATCAGCGACGCCGCCCTGGCCCTGGCGCGCGAAAACGCTTCGACACTGAAAGTCGCGGGCAGCGTCAATTTCAAAAAAGAAGACATCATGACTCTGGAAGCCGCACCGCAAGAGTATGACATAATCGTCAGCAATCCTCCTTATATCGCCGAGAAAGAGGCCGCGGCAATGGATGACCGGGTCAAATCATTCGAGCCATCGACTGCCCTTTTCGTTCCAGATGATGACCCGTTGGTCTTTTACCGCAAGATCGCCACATATGCGATCAAGAGCCTGAAAGCCGGCAGGCGCATTTATTTCGAGATCAATCCGCTCTTTGCCGACGGCATGAAGCGACTGCTGACAGACACAGGCTTCGCGGATGTCGACATTCAACGCGACTACATCGGCCGCAACAGATATGCATCAGCGACAAAGCCGACCGTCAAATGATCAGAAAAGCCAAGCAACTCAACGCCCAGCAAGCGACCGTCAGGCTGGAGGAACTCTGTGCGCGCAGCGAACAATGCTGCGGCGAGGCACGCAAGAAACTCTACAACTGGGGCATATCATCTTCAGAGGCAGAAGCGATCATCAGATCTCTCACCGAGCGGCGCTATATCGACGACCGACGCTTCTGCCGTGCCTTTGTCAGGGACAAACTGCAATTCTCGCGCTGGGGCAAACGCAAGATCATGCTCACTCTGATACAAAAAAGAGTCGACCGCGACATCATCGAGGAAGCTTTTGACGAAATAGATCCCGACGATTACTTCGACACGTTGAAAAAAATAGTCCGGGCCAAAGCCCGGACCATAAGTGACGCCGACACATTTGAAGGTCGGACACGTTTGTTCAGATTTGCAGTATCGCGCGGCTTCGAGCCAGATCTCGTATCGAAAGTCCTGCGCGAAATGGCGGCTAAATGATCAGCATCGCGTCGCCGTAGGCTCCGAATTTGTAGCCTTCTTTCACAGCTGTTTCGTAAGCCTTCTTCACCAGATCGTAACCTCCGAATGCAGAAACCATCATCAACATGGTCGAATAAGGCATGTGGAAGTTGCTTACCAGAGCATCGGTGACAGTGAAATCGTAGGGAGGGAAAATAAATTTATTAGTCCATCCGTCGTAAGTCTTCATGTGGCCACCCATGCTGACAGCCGTGGCAATGCCGCGGAGCACAGATGTGCCGACGGCGCATACTTTCTTTTCATTGTCCTTGGCATTGTTGACTGTGTCGACCAGAGTCTGTGATGCGACCATCTGTTCGGAATCCATGCGGTGCTTCGTCAGATCTTCGACATCTATCTCGCGGAAATTGCCAAGACCGCTATGGACGGTGATGAATGCCTGCTCGACGCCCTTTATCTCGAGACGTTTGAGCAGCTCACGCGAAAAATGAAGACCTGCGGCCGGTGCGACGACAGCGCCTTCCTTTGCTGCAAAAATACACTGATAGGCTTCAGCGTCGTCTTCATTAGCCTCGCGCTTGATGTACTCGGGCAGCGGAGTGTGGCCCAAAGCATAGAGCGCAGCCTTGAATTCGTCGTGCGGGCCGTCGTAGAGGAAACGTAGAGTGCGGCCGCGCGACGTGGTGTTGTCGATCACTTCGGCCACCATCGACTCATCGTCGCCGAAATAGAGTTTGTTGCCGATGCGGATCTTGCGCGCCGGTTCGACGAGCACATCCCACAACTTGTTGTCGGCATTGAGTTCCCTGAGCAAAAAGACTTCGATGCGCGCACCGGTCTTTTCCTTGTTGCCATAGAGCAATGCCGGGAAAACCTTAGTGTCGTTGAAGACCATCACGTCGCCTTCGTTGAAGTAGCCGAGAATATCTTTGAATATCTTGTGTTCGATTTCGCCGGTTTTACGGTTGACAACCATCAGACGGACTTCGTCGCGGTGATCGATTGGGTATTGAGCGATCAATTCTTCGGGCAAACGGAATTTAAACTGAGACAGCTTCATAATTCTTTATCAATAATCTTTACTAAAATAATATCGTGTAGAAAAAAAATATGTTAGTTACATTGCAAATCCTCGGGCATTTCCACTTCGGCATTGGCAATCATGTCGGCGGCCTCATCGACCGACAGACAGCGGTCGACGGTGATATCGCCAACCCTCGTGCGCCTCAGGGCCGACAGATGGGCTCCCGAACGGAGGGCCGCCCCGATGTCACGGGCAAGTGCACGGATATACGTCCCCTTGCTGCACACCACCCTGACGGTTATTTCGGTCTGCTTGTAATCGAGCAGTTCAATTTCGTCAATTACCAGCACTTTAGGCTTCAGCTCCACTTCCTTACCTTTACGGGCCATGGAGTATGCCCGCTTGCCGTCGACCTTACACGCCGAATAGGCAGGGGGCACTTGCTCGATGCGACCGACAAACGTCTTGAGCACGTCCTCGACCATCGCACGGTCGATGTGGTCGACAGGATATGTGGCATCGATCTTGGTCTCGAGGTCGAACGACGGAGTTGTGGCACCTAAAGCGATTGTTGCCACATACTCTTTCACACCGGCCTGCAGTTCCTCGATGCGTTTTGTCGCCTTTCCTGTGCAGACGATCATGACACCGGTCGCCAACGGATCGAGTGTTCCGGCATGTCCGACCTTGAATTTCTTAACGCCTATGCGCCGCATCACAGCCCCGCGCAGACGCTTCACGGCGTCAAACGACGTCCAGCCGAGAGGTTTGTCGATATAGAGGATTTCACCTGCAATAAAATTCATCGCGCTGATCAGTATGCTGTTACGATGCAGATCACACCAACGATGAGACAATAGACCGCAAACCACACGAGTTTACCGCGCTTTACAATCTCGAGCATCCACTTGCAGGCAATGCAACCGACCACAAATGATGCGATAAATCCGATCAACATCGGCATCCATCCGATCGATGCATGACTGACACTTTCACCTCCTATTATATCTTTTAAATCGAGGAGTGCTTCTCCGAGGATCGGGATTATTACCATAAAGAACGAGAACTGTGCGACCTGATCGCGGCGGTCGCCGAGAAGAAGGCCTGTGGCAATTGTCGATCCCGAACGCGAAAGACCGGGCAGAACGGCTACAGCCTGGGCGCAGCCGATGATAAATGCATCAAGCATGGTGATCTCGCGTCCGCGATAAGAGTTGACATTGGTGCTACGGTTGATTTCGCGGGTGCGGAAAAAGTAAGAGAACGTCAACAACGCAGCTGTCACACAGAGACAGATGCCGACGATGCCGAGTCCGCCGCCGAAAAAGCCTTCGATCGTATCCTTGAAAAACAGGCCGACAACAGCGACCGGGACACATGACACTAAAATTTTTATGACATAGAAAAAGTTGCGGTCGCCCTTGAAGGTGAAAAACGAAGTGCAGAGCGGTAAAAATTCACGCCACAACACCACGATTGTGCTCAGCACTGTTGCGACGTGGAGCATCACGTCGAATTCAAGACTTTCAGCCCCCGACAAGTCGAGCCCCAATAGTTCGCGACAAATTTCGAGATGACCCGACGAACTGATAGGGAGATATTCGGCCAGGCCTTGTACAATGCCCATGATAAGGGCGTTAATCCAATCCATAAATAATCTGTTGAGTTACGTTTTTTAATTCAGTAGTATCATCGGTCAGAAGGTCTGACGGCGATTGCCACCGCCATTGCCACAAAGCCGACAAAGGCCAACATCGGGCCGACAACAATGCGGCGTGCGCTGAATATGTCGGGGTTGAACTCCTCAGGGGTCGAACTGCCTCCAAGCATCAGCAGAAAACCGATCACGATAAGCGCTCCGGAGATGGCCATGCCTATAAAATTCTTTTTTGTCAGAGGCATTGTCTGACGGCTTTCCTTTTCAATGCCGGAATCCTTTTCCTTTTTCATTATACCTAAAAAAATGTTTTTGTTTATTTCATGAACATCTCGTCGTAGTTGGCCCGCAGATAACGGTTGGTCGCAAACAACGATGCGACCGTGCATATGAGCAATCCCGCGACGAAGAGACCTGCGACGACGAGGCCGCACAACGGCAACGAGAAACACGAAGCCAACAGCGGATCGACATTAGCCCCGTAGGCCACCGTCGCCACAAGCATCAGCGACGCAATTGCAGCTGAAATCAGGCCATTCATGGCTCCTGCCAGGACAAACGGCCTGCGGATGAACGAACCTGTAGCTCCGACAAGTTTCATCGTGTGGATAACAAATCGCCGGGAATAAACGGCAAGATGGACTGTATTGTTGATCAAAACGATCGAGATCACAAGCAACGCAAGCGCCACTCCGCAAAGTATCCAGCTGACACGTCCGAGTGTAGAGTTGACTGCTGCAATCATCGAGCTCTCTGTCAGGACTGTCTCGACGGCGCTGTCGCCGGCAAGAGCCGAACTGATGGCCTCGATGCTGTCGACATTGGCGTATTCGGGCGTCACCTTGACATCGAACTCAGCGCCATAGGGATTTACATCGAGTATGGCAGCGATATCCTCGCCAAGATACTGCGTCTCTGCGGCCATGATTTCATCTGCCGACGAATAGACATATGACGCGACATAGGGCGACGTGTTCATGTGTTTTTTCAACCGGTTGATCTCTGCATCACCGGCTTCACGCTCGATCTTGACAATAAAGCCGAGATTACTTCTCAGCATGTCGGCGCCCGAGCGTCCGGCGATGCCGACAATCGCGAGCACCCCTAATATGAAGAGTACCAGCGTCACACTGACGATTGCCGTCAGTTGCGAGCCGAAAGTAGATATCCGATTTGCGCGTCGTTGAGCCATAATTATCTGCAAAATTAATACATTTAAATCCGTTTGTCAATACTTGAGGCCGAATGATTGGCAGATTTTTATTAATTTTGCAATCCCTATCGTTCCGTGTCATGATATACAGAGGCAACAAAGCGCGCATCGCAGCCACTATGCTGCTGGTTCTGTTCTTGAGTTTTCAAGGCGGACGCATGCTCTGCTACCATACTCACATCATCGGCGAAACGATCATCTCGCATTCACATCCGTTCAATAATCCTGACCGGCAACACAGCCAGACAGAACTGGAGAGCCTGGCTATACTATCAGCCTGTCAGCTCGGCGACGAATCGGTAATTGTCGATGCTCCGCAGTCCTCATGGATTGAGACTGAGTTGTCAGCACCCCGATGCTCCGCGCAAGTGGCCAATGGTGTGACTGGCGATGTTCAAGGCAGGGCCCCACCGCAACGTCATATTTAAGAGCGCGACTGAATCACAGCTGCAGCGGCAATCGCCTGCAAATCGACTTTCATTTTCGCCCGAAGCTCTTTTTCAGCAACCTGACTGCCATCAGGCTGCCACCAATGTCATGAATATCAGCGATGTCTCCGACTGTCATCGCTCAGTCAAACACATTATCCCACCACAACACCATCATTATGACGTTAAGAACAATCGCAACCGCGCTTGCAGCAGTTGCCTTTCAATATACCTGTGCTTACACCATCAGCGGAAAAGTGATAGACAAGCAGAGCGGCGAGACAATCGCTTTTGCATCTGTCGCCATCGAAGGTGCAAACGCTGCGACGATGGCCGACGACAACGGAAAATTTGAATTAACGACCGACAAATCAGGCAAGCTGACGGTCAAGGCCTCTCTGGTCGGTTACGAACCGGGGGCGGCATCTGCATTTGTATCCGATTCTCATCCATCAGACGAAATAACCATCGCAATGGTCGAATCACCCCTTGCGATGGACGAATTTGTTGTCTCAGCCAACCGCAACGTAGTCAGAAGGTGTGAAGCCCCGGTCGTTGTGAGCGTGATAAGTGACAAACTGTTCAAGACGGTCAATGCGACAGATCTGGCTCAGACCCTCAACTATCAGCCCGGCTTGCGCGTCGAAAACAACTGTCAGAACTGCGGGTTCCCGCAACTTCGCATCAACGGTCTCGACGGAGCATACTCCCAGATTCTGGTCAACAGCCGGCCTGTGGTAAGCTCATTGTCGGGTGTGTATGCCCTCGAACAGATGCCCGTCAACATGATCGAACGCATCGAAGTGGTCAGGGGAGGCGGTTCGGCTCTGTTCGGAGCCAACGCCATCGGAGGCACCGTCAACATCATCACCAAAGAGCCGATCAACGATCACTTTGAAGCAAGCACCAACATCGCCAATCACAATGGCAAATCGTGGGAAGAAAATTTCGCTGCCAACGCAAACATCGTCGATCCTGACGGACGATACGGCGTTGCGTTTTACGAATCATACCGCCGCCGCAGCCCTTATGACCACGACGGCGACGGTTTTTCGGAGATCGGCAAGCTCAACGCCAACACTCTTGGCTTTAACGCATTCTACCGTTTCGACCAAACGAAAAAAATCAACATAGAATATCACAACACCTATGAATTCCGACGTGGCGGCAACAAATTCGACCTCGAGCCATTTCAAACCGACATCACCGAACAGACTCAGCATTACATCAATAGCGGAGGTGTCGACTACACCCAGCACTGGAACGATTTCAAGCAACGGCTCAACATCTACGCATCGGCTCAGCACATCGACCGCAACAGCTACTACGGAGCGCAACAGAACCCCGACGCCTACGGCAAGACCGACGATCTGACAGCCCTCGCCGGGGCTACATTCAACGCCGACGTCGACTACATGGCTTTCGCTCCTGCGACTTTCACCGGCGGCGTGGAGTATCAGACCAACAGGCTTCACGACATAATGACCGGTTATGGCCGCGACATGCGACAGAACGTAAACATCTTCGGCGTATTCGCTCAGAACGAATGGAAAATGCGCCATTTCACATTTCTTGCCGGTCTGCGCCTCGACAACCACAACCTTATCGACGATCCCATCGTCAGCCCGCGCATCAATGTACTCTACCGTCCGACCCCTGCATGGCAGATCAGAGGCACATGGTCGACGGGATTCAGAGCACCGCAAGCCTATGACGAAGACCTCCACGTCACTGCAGTGGGCGGAGAAGGCATTCTCATCAAACTCGCCGAAGGTCTCAAACCCGAACGCTCCAACAGTTTCAGCGGATCGGTCGACTGGGACACCGAGCTGGGCAACGTTTCGGCCGACCTGCTGATCGAAGGCTTCTATACTGAGCTACGCGATGTGTTTGTCGTCGAGATGATCGGTCACGACGAAAACGGCACCGCGATCAAAGAACGCCGTAACGGCAACGGAGCAAAGGTCTACGGCGCCAACGCCGACCTGCGGTTAAGCTATGCCGGCAACAGTCTCCAACTTGGCTTCACCGCACAGCGCAGCCGCTACAATTCGCCTGAAGCATGGAGCGAGGACGAAGAAATCGAACCCACACGCCAGATGCCGCGCTCGCCCGACCTCTACGGCTATTTCACACTGACCGCCACTCCCCTGCCTCGACTGGAATGCTCGCTATCGGGCATCTATACCGGACGCATGTATGTGCCTCATTATGCACCCTCACCCGAGGACATTCCCGATGGCTACGAATACAATTACCCCGAGCGCGACATACTCTATCACAGCCCGTCGTTTTTCGAACTCGGACTCAAAGCCGCCTACACCATCCCTCTTTCGGGCAAACTGAAGATGCAGGTGGGCGTGGGAGTGACCAACCTCACCGGGGCATTCCAGAAAGATCTCGACAAAGGCGGCTTCCGCGATTCTGGCTATTTCTATGGCCCGACGCAACCACGCACCTACTTTTTCAATCTCAAATTCTTCACTATATAATATAGGTATAAGTTCACCTCCCCGATACAGAATCAAGCCAAACGTCGGGCCGGCGACATCGTTAACACCTATTAACATCGATTGTGCAACCTGGCAATATTTGTTAACGCCAGACCATTTAGATGGGCGTAAATTGTTCTAAGTATAGTAAAGGGTGTAACTTTGCACTGATTTTTAAGAAACGACAGATCTTTATATGCACAATATATTAACTGATTTAACGACGAGACAATCTCTCCACTACGGCTCGCGCGAAGCAATCAGCTTTAAAGACAGGACAACCCAGCGATGGACCTCCATGTCATGGAAAGAGCTTGACCGTCAGGTTTCACTATTAGCGTGCGCCCTCGAAACCATGGGCATCGAGCCCCAATCGATGGTCAACGTTTTCTCGGCCAACTGTCCGGAAATACTAATCACCGATTTTGCATGTTTCCGCAACCGCGCTATACCCGTATCGCTCTACGCCACCAGCAGCCGCGAGCAGGTCGAGTTTATCGTCAACGATTCAGGGGCGACAATGATAATGGTCGGCAACGAAAGCCAATACCGCATTGTCCGTGAAGCATGTCACAAATGTCCGACCCTGAAAACCATCGTTACATTTGACGACTCCATCCGGCTTGACAAAGACGACCGCATGACAATGCGCTTCTCGTCGATGCTCAAGCTCGGCGAAGCAGCCTCAAGCCAATGCCGCGACGCAGTGACCCTGCGAAGCGCCGAAGCATCGGCCGAAGACATCGCCACGCTGATCTATACGTCGGGCACCACCGGCGAACCCAAAGGCGCCATCCTCTCACACAGCTGCTTCGATGCGGCTCTCGCAATACACCACAAGCGCCTCGAAACTCTCAGCGACGCCGACCGCTCGCTCTGCTTCCTGCCGCTGAGCCATATTTTCGAAAAAGCATGGACATATTTCTGTCTTGATTCAGGCATCAGAGTGGCGATAAACTCCGATCCCAAAGAGATACAGAGCGTCATCCGCGAGATCAAGCCCACGTGCATGTGCAGTGTGCCGAGATTCTGGGAAAAAGTCTATACAGCCGTCAACGAGAAAATATCATCGATGAAAGGCCTGAAGAAGATAATGGTCAAACGAGCCTTGAAGATCGGCTCGATCCGAAATCTTCAGTACAAACGTCTCGGCAAAGATGCTCCGTGGTGGATCGAAAAGCAATATCGCTTCTTCGACAAACGCATACTTTCGGTCATGCGCAAAGCGATCGGAGTCAACGACGGCAACATATTCCCGACCGCCGGCGCTCCCTTGTCGGCAAACATCGTCGAGTTTCTGCACGCATGCGGCATTAACATCGTCATCGGCTACGGCCTTTCTGAAACAACGGCCACGGTGACATGCTTCCCGACGATCGGATATGAAATCGGCACCGTCGGCACTGTTCTTCCTGAGATCAACGTGAAGATCGGCAAAGACAATGAAATCCTGGTAAAAGCCCCGACAGTCATGCGCGGATACTACCGCCGCCCGGCCGAAACAGCAGCTGCGTTCACCGAGGACGGATGGTTCAGAACGGGCGACGCAGGCCACTTCGATGAAAACGGCGCCCTCGTGCTGACCGAGCGTCTCAAAGACCTGTTCAAAACAAGCAACGGCAAGTACATCGCGCCACAAGCGCTTGAGAGCCGTCTTGGCGAAGACAAATACATCGAGCAGGTGGCCGTGATCGGCGATCAGCGCAAATATGTCACTGCCATAATCATTCCGGCTTTCGAAGCCCTCAAAGAATATGCCCGCCGCAAGAAGATCGCATTCCGCAGCGTCGACGAGCTGATCCAGAACAAAGAGATCAGAAAGATGCTCGAAGAGCGCATCGAACGCCTCCAGAAAGGGTTTGCCAATTTCGAGAAGATCAAACGTTTCACCCTCCTGCCGAAAGAATTTTCAATCGAGTCAGGCGAGTTGACCAACACTCTGAAACTGCGCCGCCCCATCATCAACAACCGCTATGCCCACGAAATCGAGGCAATGTACTGCTGATCATAATCTGACAATGACCCTATAAAAATGGCCGGCAACAATCTGTTTGCCGGCCATTTTATTGTATCATAGCCAAAGGTCTGTCGTCAGAGACTGTCAGTCGAGATAATCGTCCTTGCGCCGGGGATTCATTGGAAACCACCCTTTCTTCACACGCTCGCGCTGCTCAAAGACTTCTTTTATCGTCCAGAACGAAGAAAAAGCGATGACCCCAGATAAGGTCGACAGAAAGATGTCGTCGACCGCTACAGCCACCGCACACATGGCCAAACCCAACATGAGAAACCACCACCAGCACTTCGTGCCGAAATGGTACTCACACTTTATACACACCGGATGGAACATTCCGATCACCAAAAACGTGCACAAGCCTATAGAGAGCCCGAGCACATGCCATTGCTGCAGTATTTCCGAAAAAACATTCATAATTGACAAAGTTACGATTTTTCCACCTATCTATAAGATGGTGATTAAAAATATATGTTAATCCGAGGGCGGTTTATCTTTGAGTGATCATCCCGTAACGATAAGGGAGTGTGTCCGTGGCACTCGACCGAAGAGTCAACATATATTTTTCAACACCCTCTAATACTAAAAATATTAAAGCAGCCGTTTTAACAACATGGGCAGCCGACTTAAAATATTACTGCTTGGCGACTACAGCAACTGCCAGCGAACGCTTGCAACCGGTTTGCGCCGGTCGGGCTGCGACGTTACACTGATATCCGACGGATCATCATGGCAAGGATGCCAACGCGACATCGACTTATCACGACGCCCTGGAAAACTCGGAGGCATAGAACTATATGCACGTCTGTCGACAACATTGCGCCGGCATCTGAAAAGCTACGACATTGTGTCGATCCACGACCCCAACTTTGTGTCGCTGCGGCCGTCGCTGCTCAAGAATGTGTTCGACCGCCTGCGCCGCGACAATGGAGCTGTGTTTCTCAATGCGATGAGTAGCGACCTGCCGTTTCTCGACATGCTCGCAGCCAAAGACTGCCCGCTGGCCTACAGCGAATGGTTCACAGCCGGACAACCGGCAAGGCTGTTTGTCCAGAACCGCGAGGAATGGGATCAATGGCACACAAAAGCCATGGCCGACTACCAGCGCCACGTCTACGACCATCTCGACGGGGCTGTCGCCGTGCTCTACGAATACTATCTGGGCCTCGAACGGGCACTTCCTGCCGATAAAATCGCCTACGGAGGCATTCCGATCGACATGGAGGCCTTCGACCCTGTCGATCTGCCGCAAGACATCGACCGGGTGAAATTGTTTCTCGGACGCGACCGCAGCCGTATGCTCGTCAAAGGCTCCGACCTGCTTGAACAGGCCGCCAAGATCGTCGTCGGAAGACATCCGGGCCGAGCCGAACTTACGATCGTCGAAAACCGGCCATTCGACGAGTTTATCACATTGCTCAAGAGCGCCCACGTAGTCCTCGATCAGATCTACAGCTACACTCCGGCAACAACAGCACTGATGGCCATGGCCTACGGCCTCAACGTGGTGTCGGGAGGCGAAAACGACTTCTATGATTTCATCGGCGAGAAAGACAACCGTCCGGTGATCAATGCCCCCATAGAGCTTGACAGGCTGGTCGAGACCCTCGACTCTGTCGTGATGCACCCCGAAGCCATAGCAGAGCGCGGTCGCCGGTCGAGGTCGTTCGTTGAGAAACACAACGAATGTGAGAAAGTAGGCCGGCGTTATCTCGACTTCTGGTCTGACAAAATCTCACATTAAACTTTGCAGCCATGCTCACACTCGATCTCGCACTTATCACCTACGGCCCTGAAGGCATGCACCGCGTCGAGGCAATGAACCTGCCGTCGATAGCCGGTGTCCGCTACATCGTGTCGTGGCAACGCGGCGGAGATGCCGTCGTGCCGCAATCGTTGCTCGACCGCGGCGACATCACCATAGTCCGCACAGACAGCCGTGGAGCAGCCGTCAACCGCAACAACGCGATCGAACAGTGCACAGCCGACATCATTCTTTTTGCCGACGACGACCTGATCTACACTCCTCAGCAGATCCAGTCGGTGATCGACACCTTTCAAAACAATCCCGACGTCGATCTGGCCACATTCGAGGCCACCCATCCATGCGGCCCGGTCTATCCGAAGACAAGCTGCCGGCTCGGCGATCCGCTGCCCAAGGGCTACTGGATTTCAGCCTACCAGATCGCCTACCGCAGGAAATCGTGCGGTGACATGCGCTGTCACCCCGAATTCGGCGCAGGCGCTCCCCGCTTTGTCGGAGCCGACGATGAATTGTTCCTGCTTTCGGCGATCCGCCGCGGATATGACTGCCGCTTTTTCCCTATAAACATCTGTACACATCCCGACCTCTCAACCGGCACCACCGCCACACTGAGCGAAGGCAACCTCCGCGCCATAGGATGCTACATCGCCCTCGCCTACCCTATGACCGCCCCCCTCAGACTGATCTTAAAAGCATGGCGCGCAAAAAAGTCGGGACAATCCTCGATGCTAAGAGCCATGCGCCACATGGCAACAGGCGCCGCCGCCGCACCCGCCATCCTCCGCAACGGCCACCGCTATCTTTGGTGACATAGCGCGCATCGTTTAGACTATCTGACATAATTATCACCATTTTCATAGCAAAAATTTGCAATTATAGATTATTTATGGTAATTTAGCCGCCATAAAAGCAACCCTATAATATTTTTGCCAAATCATCACAATTTTATTCCAGATTCATTTTATGAAAAAGCTTTTACTTTTACCTTTGGCGGCTCTGTTCGCGCAAGAAGCTTCGGCAGTCTCACCGACTGAAAAATTTTTAGTTGGCAGCGATCTTCCACATGTCTCTACAACTTCTCAACCAGAGAGCCTATTGTCATTTTCAGTCCCTACATCTGCGCCCATATCAGCCGATGCTGCCGAATGTGATGTGACGATACGCTTCGGTCTCGACGGCGAGGACATAGAGCCAGCAATCGTCAATTTCTATGACGCAAACGGCAATGTTCTCGGGGTTCGCAGTCTCGGCGCCATGTCGGCATCGACCACCCTTCCGGCCGGTCGATATGACGCCTTGTGCCTCTTTGAATGCAACTCATCGAGATCCCGTTTTCCCGAACGGTCAACCATTTGGGTGGTCAAAGAGAATATAGAAGTGACTCCCGACTGCGAGGTGAAATTTGATGTTGCAGAGGTTCAAGAACCTATAAAAGTGCGTCCGGTTCACGCCGACGGCTCAGAAATCACTGTCGACAAAACAACCCGCAATGCCGATGGTGGATATGACGTGATTGAAAGCGGCAACGCAGTCGCGGTTCTACACAGAGTGGTGCTTTATGCAGACGGCAAAACAACGATGATGTCCGGCGGAGGCAGTTACTCAGATATTACGGTAGCCGGTGAATACTCAAAGAGAGGATTTGACCCGGTACCGGCGTTTGATATTTGGATCAATCCTCTCAGTAACCGCTTCAAAATGGGCGTAATGAGGATGGTTGTAAACAATGATTGCGTTGAAGTAATCGGTATGCCAGTCAACGAAATCAAGCCCGGCACGATCAGCAACGATCCTGCTGACTATTTCACTGAGACATCGTCATTTGTCCACACTCCGGCATATGACAAACGCACACAAGAATATGACTTCCCTTGCGAAATCACCTCACGCATTGACATGCCCGGTCTCGGAGGACACTATCTGGAAGCTAAAACCGTAGAGGGTATCGGCCACAATGTAAAGATCTGCGTAGGCAAAGAAGACCCATATCAATATGGCGTCCAGTTCGGACTCATGGACCGTATCGACATACGTCACGTAAAAGAGGAAATCATTCCGGGATATTTCTACGAACATGACGAAGACTACTCTGAAGGCATATATTCACCATGGGGATTTGTAGAGAACGGCACTCTCAACTACGCACCGGCCATATATGATGTCGATCGCGCAGCCAAGACCGACTATCCAGGACCACTTCCCCACACTTACACCAACTGCGACAACAAATCGGCATTCGGCCAAGGAGTGCCTTTCACTCAGCTGACATTCGGTTCTACGAGCCGCGGCGGAGTGATCAATCCCTACCTCACCACCCATTCTGTAGGTCTCAGTGGAGAACTGAGATCAAGCGACAATGCAGATGTCTACATGTCGATACTCGTCGACGGACAGCAAGCTCTCAGCGAAACCATCAACACTATTCCCAAATGGCAACGAACTCTCGACTTCGCTAAGGCTACCCCAAAGAAGATCGAAATAAGCTTACAGCACGACAACGCTAAAGCCGGTGACATAAATGGACGTTCGTCAATGAAAGCAATTGTCAATTTTGCCGACGGCAAAGATAGCGACTACTTCCCTCCTGTAATAAATTCCATCCAAGTACGTGGAGAAGGCAACATCATAAGTCAGACGATTGACAGAGCCGACGCGGGAGAAATCAGCATCTATGCCGGCGACTTCAACCAAGTGTTCGGCGACGAAATTCCAAGTGGATCACTTGAAAGGCACTATGTTTATGCACCGGTCAGCGACATCGAGGTGGAATGTGCACTCCACGGATCAGACGAATTTGTCGCTCTGCCTGTTGAAGCCATTGGCGATGCCGATCCGATCTATGGCCAACTCTACACAAGCTCGCTCTCGTCGATCGACAACAAGGGTTGCTGGTTTGACATCCGCATAACCCTCACCGACGAAGCCGGTAATAAACAGGTACAGAATATCGCCCCGGCATTTTTCATATCGTCGACAAGCGGCATCGCATCTATCAACAGCGACGGCAATGGCATCTTCCACGTTGAAGGGCGCTCGATCATTGCTGATCGCGACGACACAGAGATATTTTCGGTCAGCGGCACACGTGTTGACGGACGCAATCTGATGCCAGGCGTCTACATTGTCCGCGCCGGCAGTTCAAGCGCTAAAACAGTAATCAAATAATCTATCTCTTAACCATTTGAAAAGCCATAGGACATTGAATGATCTATGGCTTTTTCTATATATAGCAGATCTGTATTTAGCGATTATTAACATATTATTGGCCGACTAATATTAAAAAGTACCTACCTTTGCATGTAAATAGATGTTATACAAATTTGAACAGAGGGGACTCGCCGTTAGCGGCCGGGTTTCTTTATTTTTTACTATCTAAACACTAAAATTAATCATTAGACAACCTAAACAATACTCTTATGGCAATCACTTACATGACCAAAGAAGGTTATAAAAAGAAAATGGAAGAAATCGCTTATCTCGAGTCAGTTAAGCGTCCCGAAATATCACGTGCGATCGCCGAAGCCCGCGACAAAGGCGACCTCTCGGAAAATGCCGAATACGATGCTGCAAAAGAAGCTCAAGGCATGCTTGAAATGAAGATCTCACAGCTTAAAGACCTCGTTGCCCAGGCCCGCATCATCGATGAAAGCAAGCTCAACTGCGATGAAGTGCAGATACTCAACAAAGTAAAGATCAAAAACGTCGCAAACGGCATGACTATGGAATACACCATCGTCGCCGACTCTGAAGCCGACCTCAAAGCCAAGAAAATCGCATCGTCGACACCAATCGCCCAAGGTCTGCTCGGCCACAAGCTCGGCGAAATCGTTGAGATCAAAGTGCCGTCGGGTCTGATGAAGTTTGAGATCGTGGAAATTTCTTTCTGATGTATTTAAAATAAAAACACTGAAACCACCATGGCATCGATCTTCTCAAAAATAGCAGCAGGCGAAATTCCGTCGTACAAAATCGCAGAAAACGACCGCTACTATGCATTTCTTGACATCAATCCCGTAGCGGAAGGACATACACTTGTCATCCCCAAACGCGAGGAAGACTATATATTCGATCTCGATGACGACGAATATGCCGGACTGCAGCTCTTTGCAAAGCGTGTGGCCGAAGCCATCAAAAAAGCGATGCCATGCAAGCGCGTCGGTGTTGCCGTGATGGGTCTTGAAGTGCCTCATGCCCATATCCATCTCATCCCGATCAACAAAGAAAGCGACATGAATTTCTTCGGCGACAAACTCAGCCCGTCGCCGGAACGGATGAAAGAGATCGCCGGAAAAATTGCTGAACAGATGTAACATCCTCCAATCCAACATCACAATGAAATTTAAATCAATCATCGCAGCATCAATTGCTGCGTCACTTTCGGTCCTCGGATCGTGTTCAGGTCCTAAGGGTTGGTCGGTCGACGGCACAATAGCCGGAGCATCGGGCCGCAAGGTCGCTCTTCAAGCGTTCAACAACAACAATTGGTACACGATCGACTCGATCGTCGTGTCGACCAATGACCGTTTCGAATACAAATCAGCCACCCCCGCAGCATTTCCTGAGGTGCTCAGACTGTCGCTCGACGGTGCAAACATCTACTTCCCCGTCGACTCTGTGAGCCAAATCACGCTTACTGCCGACGCTTCGGCATTCAGTCACAACTACACTCTCGATGGCACGGAGGCTGCACGCCGCTTTGCCGAAATAGACTCTAAAATAGCAGAAGCAGTCGCTGCAAAGGGCGAGAATGCAGTCCTCACCGACTCGCTCCTCAAGCGCGAGTTGACACAGATCGTGCTGACATCGGGCGAGCCGATCGCATCATATTACATCATCAACAAACGCATCGGCAACCGACCGCTGTTTGACCCGGCCGTAAAGCAAGACCTCGCGATCATCGGCGCCGTGGCGCAAACATTCGAAACAAACATGCCCGACGATCCGCGCACAGCAACCCTGCGCAACATGTTCCTGTCGGCTAAAGCTGCGGCAAATCCCGAGCGCTACAGCACAACGGAGATCGAAGTCTCGGAAGCTGGATTGTCGGCCGACATCAAGGCCTATGACAACAAAGGCACTGCCCACACTCTCTATGATGTGGCATCGAAAGGCAACGTCGTGCTGCTAAGTTTCACCAACTACGAACTCGAATCATCGCCGGCCTACAACGTAATCCTGGCCGACATCTACAAAAAGTACCACGACAGAGGACTCGAGATATTCCAGCTCGCATTCGACAGTGATGAAGCCGAATGGAAACAGTCGGCAGTCAATCTTCCGTGGATTACACTGTGGAACGCTCCTGAGGACGGATCGGCAGCGATCATCAACTATAACGTCAATGTCCTGCCGCTCACTTACGTCATCGGCCGCGACGGTGTGCTCCGCACCCGCGTGACCGATCCGACAACGCTCGAAAAAGAAGTGGCCAAATACATTTAAGGGCACAGATCCCGTCTGAACCCGATCACAATCTAACCGAGCGGGGCCAGAGCACTGATTGCTCTGGCCCCGCTCGCTGTAATGATATTGTCAGAAAGGATAGCCGATGGCGAGATGGAATGCAAGCGACTTGCCGAACGATGTCATGTTGTAGTAACCCGATTTGCCGGTGTCGTAAGGCGCATGGATGCCGATGCCGAGATCGCCGCGGACAACAAGCATGCCGATGTCGAAACGCAGTCCGGCTCCTGTGCCGAGCGCCAGATCATTGAAGAATGTCGACGCCTTGAGCTGACCGCCGGGACGCTGTGGATCGTCCTTGAGCAACCACACATTGCCCGCATCGAGGAACAAGGCGCCGTGCAGCGGACCTGCGATCGGGAAACGATACTCTACGTTAGCCTCAAATTTAAATGTACCGGTCTGATCGAAATAGGTTCCGACGGTAGCCGGGTCATGGTAGCTGCCAGGACCGATGCTCCTGACCGTGAAGGCTCTGACCGAATTGGCACCACCGCAGTAGAACTGCTCGGCATAGGGCACTTGCGAAGAATTGCCATAGGCATGCGCTGCTCCGAGAGCCACGCGGCTGACAATCCATGTGTCACCCTCGGTCACCCTGCGGCCGTAGACGAGCTGCGTTGTGGCCTTGACGAACTGAGAGAACGGCGTACCGAACAACTCCTTCTCGCCTTTCTTGCCGAAGGCCCTGTAGATGCCCCAGAATATATTGCCGGCCTCTTGAAGCGTAAACTGCCAATTGAGTGTATTCTTTGAACCGAAGTTGCGGTCATAGACATATGAATAGATCATCTGAGGTATGTATTGGCTCTGGAAACTCTGGGCCACGGCCGGATTGGCGCTCATTATCGAGTCAAACTCGGCTGTCGTGTGCATCAGATTTGTATAAGTCAGTTTGATCGGGGTGAATGTGTTCGACACGTGGCGCGAAACCCTCCAGTCGTAGTTGATCGACGCATTGAACTGTGCCATCTTGAAATAATGCGGACGGTTGAGCAGATCAGCGCCGATCTGGAACCGCGTCCAATTGAGCTGGAACGGGCTGCGCGGAATGAATTTCGGAGCAACAAGCCTCGGCATGGCAAGCGATGCCGACAAGCCGACTTCATAAGAGTTGAACACCGAATTGCGGCCATGACCTGTCTGCCATTCATACGATCCGGTCAATCCGACCGTCAGCTGCTCGCCGCCGCCGAATATATTGTTGTTAGTGACCTTGAACGACATACCCGGACCGAGATAGCTGTTGCTCTTCGATGAACCGTTGATTTCAAACGCCGCTTCCCACGGGGCGTCGAACGTACAGTTTATCACAACGTCGAGCAGATCGTCAGACGGCGACAGCGTGTCGGGCACGGCAGCGATATCGATAGAGCTGAAAATGCCGAGCCGCGACAGGTTGGTCTGCGTAAGATTCATGTTTCGCACTGAAAAGACTCTGCCCGGTCGGAATGTAACACACTCGGGGATCAATTTCGTGCGAAGCTTCGACGGTTCCATCTTGATGAGTGTCGCGCGCGGAGTAACGATAGTGTCGGGTTCGCCACCGCCGGCATGACGGTTGGCCACAACGGTCACCTTGCCGGTGCGATAGCGACGCATGGCAAACTTCGGAGTATTCGACGCCAGCATTATCTTCATCAGTATCTTGCCGGGAGTTGCAATGCTGTCGGCAAGATATTCAATATAGTCAGGCCGGAAAAAATAGTAGCCGCGGTTTCTCAGACTGTTGGTGATCCTCGTGCGGGCTATGCTGAGCGAATCTGTCGAATAACGCATTTGCGACGACAGGTAGTTGTCATTCCGAGCCAGCGAGTCTATCATGTGATTGAGATGGTTGGTGTCGGGAAGCATTTCGACGACCTCCATCGGATAGGCCCGGCCTGGGGTGACTGTATATCTTATCTTGGCTTTTTTAGGGTTTCGTCCCTTGATAAGCTCATATGACGTCGTACCGCGGAAGTATCCGTTGTTGTCGAGTATCTCATCGATCATCCGTGTCCTCACTTCGGGACGGACATCCGACACGAGCACCGGCTCAGCAGCAAGCTTCTCGTAGAGCCAATGCTTCAGCCCCGACGGCGGATTGCTCCAGTTGTTGTAGACCCACAGTCCGAGAGGAAACGGATAATGCCATCCGAGCAACTTCCAATAATTGTTAGGCGCGACATTGACCGCTGATTTTATCGTGCTTTCGAGATCCGACGGCAACTCGCTGACAGAGTCCTCCTCGAAGCTGACTCCCTTCAGGCCATTGTAGAGGATCTCGTCATCGGGGATGCGGCGTGTCGTCGAACACGCCGACGTCAAGACTACAACGGCCAACGCCACGGCGGCTGCATATATTTTTCTATTTGACATCAACGTTTTCATCTTTCTTAGGTTTGCGTTTCAAGAATTTAAACATATCGCCCAGTTTATTGAGCTTGCGGCGGTAGACAAAACCGACACCCGTCTGCGTGATCTCACCTTCGAGTATGCTCTCATAGCCCGTATGACGGAAAATGCGCACATACATCGTGTGACCTTTGTTGAGGAAGTAATCAAACGATATGTCGTTAATAAGGTTCTGAGAGAAATTCTCGTCGGCATTCGCATCGGTCGAGTAGTTGCCGCCGATCACGATTTTGAACCGGTCGTTGAACAGCGACTTCGACACCTGGTAACTGTAGCTTGTCGTCTGCGAGCTCGCCCCGTCGACCGTACGGTCATACTGGTCGATGCCGAAGCTGATGTCGACACCCTTGATATTGTTGGCCGCCCAGCTGTTGAGCTGCGATTCGAGGAACGAATACAGCGCATTGCCCGATATCGAAGCGTCGCCCTTGGTGCCGGGGCCTGAATAGATGCCATAGAGCAGCATGTTCATTGCCTGATTGGCGCGTTGGTCGGCGCTCATCGACTGCAATTCATTGGCCACGGTGACGTCTTCGTCTGTCGAGAGATCGAACGCCACATCCATGCGGTCGAGCGTGCCGGTCACATTGAGAATGACATCAAAATCGATAAGCCGCGAATTCTGGCCCGACTGTGTCACATTGGCCTTTATCACATCTGTGGCATGGACATTGAGCGTGGGATTCATTATGTCGCCGTTAAACGCAACATAACTGTTGTTGTCAAACGCGAAATTCTTTTCCGACATCAACGGCGGCGAGTATCTTACATAGCCTTGATTGATGTTGAGACGTCCGGTCATGCGTCCGTCACTCAGCGGCGACATCGTGTAGTTGAGCGTGCCGTCGGCTTCGAGCTGCACACGGTTCTTGCCGTCACTCGACAAGTTGACGCCGATTGTCGTGCCGTTGTCGATTGTCAGCGACGCATCAAGGATCATCGACATTCCCGAGCTGGTGATACTGTCGGCCAGCATGACAGCCGTCGTATCGGTGAAATTGACAAACTTGACCATGTCGCCGGTCGATTGCGACGCGATGGCATTTGCCGCGTCCGATATGACATAAGTGACATTGGTCGGCGGAACGATGCGCAGGTCGGCATTGACAAACAGCAGGTTCATGTCGCCGTGGATTCTGGAGTCAAGCGACACGAATGCCTTGCCGTAGACATCCGCACCCTTGCGGGCCCGGCTGCTGTTGACAAGCTGCATCTCGTCAGCCTTGAGAGTGAGATTGATCTTGGGCGACGACAACGACGATATGTCGACACTGCCGTCGATATAAAGCGGATTGTCGTTGACCCCGGCGATAGTGAAGCGGTCGAAGCTTACGAGATTGTCGACGACGGGTATCTTCTCATTGCTGAATCCATACTCTGTGCCTGTCATGTTGAGCATCACAGCCGTGCTGTCGAAATCGAGATAGCCGTTGAACACCGGCGCAGCTTCGTCGCCCGATATGCGCATTGTGCCGTTGAGCACGCCGCGCAATTTCGCCATGCCTTGCGGCATAAACGGATTGACTGTCGCCAGCGGGAAGCGTATCATCGAGAAATCGAGATTGTAGGGCGACGTTGAGGTCGAGTCGTTGAGCGCGCCTGCCAGCGTCATGGTCTTGAGTCCGTCGACATAAACGTCGGACTTCGCATAGAGGGTGCCACCGGGCTTTGTCGTCACATCGAAATCAAGTTTCAATGAAGCGACACGCTCCTTGCCGTAATAGAAATTGTCGACCGAAACATCACCGACACCGTTAAGATTGCCTTCGACGTTACGCAGCCTTACAGCAGCATTGACATCGCCTTTGACCGGAGGGGCAAACGGGTTGATCGACACCCAGTCGGCTATGTGGATATCACTGAGGTTAATACAGAGATCTTCCTGACCCTCAGATCCGTCGACATGCTCGGTCTGCACCGACAGACGGCTTTTTCCGCCGGTCATGACAAGATTGGCGTCGACATGTCGCGTCGCGATGTTATAAGATATGAAATTGTCTTCGTTGACCTTCCACGGCTGATAACCGATCACCTGATCGAGAGGTGTGAGATGGAGCGTCGCAACAGAGTCGACGACATCAGCACGGAGCCCCACATCGAAGCCCTGCTTCCCTGCTATATTGCTCTGGGTCAGTCTCAGGCCGGCCTCGTTATGAGCCACATAACCTCCGAGATTGACATGAGCCCAGCTGTCAAACGTTCCGGGACGGTTCTCGACTCGCGCGTTGACAGCCATGAACTCTCCTTCTTGTTGAAGTTCGAAACCGATTGTGTCGAGGCGCGTCGATCCTGTCACAAAGCCCAGCAGACGCGAGTCGAGACGCAGTGTCGAGTCATTGGCTGCATCGACGTTCAGCCTCCTGAAGCCTGTCTTGCTTGTCGCAAGCACATCAGTCAGGGAGTTGTCTGATCCTGCCGTCAGTGTGAGATCAAACTGAGGCAGAGCATGGTGAATCTCCTCGACATTCAATATGCGGTCGGCAATCTGCTTGTCGAGCACCACAGATGTCAGTGAAAAACGGCTCATGAGCGAATCCAACGACGAAGGGCTGTTGAAACGCATGACAAGATCGCGGTTATGAAGCGAAACGTCGGTCACCGAGTCGTTGGATGCGAGTTTGGCCAGCACATCGGAAACCACTATGTTGCGTGCGGGCTGCTTGAATTCAAGATCATGAAGAGTCAGTCCGGCTGCTATCACATTTTCCTTGGGATCGATCGACGCATCGCCGGATACGCTGAATGACAGCGAGCTCTCCATATCAGAGAATTTCAATGCCTGGAAATCGATATCATTGCCCGTAGCATCCAATGTCCATTTATAGGGCACTTCGGCAAGATTGCCGTCGGCTTTCAGACGGATCTGCGTATCGGGATTATCCGAGTGAAGGTCTACTTCTCCGCGGCCGCCATCGATTTTTGCCGTAAGATAGATGTCGCGGTAAGTGTAGTCGGCATAACGCGCGCTTTCCACCACTACCGCTGCATCGGCTTTCATCGTCGCGTCAAACGGGTCATAGCCATGGCCGTTGGCTTTGAGCGACGCCGTGACATCGCCCGCCCCAAGAGCCGGCATAAACGTTTCGATCGGAAAATCGACGACTTTCAATGCCGCATTGTAGTCGCGGCCTCTCGAATTCCACCGCCCGTAGAGCGCAAGACTGCCCCCTCCGGTTTTGACCGATACCTTGCCCTTGACAGAGCCAGAGTTCATGGCAACGTTGCCGGCTATGGTCATGCGCGGTATATTGAATTCCTTGGCTGCATCCTTTGACATAAGGCTGTTTTTGATGCGGTTGAGATTGATCACATTGCCCGTCAATGCTATATTGCCGAACAGGTTGTCAGCATCTGTCAGATTGCCGACATAACCCTTTCCGGAGACCGACACACAGCCATTGAGCAACAACTTGAGACGGTCAATGTCAATCCGCCCCATCGTTCCGGCGATGTCCACATCGGCATACAGCTGATTGCCATCGGGGACAGTCATGAGATATGGCATGAAGGCCGGAAACATTTTTTTCATATCCGCTATGCCCAAACCGCCCTCGACCGAGAGCCTGACAGGCAGATCAGGATCGTTCATCAAGTCACCCATACCCATCATCATCGTCGCATCGAGCTGTGTTGTGGCCGTCGTCACCTTCATGGAGTCGAGATACATGGCCGTCGAATCCAGCGCAAAAGTTCCGTCTGCGACGAGTGTCACCCCGCAGCGCTCGCGACCTTTAAGCCTTACCGGCAGTCGCAGAGTGGTCGCCTGATTATAGAAATCACTGACTGTCAGATCGAGAGAATCGACAGCAATGTATGCAAAATCCAGTCCGGGCGACGGCACGACTCCGCGCGTCGTGTACAAAGCCTTTGATCCGGTAAACGATATTGTGTCGATCTCGACGGTCCACGGCGCCGATGAGGCCGTATCGGCGCTCGCCGCTACAGGCGTAGCCGCCACAGTCGCTGAATCAGGTGCGATATAGGCTGCCGACAGACCGCGTCCGCAGAACTTCACGAGATCCACTTTCTGCTGCTTCAGGTCGATCAAGCCGTCGGTCAGCATGCCTTCTTCGATCGTTGTCCCCAACGAATCGATCGAAGGCAACAATCTCATATTATATGTAAAATCACTGAGTCGGAGCGACCCGATCGCAATGCTCATATCTGTCGGCTCTGACGGGGCCGACGATGTGGATGCCGTATCAGGAGAGATGACCATGTCGACAACCCCTCCTTTCAGCGCCCCGCGCTCGATGTTGATAGCCATGCGCTCCAATTCGACATTGACAGGGCTCAGGGAAAGCTCGTCGGCCGAAATGGTCATGAACATAGCCGAATCGGGCGCACCAAGCCTGAAGCGTCCGTCACTCAGCGCCAGTTCGCCGACCTCCGCTTCGCCTTTAAGCAGCGGCCAGAGAGCCACCGACGTACGCAACTCCGAGGCTGCGACGATCGTATCACCGTTCTGGGCGAGGCTCAAGCCTCCGAGACTGACATTCAACGGAAAGCCAAATTTGAAACTGTCGAGCGACATCTCCACACCTTCACGCGCATTCATCCGCTCAACGATCTTGCCTCTGATCATTTCCTGCAGCCATGGAGAATAGAGCGCCACAACCGTGCCGACAAGAAGCAGCACGATTGCAAACACCGCAAAAAGCACGGCCTTAAATATGTTTCGTATGATAGTTTTCGGTTTCACGTCTGGTGATGAATTATGCAGATGACGAATGTTGTTTTAAGTTTATAACCACTGCGGCATCCGCTTGGTTTACCCGACTACAAAATTAACATCCGTCATCCATCATTCCAAAAACAGCGGCATCTCTTTTCCATCTATACTCCGGCGTGCTGCGACAAAATTAACCGTGTTATTTTTGTACGTGCGCGAAATTTTATCTATATTTGGCCGACTGAAATAATCTCGAATGTAGGCCATGATACATATTTCTCTGCCTGACCGCATCAACCGACGACTGCCCTTCTATCTCGCAATGGAGGAGTGGGTGGCCGCCTCGCTTCCGCCCGACGATTATTTCTTCACGTGGCAAGTGTCGCCGACCGTCATTTTCGGACGGAACCAATGTATCGACACTGAAGTCAACCTCGGCTACTGCAACGACAACGGCATCGAATTTTACCGCCGCAAAAGCGGTGGAGGATGTGTGTTTGCCGACATGCACAACATAATGTTCTCCTATATCACGCCGTCGGAAACCGTTGCCATAACCTTCTCCCGCTACACAGGCATGGTCGCAGACATGCTGCGCTCGCTCGGACTCGACGCCTCGGCCACCGGGCGCAACGACATAATGATCGACGGGCGAAAAGTGTCGGGTAACGCATTCTACCACATTCCGGGCCGAAGCATTGTACATGGCACGATGCTCTACGACACCGATCTGCGCCACATGGCCAACGCCATCACCCCATCGAAATCGAAACTCGAGTCGAAACAAGTGCAATCGGTCGCATCTCACATCACCACGCTCAGCGAGCACCTCGACATGTCGATCGACGACTTTCACTGGTACGCAATCAATCACCTGACAGACTCCGAACTGACGCTCACCGACAGTCAGGTAAAGGAGATCGCTCAGATCGAGCGATCGTACTACAATCCGGCGTGGATCTTCGGACGACGCAGGCATGCCGACATCAATCTCTGCAAACGGATCGACGGCTGCGGCGAATTTTCGTTGAGCATAAAGCTAAGGGGCCGCATCATCGACGACATCGGGCTCGAAGGCGATTTCTTCATTCTGTCGGACATCGACTCCTCGCTGCTCGACAGGCTGCGCGGCGTAAAGTTCACGCCGGAAGACGTCGCAGAGGCTCTTTCGTCAACCGATGTGTCTCAGGTTATCGCCGGACTATCGTCAAAGCAATTCATTGATTTAATCTTTAATAACACAATCATATCATGACCACAGATCTAAAAACCACATGCCTCCACGATCTCCACGTCGGCCTCGGCGCACTGATGAGCCCGTTCGGGGGATTCGACATGCCGATCCAATACTCTGGAATCGAACAGGAACACATGGCCGTGCGCCATAAGTGCGGAGTCTTTGATGTTTCACATATGGGTGAAGTCGTTGTCACAGGCAACGATGCCCAACGCTTTGTCAACCATATCTTCACCAACGATGTCACAGCCATGCCCGACGGAAAGATACTCTACGGCATGATGCTCAACCCCGAAGGTGGAGTTGTCGACGATCTCCTCGTCTATAAACGCGCCGACAACGATTATCTCCTCGTGATCAACGCATCCAACATCGACAAAGATGTACAGTGGATCGAACGTCACGCCGAAAACTTCGACGTCGACATCGACAACCAGAGCGACCGTTGGGGCGAACTCGCCGTGCAAGGGCCCGATGCCGAAAAAACAATGAGCGACATTCTCGGCATCGACGCCGCCGACCTCAGCTTCTACACTTTCAAGACCATCGGCGACATGATCGTCAGCCGCACCGGCTACACCGGCGAGGACGGCTTCGAGATCTATGCCTCGGCCGACGTGATCAGGGACTACTGGAATCGCCTGATCGACGCCGGTGTTCAACCATGCGGACTCGGATGCCGCGACACTCTGCGCTTCGAAACCGGACTGCCGCTCTACGGCGACGAACTGGCCGACGACATCACCCCGCTTGAAGCCGGGCTCGGCATATTTGTCAAACTCGACAAACCTGAGTTCATCGGCCGCGAAGCGCTCATCAGTCAGAAAGCCGAAGGCCCGGCGCGTAAAATCGTAGGCATCGAAGTTGAAGGTCAGGCCATTCCCCGCCACGGCTACGAAGTTCTCGACGCCGATGGCAACACCATCGGATCGGTGACCACAGGCTATCACTCCATATCGCTCGACCGCAATATAGCCATGGCTCTGATCGCAGCCGACCACGCTGCATTAGGCACAAGGCTGCAAGTGAAGGTGCGCCGCAAGGTGTTTCCTGCCACAGTAATCAAAAAACGCTTCTATACACCTAATTATAAAAAATAAACCCTAAAAACCATACATCATGCTTTACTATCTTCCCACCCATGAATATGCCCGCGTCGAGGGCAACATCGCCACAATCGGTATCTCTGAATATGCAGCCCGCCAGCTCGGCAACGTCGTCTATGTCGACATGCCCGAAGCTGACGACGACGTCACAAAAGGCGAAGACTTCGGCGCGATCGAAAGCGTCAAGGCGGCCTCTGATCTCTATTCTCCAGTGTCGGGATCGGTTGTCGAAATCAACGAACTACTGATCGACAATCCCAAGCTCGTCAACGAAGACCCCATGAACAACTGGATCATCAAAGTAGAGATGAGCGACCCCTCCGAACTCGACTCTCTGCTTTCGCCCGAGGATTACGCCAAACTTTGCGAAGCCGAAAAACACTGATCGCACGACAGTCATGTCTGACCACAGATTTTTCCCTCATACCGACACCGACATCAGCGAAATGCTCGCTGCCTGCGGTGCGAAGTCGCTCGACGATCTGTACAGCGACGTCCCCGAAGAATTGAAACTGCGCCAGGCCTATGCCCTCCCCGCTGAAATGTGCGAGAAAGAGCTCCGCGACTATTTCAGCCGCCTCGGCAACGAGAACAGACATATGGTCTGTTTTGCCGGTGCAGGATACTACGACCACTACACTCCGGCTGTTGTCAATGCCATTCTGTCGCGTTCTGAATTTCTGACTGCCTACACCCCTTACCAGCCCGAAATCTCGCAAGGCACTCTGCAGTACATTTTCGAATACCAGTCGATGATGTGCGAACTCACCGGCATGGAGATCAGCAACGCTTCGATGTACGACGGTGCGACCGCCACGGCCGAAGCCATGATAATGGCCGTCAACAGTTCGCGCAAAAAGCGCCGCGTGCTGATTTCAGCAACCGTCAATCCGGCTGTCGCTGAAGTCGTGGCGACATACGCCCGATACCACGATATAGCTCTTGAAGTTATTCCCGAGCACGAAGGCATCACCGACCGCGCCGAATTCGAGGCTATGCTGCAGGCCGGCGACGTGGCCGGCGTGATTGTCGGCTATCCCAACTACTATGGCATCATAGAGCCGTTCGACGGATGGGCTGACTCATGTCATGCGGCCAAAGCTCTGCTGATCATGAACTGCCAGGCTTCGACCCTCGGAGTGCTCAGGACTCCGGCATCGCTCGGAGCTGACATCGTCTGCGGCGACGCTCAGTCATTGGGCATGCCTCTCAACTTCGGCGGTCCATATCTCGGATATATGTGCACGACCAAAGCGCTGATGCGCAAATTGCCCGGACGCATAGTCGGAGCAACTACCGACCGCAACGGACAACGGGTGTTTGTACTCACGCTGCAAGCCCGCGAACAGCACATCAGACGCGAGAAAGCCACATCAAACATCTGCTCCAACCAGGGACTGATGGCCCTCCACACAGCCGTGTATCTCTCCCTTATCGGCGCCGACGGGCTGAAACGCATCAACGACCTCGGATTCGGCGGACTGAGGTATCTCGCCGACGGTCTGACCGCAACCGGACGCATGAGACTGAAGTATCCCGAAATGCCGTTTGTCAACGAAGCCGTGTTCCGCATCACCGACCCGCTCAACGCCGACATCATCCTCGAAGAGACTGCCCGACAAGGCATTCTCGCCGGAGTGAAGATCGACGAATGCGAACTGCTTGTCGCCGTCACCGAGATGCAGACCAAAGAAGACATGGACCGTTATATTTCAATTGTTAAAAACATCCAGCTATGAACCGCCGACTCTACGACAAACTGATATTCGAACATTCGCATCCCGGTCGCCGCGGTCACAGCCTGCCGCGCAATGACTTCGGCCGTCACATCGATGAACTCCCCGAAAGCTGCCGCCGCAAGGATGCTCCGCGACTCCCCGAAGTCGACGAACCGACCGTTGTGCGCCACTACACCAACTCAAGCACCAACAACTTCGGCGTCGACACCGGTTTCTACCCCCTGGGATCGTGCACGATGAAATACAATCCTAAAATCAACGACGAACTCGCCGCTTCGCCGTCGATCGCCCCGCTCCACCCGTTCCAGCCATCATCGACTGTGCAAGGCGCGCTTGCCGTCTACTGGCAACTGCAACGCTATCTCAGCGAGATCGGAGGCATGGCCGAGTTCACGCTCAACCCCTTTGCCGGAGCTCACGGCGAACTCACGGGACTGCTTGTCATAAAGGCCTATCACCAATCGCGACAGGACAACGGACGCGACACTGTGCTCATACCCGACTCGGCCCACGGCACTAACCCCGCCTCGGCTGCCGTGGCAGGCTTCAAGGTCGTCGATGTCAAAAGCTTACCCGACGGCACTGTCGATGTCGACGATCTGCGGTCGAAACTCAACGGTTCTGTGGCAGCGATGATGATGACCAACCCCAACACCGTCGGAATGTTTGAAAAGAATATTCCCGAAATCGCAAGACTCGTCCACGATGCCGGTGGCCTGATGTACTACGACGGAGCCAACCTCAACCCTATGCTCGGCATCGCCCGCCCCGGCGACATGGGCTTTGACGTAATGCACATCAATCTCCACAAGACATTCTCAACGCCTCACGGCGGAGGCGGTCCGGGCGCCGGTCCGGTAGGTGTCAGAAAAGGCCTCGAACCATTCCTGCCAAATCCGCGCGTCATCAAAACTCCCGACGGAACATTTGACGTCGTCAGCGAAGACTCGTCGCTCGGACGCATATCCGGCTGGCTCGGCAATTTCACCGTCTACATCAGGGCTTTGGCCTACATTCTTTCGCTCGGAGCTGAAAACATCGCGAAGGTCGGGCCATTGGCCACACTCAACGCCAACTACGTGCTCAACCGGCTGAAGGACGTCTATGAGCTGCCGATCGCCGGACCGTGCAAACACGAATTCGTGTTCGACGGACTCAAGGACAAATCGACCGGAGTCACCACTCTCAACGTTGCCAAACGCCTGCTCGACTTCGGCTTCCACGCACCGACAATCTATTTCCCGCTGCTGTTCCACGAGTCTCTGATGATAGAGCCGACAGAGACCGAAAGCCGCGAGACTCTCGACAGTTTCATCGAAGTGATGCGCCGGATAGCCGCAGAGGCTGCCTCGGAGCCCGACACTGTGATACAGGCGCCCCACGACACTCCGGTGTCACATCCCGACGACACCGAAGCGGCTCTTCACCCGGTAACGACATGGAAAGATCTATGCGACAAACTGAATTCATAATCATCGGAGGAGGTCCCGGCGGCTACGAAGTGGCCGCCGAGCTCGCCGCCGCAGGTCGAAAAGTCATTCTGATTGAACGCGACCGTCTGGGCGGCACTTGCCTTAACCGGGGGTGCATACCGACCAAATGTCTGTGTGCCGCGGCATCGGCCCTATTGTTGATCTCGACCGCATCACAGTTCGGCATTGATGTCGGACAGGTGACTCCCGACTATTCCCGCACCGCCGCACGCAGCAACTCGGTCATCGACCAGCTGCGCCAAGGCATCGAAACAATGCTCCGCGACGTCGAGGTCATCCATGGCGAAGCCACTTTGAAACAGGACAAAATCATCAGTGTCAACGGAGAAGACCTCACCGCCGACCACATCATCATCGCTACAGGCTCTAAACCGGCGTCGCTCGACATTCCCGGCGCAGCATTGGCCATCACAAGCGACGAATTCCTCTCGCTCACAGAGTTGCCGCAGAGAGTCGCCATCATCGGGGGCGGTGTCATCGGACTCGAATTTGCTTCGATCATCTCAGCATTCGGCCGCGAAGTGACAGTCATCGAATACTGCAAGGAGATACTGCCGCCGTTCGACAGCGAGATAGCCAAACGCTTGCGCACAATGCTGTCGCGGCGCGGCATCAAATTCGTAACTTCGGCACGGGTGACTTCGATCGAACAGGGTCTGCGCATCAACTATGAAGCTAAGCGCGGTCACGATTCCATTGAAGCCGACCTCGCCATTATGGCCGTCGGCCGCCGCCCCGTGATCCCGTCGGGGGCTGAAGAAGCCGGCATCGAACTTGACAGCCGGGGTTTCATCAAAGTCGACGAACTTATGCAGACATCGGTCAGCGGCATCTATGCCGTCGGCGACGTCAACGGCCTGTGCATGCTCGCCCACGCCGCTGCCGCACAAGCCCGGCGAGCCATCGGCAGCGATGTCAACCTCGACGTGATACCGTCGGCTGTCTTCACTCAGCCCGAAGCAGCAATGGTCGGGTTGACCGAAGACCAGGCCAAAGCTAAAGACTATGACATAATGATCGGCAAAGCATCGTATGCGTCCAACGGCAAAGCCCTTGCAATGGGCGAAGCCGACGGCACGATAAAAATTATCTTTGCACGCGAAAGCGGATTTATACTCGGCTGCCACATAATTGGTCCACACGCTTCCGATCTCATCGCTGAAGTTGCGGCTCTGATGTTCGGCATGACCACACGCGAAGAATTGGCCGACGAACTCGTCCATGGCCATCCCACCCTATCCGAGATAATCCCCGCCGCCGCCCGCAACGCACGATAAAAATTTCCTTACAACGGAATCCCCGGAAAAGCATGAAAAAACTGCTGTACATAATCATTATTTCATTTGCATTAATCGGTTCCTGCACAAGCAAATCGCCTGTTGACGATCTGCTTGTGCGGATCGATTCTCTGATCGAAGCTTCTGAAACCGACTCTGCACGCCGGCTGCTCGACAGCATTGACCGGAAAGGCGTTTCAGCGGAAATAATGGCTCGCTGCGCCCTGCTGACGTCTAAAATCGACGAACGCTCTATGCCTTTCGTATTCAATGATTCGCTGCTTGAAGTTGCTATTGATTTTTATCGGGGACGCGGCGACAGGCTTGAATGGCAGAGCCAATACCTTTATGGAAAGTACTTTAACTTCCAAAAACCTATTTACGACCGCGACGTCAACAGCTGTTTCATTGCACTTAGGAGTGCCGTCGATCTGGCCAATCGACTCAACGACACGATATATCTGGCAAAATCTTACTCTGCCATTGCATCTCTTTATTCCATTGTCAACGATTTTAATAAAAGTACAGAAAACTACCTCCTTGCATCACGCCACTACATGGACGCCGGCATGATAGACAAATCTGTTAGTTCGACCAGTATCGCAGCCCGGCAATTTTGCTCACTCGGGCAGGATTCACTCGCCTTGCAGCTACTGTTAGGAATTAGAGGCATTGTCGACTCTGTCAGCGATCGCACCGCATTGATTGAATACAACATGGCAGTATCAACTCTGAGCCTCCATTTCATAACTCGCCACGAATTTGTCAAATCAGCAGACGATGCAATAAAACAAACCGCTCGACAACGACCTCAAAAATCAGCTGACAATCCCCAAGAAATAATTATCATTGGCGGCAAAGTTGAAAATAATCGCACCCATGGCAACGGCAAATCTGCACATGATAATCAACGCCAGATCAACGACTCCGTACTCGACATGATCATCGAACGGATCGCATGGCCGGAGGACAGTTTCCAGAGGATTGACAAAAGTTTCAGAACTCATTTTCTCACTAACCCATATACAAAACTTGTCGATCAATATTACCGCACTGAAATTGACAATCACATTCTTGCCGAAAAATCTTCACGTCGGCACATCAACTTTCTCATCGCCGCCGTAGCTGTTCTCTTTGTTTCGGTGATAGCAATTTATCTGCTCTACTCCCGACGCTTGCAGGGAAAACAGCTGCAGATACTGTCGCTGGTCAACGACATCGACCGTTTGAGACTTGCTTCAGATGCAAAACTTCATCCTTACAGCCTGATAAACAAGCTATGTGAATTGCGGCAGAACGCCCCGTCATCAGACGAAAATCACAGCATATTCGGCAAAAATGCCGCTCGATTTGTCGACAATCTCAATTCCAAAGAAGTCTCCGACGAGATCGAACAGTTTGTCAACTCTTACCGCGACAACATCATGACGAAGTTTCGCGAACAATTTCCACAGCTGACCGCACGACAGCAACAATGTATGTTACTGCTCTTCGCCGGTTTCTCCGGAAAGTCGATCGTCGCCATGCTCCACTATCCCAGCGACGGATCTTTCCGCACTGAAAGATCACGCATCAAGCACATCATCGAACAATCATCCACTCCCGACCGAGCTATTTTTCTCGATGTTTTCCAAGCAAGAAACGGCCTGTAACAATTTTTCTCAAACTATCGCCACAACCGACTGAATTACAAATACATACAATACGCCATGTAACACATTTTGACGGCCAAAAATTTGCACAGCTATCATTCTGGTCGTAAATTTGCACCGTAACCAACAACCTCAGACACATGAAAAAATTACTACTTATGACATTGCTGTCAGCTTCCGCACTTCCTATTTTTGCGCGGACGTCAACCGCAAATTTTTTAAGTCTCAACGACACGACATTTGTCGGAGCCGACGAAGATGCGCGCATGAAAAAGTACATCTCAGAGCTAAGAGATTTTGACATCAGCATCTCAGCCCCGGAAGGCTTCAAATCGATCGACATGAGAGGCCGCACAACCTTCAGATCATATCCCAGCGTAACGATCAACTGCGTAGGTCTCGAAAATGACTCTCACGATGCTGTGATCCTGTGGCCTCTTGTTTTCGTGTTCGACAACACCAGCGTCCTCCGGCTCGGCCACAACATTCAAGGCGATCTCCGGGCCGCCCACCACGATCCGGGCATCGACATTGCTCCGCTGATCAATATCATCGCTGAAAAAGACATGTCAGCCTATTCCAACGCCGACACCGTTGTGATCTACAGCTACGACATCAACGACGCCCCCTACCTCGACCGCTATGAGCACATGATCGGTGTCTATATGCGCAAATACGCCCATCCTGCCCTCCTTTTCAAAATCGCATTGACCGACAACGGCCTTAAAGACAAGGACATGTATATCAAGACACTACTCGACAACATCAGTTTCGGCAATAAACCCAACAAGGATTTAGTCAAGGGCGAGAAGAAGACAGTCGGTAAAAACGATCTGCAGTTTTCGACATCCTACTGCCGCGGAGGCATAAGATTCTCTCCGCTCGGTGCCGCCCTGCTCGACAACAACGTCCGCGACATCGGTGGCGAGGAATTACTCAACAAAGTATGGGAGATACAACGAGAAGAAAAGAAATGCAAATCAAACGTTCAATTATATGAAAGCGATAATAACGATTACAGTAAGCGCATTATTGAGCCTGTCGGCACTGGCTCACAGCAATAATGACAACGATGCCCCGGCACAGCTGTCGGACTTCGACCGCTACAGCCTCGACCTGTCGAAACACGACGTCACCATCACTGCGCCCGACAGCTTCCGGCTCCTCGACATGCGCGGTCGAGCAGGCTTAGATGCCTTCATCAATCCCGCCTACCCTTCAGGCGAAGAGATTTATCCGGTCGGCATAGAATCAGCCGATGCAAAGGCCGTGTTCCTCTATCCGCAGATCGACTTCAAAAGCCGTAAGCAAGTGATACGCAAGGGACGCGTAGTCGAGGACGAATTGCGTTTCAACCGCAACGATCTCGCCCTCGATGTCAGACCGCTGATCGATGTTGTCGCGCTCGACGATATGACAGCTTACGCTAACGCCGACACAGCCGTGATCTATCAGCTCAAGGCCAACTGGCTCCACCCCTTCCTGTCTTACAAAAACATCATCGGTGTCTATCTGCGGAAATACGGTCATCCGGCCATGCTTTTGAAAATAGCACTGACCGATGACGCAATGCTCGACAAAGACAAATATGTGAGACTTCTGCTCGACAACGTCCGGTTTGGCGACGAACCCTTCACCGGTCTTGTTCTTCAGGAGCAACGACTGCCCGGCATCAATGATCTCGATTTCCCATCACCACAGTACAAACCCGACGGTTTCATCATCTCGCCCGTCGAGCAAGCACTGTTCAACGTCTGGGACGAAGGCGGAAAAGAAGCCTACCGGATCAAACAATCCCTCGACCAAACCCCTTAGAGCCAGTCCCATAATATAGTTAACGCAGAGGCGGTCAGCCATTGAGCAGATTTGTTCGTGTGATGAGGGAATGTACTTGACGTACACGACCGAAGAATACGGACAAAGATGCCAATGGGTGGCCAGGCGATGGTCAAACTTCCTCCGTCCTACTGCGTTTAAATATATTATGGGACTGACTCTTAAGCCAACTCGCAGATAAGCGTCGCTGAGCTTACATCGACGACTCGCACTTTGACTGTGTCGCCGATGCGGAAATCGCCTCGCGGAAACACACAGGTCTTGTTCTGCTGGTTGCGGCCCACGCGCTGCTCGGCCGACCTCTTGGCGGCACCCTCGACAAGCACATCAAAAACTTTGCCGATGTCGCGTCGGTTTGACTCGAGCGACAACTCGTTCTGCAAAGCGATCATGCGGTTGAGACGGTCGATCTTGACATCCTCGGGAACATTGTCAGGCATCGTGCGCGAAGCCAGTGTGCCGGGGCGCTCCGAGTATTTGAACATAAACGACGAATCAAAGCCCACCTCACGCATCAGGCTAAGCGTCTGCTCGAAATCTTCCTCAGACTCATTGTGGAAGCCGGTGAAAAGATCCGACGATATGCCGCAGTCGGGAATTGCCTTGCGGATCGCTGCAATCCTGTCGAGATACCACTCGCGGGTGTATTTTCGGTTCATGGCTTTCAGCACCGAATTGCTGCCTGACTGAACGGGAAGATGAATGTGGTTGCAGATATTGTCGTGCGAAGCGATCACAGCAATCGTATCATCGCTCATATCCTTGGGATGCGACGTCGTGAAACGCACTCTCATGTCGGGAGCCGCTTCTGCCACCATGGCAAGGAGTTGAGCGAAGCTGACAGCCACGCCGTCGGCGTCAGTGTAATTGTAGCTGTTGACATTCTGTCCGAGCAATGTCACCTCCTTGAACCCCTTGGCCCTCAGGTCGGCAAGTTCGCGGAGAATGCTCTCTGCCGGACGGCTGCGTTCGCGTCCTCGAGTGTAAGGCACAATGCAGTACGAACAGAAATTGTTGCAACCTCTCATTATGCTTATAAATCCGCTGACAGTGTTACCACCGATGCGCGCCGGAATCACCTCCCGGTAAGTTTCGGTAGTGCTCAGGTCGACATTGATCGCTTTCTCGCCGGCCTCCGCTGCAGCAAAGAGAGCCGGAAGATCGAGATATGCGTCAGGACCGGCGACCACGTCGACACCATACTCGTCGAGCAGACGGTCGCGCACACGCTCGGCCATGCACCCGATCACGCCTATGATCAGACGTCCCGATTTCTTGCGGCGAAGAGAGGCGAGATATTGAAGCCGGCTCACGATTTTCTGCTCGGCATTATCGCGTATCGAACAAGTATTCAGCAGTATAGCATCAGCTTGAGCTATATCTTCCGAAATGGCATATCCTGCCATTCCCATTATTGATGCCACAACCTCAGAATCGGCCACATTCATCTGACAGCCGTAAGTCTCGATAAAAAGTTGCTTGTCGGGAGAGCTTATATTGGAGATATTATCAGTCATTTCACTTATTAAGTTATCTTGGAAATATTTGTGCAATAGCACAAAGTTGACTATTTTTGTACAAAATTACAAAAAAAGTGGACAAGGAGCAAACCCAAATTTCATCCCCGATTTCGCTGCGCTCTCCTGAATAATTCCGACCTCCTGATCACCTATAATCCATCCCCAAAACAGCACTCCAATGGCGACAAGCACCCAACAGAAACAAGAACTTTTTAAAGCAATATGGGCTACAGCCGAAGACCTCCGCAACTCGGTCGATGGCTGGGATTTCAAGTCATACATACTTGGCATATTGTTCTACCGCTTTATTTCGGAGAACATAACAACTTATATCAATAAGATGCAACGCGAAGCCGGCGATACCGACTTTGACTACGCCACATTCTCCGATGAAATGATAACTGACGATGCAAGAACAGACCTCGTTAAAGAAAAGGGGTTCTTCATTCTACCCTCGCAACTATTCTGCAACGTGCGCAAGCGAGCCAAAAGCGACCCGAACCTCAATGTTACACTCTCTGAAATCTTCAAGAGCATTGAGGCATCTGCTGTCGGCACAGAGAGCGAGGATGACCTGAAAGGACTGTTTGCTGATATTGATGTCAATTCCAACAAACTCGGAGGAACTGTAGAGAAGCGAAATGAGCAACTCACCAAAATTCTCAACAACATAGGAGGCATCGACCTCAAAGGCGACTATGAGGATAATCAGATCGACCTTTTCGGCGACGCATATGAATACCTCATGGCGATGTATGCCTCAAATGCCGGAAAGAGCGGTGGCGAATACTACACTCCTCAGGAGGTCAGCGAACTGCTTGCCCGCATCGTCAGCCACAACCGCCAATGGGTCAATAAGGTTTATGATCCGGCTTGCGGATCCGGATCATTGCTGCTTAAATTCGCCAAAATACTTGGGGCAGACAATGTGAAACAAGGCTTCTTCGGACAAGAGCTGAACATCACCACCTATAACCTCTGCCGCATCAATATGTTCCTCCACAACATCAACTACAATAAGTTTGACATCCAAAATGGCGATACGCTCTTAGAACCATATCATTGGGATGAAGAACCGTTTGATGCCATAGTCAGCAATCCACCGTATTCGACCAAATGGATTGGCGAAGACAACCCGTTGCTTATCAATGACCCCCGATTTGCCCCGGCCGGTGTTCTTGCTCCCAAAAGCAAGAGTGACCTCGCTTTTACCATGCACATGCTCGCATGGCTCTCGACCGAAGGGACTGCTGCCATCGTCGAATTTCCCGGCGTACTATATCGCGGAGGCAAAGAGCAGAAGATACGCCAATATCTGATTGACAACAACTATGTTGATACAGTCATCCAGCTGCCACCAAACCTTTTTTTCGGCGTGACCATCGCAACCTGTATCATCGTACTTAAAAAGTCGAAAAAAGAGAACAAGACCCTATTCATAGATGCATCTCAGCTCTTTGTTCATGAGGGCAATAAAAACAAACTCTCGCCGGAAAATATAGAGGCTATTGTTGCCGAATATGCCGAGCGCAAGGAAGTCAAGCACTTCTCTGAGCTCGTTGACAACACTACAATTGCCAAAAACGGCTACAACCTCTCAGTCAGCTCCTATGTAGAAGCCGAGGACACCCGCCCTCAGACCGACATCAAAGAACTGAACGAACGCATAGCCCGCATTGTCGAGCATGAAAACAAGCTCCGGGCAGAAATCGACACTATCATCAAAGAACTCGAAGCCGAAACGGTATGAGCGACAAAATATCCATAAGGTTCTACAACAACCGCGCAGTGAGGGCTGTTTGGGATGAAGAAAATTCCAAATGGTGGTTTTCGGTATTGGATATCATTGCCATTTTCAACGACGAAGATGATTACTCCAAGACACGCAACTATTGGAAATATCTGAAAACTAAGCTGAAAAAGCAGAACCACCAACTGGTTAGCGCTACTAACCAGTTGAAAATAAAAGCACCTGACGGAAAATCCAGATCGACCGATATGCTTGATGCCGAGAGTGTTACGCTACTCGCCAAGGAAATACCCCGCAACAAGGGCATGGGCTTTCTTGATTGGTTTACCTACAGCGAAAACACAATCGACGGTCGCAGCCGCAAAAAGGCTTACGATCTTTTTGAGTCCGGAATTTTGAAGGAACTTGAACCCGGCAGTGTCAAATGTCTTCAACAGATTCATGCCTATATTTTCGGAGGACTATATGAATTTGCAGGACAGATACGTTCAAAAAACATCTCTAAAGGAGGTTTTACATTTGCCAACTGCATGCACTTTCCTGAAACTTTGCAAACGATTGAGCGAATGCCCGAAACCACATTCGATGAAATCATGGATAAATACGTAGAGATGAATGTGGCCCATCCATTCATGGAGGGCAACGGCAGAAGTACACACATTTGGCTTGACCTTATGCTCAAACGTTCGCTAAAGAAATGCGTTGACTGGAGTCAGATTGACAAAAACGAATATCTCGCAGCAATGCGCGAAAGCGTATCCAACGCCTCCCACATCAAGATTTTAGTTGAACAGGCATTAACGCCCGATATCGATGACCGCGAGATGTTTATGAAAGGAATTGACTATTCCTACTATTACGAACAAAACGACTGACACCAATATGAGCAAACTACAAGAACTAATCGACTGCCTGTGCCCAGATGGAGTACCATTTAAACCACTTCGTGATTTGTGTGAAATCAAAACCGGTAAAGGCATCACAAAAAAAGATGCCTCAGAGGAAGGAATCTATCCCATAATAAGCGGTGGACAAACACCAATGGGTATGTACCACAAATCTAATCGTCAAGCTAATACTATTACAATATCGCGTGTTGGAGCTTATGCAGGTTTTGTGAGTTTTATAAAAGAAGATTTTTATCTTAATGATAAATGTTTCTCTGTAATTCCTTTTGCCCAAGAAATATATGTGCCATTCCTTTTTTATTACCTAAAACATATTGAGGAAAAAATAAAAGAACTTCAAAGTGAGGGTGGAGTTCCTACGATAAACACTGTCAAGGTTGGAAGTCTAATTGTTCCAATACCGCCCATTGAGGTACAGGAGGAAATTGTAAAAATTCTCGACCGCTTCGCGGACTACGCAGCGGAGCTGCAAGCGGAGCTGCAAGCGGAGCTGCAAGCGCGTAAAGAGCAATATGAATATTATCGCAATCTTTTACTCACCTTCAATCCCGCCGGCTGCGCCGACGTGACCGATGGTGAGCAAAAGATGAATGACGTAACTACCTGGGGGGGGGCATAGTTATAAAATTACTTGGAAAACTATGGGCGAGATTGCTGAGAATATGGACCGATTACGCAAGCCAATTACATCGTCAAAGCGTATAAAGGGCAGTATACCCTACTATGGTGCATCGGGAATTGTTGATTACGTTAAAGACTATATTTTTGATGGTGATTTCTTATTGATTTCCGAAGATGGTGCAAACCTACTTGCAAGGAGTACACCAATTGCGTTCTCTATTAAAGGTAAAAATTGGGTTAATAATCATGCTCATGTACTCAAGTTTGCTAATAATGTCACAAGACGGTATGTTGAATACTATTTCAATATGATTGACGTGAGTAGATACGTTTCAGGAGGTGCCCAACCTAAGTTGAATCAAGAGAACTTGAATTCAATTCTTATCCCAATACCTCCTATCGAACTTCAAGAGAAGATAGTTGCTATCCTTGACCGGTTCGAAACATTGGTGAATGACCTCACAAATGGTCTTCCGGCAGAGATAGCCGCCGTCAAGGAGCAATATGAATATTACCGCAACAAGCTACTGACTTTCAAACAACTATCAGCATGAATGAATTGATACCGCGCACCGGCAATTACAAAAATCTTTTGAGCTATCAGAAAGCGGATGTGATATTTCAGATTACCTTTGACTTCTGCGCTCGTTTCCTCTCAAAAAGAGACAGAACCGTTGACCAGATGGTTCAAGCAGCCCGCAGCGGTAAGCAAAACATAATAGAGGGATGCGCAGCTTCATCAACTTCGGCTAAAACCGAAATAAAATTGGTGAATGTCGCCAAAGCCAGCCTAAAAGAATTGCTTGAAGATTATGAGGACTATCTCAAAACACGACATCATCGCCAATGGGAAAAAGGAAGCATTGAATATGAAACGATGCGAAAATTAGGAAGAGAGCATAACGATGCCGCATTTTTTATGAATTTGACCGCCACTCGCCCGGCAGAGACAATAGCTAATATGGCAATTATTCTGATCAATCAGACTGATTATCTGCTCTTCAAACAATTGGAACGATTAGAAAAGGACTTTCTTGAAAAAGGAGGTTTTTCAGAAAGGATGACCGCACTCAGACAAGCGAAGAGAGGCTACCGATGACGTAATGTTCTTAATGACTTTAACTACTTTAAAGACCTTAAAATAAACAACTATGACGAATTACAACCTTATCAGCGAGAATCCGGAAACGACCGTTGTAGCCGAATTCGAGCCGGGTTATTATAGTGCCGCACAATATCAGAGTGAAGCGGAGATGGAGAGCGACTTCATCAAGCGTCTCACTCGCCAGGCATACGAGCATTTGACAATCACCTCCGAAAAAGAGTTGGTTGCAAACCTCCGCCTCCAAATTGAACGGCTCAACAATATTATTTTCGAGGATAAAGAATGGGCTGATTTCTTCAACGAATATATCGGTAACCCCAATATGGGTATCGTCGAGAAAACCAAAACCATACAGGAGGACAATGTCAAGGCTTGGACACGCCCTGACGGGTCACTTGTCAATATATCACTTATTGACAAAATAAACATCCACAATAATTCGCTGCAAGTCATCAACCAGTATGTGCCGGAGGGTGGAGCGTTTGACAACCGTTATGATGTGACCATACTCGTCAACGGTCTGCCACTCGTGCATGTTGAGCTAAAGCGACGCGGTGTGAGCATAAAGGATGCTTTCAACCAAATTGACCGCTATCAGCGCGATTCGTTTTGGGCGGGAAGCGGGTTATATGAGTTTGTGCAGATATTCGTAATTTCCAACGGCACCCTGACTAAGTATTACAGCAATACCACGCGCGATGCCGTCAGCAAAGCAAATCAGAAAAACGGTAAAGGAAAAGGGAAGAAGCAAACCTCAAACTCGTTTGAATTCACGTCCTATTGGGCTACCAAGAGCAATGAGCCTGTTTATGACCTGATGGACTTCACTCAAACGTTCTTCTCAAAGCATACCCTACTAAACATTCTCACCAAATATTGTGTATTCACGTCGGAGAATCTTTTGCTGGTGATGCGCCCATACCAGATCGCTGCCACGGAAGAAATTCTGCTACGTATCAAAACATCAACCAATGCCAAGACATACGGTAAGCGTGAAGGAGGTGGCTATATTTGGCATACAACCGGTTCAGGCAAGACCCTAACATCTTTCAAGACCGCGCGGCTTGCATCACGGCTTGATGAGATTGACAAGGTGCTGTTTGTCGTTGACCGTAAAGACCTCGACTATCAGACGATGAAAGAGTATGACCGCTTTGAGAAAGGCGCGGCCAATTCCAACGGATCGACCGCTGTATTGAAAAAGCAACTCGACGACCCGAACGCCCGAATCATCATCACCACCATTCAGAAGCTCTCCAATTTCATAGCCCGCAATCCGCAACATAAGGTTTACGGTCAACATACTGTCTTGATTTTCGATGAGTGTCACCGCTCGCAATTTGGCGATATGCACAAGGCTATCATCAAGAAGTTTAAGAAATATCACATGTTCGGCTTCACCGGCACACCGATATTTCCCGACAATGCCGGAGCAATACGCAATGTCGAGTTCACAACTACCGAGGGTGCTTTTGGAGACCAACTCCATAGCTATACGATAGTCGATGCCATCCGCGACCAAAACGTTTTGCCGTTTAAGGTCGACTATATCCGCACCATGCGTGAGGAAGATGAAATACTCGATGAACAGGTAAGCAATATTGACCGAGAGCGAGCATTGATGGCTCCGGAGCGCATCTCTCTGGTATCGAAATACATCATGGAGCACTTTGCACAGAAAACTCGCCGTGATGCCCGCAGCTACACTTTCTCCAAATTGACCAATGTCGGAGAAGTGGCGACAGCCAAAGACCGCAACAAAGTAAAAGAGGTTAAAGCCAAAACACGGCTCACAGGCTTCAATTCTATCTTCGCAGTCTCCTCCATACCGTTTGTCAAACTCTATTACACAGAGTTGCAAAAGCAAAATGAACTTCTGCCGCCCGACAAGCGGCTTAAAATCGCAACTATCTTCAGCTACTCGCCTAACGTTGACACAGAAGACGAATCTCCTGAAGATACCGAAGGACTCGACCAGTCGAGTCGCGACTTTCTTGAATCGTGCATTGAGGGCTATAACGATATGTTTGGCACAAGCTACGACACTTCAGCCGATAAATTCCAGAATTACTACAAAGACCTGTCGCTTCGCATGAAGAACCGCGAAGTCGATTTGCTCATTGTGGTGAATATGTTCCTCACAGGCTTCGATGCAACAACACTCAACACGCTATGGGTTGACAAGAACCTTCGTTATCACGGATTGTTGCAAGCCTATTCGCGCACCAACCGAATACTCAACTCCATCAAAGACCACGGCAATATAGTCTGTTTCCGTAATCTCGAAAAGGCTACCAACGACTGTCTCCAGCTTTTCGGCAACAAAGATGCCGCCGGACTGATTCTGTTGAAGACTTTTGATGACTATTTCTTCGGCTATGATGATGAGCAGGGGAAACATCATCCCGGTTGGAAAGAGCTTATTGAGGAACTTCTCGCTAAATACCCTCTCGGTACTCCGATACTTGGAGAAGTAGCTGAGAAAGAGTTTATCAAGCTATTTGGCACTATACTCCGAGCCTTTAATATCCTTGTAACCTTCGATGAATTTGAAAACAATCACATCATTTCAGACGATGATTTTGTCGATTACCGAGGCTTCTACAATGAGCTTCACGACAAATACCGTCCGAAAAAAGGTGAGCTGACAAACATCAATGATGACCTTGTTTTCGAGATGGAACTGATGAAGTCTATTGAAATCAATATAGACTACATCCTGTTCCTTGTAGGGCAACTTGACGGAGATGAGAACCATGACCGCGAGATAATAATAAAGGCAATGAAATCAGTTGAGGCATCGCCTGATCTGCGTAACAAGAAAGAACTGATTGAGGACTTCATCGAGAGGCATACGCCCGAAAACGATGTCCACGACCAATGGCATGAATTTGTGCGTCAGAGCCAACTACAACAGATTGAAAACATCATCACATCAGAAATGCTCAAACGTGAGCAGACACTCGACTTTGTTTCCCAGTCGTTCCGCGAGGGTGGAGTAAAAGAGAGCGGCACCGCCATTGCCGAGATACTTCCGCCAATGGGCTTATTCGGAGGAGCCGGCGCAAAGCGCGCAGAAAAGAAGAAATCAGTCATCGCGAAGCTCAAAGACTTCTTTGACCGCTTCTTCGACATCTCCGG
>CAJUMR010000011.1 GCA_910587475.1 uncultured Muribaculaceae bacterium
TCTACAACCGATTTTCGATTTGTCAAGAGTTTTTATGTTAAAATCTGTGAAATCTACAAACTTTTCGACAAATTCACGCTACCACTCTGTTATACAGCATTTTAAATCTAAGGGTAATTGATACAAAATTGTTACAATTGTGTTTTTGGCGTGATTTTTGGGTGTTGTGAGCATTGGAATGAATGTTACAAACTGAATAAAATCGCATGCAGGAATATCTGCAGTCAAAAAAAATTTGCCACATATATCTTAAAGTTCATATCTTTGCAACGGACTTGCAACCATACGTCTGAAACAATATATTCACCAATGGATTATAGCATACTCAATTTTCTCTGCCTTCTCGGTGCCGTCGGACTCTTCCTCTATGGCATGAAGGTGATGAGCGAAGGATTGCAGAAAGCCGCAGGCGACCGTCTGCGCGGCATCCTCTCAGCAATGACAAAAAATCGTTTTACGGGCACACTGACCGGATGCGCTATCACAGCGCTGATACAAAGTTCGTCGGCATCGACAGTGATGGTCGTCAGCTTTGTAAACGCCGGCCTTATGACTCTCGCACAATCAATGGCAGTGATCATGGGCGCCAACGTCGGCACTACATTCACGGCATGGATCATCGCCTTGTTCGGGTTCAAGATGGATATAGCGTCGGTGACGCTTCCGCTGATCGGTCTGGCAGTCGTGCTTCTTTTTACTAATAAAAGCAAAGCGAAATCGATGGGAGAATTCCTGATCGGCTTCGCTTTCTTATTTATGGGTCTTGCCCAGATCAGCGCCAACGTCCCCGACCTGCAGAGCAATCCCGAAATGTTTGCCGTGCTAAAGAACTACACGTCGATGGGCATCGGATCGATACTGATCTTCGCTCTTGTCGGCCTCGTGCTAACGATGGTCATACAGTCGTCGGCAGCAACATTTGCGATCACGCTGATCATGTGCAGCAAGGGATGGATCACATTTGACCTCGCCTGTGCACTGGTGCTCGGCAGCAACATAGGCACGACTATCACTCCTATCCTGGCGTCGCTGAGCGGTAACACGGCAGCCAAGCGGACGGCGATGGGTCACCTTCTATTCAACCTTCTCGGCACTCTATGGTGTCTTTGTATCTTCGTGCCGTTTGCCGACTTCAACGCATGGCTCACCGAAGCTATCGGCCAAGGCGATCCAACACAGCTCTACCGCTATGTGACCAACCTTGAGCTCACCAATCCTGAGATCTACAACCACCTGTTTGACAATTCACTTCCGCAAGGTCACGACGTGCTTGCAAGCATCGCCAAGATGCAGATGAGTGTGTCGTTCGGACTGTCGATCTTCCACACAACATTCAATCTTGTCAACCTGTCGATAATGATCTGGTTCACGAAGCTCTATGTCAAGATCGTCGAGCGTCTTGTACCGGCCAAACACGGCGAAGACGAGGAATTCACCCTCAAATTTATCTCCCGCGGTCTGCTCAACGCATCAGAACTCAACATCGCCCAGGCCGAAAAAGAGATGGCACTCTACGCCGAGCGCGTCGGCCGCATGATGGACATCGCGCAGAACCTGCTCCACACCAAGGAGCGCAGCGAAGAATTCACCAAGCTCTATTCACGTCTGGAGAAATACGAAGACATCTCCGACCGCATGGAAATCGAAATCGCCCACTATCTCAACCGATGTGCAGAAGGGCGCCTGTCTAACGAAGGTAAGCTCCATATCGCCGCCATGCTCAACATCATCAGCGAAATCGAAAGCATCGCCGACTGCTGCATGGGCATCGGTAAGATCCTCGAACGCAAGCAGCAGAGCAACGCCAGCTTCAACGAGGAGATCTATCATAATATCGATGCAATGTATGCCGATGTGAAGGCTGCGATGAAGATGATGATCGACCAGCTCCACGACATCGAGAACGTCGGCGAACGCAAACTCATCGACTCGTACAACAAGGAACGCGAGATCAACAACATGAGAAACGTGCTCCGGAGCACCAACATCGAGAACATCAACAACAAGCACTACGAGTATCAGGCGGGCATCTACTACATGGATATTGTCGGCGACCTGGAGAAGACCGGCGACTATATCATCAACGTCGTAGACACGATCCGCGATCAATTCCGACACTCGAAAGCGTGACACTCGCCAATAAACAATAAGTTTTAAAAACAAATCTGACACAAATCGGTTACTGACGCCGTTGACAAATACGTTTTCGCTATATTTGCATTAGTTTCGATATACGGAAAACAACTATGTCAGTAACCGCCCTCGGTAAAATAGCAATTGTCGACAACGACGAAAACATTACCTCGCTGCTGAGCATGAATCTCAGCAGCGAGGGATATGATGTGACGATATATAACGATGCAGCTTCGGCTGCCGGCGCGGATCTTTCAGGCGTAAGGCTCATCATCGCCGACGCCATGGACTGCGAATACACGGGGATGCGCCTTTTAGGTGAGATAAAAAGCAATCCGATGACAGCTCATATAGGCTTTATCATCTGCTCGATGCACGACAGCGAGCGGCTGATCATCGAGTCGCTTGACGCCGGCGCCGACGACTATATAGTCAAACCGTTCTCACTCCGCGAGCTTGTGGCCAGGTCGAAGGCTGTCATACGACGTCACGCGCGATTTGTCGGCGAAGCCAAGCAAGGCACCACCATCGAGTTTCACTCGCTCAAGCTCGATCTTCTGACCAAGCGTGTCACCGACAACGACACCGTGCTGACCCTGACAAAGACCGAATATGCCATCCTTGAGATGCTTCTCAAGAATGTCAACAACTATGTGACACGCGCAGAGATCTATAAGAATGTCTGGAAAGACGATCTCGAAAAATCGAACGACCGCATCGTCGATACCAACATCTCGCGTCTGCGCAAAAAATTAGGTGACCTCGGGGGCCACCTAATCAATCGTTCGGGTCTGGGCTACATGATGAAGCCTTAAAACCCGTCGCATAACAAATGTCAGCGACATGGCGACATTTGTTATGCAACAAGTTCCTATATTATCATTTTTCAAGACCTGCGACCTCGAGGATCAACTTGGGGAGATTGCAGTTGTTGTTGAGCGAGCGGAATTTCTCAGCACCGACACCGACAGCAAACACCGGCACAGGGTTGCCGGAGTGGCTCATGGAGGTGAAACCGACGCCGGCCGCATCGTTGAGCAACTTGAACACTTCGACAGCAAACGAGTTGAAATTGGCATAGAGAGTCTTCTGATCTTCGCTGTTGCGCATCACGATGGCAGCTTCGAAGAGACTCTTGAGTTTGTTCTCTTCAGCTTCAGACACCGGCACATGGTTGAATAGACCGAGATTTTCAGAAAGATATTCCTTCATGTCCTCCCAATGGTAGATGCGTCGGTCGCGGGCAATGTTTTTGCAATAGTCGCTGAACTGCTCCTTCGACACACGCTGATAGATGAAATTGTCCAGAGGAGCCTGATATTTGACTTTGCTGTTGCCCATAGCCATACCACCGGTGTCGTGATCGGCAGTGATGACAATGAGAGTCTCGTCGGGATGCTCAAGATAGAAATTATATGCAAGTTTGATGGTCTGATCGAAGTTGAGGATTTCGGTGATTGCAGCACCGCCATCGTTGGCATGGAGGGCATAGTCGATGTTACCACCCTCGACCATCATGAAGAAGCGATCGGGAGTGTTTTTCTCAAGATGATTGAGGCATGTTTCGGCGATTACCGGCAGAGTCAGGCTACCTGCGACAGAGTCAATGGTGTAGCCGATGTTCCAGAGAGGTGCGCCCTTATAGTTGACCAGCACGACTTTGCGTGAATTGATCTTAGCGATCTCGTTAGGACCATAGACGACCTGAACGTTGTTGTCGGCCATAGTTTTCAGAAGGTCGGTATCCTTACCATCCTTGTCGACCGCACCTCTCAGACCGGCACCTGCAATGAATTCATAGCCGGAAGCTGCAGCCTGCTTGCCTATTTCATAGTACATCGAGCGGTTGGGCACATGAGCATAGAATGCACCAGGAGTTGCGTCGTCGGGCGCCACAGATGTTACAACACCCACGCCATAGCCAGAATCATGGAATTTTTTTGCTATTGACTCCACAGCGACAGTGTCGGGCGACATGCCGAGCATTGAGTTTTTTGTTTTCACCCCGGTGGCAAGCGCTGTTCCGGCAGCGGCAGAGTCGGTCACGGGAGAGTTTGCCGAATAGGTCATACACCAGCTGACCGTCGGGAATTGCATCATGGTCAAAGGCTTGTCATTTTTCAGCACCTCGCGGTTGTAAGTCTCGGCAGCCATTACAGGCCCCATGCCCATGCCGTCGCCGATGAAGTAAAACACATACTTCGCGTCGCCGGCCATAGCGACTGACGATGAAGCGCCGAGCAATGCTGCGGCCAAAATCAGTTTCAGTTTCATATTATTTATAATTAGTTTTTATTATTGTTTGTCTCGTAAGATCTGATCATCTCGAAGAGTTGATCTATAATGTGGCGGTCGTTGCTCAAACGTGGCACCTTGCGTTGTCCGCCGAGCTTTCCTGTCGCTTCAAGCCAGCGGTCAAACAGTCCGCGTGGAGCAGAGTCGATTGTCAGCCGGTCGAGGAATATGCCGCCAGAGCGTTTAGCCTGGTAATCGGAGTTGACCGACTGCAGGGCGAGGTCGAGGATCCCGGCGAATGCATCGATGTCGTCAGGCTTGTTCTCCCACTCGATCAGCCACTGGTGGTGGCCTCTGTGTCCGCCGTCGTCATATACGGGAGCGGCAGTATAGTTGAGCACCGATGCCCCCGTGCGCTCACAGGCTTCGGCTATGGCTGCGTCGGTGTTGTGGACCATCACCTCTTCGCCGAAAGCATTGATAAAGTGCTTGGTGCGGCCGGCAATAGATATTTTCAGAGGATCGACAGACTCGATTGTCACAGTGTCGCCAATAAGATAACGCCACAGCCCGTTGCACGAAGTGATGACCATAGCATAAGTCTCTCCGGGCTTCACTTCCCAGACGGGCATGGCATTAGATGCAGGATCATCCATGCCATCGAGCGGAATGAACTCGTAGAACACTCCGATGTCGAGCAGAAGCAACATCGAACCAGGCTCGACGGTCGACTGCACGGCAAAGAAACCTTCAGAGGCATTGTAGGTCTCAAGGTAGTGCATCTTCGAGGGATCGGTGAGCCGGGAGTACAGCACCCTGTAGGGGTCAAAGGATATGCCCCCGTGGAAAAAGACCTCAAGACCGGGCCAGACGTCGTGGATAGTCGACGCCCCTGCAGCCGCTATCACCTCCCTGATCACAGTCATGAACCACGAAGGGACACCGGAAATGTTTGTAACATTCTGATGCAGCGACGCTTCGACAAGTGCGGGTAATTTATCGTGCCAGTCGGCCATGAGCGCCACATCTTTAGATGGAATGCGGAACATGTTGGCCAACGGGTTGATGTTGTCTATCAGATTTGCCGAGAGATCACCGACTTTTACGCCACGCGGCAGCCCAGCAACCTCGTTGGCATAGCTTCCTCCGAGAATGAAACTCTTGCCGGAAAAAATCCGGCTCTGCGGATTGAGGCGGAGATAGTGGGCGACAACATCGCGTCCACCGGCATAGTGGTTAAACTTCAACGAATCATCTGTTACAGGCACGTATTTGCTCTTGCCGTCGGATGTACCCGACGACTGGGCGAAGCGCCGGCAACGTCCCGGCCACAAGATATCGCTCTCGCCCATTACCATGCGCATTACGTCGTCGCGGACATCCTCATATGACACCACGGGAAACAGTTTGCGGAAATCGTCGTAGGACGACACGGCGCGCGCATTGTATCGCTCGCCAACGCACGTGCGCACGAGATTAGACATCAGCCATCCGAACTGGTCGCACTGCACCTCGCGCGCACGGCCAATCCAACTGTCGGCGGCCTTTACTCGCGGAGCAAATAGCGGACGGGCAAGCGGAGTGAAATCGATCATCGCCGGTCAGAGATGAGGGCTTGGACAGCCAGGTGATAGGATTGGACACCGAAGCCGCTGATGCTGCCACGGCATACCGGAGCTATCAGCGAACGATGGCGTATCTCTTCACGGGCAAAGACGTTGGAGAGGTGGACTTCAACGACCGGACGCTCTATGGCTGCTATGGCATCGGCGATAGCAAGCGATGTGTGGGTGTAGGCTCCGGCGTTGAGGACAATACCCGCATAAGAGTCATCATATCCGACTTCGTGGATCTTATCGATCAAAGCTCCCTCGCAGTTGCTCTGAAAGTGCACTATGTCGACCGAAGGAAACGAATCCCTGAGTCCGTCGACGATATCGGCGAGAGTAGTGCTGCCGTAGACCTCGGGCTGGCGACGTCCGAGAAGATTGAGGTTTGGCCCGTTGAGGATCAATATCTTGGTATTCATTTTTTCACTTTTACGTTTTGCGTCGGCGGCAATTCATTGTTGCGTGTGTCGACGGCATCTATAACTTCGTGGGCAAGATGCATGAATGCCTGTGCCGACATGGTGTCGCCGGCCGCGATGGGATCACCATCGTCGCTGTGCCGGCCGACAGCGGCCACAAGCGGAATGCAGGCGAGGAGTCTGACATTGAGCTCGCGGGCAAGCTCAGAGGCACCGCCGTTGCCGAAGATATAGTAACGCTCGTCGGGGTGCTGCTCGGGCGTGAACCATGCCATGTTCTCGACGATGCCAAGCACGGGTACATTGATCTTCGGATCAGTAAACATCGCGATGCCTTTGCGGGCATCGGCGAGTGCAACCTGCTGAGGAGTCGACACGACAACAATGCCCGTGATGCCAAGCGTCTGCACCAGTGTGAGATGGATGTCGCTTGTACCCGGAGGCATGTCGATGAGGAAGTAGTCGAGTTCGCCCCAGTCACCCTGCTCGATCAACTGCTTGAGAGCGTTTGAAGCCATGGATCCACGCCATACAACCGCACTGTTGCGGTCGACGAGAAATCCGATCGAAAGCAGTTTGACGCCGTGGCGCTCGACAGGTATTATCTTGGTCACACCATCGACCTGATGCATGTAGAGCTGCTCGTCCTCGACACCGAACATTTTAGGTATCGACGGGCCGAAGATGTCGGCATCGAGCAGACCGACCCGATAGCCTTCACGCGCAAGAGCAACCGCCAGATTTGCAGCGACGGTCGACTTGCCGACGCCTCCTTTGCCTGACGATACACCGATGATATTCTTCACTCCGGGAAGCGGATTGGCCTTGGGCGCAGGAGCCGCTGCACGTGTCTTGACATTGACAGTCACTTCGGCATCTTTAGCCGCAAAAGTGTGGATGGCTGTTTCAGCAGCCTTGACGACCGATTTCAGGAACGGATCGGTCGGCTTGTCGAAAATCAGCGAAAAGCTCACTTTTCGTCCGTCGATGCGCAGATCGTCTTCGACCATGTCTGCCTCGACGATATTTTTGCCAGTGCCGGGATAGCGCACTGTGGCAAGTGCGTCGAGAATCAGCCGGGGATATAATGGTTGGGAATCATTCATGATTGTCGGAATTTATGTTGTTAGGTTGTTCCATCATCTGCGGCATCTGTATGTAGCCGCGCGAATAACTGCGATATGTGTCTGGTTCTATCTCTTCGTCGGGCTCCAGCAACTCACCGGCTGCCGGGAGGCTGAACCTGATGTATTTGATGGTCAGCCCGCGCGATAGCCACTGCCGCTCGTAATGAGTCTTGATGTCGAGAATGTCACCGGCAGTTCCCGAAGCATAGAGATCGTCGGTGTCAGCTTCGACGGGCAGGCGGTTGAGCGAGGTCATCAGCGAGGTGTAACGGTAGAGAAACGGACTGTCGGTCTTCAGATGGATCGTGCCACCGTCGGCGAGCACACGCCGGTATAGATCCATGAACCTTGTCGACGTCAGGCGTTTTCTGACTTTCTTCATCTGAGGATCGGGGAATGTGATCCATATCTCTGCCACTTCGCCCGGAGCAAAGAACGACTCGATCAGTTCGATCGACGTGCGCACAAAGGCCACGTTGGCAAGACCTTCTGCACGAGCTTCCGACGCACCGGTCCACATGCGGGCACCTTTGATGTCAATGCCGATGAAATTCTTGTCGGGGAAGCGCCTGGCAAGACCGACGGTGTATTCACCTTTGCCGCATCCGAGTTCGAGCACTATCGGGTTTTCGTTGCCGAAAAAGTCGCTGTGCCATCGTCCTTTGAGCGGAAAGCCGCTCTGCTGCAAACGCGAGAACGGATATTGGAACACGAAATCAATCGTCTCCATATCGGCAAATTTCTTGAGTTTGTTTTTTCCCATTATGATGTAATGTACATAATTAGATTGATCAAATAAACCACCGTCAGAGCGGCAGCTCGAGCTGAGGATTGAGCAGCCGGAATGTCATGCGGTGGATCTCCGATGGCCCGTGGGCAGCGATTGCCTCACGATGGGCTTTTGTCGGATAGCCTTTGTTGACATCCCAACCGTAGACCGGCCATTCGGCATGGGCATTGAGCATGAAATCGTCACGGTAGGTCTTGGCAAGGATCGAAGCTGCGGCAATGTTGGCAAAACGACCGTCTCCTTTGACAAATGTCGTCCACGGCAAGTCGCGGTAGGGTTTGAAGCGGTTGCCGTCGACGATCACAGCCCGGGGACGCACTTTCAGTCCGTCGAGAGCCTTGTGCATGGCTAATATCGAAGCATTGAGTATGTTGATGCGGTCGATTTCGGCGGCATCGACTGATGCGACGCTCCATGCGACGGCCTCACGCTCGATGAGCTCACGCAATTCGTAGCGCCGGCGTTCGGTCAGCTGCTTGGAGTCGTTGAGCAACGGATTGTTGAAGTCGTCGGGCAGAATTACGGCAGCCGCAAAGACGGGCCCCGCCAGACAACCCCGGCCTGCTTCATCGCAACCGGCTTCCAACACGCCCTTTGCACTGCAGGGAGGCAACGGATTATGTTCAGCCGAGGACCTCATAGTTAAGGATTGATTCTACGATAAACATGCCGATGATCTTGCTTCGGTCGATGACCATGTCGTCGAAATTTGGGTTTTCGCTGTGAAGCACCACTTTGTCGGCATCGTCATGACGACGGACATATTTGACCATGCGGTAGTCCTCGAGGAGAACCACATAGATCTGTCCCCATATGATCGGGCCGTTATGGTCGACGTGGCGTATCGATATGTATCCTCCGTTGTTGATGCGCGGCGCCATCGAATTGCCCGACACTTTCACCACCGGCAGCTCGGGATTGAGCCCGGGTATCATCAGTCGGCCTATGACGTGCTCTGAGGTGAGCATGCGGCTAAGGCTGGCACAGCCGGCAGTCACGTCGATGTCATAAACCGGAGCACCCCCGTCGGTGATCGTCTGCACCCGGCGCCCGTTGCCATCGATGGTCGACGGACCCTGATGACGCGGAAACGGCACATCGGTGCCATGAACAAGCCATTGCTTGGATACCCCGAGATTGACAACAATGCGGTTGATGAGCGAATCGCTCACAGGAATCTTGCCCGACAGCACCTTCGAGATGTTGGACGGATTGATGTCAATCATCTGTGAGAACTGAGCTTGATTCTTGCGGATCAGCTTAATGAGATATTTTATGCGGTCGACAGTCGTCGATGTCGTCGGCGGTTCTGTGAGATTGTTCAACAGATCGGGATACTCCATAATAGTAGATTTGAATTGGCTGTTAAGTTTATCGGATTAGCAAAGATACAATCAAATTTGCAAAATAACAACGCAGGCTTGCATTTTTTTGTTTTTATAACTCACATTCCGCTCCACGAAAAAAATCCGGAGTCCCAACCAACAGGAAACTCCGGATCTGTATAAGGCGCGGGACACTGCCCGGCAAAAAAAGCGTGTGGAGACGGTCTTGAGAGCCGCCTCTGACTCTGATCAGTTGAGAGCTGACTGCGAACGCGGCGCCACCACTCGGCGCACCGCACGCCGGATAGTCTTCCACTTCGGGAAGAATGCCGCAGGACGTATCGGTCCGTAACTTACGAGAATGACGAGCAACGAGGCAATGCCTACTATCAGCAGCCAACCATAGATCTCCTTCATCGAAACCACCAGGGCCTGACGTTGAACGACGCCGAATAGTTGGCCGAGTGGCATGTGTGCTGCCGCAGGATTGACCGCATCAAACGACGCAGACATGATGGCTGCATTCTTTGCCATGACATGGCGGAGAAATTCGCCGATCAGCGCAGGTCCGAGAGTGGCACCCATTACAGCACCTGTGAAACCATTGATTGTCAATGCCTGGGGGAATACGAAGAAATGCAGGCCGCTCTGAACAATCGATGTAAGGAATACGATGGAAATAATCACCGATCCCGCCCCGCGCAGGAAGAGCGGCACAAAAAGCATCTCTTTCTCTACGTCGTAGTCGATCAAGAAATAGAAATAGGCGAGATAAGCGACGGCAAAGGCAAAGCCAATGGCAGTCATAGTCTTATAGCGCCAACGCCTGAGGCAGAAAGTGGCGTAGGTGATGGCAACACCGACGATTATGCCCGCAAAGACATACCAGTTGAGATCGACCATGTTTGTCTCGTCGAAACCGAGGATTGCTTCAGCATAACTGTGCTCAAACACATGCTCGGTGGCCATGATGGTGAAGAACACGAGATAGACAACGGTCGCTCTTATGACGTTGCGGTTGGTAAGAGCCTGAAACGACACATAGGGATGATGGAGAAACGATGCTCTCCACAGATTTATGGCCAGGGCAACAGTTCCAAGCAGCGTTGCCCCCACGATCTCACGTGAGTCCCACCAATCATAGAAATTGCCGTAGACACATATGAATGTGAAGCATAGCATCACGACGCTCCACAATCCGGCGCCGATCCAATCGATGCCGAGCAGAGGGATCTGCATCGGCCCCTTGACGGGCTTGACAAGAGCCAAGACCATGACCATCATCAGCACCAGCAGAGCCACCATGATCCAGTGCATATACTCCCACTGCCAGAAAAACGCAGTGTAGACCGTCGCCACACCGCTGAGTTGTATGACGCCGTCGACAATGAGATAGACATAGCAGAAGAATACGGCCATGTCGCGGGTAGGTGTGATCCACAGCTGAATCGTCGAGTTACAGGCAAACGTGGCCCACATGCGGAACCACCCGGCTATGAAGCACACAATGACAAGCACAGGAACAGACGATGTGTTGGCGCAGATGACAGTCGACACCAGCAGCACGATGCAGCATGCAAGCAGCGACACGCGGTTGGAGAAACGGAATTTGAGCCTGAACATCACTGCAAAATTGATCGACATGCCGACAAGCTGCGCATAGCCGGCCATCAAAATGTCTTCCTGCATGAGCGCCGTCGTTCCGACCATGTCAGACACAGCCGCAAGATAGAGTCCGCCGGAAAACTGGATGATCAGGACAAAGAAAATGAATAGCCAGGGTTTCAGCCACCTCGGTATGCAATCGGGCACATCGGGGATGTCGAAAGGCCCCTGGGGAGCATGCCAGTCGCCCATGATCAATATTTCACCTCACATTCGACATTCATGCCTGCGCGCAGCTTGTCCATCAGTTCGGGAGAATTTCCCTCGAACTCGATGCGCACCGGTATGCGCTGGCGCACCTTCACAAAGTTGCCTGCCGAGTTGTCCTGGGGCAGCAATGACAGGCTTGCACCTGTCGCCTTAGACAGCGCCACTACGCGTCCGCTGAACACTTCTCCGGGGATGGCATCGACGCGGATCTCGACTTCGCTGCCCGGGTGAATGTTGGCGGTCTGAGTTTCCTTGTAATTGGCCGTTACCCACACATCGCCTTCGTCGACAACGTCGAGCAGGGTCTGACCGGGCTGCACGAGCTGTCCTACCTGTATGAGCTTACGAGATGTGTAGCCGTCGCACGGAGCTACGAGCACACAGTATGACAGATCGAGTTCTGCCATGTCGAGACGGGCTTTTGCGAGTTCGATTCCGGCATCGTTCTGAGATATGCGCTCGCGGGTCTCTGCCACGACCGAAGATGTCGCCGACCGCTGACGCGCAAGCATCTCGTAACGGGCCTTCTTGGCCTCATAGTCAGTCTTTGCGGCGTCATACTGCTGGCGAGTGACAGCGTCTTTGGCCAACAGCGACTTGTAGCGCTCGAAATCAGTGGCAGCATTGTCCATAACGACCTTTGCCTCAGCTATCGAGGCCTCAGTGACAGCCACATTGGCCGACGCAACGCCTACCGACCGATTGGCCACATCGCGCGCGGCCAGAGCGTTCTCATAGTCGGCCTTTGCCTGCGCTACCCTCAGACGCATGTCGGCGTCGTCGATGACTACGAGAGTGTCGCCCTTGCTGACTTTCTCATATTCATTGAAACGGATTTCTTTTATGTAGCCTTGCACGCGGCTGTTGACCGGCACTACCTGACGGCACACCTGAGCGTTGTCGGTAAACTCGACGTTGCCGAGATGAATGAACTTGCTTCCGATCCATATGGCAGCTCCAACGATGACGGCGAGCGTGATGATATATGACAATATTTTTTTGTTGCGGTGGTTCATATCTTTCCAGAGGTAAATAGAAGTTTATAATAATAGTAGATAATGTTGATGCGGGCATTGACGAGCTGCTGCTCTGCATCGAGTTTTGCGTTGACCGCATCGAGCATGTCGGTGATGAGCGCCATGTCGGTCGCATAGCGGGTCGAAGTGGTGTGATAGTTGATTTCGGCCAGCTCCACGCTCTTGGTCTGAGTTTTCAGCTCCTCGTAGGCTTCGAGATAGCGGACATGGTCGGCGCGCACCGACATTTCGAGCCCTTCGCGGGCAACTTCAAGCTGCTCGGCGGCCTTGCGTGTCGCAATGCGGCTGCGCGACAATGATTTGTTTGTCTTGTAGAGCGACGACAGATTGTAGCTCACCCCGACGCCTACATACCAGTAGCTGAGGTTGCGGTTGATGGGTGGTACTTCGACCAGAATCGGGCCGTCGATAGTCCATCCGGCCTGTACACCGATTTTCGGCAAGCGGTCGGCTTTGACGATGGCTTCGGCCTTGCGGCTCATCTCCACGCCCGCCCTCGCGAGCTTCAAAGACGGAGCATTGTCAGAAGCCTCACTCTGCCACCAAGCCTCTCCGTCGACAGGCAAAGCTCTCGTCAACAGCGTCGAATCGGGAACGATGCGGGTGTCGTCGGGCAATCCGGCCGTCACCACAAGGTTGTGGTTAAGGATGTCGAGAGTATTGTCGAGCTTGACAAGCTGCAGCTCGAGATTGCTGACCAACAGCTCATAGCGGGTTATATCATTGTGGAGAGCAACCCCCTGCTCGTAGCGGGCGGTCATCTCGGCGAGCACCTTGCGTGCCTGGGCAATGTTATGCTCGACAACGGTGCGTAGATTGGCGCACTTATAGATATCGAGATAGAAGCCGGCGAGTTGAAACCTGATATTGTCGCGTTCAAAGTCAGTGGCATATCTCGCAGCCGTCGACTTAATCTCAGAGAGGGCAATAGCATTGGAAACTGCGCCGCCGGTGAATACGGGTTGCGAAATGTTGATGCCAAGACCGTTGCCGAAATGAGGGATCGGCGCACGCTGGTAGTCCGACATGTTGCGGTCGGTGGTGAAACCGTCGCCGATATAGCTCAACGACAGAGAAGCGTTGATGTCGGGCAGCCACGCGCTGCGGGCGACACTCACCTCCTGGCGGGCCTCACTTTCGGCGGTTATCGACGGACGTAGACGGGCGCTGTTGGTCTCGGCGACCTCGAAGATCTCTTCGAGAGTCATGACCGATGAGTCGCGACCGTCAGCACACACCCCGCCGCCCAACAAGCCTGCACACAGCAGACCTGCGAGCAATCGAAGATTGTTCATAAACTTGTATTAAAATGTGAAAAAGATTGATTGATCGAGATTTAACGGCAATTTACAAGTAGCCGACGCAGCGGTGACACTGCGTTATAATCCATAGGCGGGAGTAGCGATTGTGTACTCTTCCAATTCTCTTTAAAAGCGTAATTTTGTACTGCAGCTTTGCAGATTGATATCGTTGGGATAGCGTCTGTCATACATAGCAGCTCTTTGTGAACCGCAGTGCAAAATTACAAAAAAAATTTCAGACAACGAAACCGCCTGCCGGAATAGGTTCCGACAGGCGGCTGACAACCAAGTGGTTGTGTGAGTTTTTATTTATTTACGAGTTCGTTGAGTTTATTCTGTGCGGCATCTTTGACCTCAGAAGCTTTATCGCTTACTGCATCTTTGACATCCGAAGCCTTATCGCTGACAGCGTCCTTGACTTCCGATGCTTTGTCGCTTACCGCATCTTTGACTTCGCCAAGCTTTTCGGCAGCTGCATCTTTTGCGTTATCTGCAGCCGAAGCAATGCTGTCGCCTGCAACCGATGCTGCTTCCTTGGCCTTGTCCAGGGCATCAGACCCAGCGGTCGGGACTTTGTCGACAAACGATTTGACGGTTTCGAACGCACCTGCAAGAGCCGGAGCTTTATCCTTGACAACGGGTTCGACTTCTGCAAGATATTTTTTCGCCTCATCGATCTTTCCTTCATCGACAAGTTTCTGAACGTAGGCCTTTGCCTGATCAACATAAGCGGCTATGCTGTCGGTATTGGTGCAGTTCTCAATTTTTGCCTTGAAGTCAGATGCCTGGGTATTAGCCGAGTTGCCTGAACCGGAGCAAGCTCCGAGCGCCATAACTGCCACAAGGGCAACGGGAAGTAAAATCTTTTTCATAACTTTTGAATTTTGATTAGATGGAATTTGTACCATATTATAAAATGACTCCAAAGCCAAAAAGTTCATGATACATAATAAAAACAGAGAGACCGCCTCAATGAAAAGCGATCTCCCTGTAAGATATCTATTATGGGACTACTATCAGTTTACTTCGATAACTTCCACTTCGTAGACAATCGTTTCGTTGGGGCCTACGTTGCGCGACGGGATGCCGTTGACGCCGTAAGCGATCGAGCCGGGAACATAGAACACAGCCTTACCGCCGGTCTGAAGCATTTTCAGACCTTCAGCAAAACCGGGAGTGACGTTCGAAAGATAAGCAGTGCGACCTGTGTCGGCGGTCTTCACGATCTCAGAGCCGTCGATTTTTTTCTCGACATATTTGATTTTGAGACGGTTTGAATCAGCTACCTTGTCACCTTTACCGACAGTTTCGATCTTATATGCGAGGCCGCTGTCGGTCTTTTTGATTTCGGGATCGGCAGCCATTGCAGCAGAGATGAATGCTTCGCCGTCGGCGGCGTTCTTGAGTGCTTCGGGAGATGAAGCCTTGCGGGCTTCTTCACGAGCCTGCTTCTCCTGCTGAACACGATTTACCAGACCCTGATAGAATGCATATGCACGCTGTGCTTCATCCTGGTCAATAGAGTCCTGGAGGAATGCTTTCTTGAAGTTGTTGAGCATGAGCGAACGGTCGACATTGATGCCGAGCTCCTCGAGCTGCTTCATCTCGTTGAGCATCTGCAGACCAAACTGTATGCCGATCTGAGTGCCTCGGCTTTCGCCGGCACCAAACACGAGCTGGATGCCTTTGATAATGTCTTCTTTCGACACAGTGGCCTCTCTCTGCATCATCGGATAGTTGCTGAGGACAGCCTGGCCGATGTATGCGCCCTGAGCGATCGAGATAGAGTCGACAGTGGCCTTTGAAACAGTTGTGTCGGCTTCGCAAGCGCCATCGGCGCACGATCCTTTGCCGCAGCAAGAGGTCATTGACGCAAGGGCCAATGACGCCACACAAGCGGCTGTAAATAATTTTTTCATCGTTGTTTTTGATTTAATGACTATATAATTCTTATTTGTTATCACTGAACTGACGGCTTAGGCACGATCTGGAGCAGTTCGATCGTGAAGTCGAGCGCCGCACCGGGAGGAATGTCACCGGGAACCCCGCGCTCGCCATAACCGAGCGATGCGGGCATAACGATGCGGTATGTACCGCCGGGTTTCATCATCTTGAGCCCTTCGCTGAACCCCGGCACAAGCCTGTCGACATCGAAGGTCACGGGCATTTCCGACCTGTCGAAAACCGAGCCATCGGACAAGGCCCCGACATAGTTGACCACTACATCGTCGCCTTTGGCCGGAGTGACACCTTCGCCCTCGGTTATAACCTGAAACACGAGTCCGGAAGGGGTTCGCACAGCTCCCGGGACGGCAGCAGCCTCGTCGAGAAACCGTTGTTGAGCCTCGGGCGAAAACACGCTGTCGACATAGGCCCGCTGATGAGCCTCGACGCTGCGGTCGATGATGGCATATGCCTGATCATAACTGTAAGGCATCGGAGCGCCGTCGACAATGTCGGCGAGCATCTTCATCAGCGCCGGGCGGTCGAGCGACAGTCCGAGGCGCTCGATATTGTCGACCGACCCTTTTAAAGCCGTGCCGAGAACAGTCGCGGCCGCTGCAGTGACGCTGTCGGCCGGCGATGAAGCAATGGCCTGCGCGGCCGCCGGCATCGCAGATGCCGCCAGTGCACAGGCCATCGATAATGCAATATGACGCTTGAGCATCATTTCTTACCAACTATCTCGAGGAGCGAAACGTCGAAGATCAGCGTCTGGTTGGGGCCGATCACGCCGCCTGCACCCTGCGGACCGTAGGCGAGAGCCGACGGGATGAAAAGTCGCCATGTCGAGCCTACGCTCATCAATTGCAGGGCTTCCACCCATCCGGGTATCACCTGAGTGACGCCGAACGTAGCGGGAACTCCGCGCTCTTCGCTCGAATCAAACACAGTGCCGTCGATCAGCTTGCCTGTGTAGTGCACTACAACCTGATCCGATGCCAGAGGTTTGGCGCCGTCGCCCTCTTTGAGCACTTCGTACTGAAGACCGCTTTCGGTTGTTTTCACTTCGACACGCTTGCCGTTCTCAGCGAGGAATTCCTCACCGGCCTTTGCATTGACGTCGGCCATTGCGGCAGCTGCTTTCTGCTGCTTTGCTTCGAGTTCGGTGAAGAATTTCTGTATCTCGGCCTTTGCATCGTCATAGCTCATCTTGGGTTGAGCTCCGTCAAACACGGCAGCCACACCGTCGGCGAAATCCTGCACATTGATTTTCTCAATGCCCGACGCGCGGAAATTGTTGCCCATGCTCAGACCGAGAGCATAACTCAAGCTGTCAAATTCGTTTTTATTTTCCATAATGTTTTATGTTGTTTTTATATTTATCTAATGTAAGAATAACAAAAACCGAGCCAAAAAGTTGAAGCGGATCAATAAGACTCAGATTCGTTGGGGAAGTCAGAAGTCTTTACATCGTCGATGTAGTGCGACACTGCTTCGTTGATGATCGTCGAAAGATCGGCATATCGACGCAGGAACTTCGGCGAGAAGCCTTTGTTGATGCCGAGCATGTCGTGCATCACGAGCACCTGTCCGTCGGTGCCGTTGCCCGCACCGATGCCGATCGTCGGGATCGACACAGCTTCTGACACACGTTTTGCCAACTTGGCAGGTATCTTTTCGAGAACCAGCGCGAAGCAACCGATCTCCTCCAGCATTTTTGCGTCGGCAATGAGTTTCTCGGCCTCAGCCTCATCCTTTGCACGCACGGCATAAGTGCCGAACTTGTTGATCGACTGCGGAGTCAGACCGAGGTGACCCATCACGGGTATTCCGGCCGAAAGGATGCGTTCGATCGACTCGCGTATCTCAGCTCCACCTTCGATCTTCACAGCCTCAGCGTGGCTCTCTTTCATGATGCGCACAGCCGAAGTCAACGCCTCGATAGGATTTCCCTGATAAGTGCCGAAAGGCATGTCGCACACAACAAGCGCGCGGTTTGTGCCTTTAACGACGCTCTTAGCGTGGTAGATCATCTGGTCAAGAGTCATCGGAAGTGTTGTCATGTTGCCGGCCATCACATTTGACGCCGAGTCACCGACGAGAATCACATCCATTCCTGCCTCGTCGATGAGCTTTGCCATCGAATAATCGTAAGCTGTCAGCATTGCAATCTTCTCGCCGCGACGTTTCATCTCGATGAGTCGCATCGTCGTCACTTTGCGGTCTTTGTCTACTGTATTGGTTGACATAATGTTCTTTTGTTTTATAAATCTGATAGGATTGTCAAATGTTATAGAGCGGTTTAGGGACGCTCTCAAATTCGCGGCAAAGTTATACAATAAAAACCGAAGAAACAGCCTGTTTAAGATTTTTTTCAGGGCTAATGGCGATCAATGAGAAATAATGACTACCTTTGCAAAGTGATTGAGGTCACAACCAACTAATTGTTTAACTAATATCAGTAATCTTGGACATAGATCCTTTGCCGGCCTGCACGCCGTCACTCATGCTTCTTAATCAGATTGCCGTCGCTCCGGATTTCGGCATCGAAAAAATCATCGCTCTCGTCATTGCCCTGATGGCTCTCGTGGTCTCGGGTTTCGTGTCGGGCAGCGAAATAGCATATTTCTCACTTACGCAGCAACAGCTCGACGAACTCGAAGAGTCGGGCAAGGGCGCGCCTGTGCTTCAATTGCTTGCCAAGCCCGAGCGGCTTCTGGCAACCATCCTGATAACCAACAATCTCGTCAACGTCACCATCGTAGTGCTCTGCAACTTCGCTCTCGGTCCGGTGTTCGGGTCGATGCATCCGGTGGTCAGCTTCATCCTCCAGACCGTCATCCTGACGTTCCTGATCCTGCTGTTCGGCGAGATACTACCCAAACTCTACGCCAACAACTATCCGATGAGCTGGGCGCGTGTGGCTGTGCCGGGCATCAGGTTCTTCATGAAACTGTTCTCACCGCTGTCGCGGCTACTCGTCAGCTCTACATCGATCGTCAACCGCGTGGTCACCAAGCAGACCGACAACATCACCCCCGAAGAGCTGTCGCAGGCTCTCGAAGCCACCGACGTCGAGTCGAGCGACGACAAAGACATGCTTGAAGGCATCCTTAAATTCGGCGACACCACAGCCTCGGAAATCATGACCACACGCATGGATGTCACCGACCTCGACGTCAGCGATCCATTCGACAAAGTGATGGCTACTGTTGTCGAAAGCGGCTATTCACGTCTGCCTGTCTGCCAGGACAGCCTCGACAACATCAAAGGCGTGCTCTACGCCCGCGACCTCCTGCCCTACGTCGGGACAAAACCCGACAACTTCGAATGGCAGTCGCTCCTGCGCGAACCCTACTATGTGCCCGAGTCACGCATGATCGACGATCTTCTCGAGGATTTCAGGCAAAAGAAAATCCACATGGCCATAGTCGTCGACGAATTCGGCGGCACACAAGGCATTGTCACCCTCGAAGATGTTCTCGAAGAAATCGTCGGTGACATCGTCGACGAATATGACGAGGAAGAACAGACCTACAAGCGCCTCCGCGACGACACCTATGTGTTTGAAGGCCGCACTCCTCTGACCGACTTTTTCCGCGTCACCGGTCTCGACGAAGACGAATATGCCGATGTCACCGAGGACGCCGAAACCCTCGCCGGCATGCTTCTCGCCATAAAAGGTGACTTCCCCAAGGACAAAGAGCCTCTCGTCTACGGACGCTGCCGCTTCCTGATACTCGACATATCGGATCACCGCATCACCGAGGTGAGAGTGAAGATAATGAACGAAATCCAGACAGCCTGATGCGCGTCGCCGCCCTGACCTTTGCCGTCGTGACCCTGCTGCTGATCTCCTGCTCGGGAGGCAGCCGGCCTGCCGCTGTGCCTAAACCGACAGCCTACCCCCGTGTGGCCGATCCGGGCACTGTCTACTCGGCCATCGACAGCCTGCCACTCCACATCGAAGCCAACACAGCCGCCACGGTGAGCCGTCCGTCCGAAAACTGGATCGACATATCCTATCCCGCATGGCATGTTACTGTCCATGTGACCCTCTCGGCCGTATCGCCCGACAACATCGACCGCGTGATCGCCAACCGCACAGAGCGCATGGCTCTCAACATCACCTCCCAGACAAGCGTCGACGAATCCAACATCGAATCATCCGATTTCACCTCGCTGCTGCTATCGTCGCCCGACACACGGTCGACACCCCTGCAGTTTCTCGCATCCGACGGCCAGAACTGGGTTGTCAGCGGAGCTGCATTTTTCGACGATGTCGCCCCCGACGCGCCTGTCGACTCGCTCGCCCAGGTGGTCGGTTACCTGAGCCGCGATCTGAGACACACTCTTTCAACCCTGGCACGAAAATGATCGAAACGCTGACATTCGACGATATCACCCTGCTGATCGTCCGCATCGACGCCGATGGGTCGGAAACGCGCCGCGAGGCCGAACGCAAAGCCGTCGGCCTGCTGCTTGACCACGCATTTGGCCCGGGCTGCATGATCGACCACAATGAAGCGGGCGCACCGCTGCTGAAACATCGGCCCGACATCAGTCTGTCGATATCGCACAGCCGCCATTACGCAGCCATCGCTTATTCAAAGATCCGTCAGATCGGTGTCGACATCGAGGAACAACGATGCCAGCTCAAACGCGTGGCAGCCCGTGTCATGTCGGAAAATGAACTTGCGGCCTACACCTCCGACGCTTTGCTCCTGCGGGCATGGACCATGAAAGAAGCCCTCTACAAAGCCGCCCTCACTCCCGGACTCGACTTCCGCCGCGACATCACCCTGCCCATCCCGCCTGACTCTGAAAAAGCCACTGCCGGCGGACGGCTGTTCTCAATCGTAGCCACCATCGTCCGGCACGACTTCACTCTCACCGCCGTCGCCGCACTCCAATGATTTGAGCTGCATTGCGCAGCACAATGAAAATGCTTGCCATAAATTATTTCACATAATTTAACAATTGGGGGGGGGGTAATTTGATAAGTTATTGATACATTTGCATTTTAATTGGATCAATAATCTTATTTCCGAACCATCTATGAGAAAATTTCTGTTTCTGCTCATCGCATTCGCAGTGTCGCTGCAATGCGTGGCACTGACTGTCGACGGAGTCAATTACACGGTCTCCGGCAGTGAAGCCATCGTTACCGGCGCAACAAGCAAGTCGATAACCAGGCTGGTTATACCGGCGACGATCACGTCCGGATCAACAACTTATAAAGTTACACAATTCAGCCTCACGGCATTTGTAGGTTATTCATCGCTGAAAGAATTAGTGATAGAAGACTCTGAAGATGCCATAACAACCGATGCTTCAAACTCTCAGACATCCATCGTGACAGCCGAACCGTTCATAGGGTGTCCGCTTGAAAAGATCTATATCGGACGCCCTCTGGCTATAAGAGCGGGTAACGGCTGGAAGGCCGACATCACTAAAATCAGCTCCACTGCAGAAAAAGTTGACCTTACTTTCGGTGGCAAAGCCGAGTATATCAACGGGTGGGCTTTTGAAAACATGACCAACCTCTATCGTCTCACGATCGGTGGATCAATATCGGCCATCTATAACCGGGCATTTAAAGGTTGCACAGGACTGAAAACCATTACATTCGAGCCGTCGGACAAAGAGATCGCATACAACAGCGACGATGTGTTTGAAGGCGTTGCACTCGACTCGCTGATCGTGAAGCGCAATCTCAACGCATGCCGCATCAATTCGGCCTCAAACCTTATAATCACACCCGAGGTCGATGATCTGTCAGCCGGAAGACTTTTTGAATTAAAAAATCAGGAAGGTGTCAATTTCATCATCGAAGACAGTGAAAAAGACCTTCAACTCAGCATTTACGGCACACTGTCGGGAGATGTAACCGTCAACCAAATGTATATCGGTCGCCATGTAAACGACTATGCGGGACTGAAATCAGGGGCAAAAATAATCAACGCCGAATTCGGCCCGGCATATACAGAAATACCAAAACAATGTTTCTTCGGATACCAGACTCTAAAAAGCGTAAAATTCCCTGAGAATCTTACAGCTATTGGAGAGGCAGCGTTCGATGGTTGCTCATCGTTGACCGATGTCGCCCTGCCCGACAATCTTAAACAGGTTGACGCATCCGCTTTCTCAAATTGCTCCATTGCTAATATAATATTACCCGATGGTCTGGAAACAATCGGTCAATTCGCATTCAACGGCAATCCTGTCTCAGAGTGGATTATACCTGCATCTGTTAATAATATCGGTTACTGCGCGCTGGCATCGAAAGGAATGATTAACAAAGTCGTTTTCAATGATGGGAATAACCCTGTCGAAACGCTTGCAAATATATTTTCGGACAACGATATCGATTCTTTATATATCGGCAGACAGGTCAGCAACTTCCGCGAAGGCATCTCTTCGAGATCAAAAATTGCAAACGCCGAATTCGGCCCGGCATATACTGAAATACCGAAACAATGTTTCTTCGGACACCAGTCTTTAAAAAGCGTAAAATTCCCTGAGAATCTCACAGTTATCGGCGAGGAAGCGTTCAGTAGTTGCTCATCGTTGACCGATGTCGCTCTGCCCGCCAATCTTAAACAGGTTGACACATCCGCTTTCTCAAATTGCTCCATTGCTAATATAATATTACCCGATGGTCTGGAAACAATCGGTCAATTCGCATTCAACAGCAATCCTGTCTCAGAGTGGATTATACCTGCATCTGTAAATAAAATCGATTACTGCGCTCTGGCATCGAAAGGACAAATAAACAAAGTCGTTTTCAATGATGGGAATAACCCTGTCGAAATGCCTGCAAATATATTTTCGGACAACAATATCGATTCTTTATATATAGGCAGACAGATCAGCAACTTCCGCGCAGGCATCTCATCGGGATCAAAAATTGCAAACGCCGAATTCGGCCCGGCATATACTGAAATACCTAAACAGTGTTTCTTCGGACATACAAGCCTCAAAAGCATAAGATTTCCCGAGAGCATAGTCTCCATCGGAGAAGAAGCGTTCAACGACTGCAACAACCTGACGGACATCTTCTCTGACGCAAAAGTACCTCCGACGATCTTTGCAAAGAGTGTATTCAATGACTATGCTTATGACAACGCGACGGTGACTGTGCCCCGCGGCACCAAAAAACTATATTCCGCCGCAGAATATTGGACGCTATTCAAGAATCTTACAGCCGACGGAGGTTATGTGGTCACTGTAGACTACGACCATGCCAAAGGCGAGGTGTCGCTCAACGGCGTTGTCTGCGACAGCATCGTGATCGACGAAGACGAAGCACTCAAAGTGGTCGTCAGTCCCTCGGCCGGCCATCGCATCGAATCATTCACCGCCAATGGACGCCCGACGTCACTCTCGCCCGTCGATGGCGAAGCCGGAGCCTATGCCATAGCCTACGAAAGCCTTGAGGAGAACATGCACTTTGAAGTGGCCCTCGGGCAAATCATGTTCGGCATGACGATGCCGGCCACGATCGAAGGCGGCAAGGTGCTTTTCAACGGATCGGAAACATGTCCGACGGAAATCGCTTTCGGATCAAGCATCAAACTGACATTCGTTCCTGACGAGGGCTACAATTTCCAATCTGTCATCGTCAACGGCGTCGACTGCACGGAGTCGTGTGTCGAGGAAGACGGACTGGCCACATACACAATCAATGAGGTGACCGACCACGTCAATATCAGTGCCGTAGAATTTGCGGTCAAGCGCTTCAATGTGTCGGCCGAATACAACGAAAACTATGGTACGGTGCAGCTCACCGGCGTTGATGACAGCGGCATGATCGCCTATGGTTCGACTTTGACGATCAAATGTCTCCCCGCCAGAGCAGGATGCTTTGTCAAGAGCCTGACAGTCGATGGAGTCGACATGACTGACAAGATGAAAGACAATGTATTGGAAATCGACGATGTCAGAGGGCCTGTTGAAATAACTGCGTTGTTCGACATCGAGCGCTTCAACGTAAGCTTGGTTTATGACTCCGAGAAAGGCTATGTCAACGCCGACGCTGAAGTCATTGACGGAAACATCACGGTCGAATACGGCGACGCGCTGACCCTGACTATAATTCCCGACGAAGGCTTCGAGATAGAAAACGTCACGGTCAACGGCAATGACTTGACGGCAGCAGTCGACGCCGACGGCACGATCAAAATCGACGGTATTAAACGCGACACACGTGTAGAGATCGAATTTGCCATCCGTCGTCTGCGTCTGACAGTGCTCGGCCTGCAAGGCGGCAACATTTCGATGGGTTATCTCTACGGCGATCAGGTCAGAATGTTTGTCGAAGCTGAAGACGACTGGACATTCCACTCGCTCAGCATCAACGGCGAAGTGATCACTGAGCTTGACGAAGACCAGTCATTCACCATCGACCGTCTGACCGACGACACGGTTGTCAACGTTGTTTTCGAAGCCCGTCAGGATGCCGGAGCAAACAGCGTAGCGATCGATCACATAACCGTTTCTGCAGTAAACCGCACCATCATCATCAGCGGTGCTGACGACGACTCGCGTGCCGAGGTCTATGATACCGCCGGCATACAGATCTACAACGGCACCGACCGCTCGATAGGCATCGACCGTCAAGGGGTGTTTATCGTCAGAATATCAGGTAAGACATATAAAGTAATGCTTAAATAACCAATTTATGATTAAATCCATCAACCAAATCGTGCTTGCCGCTGTGAGCGCTCTGATTGCGCTCCCCGCAGCCGCCGACATCACTTCAACAGGCAAGACCTTGCCCGATTATCCGAGATTTCTCAATCAGAAATTCTGCAGCAACGACGACGTGAGGCTATATATTGAAGGCGAAAGAGATGAAGACACAGGCATAAGGCACTACTCGATCATCGACGATCAGTTCAGCATTATCAAGACAATCAACACTCCGGCCTACCCGATAGTTTCGGCGACTTTCACTGTCCGCCAGAGCCTCAACGGCCCTATTGACATAACGGCATCGTATATCTACGATGAAAAGATTTTCCCGTCTATCAGCAAAGAAGATTTCATCTCACATTGTGAAAACGACGGCTATTCCATAATACAGGAAGCCGACGGCGAACTCCGCATGCTCAGCGCAAACGAGTGGGAGTACTACTACCCTGACTCATATGGCAAAAAATACCCGACACGCTACCGGTATTGGAAAGATGGGGAAGGTTATATGCGCACCGTCGAATACTCTTATGGCAACTGGGGTCCGACCGGAGGATACGGCCAACCGTCGGTTGAAGAACATAATTACATTTCTTCTCCTATCTCTATAGATCCAAAGAGCCCCGACTGCGTCGATATGGACGATTTCACGCTGTCACAGACACTGTTCAATAACGATGACCTCTATGAATGGATCATTCCGACTTTCGAGGCGGTAGATTGCAACTATCAAACCGAATATGAAATCATCGAAGGCCAGCAGGTGAAAGCCGTAGGCTTCAAAGTGCAGTCGGAGAACGGGGCTACCGTAGCAGATGTACGATTCCCTGCCGGGTTATACTGCTATCACAATCCCGACATACGGCTCTACATGATCAATGATAAAAACTATCTCGGGATTGAAGTAAGCGACATATCATCGCGCGAGTACTACTACATCACTTACGAAGTCAACGCGCAGAATGCATCGGTCAACATGATCGACGCTCCCCGACGCATCAGCGTTCACCCGACGACCCCCAGACGCGGCACCGACATCCACATAGATCTCGGCCAACCCGCCGGCGAACACTCCACCCTGACCGTGACCTCGCTTTCAGGCCGTAACATCGTGAGCCGCAACATCGAACCGGGCACTACATCGACAACAATCGACACCGGCCGCTTAGAACAAGGCATGTATATCGTCACCGTTTCCGACGGTAATTCAAGCCGCGAGACGACCAAGATTGTAATCCGATAGACCATCTTCTAACAGACATGTCGATGCCGCCGAACCGACCATGGTTCGGCGGCATCATAGTTTCTGACACGGAGGAATCTTTTGCAGGATGCGCTTTGCAACAAATAAATAACGTTAAATGGTCATTTATTAGCGGAGCATTGTGTAACTTTGCCGATTGAAGCGCATTGTGCGCAATCCTACTGAAAAAAATGAAACGCTACAACTTAATCAACAACGTGCTCGGATGGCTCTGCTTTCTCATCGCAGCAGTCACATATCTTCTGACTCTCGAGCCGACAGCAAGCTTCTGGGACTGCCCGGAATTCATTCTTCAAGGTGCGAAACTCGAAGTTGGTCACCCGCCGGGCAACCCGATCTTCATGCTTGCCGCCCGCTTCTTCATAACCCTTTTCGGAGGCGAAATGACGTCGGCGGCCATAGCCGTCAACTCAATGTCGGCTCTTCTCAGCGCCGCTACCATCCTGCTTCTGTTCTGGACCATAACCCACCTGATCAAGCGGTTGATCGTCACAGACGACGCCAAAGACGTGACACTCTCGCAGATGATCGTGATCATGGGCGGAGGTCTCTGCGGAGCCCTTGCCTACACGTGGAGCGACACGTTCTGGTTCTCGGCTGTCGAAGGCGAAGTGTATGCGTTCTCATCATTCTGCACAGCGCTTGTGTTCTGGCTGATACTCAAGTGGGAAAGCCGCGCCGACCAAGCTCACAGCGACCGCTACCTTGTGCTGATCGCCTATGTGATCGGTGTGTCGATCGCCGTGCATCTTCTCAACCTCTTGTGCATACCGGCGATCGGGCTTGTGTTCTATTACCGCAAATTCAAGAATATCAACGCAGTCGGCTCGCTGATCGCACTCGGAGTGTCGTGTGTGATCGTAGGACTCATCCTCTACGGCCTCGTGCCGGGCTTCATCAACGTAGCCCAGTGGTTTGAACTATTCTTCGTCAACACCCTCGGCTGCGGCTACAACGTCGGCGTGACAGTCTATGCAATAGTAGCAGTCGCCATCCTCGTGCTTGCCATCCGCAGTCTCTATCTGCAGCGCAGCGCATCATCGATCAAATGGCTTTTCTTTGCATCGATCATCCTGTCGGGCATGCCTTTCATCGGCGACTCATGGGCCATACCGACCATCTTCATAATCGGTCTGGCCATCTACCTGTTCGGGTTCTGCTCCAAAGTGCCCGTCCGCATCTTCAACATCATAGTGCTCAGCATCTTCGTGATCTTTGTCGGCTATTCGTCATATGCATTGCTGCTGATCCGTGCAAGCGCCAACCCGCCGATGAACCAGAATGCCCCCGACAATGTGTTCGCTCTCGCATCTTATCTTAACCGCGAACAGTACGGCGACCGCCCGCTGTTCTATGGTCCGGTCTTCGCCGAAGAACTTGCCTATCAGGAACACAACGGATCATATATCGTTCCGGTCAGCGAAAACGGCATACCGAAGACACGCGTCATCGACGGCTACCTCCGCGACGGCGAAGGACGTGCCTACAACGAGCCGACCAAGACCTACACCAAAGTGGTCAAAACCCGCGAAGGCCAACCCGACCAATATGTCGAGGAAGTCGAACGCCCCCACTATAAACCGATGCCCGACCTCGAGACGCTGTTCACACGCATCTACAGCTCGGATTCACGCACCGGTCATCCCGAAGCTTACAAAAGCTGGGCCGATTACTCGACCCCTGACATCTACGACATCCCCGTCGAAGTGCGCCGCAAGTGGGCCAACGACGGCTATGCCTACCTGTCGGACATCGCACCTTACATGACCCACCAGCAAGTGGTCACTACCGCAGCCAGTGCCGACGGTACGCCCGTCAACCATGCATCGGTATGGAAGCCCGGCTTCGGCGTCAACCTGAGCTATTTCCTCAATTATCAGCTCAGCCACATGTACTGGCGCTATTTCATGTGGAACTTTGCCGGCCGCCAGAACGACATCCAGGGCAACGGCGAGCCCCATCTCGGCAACTGGATCTCGGGCATACCCCTGATCGACAACGCCCGTCTCGGCGACCAGTCGCTGTTGCCCGACGAATTCGGCAAAGGCAACAAAGGTCACAATGTGTTCTACATGCTGCCGCTTATCCTCGGCATCATCGGCTTGCTTTGGCAGGCTCTCTACATCCACCGTTCGGACGCCCGCCGCGGCATCGAGCAATTCTGGGTGATCTTCTTCCTCTTCTTCATGACAGGCATCGCGATCGTCCTCTATCTTAACCAGACTCCAGGTCAGCCGCGCGAACGCGACTATGCATTCGCCGGATCGTTCTACGCATTCTCCATCTGGATCGGCATCGGTGTTCCGGCAATAGCATCGCTGATCTCAGGCCTGTTCAAGAAAAAACAGGGCCCCGAAACTGACGACAACCACCGGCTGACTCCTGTTGCCGCCATCCCGGCACTCCTCATCGGCCTGTTTGTGCCGCTGCAGATGGTTTCGCAGACATGGGACGATCATGACCGCTCGGGACGTTACACCACACGCGACTTCGGCATGAACTACCTTTCGTCGCTCGACGACAACGCGATCATATTCACCAACGGCGATAACGACACATTCCCATTGTGGTATGCACAGGAAGTCGAAGGCTTCCGCACCGACGTCAGAGTGGTCAACCTCTCATACCTCACCACTGACTGGTATGCCCACAATCTGACTTATCCTTACTATGAGGCAGATCCGGTGAATATGTACGCATCGCCTAAGGATTATGCCTATGAACGGCTGTCCTACAGCTTCATCATACCGATGTCGGACACAACAGTCACCGCCGAAACGGCGCTGCGATCGCTCTATGCAAGCGACGCCAAGCGCGTCGGCGCGCCATACATGACCGACCCCAACATCCTCATTCCTGCCGACAGCACCGCGGCAATGGCTCACTTCGGCATAGCCGGCGACTCGATTGAAGCCGCCAACATCATGCCGTCGTTCGGCGACATCGCCATCGACCTGAGCGAGCAGGGCCAGGGCGCAAGCCAGAGCAAAGTGCTCTCGCTCGACATCATCTCCAATGCCATCTCCGACGGCTGGAAACGTCCGGTATATTTCGCCGCCACAGTTCCTTCGACTCCCTACTACCTCGGCCTTGATCCCTATCTCTATTCATCAGGCATGGCTCTTGAGGTGACACCGTTCAAAGATGCCAGATACTCGCCTAACGCCGACAAGGCATATGAGAACATCGTGAGCAAATTCCGGTGGGGAGGACTCGACAATCCCGACAAAGCATCGTCGCTCTATCTCGACGAGACTGTGCGCCGCATGGTGTCGTCGACCCGCTCGGCTATCATCGAATGTGTCGACAATCTGATGATCGACGGCAACCGCCCGGCATCGAAATTTGCGGTTGACTTTGCCAAAGCCAACGGACAGCCCGTGCCGGTGAACCACTACGACATGGCCCGCAACCTTCTCGCTCTGATGCAGGAGAAAATGCCGGCTGAAGCGTGCCTCTACGATGGTCTGCAGAGTTTCTACATGGCCAACGATTATATTGAGCTCTACGATCTCACCGGCAATCCCGACGACCTCAGCAGAGCAGAGGCGATCATCGACTCCGAGATCCCGCGTCTGTCGCAACTGGTCAACTACGCATCGTCGCTCACACCTTCGCAGCTCAACTCGCTCGGACGCTCCGAGACTTATGCGATCCAGTATCTCGGCCTGATGACAGGCCTCAAGAACTCAATCGCTCTCTTCCGCGCTCTCGAGGGCCGCGAAGACCGTGACTCACTGCTCGAAGGGCTGCCCAAGGGTCTGTCGATCAACTATGCACAGACTATCTACCCGATGATCTATCTCGACGGCTACACACTCGACGAGGTGCGCACGGGTGCGGCTCACAGCTCAGGCGCAACTGCCACAGTCTACCGCAACGCCGGCCGCATGCTCGAGCTCCACGAAGCTTTAGGCATCGACCCGATGGAGATCTCAGACTCTATCGCCAAGGCCAACTCAATCGACATCAATGCCTGGCGAAATCTTGTCAACTAACTAACGAACGATCATGTTTATCGAACGTCCACCGCTGCTCTACCGCCTCCTCTTCCCGGAGGCGGTATGGCGCGTCAAGGGCAGACGCTCAACCAAAGTTGTCTACCTGACTTTCGACGACGGTCCGATCCCGGAAGAAACCCCCTGGGTGCTCGATACGCTCGACCGCTACGGCATCAAAGCGACTTTCTTCATGGTCGGTGACAATGTAAGGCGCTATCCCGAGATATTCGAGGAGATAAAGCGACGCGGCCACTCCTACGGCAACCATTCGATGCACCATCTCCAAGGCATGAAGGTGACCACACACCGCTATCTCTACGACATCACCGAGGCCGACAAACTTATCGACAGCCCTCTGTTCCGTCCGCCCCACGGCATAATGAGATGGAAACAGGCCAAAGCGATCAAAGATCATTACAATATCATAATGTATGATCTTGTCACCCGCGACTACTCGCGCAAGCTCTCGCCCGAACAAGTGCTCGACAATGTAAAACGTTTTGCCCGCAACGGTGCGATAATCGTGTTCCACGACTCCCGCAAATCGTCGCGGAACATGCGTTTCGCGTTGCCTCGCGCAATAGAATGGCTGCTCGAACAGGGCTATGAATTCCGCCCACTGCCGATGACGATTTAAGATCATGTCTCTATGGCCGACGACGTTAGACAATCTATCTGCGACGCCTTGCACGATGCCGGCGCATGCCGTGTCGGCTTCGCATCAGCATCGGCCGTCGACCCGTCGACAGTCAAGCGATATGCCGGATGGATTGCAGCCGGCAACCATGCCGACATGTCATATCTCGACCGCTACGGCGACGTAAGGTCGGACCCTCGGCTGCTGCTCGAAGGAGCAACGACGGTTATATGCTGTGCATTCGACTACCGTCAACCCCAGCGACACAGCCTTTTCGCTGACTACGCCCTCGGTGAAGACTATCACGATGTGATACGCCGACGCCTGACCGCAGCCGCAGACAAGCTCTGCAGCCGCTTCGGAGGATCGATGCGTGTATGCGTCGACACCGCCCCGATATTGGAGCGCTACTGGGCTTCGCGGGCCGGCCTGGGGGTGATCGGTCTCAACGGCCTGCTTATCGTCGACGGAATTGGCTCGAAGGTGTTTCTGGCCGAAATCATCTGGACCGGCTACGTCGAGCCCGACCGATCGAGGCTCGGCGAAGCGTGCATGCGCTGCGGAGCATGCCTGAAGGCTTGTCCCGGACACGCATTGCTGGGTGACTCAACTCTCGACGCACGCCGCTGTCACTCCTACCTGACTATCGAACATCGGGGCGAACTACCGCCGTATATGCACTTCGGCAATCGCATCTACGGGTGCGACATATGTCAGGACGCCTGTCCCCACAACCGCACGGAAGGTCACACATCGATCGCAGAGTTCACGCCCTCGGCAGAACTGATGCATCTGACTCTCGACTCTGCTACGGAGCTTACTCAAGACTCTTTCCGCCACATTTTCCGCCACAGTGCAGTGCGCCGGGCCAAACTCACGGGATTCGTGCGCAACGCCCGTTTCAAAGCCGAGCAGCCTCCGGTAAAACTTCAAACAGGAGCCGGAGCGCGCGGCATGTCTGTCCGCGACGTCAACAACCCCGAGTTGCCCGACGGCATAAAGATAGTGATGCCGACGCAGACCCACACAGCAAATGTCGCAATCTACGATGGAACAACCGACACATTCCCTGACACCGACGCCATCATCACCCGATTGCCGGGCGTCGCCGTAGGAGTCAGGACTGCCGACTGTGTCCCGGTCATCTTGCATGCGACCGACATCAAGGCTGTGGCTGCCATCCACGCCGGATGGAAAGGAACAATCAATGGCATAGTCGCAGCGACGATCGACCGGCTCATCGACATGGGTGCGTCTCCGGCCAATATCCGGGCGGCATTCGGCCCATCGATATGCGGCAACTGCTATGAAACCGGATCTGAACTCGGAGACAAATTTTCTGCGGCCGGCTATGACGAAGCTGTCATACGCAACGGTGGCACAGACCCATCGACCGGCGAAGCATTCGGGTCTGAATCTATCCGCATAGACCTCATGGAAGCCAACTGCATCGCCATGCTGCGCTGCGGGTTAAAGCCTGAAAACATAACAAGATCGTCGATATGCACTCGCCACAGCGCTGCACAATGGCCGTCATGGCGGCGTGTAGCCCAGACATCCGAGCGATTGGCCACCTTTGTGTGGCTCACAGATCAGGATTTCTGATATTCGGTCGGTGATTGACCGGTCATGTGCTTGAAATACTTACCGAAAGACGACTGATTGGAAAAATTCAACGCATAGGCCACCTGCTGGACATTCTTGCCCGAAAAACGCAACAGATTCTTTGCTTCCATCGTTACAAACTCGTCGATCCAGCGCGCCGCCGACTTGCCTGTCACTTCCTTGACAAGCAGCGACAGATATTTGGGCGAAATGCAGAGCTTGTCGGCATAGAACTTGACCGACCGCTCATGAGAATAATGGACATGGACGAGTTTTATGAAATCGTGGACATAGGCGTTGCGGCACGATCTTTGGCCTTTCGTCGCCGTTGCTGTGCCGATGCGTTTATAGTGGAACTGCACAAGCTGATAGAACATCGCTGCGAGCAGACTCGATGCTATGCTTCCTTCGATCTGCTCGCTGACTTTTGCCGTGGCATTGAGTCTCATCAGATCGAAATAGCGCATGATGACTGAGCTTTCGGTCTTCGACATCGCTTGAGCCGGCGAGCGGTGGTCGATAAAACTCTGCATGCTGACCGCCGAGAAATTGATGTTGACCGTGTGCAGGAAATCCGTGGAAAAACACATCATGTAGATCTCGACATTGTCGCTGTCGCTGTACATGTTGACCATTGCCCCATGGGTGAGCACAACAAAGCTGTCGGCCTCGATAAGATAGCGCTGGAGATTGATCTCAAGATCGATAGAGCCATTCTTGACCATCAGCATGATCATGCCGTTGATCTTGCGCGGCGTCGGCGTTGTCATCCTCGGCGCCGACGTGATGCGCGCGTAGGCATACGACTCTCCGAGGGCGCAGAATTCAGCCGAAATATCTTTCAAAAAAGCGTAAACCGATTTAATATCTTGCTCTGCCATAGATCAATCTTCGTGTTCTTCGGTCAACAAGCCTGTGCGGATGAGTTCGATGCGGTTGGCAGCTTTCTTCAGGATCTCGAAACGCATGTCGCCGATCGCCACGACGTCGCCTTCTCCCGGGATTGTCCCTGTTGAATGGAGTATATAGCCGGCAAGAGTCTGATAGGCATCATCTTCAGGAATATCGAGATCAAACTGCTCGTTGATCCATGCTATCTCACATCTACCTGAAAATTCATAGACTCCCGGAGCGATCTGTCGTGCTGTCAGCTTAAGGCTGTCGTGTTCGTCCTGAATGTCGCCGAAGATTTCTTCGACAAGGTCCTCAAGCGTTATCAGACCTGCGGTGCCTCCGAATTCGTCAATGACAATCGTCACCGAGCGTTTCTGTTGGAGCATACGTCTCATCATCTTGTTGGCCAACAGATTTTCAGGTGCATACAGCACGGGCATAATGTGGTCGCGCCACTCCGACGCCGGATCAAACAGTTCCCTTACATGGATATAGCCCAAAATCGTGTCGATATCATCGCGATAGACGAGGATCTTCGATCGACCGGTCTTGGTGAACAGTTCAGAGAGACTCTCGCGTGTGGCGGTGTCGACGTTGACAGCGACAATCTCGTTGCGCGGTATCATGCAGTCGCGAAGATGCGTCGACGAGAAATCGAGAGCGTTGTGAAAGATCTTCACTTCATTTTCGACGCGTGTCTTTTTCTCTTCCATAGTGTCGATAGTCTCTTCGAGATAGTCGTTGAGATCACCGATTGAGATGGCGCGCAGTCTGTTAGACGAGCCTTTGACGCCGAGAAGCTTCATCAAGCATCTCGACAACCATGTCGAGAACATTGACAACGGATAAAGAACTATATAGAACAGATAGATCGGCAACGCGAACACCTTGAGCGAACGGTTAGGGTTAATGCCGAAAATAGTCTTCGGTATGAATTCTCCGGCAAGAAGAATGATGCCCGTCGAGATCAGCGTCTGGGCTATGAGTATCAGCGCCTCGCTTGAGGTCCAACGGCCGAGCACAGGTTCGAGCAACGCAGCCGCTGCCATACCGTAGATGACCAGCACAATGTTGTTGCCCACAAGTATCGATGATATGAAAAACTCCGAATTGGCATAGAAACGGTTGATTATCCGCGCTATCAGGCCACCTTGCTTAACATCGATCTCAACCCGCACACGGTCTGAAGTCACATAGGCCATTTCGCAGCCCGAGAACAGAGCTGAAAGAAGCATCGAAATCACACCGATTATCACCCAAGTGGTTATATCCATAGTCTGTTACAAATCTTCGTTGGTTCTGAGTTTAAGAGGCTCCGTAGAGTCGGCACCTGCCTGGCCGGGTGTTGCAAGAGGCAACGCAGTCGACCGTGTGTCGGCTTCAGATGCTTTGGCCGCTGACTGACGGCCCGACGACGCGCGACGGCGTTCGACGGGAGTTGCAGTGCTGTCGGCTTCGGAGTTTGCGCCGCGTGCACCGTGACGGTCTTGCACGGGCAGGATCGCCGTCGGCCTGTTGATTGTATAGGCCGTCATGTTCTCATTCGATTCAAAGCCGTAACCCTCGATGATCCTGTCGGAACGCACGATGTGAATGAACGAATCGGTATAGACACGCCGCCGGGCCTGATCCCAGAACAGTTGCTGCGACAGGAAAGTGTCGCGCAAGGTGTTGACCATGATGACATGACCGTCGAGCTGCCACAGACGCTTGCGGCTGAAATATATCGCCGAGTCACAGTCCATGGTGGCGTCGGGGTTAAGCTGCAGATCGTACTGCTGCATGGTAAGTCCTTCGGGAAAACGCCAGAATGGTTCGGCTGCCTCCTCGAACATGCGCCACACGGGTGTCGAAATGTGATAGCGTGTATAGCCCGAGTCGGAGATGAACGTTTCGACCTCGTAGGTAGTCATGGTCGGTGACTGATCGCCATCGCCGACATTGTCGACATAGGCGCGCTCCTTCTCGCCGCATGCAGCAGCGGAAAGCATCATGATCATCACCGCGGGCAGCCATCGCATGCCCGAGCCTCCGGCATGTCGGACCTCACGTGTCATCAATAGATCTTGCTTGGACGGAACCAGAGTTCGTTGATGTTGAAGCCGAGAGTCACGCAAAGATAGTCTTCCTTGATCAAGGGATCGGGGTGAGCCTGACGATGACTCCACTCAAGACCGACATTGACGATCGTCTTCAGCGACGGCACAGGCAGACCGAAACCGATCGATGCTCCATACTGACGCACATTATTGCCGAGCACTTTGAGATAATCGCGGTTATAGAAAGCTCCGACGCGATACTGCACACGCTGCAGATAGTTTCCGCGCAATTTAGGAGTGAACTGAAGTCCGGCGGCGAATTTATAGCGGTCGTTGAGCTGGGCATCGGCTCCATCCTGCATCACACCCTGATACTTTGTCTTGCTCCAGGGCTGATATGTCAGGTCGACTTCTGCATAGAGTCGCTTGTCCCATTCCCAACCGATGCCTGCTCCCCAGCTCTCGGGCATGGAGAAATTGCCTTTAAGGCTGACATTCGATGTTTCCACCGGTTCGGTTTCCTGATTCATGTCGTAGGCATAAGTGATCGCATTGCCGTGGAAATCTTTCTTGGGGCTATAGACCACGCCGAGATTCAGACGGTTCTTGCGCGAGATATTGAAGCTGTACTGCGCTCCGATGTCCATGCGCCAGTCTCTGACCTCGAGCTCACGTTCGAACAGAGTCGAAGATCCGCCTGAAGTGTAAGCATAACTGTCGTTGTAAGTGGTACCGAACATGTAAGCCACGTTGACACCGAGCGAAAAGCCCTTGAAAATCTTACCGGCAACACCTACATAGAACTGGTTGATGCTGCCCGATCCCTGACGGGAAGCGGCACCATGTTCGATCTCGCTACCGAACGCATATCCGACCGATGAATAAGGCAGGATGCCGACACTGGCTCCCATATACTTGCCGATCGGGAACTCCATCGTTATATAATCGAGACCGCCACCGGCTTTCTTGTCAGAAAGCTTCGAGCCGTCGACGACTTCGCTCTGCCACATCGTGGTGATGTCGATGCCCATATCGAAAAGGAATGTCAGGGAGTCGACTACCGCATATGACGCAGGGTTCATCACATTGATCTGGCGACCCGAGTTCATGGCATAACCGACGCCGCCCATGTTGCGCTGCGAAGCTGTGGCATTGTCGTTGAGGATGCCGTAGCCATACCGCGAATAGGGGGTCATGGTGCCGTTTTGCGCCCAGAGGGCAGATACGCCGAAGAATTGCAATGCAACGATGGCGAATAAGACTTTAGATATCTTCATTATAGTTTATTATGCTATTTAATCCTTTAGATACGAGTTCGTTGTCAACCACAAGCTCAAAACCGGCGCGCTGCGACACAAGGTGGGCAGATCCACCGGTAAGCACCACTTTAGGCTCGGCCACAGGCAGCTGCGAACGATAGTAACGCAACTCAGCGACTACCCCATTGACCGCCCCCGATCTGAGGGCGCTCTCCGTGTCGGTGCCCCACATAGGACAATCGCCGTCGGTCTCTACAAGCGGCAGACGCGCTGTGAAATGGTTGAGCGCTTCAAGACGCATGAAGATGCCCGGCGCGATGTTGCCGCCGATAAACACTCCGTCGGGCGACAGCACATCGTAGGTGATCGCCGTGCCGCAATCGACCACGAGCGTCCATTCTCCGGCGGTGATACCATAGGCTCCGACAAGGGCCGCCATGCGGTCACGTCCGAGAGTCGCAGGCGTCGAGTAGCCGATCTTTATCGGCAACGGTGTCGACGAGTCGAGTTCGATGAAGCGCCGGCTACGCTCCCGCATGCGGTCACGCGCCTTGCCATCAGAATCGCTGACCGACGAATAGATCGAAGCGTCGAACGTGCCTCCGAAGTCATCGGCGAGCACATCGATATCTGCCCCGGTGAGCCGGCGGTAAACAGCTTCGGTTACGATGCTATCGTTCTGCCACACGGCAGCCTTGGCTGATGTATTGCCCTGATCGATGGTGAGCTTGATTGCCATACAGTCGGCAAAAATACAAATAAGCGCCGAAATAAGACAAAAAAGCTTAATTTTTAACTATTAATTAAGACTTTAGAGGGCATTGCCGACGGCCATAGCGCCTGTCGACGCTGATAGAGCCGCGGCATTAGACTTGACTGGCGCAACCGGCTTGCTGATGATGAAGGTTTACATAAGGCGCGGATGAAGGCTCGGTTTCATAAACCACGGCAAAAAAAAGTCCCGACACCTTCAAGTGTGTCAAGACCTCCGATGGCTGACGCTTTACAGCGCCGCCGGCTTGGAATAAAACAATTCTTTAATCAATGGCGGGCATGATGAGCCGCATATCCATGCAGACTGTCATCATAGACCTTTGCACTCTCATTGCAGTACCAACGTATGGCCTTTTTCAAATAATCTAACATAAGCATAATTTTTTGAAGGTTCTACAATTCGTTTATTAAAAAACATCCGGTGAATGAACAATGTTCACCCACCGGAAAAATATCTTTCGTCCGCGACCTACGACTATTTCTTGTCGAGGATCTCGAAACGCGAATGCTGGCTCTTGAATTCGACCACAATGCTTTTCATCTTGCCGACGATGACCATGTCGTCGCCGGTCTCGGCTTTGTTGATCAGATCGGCGATATCCTCGCTGATGACGCTGTAGTCGTATTCACGCACTTTCGCGATCTTGATCTTGGGATGGAATGTCGGCAATGTGATCTCGGCATCGTTGAGCACCTCTTCATAGAGTTTCTCTCCGTCGCGAAGACCCGTAAACTCGATCTTGATGTCCTTGGCTCCGCTGAGTTTGATCATGCGCTCGGCCAGATCGGCGATGCGCACCGGTTTGCCCATGTCGAACACATAGATTTCACCGCCGTTGCCCATAGTGCCGGCTTCGATGACAAGTTTGCAGGCTTCAGGGATGAGCATGAAGAAGCGTATGATGTCGGGGTGAGTGACGGTGATTGGACCGCCGTTTTTCAGCTGCTCCTTGAACAAGGGAATAACCGAGCCGTTAGAACCGAGGACGTTGCCGAAACGGGTTGTCACAAACTGAGTGACACCTTTGATCTTGCCCTCTTTGATCGCTTTGTCGAGCGACTGCACATAGATCTCGCAAATTCGCTTCGAGCATCCCATCACATTGGTGGGATTGACAGCTTTGTCGGTCGAGACCATCACAAACTTCTTGGTGCCATATTTGACCGCCAGATCGGCAATCACACATGTGCCCTTGACGTTGTTGACAATGCTTTCATAGGGATTGTCCTCCATCATCGGCACATGCTTGTAGGCTGCTGCATGGAAAACATATTCGGGCTTGTATTCATTGAATATCTGCTCCATACGGCGCTCGTTAGAGATATCGGCCACGATAGAGTGAGCCTTGATCTGAGGCCAGTTTTTATGCATCATCAGGCGCACGTCGTGCATCGGGGTCTCTGCCTGGTCGACGAGTATAAGCTCTGCGGGATCATATGCAGAAATCTGACGCACCATCTCCGAACCGATGCTGCCTGCCGCACCAGTGATCATGATGCGCTTGCCGGTGAGCAAGTCGGCGGCGGCCTTCATGTCGATCTCGATCTTGTCGCGAGGCAGTAGATCTTCAGCATTGACGGGTTTCAGCTGATTGGCGTTAAGCTCCGATTTTCCGTCCCATGCCTGATAGCCGGGTATCATGAGTATGTTTATGCCGTTGTCGATCAAGCGGTCGATCATGGCCTGATCGCGGCGGAAACGCTCGGTCTTGAGCGGCGACACGATAAATGTGGTCGCATCTTTCGACTTCATCACGTCTGTCAGAGCGGCATCATTAGGATAGATCTTGACTCCCATGAGATCTTTGTGAACCACATCGTCGCAGTCCGACACGAAACCTTTGATGAGATAGGGCGAGTCGATGCGGGAGTTGATGCTCTTGGCAAGCGCCACACCACCCTGACGGACTCCATAGATGAACACGCTGGTCTTGCGGTCGCCGCGGATCGAACCATCGTAGAGCGCCTTGACCCAGATGCGTGTCGACCACATGAACGCGATCGCAAGCAAACCCATCATTAGGATGTCGGTGAGTTCAAGTCCGACCAACAGGTGATCGAGGGCAAACACAACCTGCAACACAGCCACAAGCACTATGCCGAAACAAACGGCAAGCGCGATGCGGCGCAAGTCGACAAAGGTCGAGAACCGCACGACACCGGTGTAGGTGCGGAAGAGGCGGAAGCCCAATACAAAAAGGAGTGCATAGATCACCAGCGATCCCATCAACGGCAGTAATAACCTTGATGTTTCAGCCGCTCCATGATTGATGGCAAATGCAAGCATTCCGGCAAGAAGCAGGAACGCACAATCCATCAGAAGAATGCTCCAGTAAGGCAGTGCTCTACGAGAGAAATACCAATGTGCAATACTCTTTATCGACTTCATTTTTTCTGATTTTGTATGAAATATTTGCGTGTTAATCATTTTACCGCACAACAGCCCACACGCCCACAGCAAACAATCTTGTGTGCGCAAACAGCTTGCTGCCCGCTGCCCGGAAGGCAATATGAGGTTGTAGTCTCTGCATTAGCATTAAAATAATTGCGGTTATACAGACTGCTCAATTGCAAATCTATTGCAAAATTAAGAAATCTACATTTATTCTGCAAAATTAATTGGCCACAAATCAACAGTACATAAAAAAATCGTCCCGCGGCGGCAAATTGCCATCGCGGGACGATACTGATACAATCCATTAGTTATCAATCAAGTGCTACATAATGTTCGCGCGGATGATCACATCCGGGACAAACTGCTGGCGGCTCGGTGCCTTCGTAGACATAGCCGCAGACCAGACACATCCACCTGATCGGCTTCTCGCGCTTCCAGACAGTGCCTTCGTCGACTTGTTTCTTGTAGCGGTCGAAACGGCGTTCGTGGCGCTTCTCCACTTCAGCGATAGCCCGGAAATGGTCGGCAATGTCTGTGAACCCTTCTGAGTCGGCGATCTTTGCGGCGGCGGCATACTGCTCGACACCTTCGACATGCTCGCCCTTAGCGGCCTGTGCCAGATTTGACGATGTGTCGCCAATCGTGCCGGCACTGACTTTCAGCGATGTCTCGACATCGCCGCCTTCGAGATATTTGAAAAATATTTTTCCGTGATGGAGTTCGTTGTCGGCAGTTTCCTGAAAAACGTTGGCAATGCCGAAATAATTCTCTTTTGTTGCCTGTTTGGCATAATAGACATAGCGGGTATACGCCTCAGACTCACTGATGTAGGCATCGACCAGACAACGCTCGGTCTTTGTACCCTTGATGCTTTTACTTTGTTTAGCCATGATAAGGAGATTAATTTTATATGATGTTAATTCTTCGTTATTAGTCTGTCTTCTTAGAACGATGGGCGCTCAATAATTGTTCGTCTTTGACAATCAATTTGTAATTGCAAATATTTTTGTACTTTTGCAAATAGTCATGGAAACCGAAACAAAAAACACCTCCACTCAGCCACTGACGATCGCCGATGCCCAGACAATCGTCGACCGATGGATCAAATCTGTCGGCGTGAGATACTTTTCTCCGCTGACCAACACGGCCATTCTCGCTGAGGAGACCGGAGAAGTGGCGCGGCTGATGGCCCGCCGCTACGGCGATCAGTCGTTCAAGCCCGGCGAGAAAGACAACCTCGCCGATGAGCTCGCCGATCTGCTGTGGATCACGATGGCCATCGCAAACCAATGCGGGGTCGACCTCACCGACGCTTTCGCCGCCAATCTGCAAAAGAAGACAATCCGCGACGCCGACCGCCACAAGGCCAACCCCAAGCTGAAACAATAACACAAAAAACAACGATAAATAACTCTCACCCCTTTAATACCAATATTATTATGAGCGACAAATATTCAAAAGCTATTGCCGACAGCAATGTGATCACAGACGACGCCAAGGTAGCCGACGCTGTCAAGAAGATAATCGACGAACACTTCGCCGAAAACAACAACAGCGAAGTCTACAAATTCCTGTTCAACACGATCGATCTCACCACTCTCAAGGCGACCGACTCACCTCAGTCTGTGGCAGCGTTCACCGAGCGCGTCAATGCGTTTGACGCCGAGCACCCCGAACTGAAAAACGTCGCAGCCATCTGCGTATATCCCAACTTCGCACAGGTAGTGCGCACAGTTCTCGAAGTCAGCGACGTCGACGTTGCCTGCGTCAGCGGCGGCTTCCCCTCATCGCAGACTTTCATCGAAGTGAAAGTCGCCGAGACTGCCCTCGCCGTTGAAGGCGGTGCCGACGAGATCGACATAGTGCTCAACGTCGGAAACTTCCTCGACGGAGACTACGAAGAAGTGTGCGACGAAATTTCCGAACTTAAAGAGGCTTGCCGCGACGCCCGCCTGAAAGTGATCCTCGAGACCGGCGCACTGAAGACTGCCGCCAACATCAAGGCCGCCTCCGTGCTCTCGCTCTACTCCGGAGCCGACTTCCTCAAGACCTCGACCGGCAAGGAATACACCGGTGCAAGCCTCGAAGCGGCCTACGTGATGTGCCAGGCCATCAAGGAATACCACAAGGCAACCGGACGCATGGTCGGCTTCAAGGCCGCCGGCGGTGTGTCGACAACAGAAGACGCTGTCAAATACTACACCCTCGTCAAAGAAATTCTCGGCGAAGAATGGCTCACCAACGAATACTTCCGCATCGGTGCCAGCCGCCTTGCCAACAATCTCCTGACTGACATCCTCGGCACAGAAACAAAATTTTTCTGATAAAGCGCAATGAAGATCTGGGTTTACCTCAACGGCAATCAACAAGGCCCTTACACACTCGATGAATTGTCGCAGATGCCGATCAGCGCATCGACTCCGGTGTGGTACGACGGCTTGCCGCAATGGATGCCGGCAGGCGAAGCACCCGTAACGGCAGGACTGTTCGCCCGGCCTGCACAGGACCGCCCGCTCCACAGCCACAACGACGCGACCGCCATCTCCGCCGACGCCTCGCTGCATTCAGCTCCGACACGCGAGGCCGATGGCCCTGCATGCCCTCCGACCTACATCGGCTTAGGCATCTTCATCCTCCTGTGTTGCTTCCCGATCGGAGGCATTTTCAGCCTGCTCCTCTCTTCGATGACAAGCCGATCATACGACGACGGCGATTACCCCAGAGCATTGCGCCTGTCGCAGTACAACGAATGGGTCATTATGCTGTCGTTTGCAATTGCAGGCCTCTGGATGCCACTTGCGTTCATCTTGCTTTAACCCTCGTCGGAGTGCCATCAGGAAACCCGTCAAAACACCATCTGACAGCAGCGGTAGCAGCCATTCTGGCCGTCGCCGCTGCTGTATTGCTTTACTCTTCGGTCGACCCATCGCAATCTCGCTTCGCCCCAAAATGCATGTTCAAGGCGTTGACAGGCTACGATTGCCCGGGCTGCGGGTCGCAGAGAGCCTTCCACGCTCTCGTCGGAGGCGACTTCGCCGCCGCCTGGAGCTTCAACCCGTTCTTGTTTTTCGCCGTTCCGGTTGGACTTCTGTACATTACGTCAGGCATATGGGGTTCACGGATGCCACGACTGCGTCGTGCACTCATCTCTCCGACCGCAATCGTTGCCGTTGTCATCATCACGGCAGCATGGTGGATAATCCGCAACATCATCGCATAACCGCATATCCCTCAATGTTTTTTAACAAAAAAAAATTGCAAAATTCAAAAATAATATTCAATTTTGCCACACAGACTATTAACATCTCTCCCACCGACCGATAAAATCTAACATTCATGCGCCCCTCCCACCCGTTCATAATACTCCTTTCAGTCTTGCTCTGTTCTTGTTCACAGAACAAGGAGTTGACTTACGACTCTCTGGATACGGAAAACATCGACACTCTCAACTTCCGATCGCTTAACAGCACATTTTCATTCGGATATGCAAGCAAGATCCTGCTTCACGATTCTGGGTTGATTGTTTACGATGAGATGCAAAACGAACGTATACAATTCTTCAATAAAGAATCCGGTTGTTTTTCAGGATGCTTCGGACGTATCGGACAAGGTGATAAAGAACTGATTTCGCCGGCCAACCTGTCGATCAATGGCAAAAGCGGTGTTCTATCGCTGTATGACTACGCCCGCGGGATCTTGCTGTCGTGCCGTCTGACCGACTTGCCGAACGAAAATCCTGATGCATGGTTTTCTATTGATCTGCCCGACTATGACCTGCGGCCCAATTATGTGACAGGAGTTTCAGATAATGAATTTATAGCTATGCATGGCTCACCTCGGTTTACAAAAGCATGTGGCGGCGAGGTTCTATCATCTTTTGATTCCTATCCGGTTCTTCCTGACAATCATGGGGAAGAAATCACGCGCATGTTCTTTCTGTCACAATCGATCTGGGATATCAGCCCTGACGGTCAAAAAATGGTTCAAGCCACAACATTGGGCAGCATATTGCAGATATTTGATTTAAAAACAGCGGCAATAAAATCGTCGGCCATCAGATACTTCCACAAACCGATATTTGCCGAACAAAAAGGTCAGATCGAAATGCTGCCCGAAACAATCTTCGGCTTCTCGTGCATACAAGCCACAGATAGATACATTTACGCCACACTACACGGCGTTGCCAACCCGACCGTTTTTCCCGATTCAATCTATGTATTTGATTGGAATGGAAATTTGATCAAAAAACTCTCTACCGATCAACAGATCTGCTGTTTCTGCGTTGACGAGCAAAATTGTAAGATCTATGCAATGGTCATGAACGAGGCAGGCGAGCAGATACTGGGATATTTCATTGAATAATAACCCACTTCATCCCCCAACACTACGGCTCATCCATCGTAATTTTTCCTCAAAATCAGAATTATATTTAACACTACAAAATTAAGCCCGGCAATTACCAGCCAAAATGACACAAAATAGCCCCGAAGGATTCTCCTCCGGGGCTTATAATCAGGTAAAAAAATAATCAGCAAATTGGCTTCACGATTTCCACACGCATGCCGAGAGCTTCGATTATGCGGTAAAAAACTGTGACGCTTGGTGTGATTAGTCCGTTTTCAATCCTGGAAATATAAGATTTTGTAACGTGGAGTTTTTCGGCAAGTTCGCTGATGAATACATCCGCAATGTCGTCCGAAAATTGAACCTGCGGCCACGTAAAAGACTTGGTTTTTCAACTCCTAAAGAAGAGTTCTTCAAACAAATCCATAATTTTGCACTTGCCAGTTGAACCTACCGTAGGTTCAACCGGACATGCTGTTGGCGTAGTTTCGTCGATTTTTTTTCTCATTTTAAGAATAATATATTATCTTTGACAGCTTGTTTCACTGCGTGCGCATCTTGCCGCGCAAAGATTCGGCCACAAGTTAACCGTCAATACAATATCAAACATCAAAAATATCAAAAACCATAACCCAATCTTGTATGAGACTTAAACTGTTTCTATTCATGTTGCTCTCGGCCATGCTGCCGATGACAGCCCAGACCGCAGCAATAGTCGGGAAAATCGTCAACGCGACGTCCGGCAATCCGGTTTCTGGCGCGACAGTCGCCCTTCGCGACAATGGAATGTCGGTACGGACCAACTTCAACGGCGATTTCCGCATCGAAGCTCCCGCCGGCGACAACTTCCTCACCGTAGTCAACGACGGCTTCACAAGCCTCGGACTCGACGTAACCGTCGGATCAGGAAAAACGGATCTCGGCGAGCTCCGCATCAACCCTGTCGATGACGACGACTATTTCGCTGAGTCGAGCGACCTTATCATCGACGATGCGACTTTCGAAGACGAAGAAGGCAGCAGTCAGAGCGTCGCAGCCCTCAACGGAGCAAATGACGACATTTACTACAGCACCGCCTCCTACAACTTCTCGCCGATGTATTTCCGCTACAGAGGCTACGACAACCAGTATCAGACCGTCTACATCAACGGCATGGCGTTCAACGACCCCATCCGCGGACGTTTCAACTTCTCGACTCTCATGGGCATGACTTCGCGCGCATTCCGCAATAAGACAACAACCGCAGGAATGGGTGCTTCGAATTATGGCTTCGGATCTATCGGCGGATCGGTCAACTACAACACCGTCACCGATCTCTACTCGCCGGGCTTCAACGGCTCGCTCGCCTACACCAACTCAAGCTATATGATGCGCGCCATGGCGACATACTCCACTGGCGTCAGCCGCAAGGGTTGGGCGTTCACTGTCAGCGCCATCGGACGATATGCCGAAGAGGGTGTGATGGAAGGAACGTTCTACAATTCGGGCGGTCTCTTCCTCTCTCTTGAGAAAATCCTCAACCCCAACAACTCGCTGACCTTTACGGCATTCGGCGGCCCGACCCAGAGAGCCTCAGGCATCGCCACATATCAGGAAGCCTACGATCTCGCCGGCTCTAACCTCTACAACCCCGCATGGGGATGGCAGGACGGCAAGAAGCGCTCATCGAGAATCACCGAAACGTTCGACCCCACAATGATGCTCAACTGGCTCTACAAGAAAGACAACACAATCGTCAACACTGCCGCTGCCGCTCGCTGGGTCAACTACAACCGCACGGCTCTCCAGTACTACAAGGCCAACGACCCCAACCCGACATACTACCGCTATCTTCCATCTTACTATGAAGATAACGAAGAGCAGTTTGACCTCTACACCCAGGGATGGCGCGACGGTTCGCTCCGTCAGATCCGTTGGGACGACCTCTATCAGGTCAACTACCTCAACAACATTCAGAACGAAAACCTCCCCGACAGCGAGAAAAAAGGTTCGAGCTACATCATGGAGAACCGCATCAGCAACCAGTTCAGCGCCATGTTCAGCTCATATGTCAACACTCGTCTGAACGACGTTCTCTCGCTTCAGGGCGGTGTGTCGTTCAACTACACCAAAGGCTCTAACTACAAGACCGTCCGCGACCTCATGGGCGGTGAATTCTGGCTTGACGTCGATCCGTTCAGCGACCGCGACTTCACAATCGCACCCGACAACCTCCAGAACGACCTCGACCACCCCAACCGCCGCGTCGGCAAGGGAGACAGATTCGGCTACGATTACGACATCCACTCTATCCAGGCTGAAGCTTGGATCCAGAACGTGATCAACCTCCCCAACTGGGACATCAACTACGGCCTCAAGATGAGCTACACCCAATATCAGCGCGACGGCCACATGCGCAACGGACGTGCACCGTTGAACTCTTTGGGTAAAAGCGCGATGCAGCGCTTCGACAATGCCGAGCTGAAAGTCGGAGCTACATACAAACTCGACGGTCGCAACTACTTCTCGGCTCACCTCGACTACGGCACACGCGCGCCGCTGTTCGACAACGTGTTCATCGCTCCCCGCGTCAAAAACACAACCGTCGACAAGCCTGCAAACGAACGCGACCTCGCCGTCGACCTCGGATACACTTGGAACTACCGTCGCTTCCGCGGTTCAATCACCGGCTACTACACAGTGATGGACAACGCCATCGAACGCAACGGCTTCTACGACGAGACTTATCAGACCTACACAAACTATGTGCTCACCGACGTCAAGCGCGTCTACAAAGGCATCGAACTCGGCATGGCTTACAAGATCACACCATCGCTCACCGCTACATTTGCCGGCACGATCTCGCGCTTCCAGTATAAGAACAACCCTCAGGGCACACGTACTTTCGAAAACGGTCTGTACCCCGACTCGACACAGACTGTCTACCTCAAGAACTACTATCTCGGTTCTGTGCCCCAGACTCAGGCCAACCTCGGTCTCGACTGGGCTGCTCCCGGCAACTGGTTCTTCAACATCAACGGCACATTCCAAGGTGACGCCTGCGTCAACCTCGCTCCGGCCTACCACGAAGCTCTTCCCCAACTTTGGGAACAGTTTGGCGACAGCGAGGAACAGCTGATGGCCAAAATCGACGAGCTTTCGGCTCAGGACAAGATCAAAAACGCCTTCACCCTCAACCTCTCGATCGGCAAACTCATCTACATCAACCGAAAAGTGTCGCTCAACATCAACGTCAACATCAACAACATTCTCAACAACCGCGATGTTGTCACCTACGCTTACCAGCAGGGACGACTCGACACAAAGAACTTCGACCGCGGAGCCTATCCCAACCGTCTGAGCTACGCTCAAGGTATCAGGGCATTCGTCAATGTCGGCGTCAGATTTTAATGTATGACTTTCAACTATAGCAATCGATCAATGAAAAAGACTTCATTATACATAGCCTCTATGGCAATCGCTGCCGCTGCACTCGGTGCATGCGACAACGAATTCGAGCGTCCGCCGATGGTAGTGCCTTCTTCCGCTTGGGAAGCAAACACAACAATCGAGGACTTCAAAGCCGAATACTGGAACACAGTCGAGACAGCCCCTCAGGTTGTCGGACTCAATGCCGACGGCGACTCGATCATCGTCAAAGGACGCGTTTGCTCCTCCGACAAATCGGGCAACATTTTCAAATATCTGATCATCCAGGGCGAATCTGAAGCTCTCGCGCTCACGCTCGACTTCTACGACATCTACGAAAGCTACAAGTTCGGACAGGAGATCTATGTCAACCTTTCGGGTCTGACCATCGGCGGATACTCCGGCCTGATGTGTGTCGGCAACGGCACTGACGACCGCGGTCGTGTGGCACGTGCCGCCGAAACCCTTTTCGCTACCCACGCTCAGGTCAACGGACTGCCGGCCACAGCGATGGTCGACACTGTCGTCACCTCCATCCCGACTGTCGAAGCAGCCAAGGCATCGGCCGAAGGCCTTCAGCAATGGCAGAGCCGTCTGGTGCGCTTCGACAACGTTCGTTTCGAAGACGCCGGTGAGCCATTTGCAGTCGGCACATCTTCGACAAGCCGCTACATCATCGACGACGCAGGCAACCGACTCCTCGTCTACAACAGCACATACTCCGACTTCAAGGACCAGCTCCTGCCTTCGGGCAACGGCTCGGTTGTCGGCATCATGAGCTACTTCGGCACAACATGGCAATTGCTTCTCATCGACGCTGAAGGTTGCATCGGTTTCAACGGCGTGACACCTCCCGTGTTCTCGCCCGCTGCCGGCACAGTGAAACCCGGCACAGAGATCACCATCTCTTGCGCCACAGAAGGTGCTGAGATCCATTACACTCTCGACGGCTCTGACCCGACAATCTCGTCGCAGCTCTACACCGACCCGATCGTTCTCGAAGAGACCACCACAATCAAAGCCATCGCCACCCTCGCAGGCCACGAAGCCAGCAAAATCACTTCGGCCCGTTTCGTCGTCTCCGACAGCGCAGCTCCCGAAGGCGACGGATCGCAGGAATCACCCTACACCATCGCTCAGATAATCGCCATGGCGCCGACTTCGACTTCGACAGCTGTAGCAGAAGGAGTATGGGGCACAGGCTACATCGTCGGCTACATCCCCACAGGTGGAGCATCGACAACCATCGACCTCACCGTATTCGGCACTTCCGGCAGCGTCATCGCTTCGAACCTTGTGATCGCACCCACTGCCGATGAGACAGACTACAACAACTGCATCGCCATCCAGCTGTCGTCAGGCACAGACATCCGCGCAGCACTCAACCTTGTCGACCACCCCGAAAACATCGGCAAACTCGTCAAAGTGAAAGGCGACGTGATGAAATACTGCAACGCTCCGGGCCTCAAGAATCTTTCGGCCTATGAGCTCGATGGTGAAGGCGGCGGCACAACTCCGACTCCCCCCGCCGGCGACGCCATCTTCTCGGAAACATTCCTCAACGGCAATCTCGGCAGCTTCGCATCATCGGTTGAAACTTCCGGATCATGGACCGGATGGAGAGCCAACACTTCCAACCCCCTCTGCGCGATAGCCAACTCTTATGTCGAAGGCACTAACGAAGCCGCCACCGCATGGCTCTACTCTCCCGCCATCAGCCTCGAAGGCTACACTTCGGCGTCTCTCTCGTTCGAACAGGCTTTCGGCTTCTACTTCCCGACTACACAGGAGCAGTTCTGCACCGTCAACATCAGAGTCAGCGGCGGCGAATGGCAATCGCTGACCCTCACCAACTTCCCCGAAAAAGGCCAGGGCAACTGGACCGGTTGGGTCGAGAACACTCTCGACATTTCGTCTTACGCCGGAAAGACCATCGAACTCGCCTTCAAATATGTCAACGACGGAAAGCAGAGCGTCGCTTGGGAAATCCGCAACCTGACTGTCAACGGAAGCAAATGATCGTCAAACCTATAACCATATAGACAACAATGAAATCTGTTAAATCATATATCTTTGGGCTTGGCGCGGCGATCGCTCTTGCTGCCGGCTTCACCGCTTGTCAGGACGACATCGACGCCCCGGCAATGGAGATACCCGTCGCCGTTAATCAAGCCAACACAACCATTGCTGAGCTGAAAGAAGCCTTCTGGCAAGAAACAACAAACTATGCCTTGCAGGTACCCGCAAAAGAAGACGGCTCGCACTACATCATCAAAGGACGCGTCATATCATCTGACGAGCACAGCAACGTGTTCAAATTCCTGTCTATCCAGGACGAAACGGCCGCTATAACATTCTCGGTCAACTCCTACAACCTCTACCTCAACTACCGCGTAGGCCAGGAGATCGTTGTCGACGCCACAGGCATGTACATCGGCAAATACGCCGGTCTACAGCAGTTCGGCACTCCCTCCTACTACGAGAACGGTTCGACATGGCAAGTCGGCTTCATGTCTCCCGAATTCTTCCAGCAGCACATCGAGCTCAACAACGTGCCCGATGTCGAAAAGCTCGACACTCTGACAGTCAACTCGTTCAGCGAGTTTGACACATCGGCCGAAGGTCTCCGCAAATGGCAGGGACAGCTCGTGCGCATCAACAATGTCCACTTCCTCGACGGAGGTGTCAAGACATTCTCGGCATACCACAGCAACAGCAACGACGATGTCAACAAGACTCTGATCGATGCCGCCGGCAACAGCAACCTCGTAGTCCGCACAAGCGGCTATGCCGACTTCTGGAACCAGAAATTGCCCGAAGGCAATGGCGACATCGTCGGCATTCTCAGCTTCTACCAGAGCCTCAGCGGTTCGTCGATGTGGCAGCTGATCCTCAACGACGTCGACGGCTGCATGAACTTCGGCAACCCGACAGTTCCGGCCGGCTCTGAAAACAATCCCTACCAGGTAGAAGATGTGATCAAACTCGAAACCGACGGCACTGTAGCCGACGGATGGGTGACCGGATATATCGTCGGTTCTGTTGCTCCCGGTGTCACTGATGTGACTTCTAACGAAGACATCACATGGGGCGCTGAGGCTCTCATGCCCTACACCCTCGTCATCGGAGCTGACAAAGAAACCACTGACATCAGCCAGGCTCTCGTAATCGAACTTCCCGCCAACACTCCTCTCCGTCAGTTGGGCAACCTCCGCGACAATCCTCAGAACTACGGCAAAGCGATCACAGTCAAAGGCTCATTCGAAAAAGTAATGGGCACATTTGGCGTAGCCGGCAACAGCGGCGCTGCATCTCAGTTCAAGATCGAAGGCGTTGACGCCGGTAACGATGGTGTTCCAGAAGGCAACGGCACCGCCGACAGCCCGTTCAACGCCACTCAAGCTAAGGCCCAGGCTATCGCCAACGGCACTGCAAGCACCGAAAATGTCTATGTCAAAGGCTACATCACCAGCGGCGCAATCAACATGACCTACGGCACCGGCACATGGACAATCTCAAACAATCCCGACGGTTCGGGCGACACATTCGAACTCTTCGGAACTTACGACACCAACAACAGCAAATTCACCGATGAAAACGCTGTCAAGATCGGCGACCTCGTTGTCGCAGTAGGACCGATTTTCTACTACAACAGCAAAACGCCCGAAATGAGCAAAGGCCACCTCGTGTCGATCAACGGCGGAGGCAGCGGCACCACTCCTACACCGCCCGCAGGCAACGCCATCTACTCCGAATCATTCACCAACGGCAACCTCGGAGCATTCACCACAACTGTAGAAACATCGGGATCATGGACCGGATGGCGCGCCAACACCAACTCTCCCGTCTGCGCGATAGCCAACTCGTATATCAACGGCGTAAACGAAGCAGCAACAGCATGGATGATTTCTCCTGAAATCAACCTCACCGGCGCGACCAACGCTTCGGTCAAGCTAGAACAGGCTTTCGGCTTCTACTTCCCGACCAAGCAGGAGCAGTTCTGCACGCTCAACATCCGCGAAAAAGGCGGACAATGGCAACAGCTCACCCTCACCCAATTCCCCGAAAAGGGCCAGGGCAACTGGACAAGCTTCGCTGAAAACACAGTCGACATCTCGGCCTATGTAGGAAAAACCGTCGAAATCGGTTTCAAATACTACAACGACGGCAATCAGAGCATCGCTTGGGAGATAACCAACTTCTCGGTTATCGCCGATGCAGGCTCTGTGACCCCCGGCGGAGGCACTGATCCTGATCCCGATCCAGAACCCGATCCGACACCCGGCACAGGCGAAGACGCCACAATCAAGGCAACTGCCATCACAAACATTCCCGGATCGACAACTGTCGACGGCTACACAATCACGATCAACCAAGGCTCAGGCTCTACAGCTCCGACCCTCCACGCTTCAAGCTCGGCAGTCCGTCTCTACGCTGACAACACCATCCAGATCAAGGGTGGGCGCATGACATCGATCGTATTCAAGATCGCATCGACCAACAAAGCCCGATACACCACCGTCACCCCGAGCACAGGCTCTATCACCCCTGCTCAGGCTGAAGGCGACACATCGTTCACTTGGGTCGGCGATGCTTCGTCGGTGACCTTCACTGTCGGCCACGACGCCACACTCGGTTCCGACGGATCGGGCAAACGCGGACAGATCCACTTCACTCAGATCGACATCACAGCCGCCAAATAATCCCTGACGGCTACGAAAATCTTCGCGCCCGGTGACGACAAACAGTTTCACCGGGCGCGACGCTTTTATTTGACCGATGAATAAATTTTCATAAATTTGTATCCTCAACCCTTGCGTTCGACACTATGGACATCCAAGACGACAACACCAGCAGCCACGACCTTCGCCTCGCCATATTGATCAGGCCCGGAGGCATCGACACATTGGCATGCAATGACCTGACCTGCACTCCCGCAGCAGTCGACATCGATCAGGCCGCCGCATCATCTCAGACTAAAACTCTCGAGGAAGCTGTCTACGCATCGCCGGCGCTTCTGGGCGACTTCGCCTCGGTCGACGTTGTGGCCGACACTGACCGCTTCGTCATCGTGCCGGCGGCCATTGCCGACGATCCCGAAGCGACCGCTGAAGTAGCCCGGCTCTCATGGCCCGACGCCGACACCGACAATCTGGTCATCGACAGTTGCGGCACGGCGGCACTCGTCTCTATTTTCGACCGGCAGCTGACAAGCTTTGTCGGACGCACATTCATACGCGCCTCGCTCCACCATCGGCTTGCCATGCTCGTCCACTTCTTCATGTCGCAGAGCGCTCCGGTCAACCGCGTCAAGATTTATGCCCGTTTTGCCGGCCAGAAGCGCCTCGACATCGTGGTTCTTTCGACCTCCGGTCTGATCATGGCCAACTCTTTCGATTGCGAGGAGATCGACGACGCATTCTACTTCATCATGGCCGTTGTCAAAGACTGCGGCTTCGATGCGCTCGACGACGAACTAATCGTCTGCGGCGACGAACAGCGCTGCCGCGACATCACCGACAGACTGCGCGTCTACATCAACTCCGTCATGCCCCTCGTCACACCCGATGCATCACGGAAACTACCGTTAGAACTGATAAATTTCACAAAATGAGAATCATAAGAGGAAAATTCGGCCGGCGACGCTTCGACGTCCCGACCAACATAACAGCCCGCCCGACAACAGACTTTGCCCGAGAAAACATCTTCAACGTTCTCGAAAACCATGTCGACTTCGAAGGTCTATCTGCTCTCGACCTCTTTGCCGGCACCGGAGCCATAACGTTTGAATTCCTGTCGAGAGAATGTGCCGACGTCACAGCAGTCGAAAAGTCGGCGACACAGTACAATTTTATCAAGAAAGTGGCACAGCAGCTCAACGTCAACAACCTTACCCTCATCAAAGGCGACGCACTGAAGTTCATCGACACCTGCATCAAGAAATTTGACGTAATCTTTGCCGATCCCCCTTACGACATGCCCGACTTCGCCTCTGTCCCCGAGAAAGTACTTGCCTCGCAGATGCTTAAACCGGGCACGATATTCATTATCGAGCACAACAAGCACCACGACTTCAGCAATCTGCCCCACTTCATGGAGCACCGGGCCTACGGATCGGTCAATTTCTCGATATTTCATATCCCCGAAGAGTAACAGCTGCGAACTTTCTGCCCGGCACCGTTGTTATATCTGAAATAGACACATTAACAACCCAACGGTATGAAAAAGTTTTTACTTTTATTAGCCCTCATAACAGGCTTGTCAACAGCCGCTTCAGCTAAAGACACATACGCCCACGACGCTTCTGTCCTCCCCGAAGCCGCGCGAACAACCATCGCTAACAACTTCAAGTCGAAAGTCAGCGTCGTCAAGATCGAGAAAAACCTCGGACGCATCAGCGAATACGAAGTCATAATGACCGACGGATCGGAGATCAGTTTCGACCGCAACGGCAATTGGGACAACGTCGAGACCAACAACTCGAAATCAGTACCCGCAGGATTCATCCCCCAGGCGATCAGAGACTATGTTGCTAAAAACCACAAAGGCACAAACATCGTCGGCATCGACAAGGAGCGCAACGGCTTCGAAATCGAATTGTCGAACGGCGTAGATATCAAATTTGACAAAGCCGGGCAATTTGTCCGCTACGACGATTGATATATTTCTATACCATCACCATAATTCACATTGCGAGGCGACTTTCCCTACCAACAGGAAGCCGCCTCGCCTCTATCTTTGTATATATGTTTCGTTTCACATAGCCACCTTGGCTGTTTTCCCGCCTTGACTGCGGATGAAAATTCCTGCACGCGGATTCTCTACTCTGACGCCCTGAAGATTGTAGTAAACCGCCGGTGCAGTGTCTGCGTTTTCAATAGCGACATCGTCCACACCACTTGAATCTTCAGCAACATCCTCTTTGAAGAAAAAACGGACATTTTCGAAATTCATCACTGTCGACCCGGCCGCTTTATCTACCGCATGCACGGTTCCGAACGACATTGCGGCGTTACCCATCGGATCACGTCGGTCTTCATCCCATGTTATATCGCGGATTCTGCCTATTACAGTTTCATTGTCCGATTCATCGGCAAGCACGAGTGTTTTGCCGCCTACTGTAACCGATTGCGAACGCATGATAGCTGTCGAACCGTCGACTTCAATCTCGATCGGATTTTCCCATCCCGAACGGAAAGCATTGTAAACCACGGCTTTCTTGCCATCACTGACCGCATGAACGACAGTCTGCTCCTTGTCGTTAGAGTCGATCACGCCGTCGCCGTTGATATCGCCGGGATAATACTCCATCTCGCCATGACCGAGATAGAATGTCGAATTCTCGGCAATTTCAAACCATCCGACTTCCTGACCGGCATTGTTTTTCACCACATAGCCCCAGCGATCATTGGTAGTGATCTTGGTGATTTTGCCATGATGAAGTTCGAAAGTCCCGACAAACGGACGTTCGTAGTTAGCCACATACCTTCCGTCTGCAACATCGACGGTTACAAAATGGACAGGCATACCGGGGTCATCATAATCGTCGGGATCTTCGTAATAGGTGAGCACTTTGCGCGACGGAATGGTGATAGTGCCGTTAGCGACATCGACATTGCCCTTGAGTATCGCATTGACAAAGAACAGATACCCGATGTTGACATCTCCGTCGTTTAAGGCAAAATAGTCTTCGACGATCATCGGCTGTTCGGCACACCATCCGAACGGCTCGTTGGTCTCGGGCCAGATAAGCGGGCTGTAATACTCACAGTAATAACGCCCTTTCACCTGATTGTCGAAATCGGTGATTTGCATAGACTTAGCCTGTTGGCTGACTTGGTTTACCACTGCATCCGGCGACTCAGTCTGCAGAGTAAAACGGTTGAAACGTCCGCGGGCAAATTCTGCCTGATCATGATTTGCTGCTGATGACACGAGGGATGAAGCGCCGAGCAATGCGGCTAACGTCAAAAAGTAGAAATGTTTCATATTGCACTATGTGTTTAATTAATAGGGATTCGGGTGAGGATAAACAGCCGTCAAAAGCGATGTTTGATCATTTCATCCGCAAATATGGGCCTAATAATTGACATATGCAAGTTTTATGCCGATTTTCTTCGACATTATGACGCAAAACGCACTAAGCATCTTGACAAACGCACACCACGAATGCCTATTTTACGGACTTGATGAAAGCGACGATATCGGTCAGCACTTCCTCTGAGATAGTTTCGGCTATGTCACCATACTCGTTCATTTCGCCGGTAGCTGCATGTTGCAGCAGATGATTGAGTCCTTCATACTCCTTGACCCGGGCCTTCTTCACCTTGTCGCGTATCGCTGCGAGATTTGACCGACTGTCGACCTGAGTGTCGAGAGAGCCGTTGACCGCAAACACCTCGCATCTTATCTTCGGAAGCCATTCCGACGGATCAAGACTCACGAGCTTGCGGAAATAACTTCCGTCGGACGTCGCAGCCACGTTCTGTTTGATCGAAGCAAGCACAACAGGCATAACATCGAGGTCATACTCTGCCACATATTTGTCAGGATCGATATCTGCGTAAGCTTTTCCGGCTGCGATATCGCCGAAACACAGCGACAGCAGCTTCAACATGTCGTCTTTCTGCTTTTCGCTCGGATTGAGCTTGTCGAGCACACGGCTGTTCTGAGCAATGAGCATATCGCGACCTTTCACAGCAAGACCCGCGAGGCTCACAACGAAATCTGCCGAACGGTCGGCTGCAAGCATGAGCGCAATCGTTCCACCCTCCGAGTGTCCTACGACTCCGACCCGTCCCGCTCGTCCGACCGATCTCATAAACTTGACCGCAGCCTCTGCGTCTGACTTGAAATCGTCGATATCGGCCGACTTAAAGTCGCCCTCCGACTGTGCTGTGCCACGGTCATCGTATCTAAGCGACGCTATGCCTTCTCGCGCCAAACGGTCGGCAATGACGGCAAACGGCCGGTGATCAAACATTTCCTCATCGCGGTTCTGCGGTCCGCTCCCGCTGACCATCACCACAGCCACTCCTTTGGTCCAATTGTCGGGCAAAACTAATGTGCCGGCCAATTTCACCCCGTCAGCAGAGGTGAAAACCGTGTCGAGGCTCTGGTAAGGGAAGGGCGCCCGAGGGGTCTGAGGACGCCGCTCCGACAGCGGCTTCTCAGGCGTAAGCTCTAACGGAAACGAATATCCCCGCTGCGAAAAAGTACCTCTTATCGCATCGGAAGTGACGCGTCCTCTGTATGTCGCGCCGATCGAACGGATCTCCACCGCCACACTATCGCCGCTGCAGTGAGTCACGACTGCAGCTATGCCTTTGGCTCCTTGCATCGGAGAGTCGAGCTTACATAGGGTCTCACCTCCTTGCTCGCTGAAATTGAACACAAGCGGCAACTTGGCCTGACCGAGATCAAGATCTCCGCGCCACACACCATCGAGAGCAGCCGCTTCGCCAAACACCGACAAAGCCGCGGCCACGAAAGAAAACACATATTTAAAACCTCTAATTTTCATCGTATTACCATTTTTAATTACAAATCCGACTCCGCTCACACCGATCCAACCTACAAAGCATAATTAAACGAGATCTGTACGAATGGTCGTGTCGGCATCGGTATATCAAAATATCTTTTTGTGCCTGTCACACCGGTGACGCGGCTTGACATTTTCACTATCACTCCACTCTGTATTTCGCCATAGAAATTTGTCGCCAACCGGCGCTTGTACTTTATGCCTGGACGAAAATTAGTGTTTGTATATCGACATCTTTCCGGTAAGTCGACATAGTGCGGCCGAAAATAAAATGACCTCACATCTATATCACCCCCAATCGTTATAAGATCGGATTTTGTCGGAGTAAAATCCAACCCGAACATACCGCCGTAGAAGTTTATGGCATAGCGATCGTTGAACCGATGGCGGTACATAAACACTAAAAATGCCGGAATTTTAGACGTTGAATTTATCAACACAAGCGGACCTATGCCAAATTGAGTATTTCTATTGAACCTCAACATAAACAACCCCATCGCAATGCCTGATACCCGCTGAAAACTCTTATCACCCCAATCGGCCGACACTGTTCCGAACGCCATGAATGGAAGCCCCCAAAGCCGGCTGCGAAACGACGACGAAACACCCATCTGACCATAAAGATGCGTTTTATTCATATCCATCTGTTGAGGATCACAATCTTCCGGAAGGTCATCTGTAGGGAAATCGACTTGCAACGAATTGTAATTTACATTTGCTGAAAGAGTAAATCGTTGTTTCTTGAGAAACTCGTATGACACACGAGCGTTGAAATGATCGGAAATTGACGCATCGGTGTAATCATATGATACCTTGATGTTTGTTTTTACCAATCCATAGCCATCATTTGGAACTCCCTGTGCAACACAACGGATACTCAACATAAGCGTGATGTTAAGAATTACAAGCGGGAGTATGGATAGACGACGCATATTTTCCTAAAGGATATCGATTAGTAAGGATTGCAAAAATAACGAATTAATCTGATACATAATTCTTTTTCACCGATAAATCAACGGCAAGAATATTTTTGCAGCGGCTCAAAGACCTGTGGCAATCACTGAGGCAAACCATAAGCAGAGAAATACTCCGTTAGATAGCACCAGGTTCTTTGAAAACTATCGACAGAATATAACTTATACGATGTTTTTTCGGAGTAAAGTATTTGACTCGGAATTTTGGCAGAGCATTGACGAGCCTTAAAGCCTCGGCATTGGCAGCTTCGTTTTTGCTTGGCCTGAGAATTCTCGGGTCTGTAGCAGTACCGTCGGGTTGAACGTAAAAGTCGACAACGACTCTTTCGCGACCTTTATATCCTTCAGGTATTTGTATATTGGCGTCTAACCATTCTTTGAACTTTCCTTTTCCTCCTGGAAATTCAATAATGGGATCAGTGATAGGCCAGCAATAATTTGCTCTTACATCAGATTTTAATTTTTCGAGGTCGTCCGAAGAAATAGTAATGAATACCGCGCGGTTTTCATACTCATCGTTCTTCACTTCCATTTTTAAGATTGAGCCGGGATCAAGCATATCGGGGTTGGCCCCAACTATCCATTCGTCGTTGAAGTAGTAAAACACCATGGTGGTATCCTGCTCTGTCAGTGGAAATTGGATTTCTTCGAACACGCTGTCTTTCTCGCAACAGTTTTGTGCGAAAGCTAAACAAGATTGGACGATAAACAAAGAAAGTAAAATAAGTTTATTCATAACCTTAAAGTTTATTTCCGGCAGCTCTACGAAAATTATATTAAAAGAATACGTGAGCCAACTATGCCACGTCTAAACTTGATGGCCGTAGGAAACCTTTGTACTCAGATGTGGTGACAGCAGCCCACGCTACGCGAGGGAAGCCGCCATGCCAAATCTTTGAGTACTGTTGAAAATTTCCTACGTTTTCAAGTTCAAGATAAGCATAACGCTTCTTATTTTCCAAAATGTCGTGACGAGATATATCTCATCAAGTGCAAATATACGGATTTTATTTGAAACCAAAAATGCCTGGATAAAAGAAATTTAGATAAACAAATAGAATAAAGCGAACAGAGCTTAAAAATAGCTAACCCGACACTATCGGCTTGCCATTATTTTGCTGAGCAGCACACTTTTAGCGCACTTTTAATCAAAAAAAAATAATGACTGCAAATCAAACGATTAACAGTCATTATCAGTACCCGGACCCGGGATCGAACCGGGATGGGTCGCCCCACCGGTGTTTGAGACCGGCGCGTCTACCGATTCCGCCATCCGGGCGAATGGTGATGCAAAGGTAATCGTTTTTTTTGATTCCTACAAGGCTTATTTTGTTCGTGAAGCGTTTATTAAGCACTATCGCCATCCTTTGCGGATTAAAATGTGTTAAACCGCACGTAGTTTGAGCGTTTTTGATTAAGTTTGTAAAAATTAAACCCAACGAACAAGTCGTATGAGATCTAAAGATAAAATGCCAAAATCCAAGCCCGTAACAAAAAACACAAGCAAACCGACCGCCCGCGGCCGCCGCAAATCAGCAGCCAAAGTGCTGCCAATAATAAAAAATGACCCGTGGCTCGAGCCATATGCCGACGCTATAAATGGCAGGCACGACGACGCCTTGCGGAAACTATCCGAACTCGGTGGCAATCTCATCGACTTTGCCAACGCCCACCATTACTTCGGTCTGCACCGCAACCCCGACGGAACATGGATCTTCCGCGAATGGGCGCCAAACGCTACGGCGATCACTCTTGTCGGCGATTTCTCAAGATGGCAGGAAGAGGCTATGTTCTCGCTCAGCCGCACCGACAACGGTGTGTGGGAAGTCAAGTTGCCCTCCGGAGCGCTCAACCACGGCGACCACTACAAAATGATGGTCCACTGGGACGGCGGCGAAGGCATGCGCATACCGGCCTATGCAACCCGCGTGGTGCAAGATCCCGACACTGCCATATTCTCGGCCCAGGTGTGGGATCCTGCCGAAGGCTACCACTGGCAAGCGACCGATTTCACGCCTGACACCCGCCCTCTGCTCATCTACGAATGCCATATCGGCATGGCGCAGCAACGAGAAGGCGTCGGGACTTACGACGAGTTCCGCGAAAAAGTGTTGCCGCGCATAGCTGCCGACGGCTACAACGCCATACAGATCATGGCCATTCAGGAGCACCCCTATTATGGATCGTTCGGCTACCATGTGTCTAACTTCTTCGCGGCATCGAGCCGGTTCGGCACTCCGGAGCAGCTCAAGGCTCTGATCGACGCCGCCCACGCCGAGGGAATCGCCGTGATAATGGATATAGTCCACAGCCACGCTGTCAAGAACGAACTTGAAGGACTCGGCAGGCTCGACGGAAGCTATGACCTCTACTTCTACGGTGACGGACGCCGCGAACATCCGGCCTGGGACTCGCTGTGCTTCGACTACGGCAAAAATGAAGTGCTTCACTTCCTGCTGTCAAACTGCAAATACTGGATGGAAGAGTATCACTTCGACGGCTTCCGCTTCGACGGGGTGACATCGATGCTATACTACAACCACGGCCTCGGCCAGGCATTCGGGGGCTACGGCGACTACTACAACGGCGCCCAGGACACCAATGCCATCACCTATCTTACTCTTGCCAACGAACTGATCCACAAGTTCAATCCTCGCGCTATCACCATCGCCGAGGAGATGAGCGGCATGCCCGGACTCGCACTGCCGGTCAAGGACGGCGGCATCGGCTTCGACTACCGCATGGCAATGGGCATCCCCGACTACTGGATCAAGACCCTCAAGGAGAAGAAAGACGAGGACTGGCATCCGACCTCAATCTTCTGGGAACTTACCAACCGGCGCGCCGACGAAAAGACAATCAGCTATGTCGAAAGCCACGATCAGGCTCTCGTCGGCGACAAGACTGTGATTTTCCGCCTGATCGACAAGGAGATGTACTGGCACATGGAGAAAGACGACGACAACATGACCGTGGCCCGCGGAGTCGCACTCCACAAGATGATACGGCTCGTGACCATCGCGACGATCAACGGCGGTTATCTCAACTTCATGGGCAACGAATTCGGCCATCCGGAGTGGATAGACTTTCCGCGCGAAGGCAACGGCTGGAGCTACAAATATGCCCGCCGCCAGTGGGATCTCGTCGACCGTAAGGATCTGAAATACCAATATCTCAACGACTTCGACAACGCCATGGTCGAACTGATCAGCTCTCAGTACGACTTCCAGGCGCTCCCCGTCAGAAAACTGTGGGAGAAAGACGACGATCAGGTGCTCGCGTTCATGCGCGGCGACCTCGTGTTCGTGTTCAATTTCAATCCTTTCAAATCGTTTGAAGGTTACGGAGTCCTTGCTCCCGGAGGAGGTTACAGAACAGTTCTGTCGACCGACCGACCCGAGTTCGGAGGCTACGGCAACATCGATGAGACAATCGAACATCTCACGGTCAGCGATCCCCTCTATTCGCCTCACGGCGTCGAATGGCTGAAACTCTACCTGCCGGCCCGGTCGGCGATGGTGCTCCGCAAAAATCCCCCGGCACCCCGCCGGAAGAGATAATCAGAACTTCACCTCGAATGACTGACGGGGAAGTGTCGGAGAGCACACTATGATGGTGAACGATCCGGAGTTGTCGAAGCGCATCCCCCGGCTCACTGACGACCATACTCTTTCACACGTCTCCGACCCTCCGTGAGCCTTGTCGGGAAAAACGACCACCGCCCGCTGTCCGACACTGCCGACCGCCTGACTGTCATCATTGACAATCACCATGTCGGCTTCTGCTGGATCTCCGGTCACTTTCACTGTGCTACGCGCCGCCTTCACAGCTGCGACTTCTGCATCTGCATGACGCTCTCCGACGATAGCAACCGTCGCCGGATTGAACCTCACGGCTATACGGAACAACAGTCTGAGGCGGCGCAGCCTGATGCTCTCGGCCGCGGCTTTGGCATCAAGACTGTCGTAGGCATAATAAGGGAGTCGCTCGCGAAGGGTGCGGGTGATGAAATCGTAGGCAAACGGCGAATGGATGCCGAAGCCTCGCCCATGGCGCCAACGCTTGTAGCGCCTTACTAAATCAATTTGCATCGGGTCGCAGCAATGAACATTCCGCCCAAGCAGAGAAGATAGATCAAAGTCACACAGGCATATGCGATTGCCGAACATGTGTGGATCGACTGCGGATCAAATGTCATGACAATCTCATGACTTCCGGCCGGAATCGCCATAGCTCGCAGCAGATAGTTGACCCTGCCGAGTTCGACCGGATCGCCATCGACCGTTGCATGCCATCCCCAGGGGAAATAGACTTCAGAGAACACTCCGAGACCACCGTTGGCGGTCTCCACATGATACTTGAGGGTATTGGGGCTGTAAGATGTCAACCATATCGAATCTCCGGGCACAAGCGAAGGCACTTCGTCGCCGAGAACTCCGCTGAAACGGCTGTCGGCTACGGCCTCGCGGGCCGGATCAATCTGACCGAGCGCTTCCATCTCGGCATCAGCTCCGTCGACATACCTTATATCGCCGACGAGCCACGCATTGCCAAGCGCATGATCGTTGACCTCGACCGGATAGTCTTTGTCTCCGGTGATCACATACCTGACATTAAGCATGTCGAGCACTCCATAGTTGGCCGCCGCATCGCGCACAGGCTGACCATAGGTGGCCAACACCGAATCATTGCGCAGCTCGGGATAGTAACCCAGAGCGAGCACCGGCCTGAGGCGCCGCTGGATCAGATCCTCATAGCGGTTGAGTTTCGCTGCATGATAGCCGCCGACCATCTTGTGATAGTACGATCTGTCGGGCAGGTCGAAACCCGGAATGTCGAGCACCCTGTAGTGCGGATCCTTGTCTTCGAGAATCGCACGGTCGATATCATCGGCCGCAATATACTGATCCTGAGTGGCCACTGCAGGTGTGAAACTCGAATGTGATATGTATCGTTTGTCGACGCCATAGAGGTCGATCAGCACCAGAGCGGCGATGACAAGGGTCGCACCCGAGGCTTTGATCGTGCCGCGGCATGCAAAAAACATCGCTACAAAACCGAGTGCGATGAATATCAGCGACCGGAGACCGTCGGCCTTAACAAGACCGTAGCGCAGCGCCTCGATAGCCGAAACGTTGACCGGATTTGAGAGTGAGTACTGATAGACTGCCGCATCGGCTTGCTGACGGTCCATGCCATACTGCGAAGCCATCTCCATGACCTGACGCTGAATATTCTGAGCCACCGAATGATCGCCCGACGTGATCGCCGGACCGAAAACCGACGGTGCCACAACTGCGATAAGACACACTGCCGCCGACAGACCGAACGACCAGCACAGCGGCGCCTTGAACCGCTTCAACGCATCGGGCGTAGTCATCATCGTGTGCAAAGCCATCACTGCCAGCAGAGGCATAGTGAATTCGGCTATGACCAGGATGCTTTCGACAGCCCTGAACTTGTTGTAAAGCGGGAAATTATAGATCATCAGATCAGTCAGAGACTCGAAATTGCGCCCGAGAGCCAAAAGCACCGACAAAAGCGTGACAGCGAGCAGCGCCCACTTCACCGGTCCGCGGACAATGAAACATCCGAGCAAAAACAAAGCAAAGATCAACGCTCCGACATAAACCGGGCCGTTAGTACCCTCCGAATCGTTGAAATACTGGCTCAGATAAGGCAGCATCGCCACCTTTCCTTCATACTGCGCGGCATCGGGCAACTTGTCGAGCCCGAGATAAGTCATCTGGCCGTTTTCCGGACGGGCCGACGCCCCACCCTTGATGTTGGGCACGAGCAGAGAGAATGTCTCGGCGCGGCCATAGCTCCAACCGACGATCTGATCATAGGGCATTCCGCCCGTCGGCGCCACCGCATCGGCGTTGTCGCCCTCTTCGCCTGAGGTCAAAGGCGTAAGCTCAGACTGCGAGCGCTTTGTCTCCTTGGCATATTCATAGGTGTTGTAGATGCTCGGCAAATTTGCTCCGATGGCCAGGCAGCCCGCACCGATGGTCACAGCTGTGGCCACAGCCCAACGCCGGAGCGACTTTGTCCTGTAGGCTTCGACAAACCATGCGATGACAAGCGCAGCCATCACGAAGAAGAAATAATAAGACATCTGCGGATGGTTGGCATTGAGCTGCATCATCGCAAACAGCGACAGCATCGCCGCACCGCCGACATAGCGGCCGCGGTAGACAAGCATCAGACCGGCGATCGTCGGAGGAATATACGACAAGGCGATAAACTTCCATATATGACCGGCACCGATGATTATTATAAAGTAAGTGGAAAATCCCCACGCTATCGAACCGAGTAATGCATAGTACCACCTCATCTTCATCACAAACATCAGAATGAGGAAGCCAAACATCATCATGAACAGCAGATTGGACGGAGCTGGCAATCCGAGACCATAGACTGTGTCAATCCACGAGAAAAGCGAATTTGACTCATATGTCGGCGAGATCTGGAAAGTCGGCATACCTCCGAAAAGCGAATTGGTCCACAATGCCTTCTCGCCGGTTGCCGCCTCATAGGCTACCGCTTCCTGGCCGTTGGCGATGCCTTGCCTGATATCTGATTGCTGCAGTGTCGACCCGTCGAACGCATCGGGATAGAAAAATGCCAGCGATATGGCTGCCAACGCCACTACTGAAATAAAAAATCCTTTGACCTGCGGGTCTTTAAGCCATGCTTTTACTTTATTCATCTAAGCGTGTTTTTTCATTCGTTGATATATATGAAATATTCTCCGGGAGCGAGATATTCGGGAAGCCCGTCGACCGACGAAGCATCCATCACATTGCGGAAACCGGCCGCATCGGGTTTATCGCCCTCAAATTTCAATGGTTTGCGTTCTGCGCCGAGATTGACTCCGACAAGAGTCGTGTGGCCGTCGGCTGTGCGGCTGAACACAAACACATCGTCGCTTCCGGCTGGATAGACGGTCATCTCGCCGCCGCGGACACCGGCTGCAAGCTCGCTGCGCTTATGCTTCAGATTATTGAGTGCCTGATAGAACGTAAAATAGACATTTCTCGGCTCCCATTGGGGCGCATCGTCTTTCTTGAAGAATTCAAACGCACGGTTCATGCCCGTTTCCTGACCGGTGTAGATCAGCGGCATGCCGGGCAGAGTGTAGGTCAGCACCGCCAGCGCAGGCACAAACTTGCCATAGCGGTCAAACTCTGTTCCCTCCCATGAATTATAATCATGATTGGTGATCATGTTCATCATGTAGCTGTCGACCGGATATTCTGTCGCCTGATCGGCGAGCAACGAATCGATGTCGGCTGCGCGGGTCACAGCAAATTTGCGAGGCTCCGACTGACCGTCGGCAACAAAGTGATATTGTCCGGCTGTCGCCGCAATGGCATTGAACAGATTGGCCAACGGCCAGTTGTACGACATATCAAAACCATTTTTGTTGAGTTCGGGCATAGCAGCCTCGGCAAGCATAAATATGTCGGGCTTCACACTCTCGAGCTCACGGCGAGCATCGTTCCAGAAATCGGCGGGAACATTACCGGCCACGTCACAGCGGAAACCATCGATGTCGGCTTCGCGAAGCCAGTACTGCATCGCATCGATCATCGCAGCCCTCATGTCGGCGTTAGAATAATCGAGCTGATAGACATCGGTCCAGTCATAAGGGCCGTACATCTTGCCGTCGTCGTTGAGCGCATAATAATCAGGATGCTCGCTCACCCAGGCGTTGTCACAGCCCGTGTGGTTGGGCACCCAGTCGATGATCACTTTCATTCCTGCCTGATGAGCTGCCTCGACCAATGATTTGAAATCGTCGAGCGTTCCGAACTCCGGATTGACGCCCTTGTAATCGTCGACTGCATAATAGCTGCCAAGCTCGCCTTTGCGGTTGGTTTGAGATATGGGATGGATCGGCATAAACCAAAGTATGTCGACGCCGAGCTCCTTCAGGCGCGGAAGATGGGCCGCAAAAGCCTTGAAAGTTCCCTCGGGGGTATATTGCCGGGTGTTGACTTCGTAGATCACAGCGTTGCGCGACCACTCGGGGTGGCTGACTGCAGTGGTGTCGGTATTGCTTTTTTCTGTAGTATCTTTATGTTCACCGGTGTTGCATCCAAACAAGGCTGCAACACCGGCCAATAGAGAATATAATAACTTTTTCATTTGATTATGAGTGACGATTTAGAGCCTGCCGGCGATCATTCGCAGTAGATGGGGATGACCCTGTCGAGCGAGTTGTCGAGCGAGATCAGCGTCTCGGTGCCGGTCACGCCGGGGATCATCTGTATCTTGTTGTTGAGAAGATCCATCAGATGCTCATTGTCGCGCGCGTAGAGCTTGATAAGCATAGTGTATGGGCCGGTTGTGAAATGGCACTCCACAACTTCAGGGATTTTCTCAAACTCGGGCACTACGTCGCGGTACATCGCACCACGCTCAAGGTTGACGCCGATATATGTGCATGTTGCATAACCAAGCACCTTGGGATTGACATTATAGCCCGAACCGGTGATAACCTTAAGGTCGATCAGGCGCTGTATGCGTTGATGGATGGCTGCTCGCGACACGCCGCACTCCATTGCCACGTCTTTCGACGGTATGCGGGCGTTGCGCATGATGATTTGGAGGATTTTACGATCCAGATTGTCTATTTTTTCCATTTGCGTTTTCGTTAGTGTGAATGCGTATTAATTTGCAAATTTAGCATTTTTCGGACAAATGTCATAATGTCAGCCCCTATTTTTATGATTTTTTACACGAAAAATATCGTATTTCTGACAAACTGCAAACAATTTAGCCCCGTTTTCGCCATTGCCGTATGTTCGACCGACATCCTCCCCGCCGACATTCTATTACGATCAATGACCCAACATAGTCGTCACCCAGGGCCTTCTCTTTTCATAGTCTACACCGATTTTATCAAGAACATTCTTTTCCAAAGCATCGAGCGCTTCGTTTCGCTCTGCCTCCATTCTCTTTTGCCATTCATCACATGCTCCCGGACTGTTCCACAAGAAGCGACGGAAGTTGACCGGTTCGTATGTATATCCATCGACCATCAGACTATATATGCCCTTCAGCGAATCCCTGCAATATATCCTCGACCTCAACACGGCCGCCGTGTCGTTGAACTGAAGCCGAAAATAAATTCGGTTATCTCCAACATCCTGATGGTCATAATCATCGGGATCATGCATCACTCCGTTTGAGTCGGTCTGCCAAGCGATCAGGCCGGCTTCGCGCTCCTTCAGTTTCTTTATTTTCACCATCACCTGTGCCCCCGTCATCGCTTCCTTTAGCACATATTCCTGCCCATGAAATGTCCGCAACGATAAAAGAGCCCCGAAAAGCAATGAGGACAAAAACCACAATATTGCCAATATCAGCAACCAATACTGTATATAAAACCTACGATGTCTCATTATAGCCGTTGAAAATTAAAAAATTGACAATCTGCAAATATACATACGCCCATCCCTGTTCAACAAATTTTTCAATATGTTCTGCAACAGATCTATGGATTTAACTCCATGCGACAACAGGTCTGCAAGATTCGTCGCCGCCATTGCCGGAGAATCAAAAAAAAATCATATCTTTGTATCTTAGACATTTCATTACAACATAAACGATATTTTTTTACAACCCATGACAGCTACCAAAGATAACTTCGCCGCAAGATGCTACGACATCTTTGAAGCCTCGACCCGCGACTACCACAAGACTGACTGTGTTGATGCTCCGTCGCCTAACCCTTACGACGAATCGTCAATCGAACATACACTCTACGCCAAAAACTGGATCGACGCCGTGCAATGGCACCTCGAGGACATAATCCGCGACCCCGACATCGACCCCGTCGAGGCTCTCGCACTCAAGCGGCGCATCGACCGCTCAAACCAGGACCGCACTGACATGGTCGAAGAGTTTGACACGTATTTCCGCGAAAAATACAAGGATGTCACCATCCTCCCCGGAGCAACGATCAACACCGAAAGCCCCGCATGGGCGCTCGACCGCCTGTCGATCCTCGCGCTGAAAATCTACCACATGCAGGCAGAAGTCGACCGTCAGGATGCTGCCGAGGCCCACAAAGCAAAATGCGCCTCAAAGCTCGCAGTGCTGCTCGAACAGCGTTCCGACCTTATTTCGGCGATCGGCACACTGCTCGACGACATTGCCGAAGGCCGCAAGTACATGAAAGTCTATCGACAGATGAAAATGTACAACGACGCCGACACCAACCCGGTGCTATATGGCGCGAAATAGCCACAGAGCCGGCAACGACCGCGGACTCATCAACGTCGCCATTGCCCGCTTCTCGGCCATCGGCGACGTTGCCATGACCGTGCCCGTGGTCTACAGCCTATGCCATACCTATCCCGACATTACATTTGTCTTTGTCACAAGACGCACCATGGCCCCCATCTTCGTCAATCCCCCGGCCAATCTCAAAGTAGTCGGCATCGACCTGAAGACCGACTATGTTGGCATCGCCGGCATGCGACGGCTCGCGGCTGAACTGCGCACCGACTACGACATCGATTTCTTCATCGACCTCCACGATGTGCTACGCACAAGGATGCTGCGTATATTCCTGCGTCTCAAAGGCATAAAATCAAAAATACTCCACAAAGGCAAGGCTCACAAGCACGCCCTCACACGTCGTTTCCGCAAACGCTTGCTGCCCCTGGTGTCGCAACGCTCACGCTATCGCGAAGCTTTCTTCAAGGCCGGATTACCCGTCAACAACAGTTTCAACGGCCTCTACGGCGGCAAAGCCAAGTCGTCTCCCGATCTGTTTGCTGCCATCACAGGACCCAAGGCCGACGGAGAGAAATGGGTCGGCGTGGCACCATTTGCCGCCCACCGGGGCAAAATATATCCCGTCGAAAAGATGGAGGCCGCACTCGACCTCATCAGCAACGCTTGCCCGGGAGTCAGATTTTTCTTCTTCGGAGGCGGAGGCGACGAACAGACCGTGCTCGAACGCGTGGCCGGAAAATATGACCGGTCGGTCTCCCTCGCAGGCAAAAAATACGGCTTCGCAACCGAATTGGCGCTCATCAACCACCTCGACGCCATGATCACGATGGACTCTGCCAACATGCACCTCGCTTCGATAGCCTCAGTGCCGACGGTCAGCATCTGGGGAGCCACCCATCCCTACTGCGGCTTCAAGGGCTGGCGTCAGGATGACGACGACATCGTGCAACTGCCGATGACATGCCGTCCTTGCTCTGTGTTCGGCAGCAAGCCGTGCCACCGGGGCGACTACCAGTGTCTCACCGCCATCTCCCCCGATGCTATCGCAATGAGAGTCATCGACAAAATCAGATAGACCGTCAACAGCCTCTCTCAATAAAAAAAAATAGACCGTCAACAGCCTCTCTCAATAAAAAAAAACAGTATTACAATCACGACCACCATCATGCCAACACCAGCTGACGACTTCGACATCAGACAAAACTCAGCCCCCGGGGCCGCTGAGCGCGACTTCGAACGCGCATTGCGTCCCGCCTCATTCGAGTCATTCAACGGACAGGAAAAAATACTCGAAAACCTCAGCGTGTTTGTCGAAGCCGCACGCCAACGCCATGAGTCCCTCGACCACATCCTCCTCTTCGGCCCTCCCGGACTCGGCAAAACCACATTAGCCGGCATCGTCGCCAACGAACTCGGAGTCAGCATGAAAGTCACATCAGGCCCCGTGCTCGACAAGCCCGGCGACCTCGCCGGAATACTCACATCGCTCGAAGAAAACGACGTGCTGTTCATCGATGAAATCCATCGTCTGAGCCCGGTTGTCGAAGAATATCTCTACTCGGCGATGGAAGACTTCCGCATCGACATCATGATCGACAAAGGCCCCGGAGCCAGAAGCGTGCAGCTCACCCTCAGCCCCTTCACTCTCGTCGGTGCAACGACCCGTAGCGGACTGCTCACATCGCCGCTACGAGCCCGCTTCGGAATAAAATGCCACCTCGAATACTACGATCACGAGGTTCTCCGACGCATCATCAGCCGCTCAGCATCGCTGCTCGATGTCGCCATAACCACTGAAGCCGCCACCGAGATAGCACTCCGCAGCCGCGGCACCCCACGAATCGCCAACGCTCTGCTGCGACGCGTCCGCGACTTCGCCCAGGTCAAAGGCAACGGATCGATCGACCTGACGATCGCACGATATGCACTCGAAGCGCTCAACATCGACCGCTACGGTCTTGACGAGATCGACAACAAGATACTCACAACGATCATATCGAAATTCAAAGGCGGACCTGTCGGACTATCCACCATCGCCACAGCCCTCGGCGAAGATCCCGGCACAATCGAGGAAGTCTACGAACCTTATTTGATCAAAGAAGGTTTTATTAAGCGCACCCCCCGCGGACGCGAAGTGACCGACCTCGCTTACTCTCACCTCGGACTGTCGAAGATCGCACAGCAGTCCGGACTTTTCGATTGAACCCTCAACGCATCATCACAATGAGCAACAAATTACAGATCTACTGCAAAAACATCGGCAGTTATGTCGACATCGACGGCGGAGAATCGCTACTGTCGATCAGCCGACGCATCGCCGGCCGACTCGGATTCGAGCCGATCTGCGCCCACGTCAACAACCGCAATCAGGCACTGTCGTTCCAGGTCTACAACCCAAAACAGATCGAATTTCTGCCGATCACATCGCCGTCAGGAGCCAGAGTCTACCTCCGCTCGCTGTGCATGGTTCTGTACCGCGCCGTTGCCGCCGTATGCCCCGGAGCGAAAATCCGCATCGAGCATTCGATCGCTTGCGGTCACTACTGCCGCCTGACAGGCGCCGACCTATCAAGCGGGACCATCGATGCCCTGCGCCAGGAAATGCTCAGACTCATCGAGCTCGACCTACCATTCGTCAGAGACCAGAGACTGACTGCCGACGTAATCGACATATTCAAAGCCCAGGGACTCGACGACAAAGTCGCATTGCTCGAAACAACCCACGAACTCTACACGACATTCTACACCCTCGACGGACTGTGTGACAGCTACTACGGACCGCTCGCACCGTCGACAGGCTATCTGCGAACATTCGACCTGCTCCCCTACAAGGAAGGCTTCCTGCTCATGGACTTCGACCCGGCCGACACATCTCGCACACCCGTACCGGTAAGTCAGGAAAAAATGTACAAAGCTTTCACCGACTATCTGGCTTTCGACCGCATCATCGGAGCCAGCAATGTCGGCAGCCTCAACAAAGTAGTCGAACAGCGCAAAGCGCCCGAGCTGATCTATCTCGCCGAAGCACTCCACGAAAAAGCCATATCGCGCATCAGCGACGAGATCACCCGGCGATACCGCGAAGGCGGCGCCCGCATCGTTCTCATCGCCGGCCCGTCATCCTCCGGCAAGACGACCACAACAAAGCGGCTCGGAGTACAGCTGATGACCAACTTGCTCAAACCTCAGCTCATATCGCTCGACAACTACTTCATCAACCGGGAATTCACCCCGCGCGACGAGTCGGGCGACTACGACTACGAGTCACTATATGCTCTCGACCTGAAGCAATTCAACGACGATCTCAACGCCATTCTGCGCGGCGAAGAAGTCGAACTGCCTTACTACAATTTCGAACTCGGACAACGACAATACCGAGGCGACCGCATACGGCTCGACGAAGGTTCGCTGCTGCTCATCGAAGGCATCCACGGCCTGAACCCCGAACTCACAGCCCACATCGCCGAACACATGAAATTCCGCATCTATGTGTCGGCTTTGACAACAGTCTCGATCGACGACCACAACTGGATACCATCTACCGACAACAGACTGCTGAGACGCATAATACGCGATGCCAAATATCGGGGCACTCCTCCCGAAGAGACCATACGCCGCTGGGCGAGCGTGCGTCGTGGCGAAGAAAAGTGGATCTTCCCCTATCAGGAAAACGCCGACGCCATGTTCAACTCTTCGCTTCTTTTCGAACTCGGAGTGATGAAAGATCAGGGAGAAGCTCTCCTGCGCAACGTCCCCAACGACGTTCCCGAATATGCCGAAGCCTATCGCCTACGCAAATTCCTCAGCTACTTCCTGGCGATCCCTTCGGCAAGCGTGCCCTCGACAAGTGTGCTTCGCGAATTCCTCGGAGGCAGTTCTTTTAAATATTAGCAACCGTAAACTTTCATCGTCGCTGCCACATTATTATATATATGAAGAGATTTTTTCAACTGACGATAATGCTCTGTTGCATGGCAGCCGCAGCATCTGCAGCAGTCGACTATGACACGACCGCGCGCAAAGCCGCGCGGTTTTTCGAAGCCCGCGAATGGGCCAGCGCCCAGGCTCTCTATGGCCTGATGCTCGAAGAGAGACCCGACGCTGACTCGGTCTATGTCAACGCGATAGTCGCGTCGTCGATGCTCCGGCAACCCGAAGCGTCATCCCGTCTGCTCTCGCAGGCCATGGAAGCCGGAGTGAGCTTTTCCAGGCTGATGGACGGGGTCAAGACTGTGTCATTCGCCATCGGCGCTCCCGCTGTCTACGAAGACTTCATGATACGCTCGCAGCGCGACTGCCCGTGGCTTAGCCGTGCGATCGACTCCGAACTTCTCGGTTACTACATGTTCCGCGACAATGGTCCGATGACGATCATCTATGCCGAAAAAATGCTGGCCGGACTTCCCGACTCGGTCGACTATCTGTCGGCCCTTGCCGGCGCTTACGCCTCGACAGGCCAGTTTGACAAAGCCGTGGAAACATGGCTGAAAATACTCGACCTATCGCCCGACAACTATCTCACACTGCTCAGACTCGGCAACTATTACGACATCAGCGGCGACACATCCAACGCACGCGCATATCTCTCGCGCGCAGACGCTTTGCGCTCCACGCCCTACGTCGCCTCCCGGCTAAAAGCTCTTGACGCCATTGAAAAAAAGCACTAACTTTGCAGTCAGTTAAGAAACTGTTTCTTTGATGACTCCGACAATAAAAAATATTCTGTTCGATCTCGGCGGTGTGATAATGGACATCGAGAAAGACCGTTGCGTCGCCGCATTCGACAGACTCGGGCTCGAAAATGCCCGCTCATACTTCGGCGAATATTCCCAGCAAGGTCCGTTCATGCTCCTCGAACAAGGACTGATGTCGCCGGCAGAGTTTCACCAGACGATGCGAAATGCCATCTCGCGACCTGTAACCGACGCTCAGATCGACGACGCATTCTGCCAATTCCTCATCGGCATTCCCGAAAAGCGCCTCGCCGATCTGCGACAGCTGCGCCGCAACCGACGCATTTTCATGCTGAGCAACACAAACCCTATCATGTGGGACTCAACGATCAAGCAAGAGTTCACCCGCGAAGGACTGACCCGCGAGGACTATTTCGACGGCATGGTCACATCGTTTGAAGCCCTGGCCATGAAGCCCGACGAAAAGATTTTCTCCTACGCCATACAGAAACTCGGCATAAATCCCGGGGAAACAATCTTCCTCGACGATTCTCAGCTCAACCTCGACGCCGCCGCACGGCTCGGGTTCAACACTTTGCTCGTATCGCCGGGTTGCGAATTTATCGACCTGTTGGACTCTATCGACATCAGATGAGCAGCACTCCATCGATAGCCACGATCGGCATGTTTGATGGCGTCCACAGGGGTCACATCGCCCTGTTTGAACGCTTACGCAGCGAGGCCGACCGTCTCGGCATGCAGCCGTGCGTTGTTACCTTCGGCCACCACCCGCTCTCACTTATAGATCCGGCAAAAGCTCCTGCAATGCTAATGACGCCCGACGACAAAGCCGCAGCGATCCGCCATTGCGGCATCGACAGAGTCATAATGCTCGACTTCGACAGCAACCTGCGAGCGCTCACTGCAGCCGGATTCATGACACTCCTGCGCGACCGCTACGGTGTGAAAGCACTGCTGATGGGCTTTAACCACCGCTTCGGAAGCGACCGCATCGGCAGCTTCAGCGCCTACCGCGAAATCGGACGCCAACTCGGCATCGAAGTCATCCTTGCCGATGAAATGCGGGATCAAAGCGAGCCCGACGCCAGGATATGCAGTTCGGCTATACGCTCGGCCATTGCAGCCGGAGACATCAAATCTGCAGCAAAAATGCTCGGCCGCCGATACTCGATAGCCGGAAAAATAATGGCCGGGAAGCAACTTGGGCGAACCATAGGCTTCCCGACCGCCAACATTGAACTTATTGATAACGAAATGCTTCTTCCTGCCAACGGGGTCTACGCCGTCGATGTAGCCATGCCCGACTGCTCTGTGACAAGAGGCATGCTCAACATCGGGGTCAGGCCGACGGTCGACACCTCTGCCGATCCCAAGCCTTCTGTCGAAGTACACATCATCGGCTGGAACGGAGACCTCTATGGACAGAGGCTACGCGTGGAGTTCATCTCACGCCTGCGCGACGAACGCCGCTTCGACAGCATCGACGCCCTGAAAAGTCAGCTAGGCGACGATCTGCGCAACGCAATGGATGCGCGCTGATCACTCAAATTCCACGTTGCCGAAATACTCCGGTCGATGAAAATCCGGATTGGGAACACCAATCGGATTCCACGATAGGAAATGGGGCGTGGGCAACATGTCGCCGCACTTGTAGAAATTACCGCGGGCCTTCACCCCGTCAAACGACGCGAGGCCTGAGCCGAAATAAGTTTCGACCGGAACGATCAGCGACACCTCCCATTCGACAGGACCCTCACCTTCAGAAGGCATATTGCCTTTCAGAGAAGCGTGACGCTTTACCCCGCCGAGCACCTCGGCCGACGCCTGTGTGCGGTCGTTGCGGTCAGGGCCTGTCGCACAAAGGATTGTGCCCGCACAGTTACACTCTATATTATAATACTTCTTGCCGTCGAATGTCACAAAAAATTCGACACACGAATCTTCCCATACCGGGCCATTGTCGTGTGCTGCAACAGCTCTGACAGCCTCCTCTTTGCAACGGTAATTGAGCAGCAGAGCATCGCCCGTATGTGCGGCTCTGAATTCAACTTCCGGACGATAAGGAAATTCCGGCCAATTGACCGTGTCGATTTTTTCAAATGCGATGCCTGCTTTGTCGAGGACTGCGGCTACAGAAGCCGCATCGTCGACCGGTGTGTTTACTTTTCTGATTTTGAGTGATTTTTCCATAATTGAATTTTGGATATAAGGGTTCACATATTTCTTTAACGCAAAATTAAATCAAATCTTTTATCCGCAAAGTTTTTTCATATTTTTTATATTTAACTTTCCAACTCGACCAGCAGAAACAACGCCGAAAATCACACACATTTAACCCGTTGGATATCTGACAGTTTGTCAACATTCCGCACAAAATTCTGCCTCTTGTCGCATATATTATTTCAAAACATTTCTTAACCATGAACATTTTTAGTACATAAAGCATTATATATTCAGAATAAAATCGTAATTTTGCAAACGTTTATACTTCTCCCTTACAGATAAGTAAAGACCAAAGCTAAATATTACACGCAATTACAATCACACTCTATCATCATAAAATCGGGGCTAATATTATCTTAGAAAATAGCACAACATTCACATATGAAGTACGTCATAATCAACTTTCTAATCCTAATCGGATTACTATCAGTGTCTTGCTCGACTCCCAAAAATATAACCTACATGCAGGGATTCGACAACGGCGACGTTCAAGCAGTTAGAGAACAACGTCGCATAACAGTTCAACCCGATGATCAACTCTCTATCGTTGTCAGTTCAAAAGACCCCGAACTTGCCGAGGTTTTCAACCTCGCCATCGCACAATACCGTATCGGCTACACCAACCAGAACAATCAGAACACATCGGCATACACCGTTGACCCCGACGGCAACATCAACTACCCCATCGTCGGCAAAATCCACATCGCAGGACTCAACCGTCACGAAGTCTCTGATGTGATCCAGAACGAACTCATCAACAAAAACCTTCTTAAAGACCCCGTTGTCACTGTCGAGTTCCTCAATGCCACCGTTTCGATTATCGGCGACGTCGCACGTCCCGGCGAATACTCCATCGACAAAGACAACCTCACAATCCTCCAGGCTCTCAGCAAGGCCGGTGACCTCAACATCACAGGCCTTCGCGAACACGTTCTCGTTGTCAGAGAAGAAAACGGACAGGACCGCGCATATCGCCTCGATCTCACAAATCCGGAGTCTCTTATGACTTCTCCCGCTTATTATCTGCAGCAGAACGACGTGGTCTACGTCGAACCTAACGCCACCAAGAAACGTCAGGCCACTGCCAACGGCAACACCGTCCTGACTCCCACCTTCTGGATTTCTGTAGCATCATTACTCACAACCATAACCGCACTTTTGATCAAATAACTATGAGCGACGACAAAAACGTAACCATCACTGAAGAAACATCTGAGATCAACATCCGCGACATAATCCACCTGACTCTCAAAAGATGGTATTGGCTGGCACTCTCGATCTTCTTGTGCTGCGCTATCGGTCTCACCTACGCACTCACAACGCCCCCCGTATACACCCGCACCGCTTCGATCGTGATCAAAGACGATTCAAAAGGCAAATCCGTATCATCTGAACTCAACAACTTCGCCGACATGGGATTATTCCAGTCCCACTCCAACATCGTCGACGAAGTCAACAAGCTTCAGTCGCCCGACATCCTCCGCGAAGTTGTCGTACGTCTAAACCTCGACAAAAGCTACTACACCGACGGCAGCTTCCACAAACAGATTGCCTACGGCCCTGAGTTGCCGATAGAAGTGTCGTTCCCCTCGATTTCCGAAAATGCGTCTTTCAACGCTACCATCGACATCAACAGCGATGGAAAGCTCTCGATCTCCGACGTCAAGATCAACGGCGACGACGCCACTTTGTCGGGAGCAACCGACATCGCTCTCGGCGACACTATTCAGTCTCCGGTTGGACCGATTGTAGTCAAAAAGTCGCCTTACTTCATCAGCGGCAACGAATACCAATTCTTCATGAGCCGCACTCCGATCCAGGCAACTGTCGAAAAATTCACAAAAGAGTTGACTGTGGCTCTCAAGAGTGACAAAGGCAACACGATCGACCTGACAGTCATTGACCAGTCGCCACTTCGAGCTGAAGACATCATCAACGGCGTAATAGCTGTCTACAACGAAGCATGGATCGACAACAAGAACCAGATCTCGATCAGCACCTCGAACTTCATCACCGAGCGCCTCAACGTGATCGAAAACGAACTCGGCAATGTCGACCACAACATTTCGTCATACCGAAGCGAACACCTCGTGCCCGACGTTCAGCAGGCTGCTACGATGTACATGTCGGAAAATCAAGCTGCATCTGCTCAGATCCTCGAGCTCAACAACCAGCTGCAGATGACTCGCCACATGCGCAACTACCTCACCAACGAAAACAACAAGCGCCAGGTGCTCCCCGTCAACTCCGGTATCGGCAACGCTGCAATCGAAAATCAGATCACCGATTACAACACCATGATGCTCCAGCGCAACAACTACGCCGACAACAGTTCTGAGACCCACCCGATCGTGATGGACCTCGACACAAGGCTTGCAGGCATGCGCTCGGCGATCATCTCGACAATCGACAATCAGGTCGAAGCGCTCGACACTCAGATCCGCAACCTCCAGAGCAGCAAAAACAAAACGACCGCACAGATCGCCGCTAACCCGACTCAGGCAAAATACCTCCTCTCTGTCGAACGTCAGCAGAAAGTAAAGGAAACCCTCTACCTCTATCTGCTCCAGAAGCGCGAAGAGAACGAGCTATCCCAGGCATTCACCGCCTATAACACTCAAGTAATCACAATGCCGACCGGACCCGACCGTCCCACTGCACCGGCTAAAGCCAAGATCATGATGGTCGCATTCCTCCTCGGACTCATCATCCCGTTCGGTGTCACATACCTCCGGGAAATGACCAACACCAAGATACGTGGCCGCAAGGATCTCGAAAACATGACTGCGCCATTCCTTGGCGAAGTTCCGGCTCTCAAGCAGCCGAAAAACGGTCCCAACCTCGTCGTTCGTCAGGGCGCCCGCGACGTTGTCAACGAAGCATTCCGTGTGCTCCGCACCAACATCTGCTTCATGACGACAGGCGAGAAAAATGGCAGCGTCATGATGGTTTCGTCATTCAACCCCGGCTCGGGTAAGACCTTCATCGCGGTCAACCTCGCCGTCAGCCTCGCCATCAAAGGCAAGAAAGTGGTCCTCATCGACGGTGACCTCCGCCGCGGCTCTACATCAGAGTACATCGGATCACCAAAGATCGGTATCAGCAACTACCTGATCGGCGAATACAACGACATCGACAAAGTCATGGTCAAAGACTCAATCATCAAGGGTCTTACGGTCATTCCCGTAGGTTCGATGCCTCCCAACCCGACCGAGCTCCTCGAAATGGACAAGTTTGCCGATCTTATCAAATCGCTGCGCCAACAGTACGATTTTGTCATCATCGACTGTCCGCCGATCGAAATGATGGCCGATGCTCAGATCGTCGAACAACTTGCCGACCGCACTCTGTTCGTGCTCCGCGCCGGCTTGCTCGAACGATCGATGCTCCCCGAACTTGAACGCATCTACCAGTCAAAGAAATTCAAGAACATGGGCATCATCCTCAACAACACCAAGACCGACGGAACCCGCTACGGTTACAAATACGGCAACAGCTACGGTAACTACGGCGAATACATGTCGAAGTAAGGCCTCCTTCTCTCACATTCAATGTCTTTTCTGAAAAATCTCTTCAACAACCTCTCGGGACGGCAGTCTGAGCCGGAACAACACATTCTGAGCCTCATCGAAGACTGCCACTCCCACATCCTGCCGGGAGTCGACGACGGTATACAATCGATCGACGACTCCCTCGCAGTGCTCGCCGAATACGAGAAGCGCGGCTGCAAAAGCATCTGGCTCACGCCTCACATCATGGAGGACGTGCCAAACACGCCTGAAGAGCTCCGCAAAACTTTTGCCGGGCTGAAAGAAGCATACTCCGGCCCGATAAAACTCAATCTCGCCGCCGAAAACATGCTCGACAATATTTTCGAACGCAGGCTCGCCGACCGCGACCTGTTGCCGATATTCGACAACATGCTACTCGTAGAGACTTCTTACTTCGCGCCGCCGGCCAATTTCTTCCAACTGCTCGAGAATATCTTTGACGCAGGCTACACTCCCCTCCTCGCACATCCCGAAAGATACATCTACATGGATGCCGACATGTACAGCAAGCTGAAAGACATGAATATCCGCTTCCAGCTCAACATGCTGTCGCTTGTCGGACAATACGGCAACACCGCCAAGACCAAGTCCCGGCAACTAATCGCTGCCGGCATGTACGACCACGTCGGATCTGACTTGCACCGTCTGACTCAGATCAACGCGATCGACAGGTTGTCGTCTGATCGTTCGGCCAAACAAAGTTTGTTACGTGTAATATTATAATTGTGGCATTACGGAATAGCGCTTAATGAGAAACACACATTAACCGTAATGTCAAAAAAGACGGGGAGGTTGCGCGTGAGCGTCCTCCCCGTTTTCTATGTCGTCGTTGTTGCGGATTGATCAGAGACGTTCGATCTCGAGATCTTTCCACTGCACTTTGATGCCGCCGCCGTCGTGGATCTGAAGGGCGATGCGACCTTGAGCCTTACCGATGATCTCGTCATTGAAATCGACCATAGGTTCGCCGTTGAGCCATGTCTGCACGTGGTCACCTTCGACGCGCAGACGCAGTGTGTTCCACTCGCCTTCTTTCAGAATACCCTCTTTCTCATCGGGGATCATCTGAAGCCATTCGCGGCCATACGATTCATAGATACCACCGGTGTCGCAGTTCTTCGGAGCTACCTCACACTGCCATCCGTGAACGATAGCAGGCTCTTCGACAAACGACCGGAAGAACACGCCCGAATTGCCGTTGGAAAGCTGCTTGAACTGAAGAGTAAGATCGAAATCTTTATAGTAGTCATTGGTTGCAAGATAGCCGTACTTTTTGTCAGGACCGCTTTCGCACACCAGGTAGCCGTCGCCGTCGACATACCACAGCTCTGTGCCGTAGGCCTGCCAGCCGGTAAGATCCTTGCCGTTGAAGAGCGACTCTTTTTCGCCGGCTTTCTTAGGAAGCTGCTTGATCTTGATGTTGCGGAACGATGCAGGATTGCCGTGATCCTGGAGACAGATCACACCGGTGCGGGCAAGACCATATTCAGGAGCATTCTCCCACTTTCCGCTGTTCTTGCGTGCATACCAATCGTCGGTCCATGCTTCGAATTCGAGGATCTTGTGACCGTTGAGCCAGTGTTCAACATGGCCGTTGTCGAAAACGATGCGCGAATTATTCCACTCGCCCTGAGGATTGACAAACAGCGAGTCGGGATCGGGAAGATGCATGGCATAGTCGACGCCAAGCTTCTGCCACTCCTGGAGCTTCTCAGGTGCGTTCACCTCTTCCCAGCCCTCATTGTCGATCAGCTGATACTCCGGACCGGTTACATAAGGCACCTGGAAGAACGGATTTTCAACAACGTGATAGAGCATGCCGCTGTTGCCGCCGTGGCTGAGTTTCCAATCCCAGTCGAGGATAAAATTGTCGAACTGACGGTCAGTCACAATATAGCCTGAGCCATCGCTGCCCTCGCCCTTGGCCTGGATGCAACCGTCGACAACATGCCACGGCTCTGTCAGTGAGTCGCCGTTGAAGTCGCGCCATCCGTTCATGGTTTCACCGTCGAAAAGCAGCTCCCAGCCGTCGGCGATCTCTGCCTCGGTGAGCTTGTTGTTAGCTTTTGTGTCGACACACGACACAGTGCCGGCCACAAGTGCCGATGCAAGCGTAAATGTAAAGAATTTAGATTTCATTGTTATTGGATTAGTTGGTTTTAGAATTTTCTTATACCCATGATCTGACGCACATCAGCGAGAGTCTTGGCCGCACTTTCGCGAGCCTTCTCCGCTCCCTGCTTGACAACGCGGCGCAGATAATCTTCATCGGCGAGAATGTCGTTGATGCGCTCTCTGATCGGAGTTGTCACTGCAAGGATATCCTCGGCAAGCTGCTTCTTAAGATCGCCGTAGCGGATCGAACAGTCGGCATAAGCGTCGCGGTAATGCTTGACAACCTCTGGCGTAGACGTTAGCTCGAGCAGTGAGAACAGATTGGCTACCGGCTCGGCCATCGGCGAATTGGGTTCCTTGGGACCCTCGTCAGTCACAGCGCGCATCACCTTCTTTCGAAGCGCCTTCGGCTCATCGATAAGATAGATACAGTTGCCTTCGCTCTTGCCCATCTTGCCCGAACCGTCGAGACCGGGCACCTTGACCGGAGCTCCTCCGAAATCGAAGTCATAAGGCTCCGCAAAGTAATCGACATTATAGAACGAATTGAAACGGCGGGCAAAACGGCGCGTAAGCTCGAGATGCTGCAACTGATCCTTGCCGACAGGCACTTTCGTAGCCTTCTGGATCAGGATATCGACGGCCATAAGCGTCGGATAGGTGAGCAGCCCGGCATTGACGCGTTTGTTCGTCTCGCTGCCGATGATCTGCTTTTCAAATGCCTCGTCGTCATCGCCCTCCGCCGGAGCCGACAGGCCCAACGCCTTGCGGGCTTTGTCCTTGAACGATGTCGTGCGCATCAGCTCTCCGATGCCGACGTGCATGTTCAGAAGCAGATACATTTCAGCCACCTCCGGAACATCACTCTGAATAAAGATCGTAGCCTTGTCAGGATCGATGCCGGCGGCAAGATATTCAGCAAGTATTTTCTTTACATTGGCATGCAGATCGGCCGGATTGGGATTGGTCGTCAGTGCATGAAGGTCGGCGATAAAGAAACGGCAGTCATAGTCGTCCTGAATCTTGACAAACTTACGCAATGCTCCATAGTAATTACCAAGATGGAGATTGCCCGTAGAGCGGATGCCGCTCAATACTATTTCCTTACTCATGTCTGAGAATCTTTTTTTATTTCGTTAGGGAGTATATGTTACCTAATAATTGGATTATAAAGGCAAATTTACGAATTATTCAGGCAAGTAAGAAATTTTAAGCACTTATAATCCCATATCAAAAACACAAATGAATAGCTAATAATTTGACAGAGTTCGCTCGCGGCATCGTCCCGAGAGCGAACTCTATTGTTATAAAAAATATATTTATCTACCTCCGGCCGTTGATTTTTCAGTGTTGGCATCAGCGTTTATAATCTTATTTGCGCCGCGCTTCTGTCGTCCCCATTGAATATTGTAACTCACGCTGATGTAGGGCATTCGCATATCGAGTCGCTGGTGCTGCTCATTCATGTTCCATTTATTTAGCATCTTTGAACCCTGGTCGTATTTGCCAAACGGCATTATTACGCCTGCACCAAATTGCCAGTTTTTCCAGTTATAGGCGAGTTGGATGATGGAAAGATTCTCGCCCCAACTTATTTTATCTCCCCATAGGTCGTGTTGGGCTCGTACATACTGACCGACAAGTTCAAATCCCCAATGTGCAAGCATGACGCTGACATTGCCGCTCCAATTATGGTTATATAACTTGTAATCAGACCCACGCATACGTTCAATCCGGTACTGGATATGGGCGCTCGCCATCAACCAATGGGGGATAATTTCAACTTGTGGAGACAAGAAAAATGTGAGATTCTGTAAGCCTTTGCTATTTTCGTATGATGTAATGAGTTTGTTGTCATTCCAATAAAGATATGGGGTAATGGCATCAGGACTTGTGAATGCGCGCACTCCGAAAGTGCCTTCAACTCTTGGTAGACTGAAATTATAGCGCAGTGTCAGCATATACGACGTGGAAGTCTTCAAGTTGGGATTACCTATGCGCCATTGGAAACCGTCGATTTGCTGAGGAGCAACATTCGTTTCTGCAAGAGAGGGCGTTGACTGCCATGATTGGAAACTCAGTCTGAATCTGTGATTACGGTTAAGGGTGTAGGCTATAGTGGCTTGTGGTCGCAGATTCCAAGAATGATTTCCTTGATTCGTTTCTTTGAACATGAAGTCTGTATACTGAGCGCCAAGTCCGGCGGTGAGGCTTACTTTGTTGATACGTTGGAAGTATTCGGCAAAGAAATAAACCTTGTCCTGTCGCTGATGAAAAATATCGCCTCCCAGATTCACATATTTAGATCGATTGCGGTTAGCGGAGTAGGATGCTCCGGCTGTAAAACGGGAACTACTCCAATTTTTGATATAATCGGCCTCAATGGCATATGCTTGGTTGCGGTCTTTTATCATTGTGTGAATGTCGGTAAGATATCCTGAAACATCCTGAAGTTGTTCTACATAATCAGAGTAGGACTTGCCGTTGTAGAATGATGCGTTGAAATCGACTACAAGAGTCTGGCGTTTATCAAAATGTTGTTCAAGATAT
>CAJUMR010000012.1 GCA_910587475.1 uncultured Muribaculaceae bacterium
TACAGAAAGAACATCGAAAAAGACGGTGCTCTCGAACGTCGTTTCCAGAAAGTGATGGTCGAACCGACAACTGCCGAAGAGACCCGCGCGATCCTCGACAACATAAAGGCTCAGTACGAATCGCATCACAACGTCACCTACACCGATGCGGCTCTCGACGCATGCGTGAAACTCACCGATCGATATATCACCGATCGAAACTTCCCCGACAAGGCAATCGACGCTCTCGACGAAGCAGGCTCGCGCGTACATATAATTAATGTTGCTGTGCCCGAAGAAATCGACAGGCTCGAACGCGAGATCGAAGACGCTCAAAACCGCAAACAGGAAGCCGCAAGAGCGTCAAACTACAATGCTGCCGCCGAATGGCGCAACAAAGCTCAGGAGCTCAGCGTCAAACTCGACGAACTTACTGCAGCTTGGGAAAAAGAACTTGCCGAGCATCGTCAGACCGTCGACGAAGATCAGATTGCCGAAGTAGTCGCAATGATGACCGGAGTGCCTGTTCAGCGCATTGCCCAGGCCGAAGGTGCCCGTCTGCTTGAAATGGCCCCCACCCTCCGGCGCGCGATCATCGGACAGAACGAAGCCGTCGAAAAAATCGTGAAAGCCATCCACCGAAACCGAATCGGATTGAAAGACCCCAACAAACCCATCGGAACATTCATGTTCCTCGGTCCGACAGGCGTAGGAAAAACTCACCTTGCAAAAAAACTTGCCGAATATCTCTTCGACTCTGCCGACACTCTGATCAGGATCGACATGAGCGAATATATGGAAAAATTCACCGTGTCGCGACTTGTCGGTGCGCCTCCGGGATATGTCGGATATGAAGAAGGTGGTCAACTCACCGAAAAGGTGCGCCGTCACCCCTATTCGGTTGTCTTGCTCGACGAGATCGAAAAAGCGCATCCCGACGTGTTCAATCTCCTCCTTCAGGTCATGGACGAAGGGCGCCTCACCGACAGCCTCGGCCGACGCATCGACTTCAAGAACACCATAATCATAATGACGTCGAACATCGGCACACGTCAGCTTAAGGATTTCGGCGCAGGTGTCGGCTTCACCACCAAGGAAGTCAGCAAAGAGTTCACCCACGGTGTGCTTCAGAAAGCCCTCAACAAGGCATTCTCGCCCGAATTCCTTAACCGAGTCGACGACATTATTATGTTTGACCAGCTCGACAAAGAGGCTATATTCAAGATCATCGACATCGAGCTCGCGGGATTCACCCGACGGCTCGAAGCGCTCGGCTACAGACTAAACCTCTCTGAAAAAGCAAAGGATTTCATTGCATCAAAAGGCTATGACATCCAGTTTGGGGCCCGTCCGCTCAAACGAGCCATACAGAAATATCTCGAAGACGAGCTTGCCGAACTCATCATCACAGCTACAATGATGCCTGGCAATCTTGTCGAAGTCGACTACAACAGCGAAACCGATAAGATCGAGACCCGCATCATCGCCGATATCAACGAAAACAATCAATAACATCATCAGACTGAAATGATTTTCTACCGTATCTACCAGATTTTCATAATGCTGCCCGTGTTACTGACAGCAACCATACTCGCCGCCGTACTCACCGCAGTCGGATCGATATTGTTCGGAGGAAAATGGTGGGGCTACTGGCCGGCTCATCTTTGGGCTCGTCTCTTCTGCATAATGTCATGGGTGAAAGTTTCGGTCTACGGGCGGGAAAACATCTCAAAAGGCACATCGTATGTCTTCGTGGCAAACCATCAGGGCGCCTACGACATTTTTGCAGTCTACGGGTATCTTGGCCACAATTTCAAATGGATGATGAAAAAAAGCCTCGAACGCATACCCCTCGTCGGCTACAGTTGCCGCAAAGCCGGACATATATATGTCGACAACCGCACCCCGGCAGCCATACGTCAGACAATGCAGGATGCAGAGAAGCAGCTCGCTGGCGGCATGTCGGTCGTTGTCTTTCCCGAAGGTTCTCGAACCTTCGACGGGAAAGTGAAAGCATTCAGACGCGGTGCCTACACTCTTGCCGTCGAATTTGGTCTGCCGGTTGTGCCTCTGACCATCGACGGGGCCTTCGAAGTCATGCCGCGCACATCGTGGCTACCACGGCCGGGACACATAAAACTGACGATCCACAAGCCTATCGAAGCTCCGGCAGAAGGTCATGAACTGAAAAGCCTCATCGACCAATCGAGATCTCAGATCATATCGGCTCTGCCTGCGTCGCTGCAATGAACAATCATCCGCTATCACGTGTTTGAATAATAAAAAAAGATAAAGAATATGAATATCAGAAAACTTACAGTTCTTTTTCTGCCTCTGGCATCGGCGATTATAATCTCATCATGTTCAAACCGACCTGATGTCAGCGGCACATGGGCCGGCACACCGGTTAAAATAGACAACATATCGGCAGCATGCGATGCCAACGCAACAATGTCGATCAGTTTCAACAACTCAGGTAACCAAAAAGACAACGGCACCGTCACGATATCGGCTCTGATCGACGCCAACCAACCCGTCGTATCTCCTGACAATGCAGTTGATCAGGCATATGAAGTAAGTGTGGCGGCTACAGCTCTGATTTCAGGACAATGGTCGTTCGAATATGATGACGATGATGACATCATACTCACTCTCGACCCGCAGACACTCCAGGTCAATGTCGATCCCGATGGAGTGACATTCACCGAAAACGTGCTGACTTCAGCCCAACAGCCGCGTCTCGACTCCCTGACTACAGCCACTGCCGCAGCTTGGAAAAGATCAATCACAAAGGCTATGAAACAGCAGTTTTTCGCCCTGCAGAAAATCTCCGACGTGAAGATCCACAACGGCATTATGTCATGTGAGATCAACGACCGTGATCTGACATTCCGTAAAACAGAATAAGGTTATCACCTATTATAAAAGAAATGAGGCATCCCCCGCGACGAGAGATGCCTCATTTTTTTGTGCGCCCATAAATGGATAATAATTTAAAATGAATTATCTTTGCATATTATGATAATGAACACAATCCACCGAATTTTTGTCATGGCCATGCTGATGGCCATCGGATGTTTCGCCCAGGCAAGCAGCCCGAAACGCGAATTCAGAGGCGCATGGATGCACACAGTTTTTCAAGATCAATATAAAAAGCAGTCTACCCAACAGAACAAACGCTACATTTGCTCTCAGCTCGACTTGCTGAAGAAGGCAGGCATCAACGTGGTATTTTTTCAGATCAGGCCTCAGTCTGACGCGTTCTACAAAAGCCCGTTTGAACCTTGGAGTATTTTCCTGACAGACGGAGGGAAAGCGCCTGAGCCGTTCTGGGATCCATTGTCGTTCATCACCGAGCAGGCTCACCAGCGAGGCATGGAGCTGCATGCATGGATCAACCCCTACAGAGTAACATCAGGGGCTAAACAGCAGGTGCCCCCGGGCCATATATATCACAAACATCCCGAGCGCTTCGTGAAGTACGACGGAAAGATCTATTTTGATCCTGGATTGCCTGAAAACCGCACTTACATAGAAAAAATTGTAGCAGATGTTGTCACCCGTTACGATATCGACGGCATACACTTCGACGACTATTTCTATCCTTATCCGGTCAAAAACCTACCCTTTCCCGACAGCAAATCATATGCCCGCTATGGCAAAGGGCAGAAACGCGACGACTGGCGACGCGACAATGTCAACAAACTGATCCAAAGCTTAAACGCTAAGATAAAAAGCATCAAGCCTTGGGTAAGATTCGGAGTGAGTCCGTTCGGCATATGGCGTAATAAAAAAAGCGACAAACGGGGAAGCGATACCAATGGGCTCGAAAACTACGATGCTTTGTATGCCGATGTTTTACTCTGGGCTGAAAAGGGGTGGGTCGACTATCTGATCCCGCAACTTTACTGGGAGCTTGAACACCCTCGTGCGTCCTACTCTGTGCTGATTGACTGGTGGAACAACAATGCCGGTCAACGCCACGTCTACATCGGGCAGCACACCGAGGTGACAATGAAGAAAAACGACCTTAAACCTTCAGCAGAAGCATCTCAGCTTAAAACCAAGATAGCCATGTCGAGAAAAGCTGAAGCAGTGCAAGGCAACTGTTGGTGGCCAGCCTACTCAGTGACCAAAAACTTCGGCGGAATTGCAGATTCTCTCGCCAGCATCCATCATGCTGAAATGGCTCTCCCGCCTGAATATCCTTGGATATCATCGTCAACACCTGAAGCGCCGTTTGACCTTCACAAAGACCACAACGAGCTGTGGTGGTCTGCGCCAGCACCCGAGGGCAAAACCGACGACTGCATCAAATTTGTGATCTACCGGTTCGACGACGACAGTACATTTGATCTCGACGACCCATCGAAAATCGTAGGTATAACCTACGAAAACCACATACCGGTTTCAACCCAGGGCTACTACGTCGTGACATCGCTTGACCGGGCCAACTCCGAATCATTTCCCTCCGAACCGCTCATGATAAAGTGATCATGCCTGAAGTCTCTGTAATAGTTCCTGTCTACAATTCGCAACGCTATCTGCGACTATGCATTGAAAGCGTTGTCGCACAATCGTTCGATGATTGGGAATTGCTGCTTGTCGATGACGGATCAACCGACAATTCCAACAGCATATGCAGAGAATATCTGGGAACTTGCGATAAAATAAAACTGATCGAAAAAAGCAATGGTGGGCTTTCGAGTGCCAGAAATGCCGGAATAGACAATGCTCATGGTAAATTCCTGCTGTTTCTCGACGCCGATGACGAGCTCTATCCTCATGCCGTCGAGACTCTCTATAACGTAGCCGTCGGCTGCCATTCAAAGATAGCAGTCGGACGCATGGCCTATGCCGCCATCAAGCCGGATCTGAAGCCCGGCCGTATGTCAACGATCACCACACGCGACGCGGTCGACATGTGTGCCGACATTCTCTATCAGAAAAAAAACACCGATAACTCTGTATGTTGGAAACTCTTCGACCGATCGCTGTTCGACGGCATAAGATTTTACAACGGATGGTATGAGGATCTTGAGATCTTCCACAAATTATTTATCAAAGCCGGACGTATCGCCATAACCGACAGCACGGTCTATTTCTATCGCAAACACTCCGACAGTTTCATCAACAGCTGGTCGGACGGACGCCGCGACATTGTCGGCGTGACAAAAGGGATTGTCGACACTCTCGGTAAAGCTCATCCTTGCCTGCTCAAAGCGGCAAAGCACCGGGAATTCAGCGCATGCTTCAACCTGTTGATTGCCTTGCTACGGCACCGCCCCGACGATCTGCCGGCCATAAACTATTGCTACTCCCGCATAAAGGAATGCCGTACTGAAATATTGTTCAATCACCGATCCAGAATGAAAAACAGGCTTGGCGCCGCTGCTTCGCTGCTTGGCTTAAAATTCTTAAAAAAACTGACATGACAGAATTCAAGATCAAAACCTTAAATTGGAATGACTTCAACGCGGCCTGCAACGATCTGCGGAGCCTTGTCGACAAGTCGGGTTTCCACCCCGACGCAGTGATAGCGATTCCCCGCGGTGGATGTTATCTTCAAAATGCCGCATGGTCAGATTGCCGGCGGCTTGTCATGTCTCTGCCTGGCCATAAACCGGCAACCCTGAAAAAATATGCAGCCTTCTTTCTCCGCAGGCTGCCGCTCGCTGTCCGCGACCGCATTCGGATCTGGGACGCACGACGATTGGTAGGTAGAGCCAATCACATGGACAGCACCGCCATCAGTCTACCCGAAATCGACAGCACGATAAAAACAATCCTGCTTCTCGACGATGCAGTCGATAGCGGCGCCACACTTTCTGCAATTTCGACTTGCATAAAAAAGAGCCACCCCGACATAGATATAAAAAGTGCCGTCATCACCGTCACCTCTTCTCAACCGCTGTGCATACCCGATTTCTATCTCTACAACAATTCAACCCTCGTCAGAATGCCATGGTCGATCGATGCTTGATCAACAACACTACGCCGGCCATAGTGGTAGATCTCGACGGCACACTGGTCAGAGGCAACACACTGATTATATACCTGATGTGTGGTCTGCGGCATCTCCTGTCTTCGGGTCATGTCCTGTCGGCCATAAAACTTATCATGACAGTGGTGAAGCGACAGCTCCGAGTGATAAGCCATGAAACGATGAAGCAGACGATACTCTCAGCCCTGTCCCCCCACACCGCAATCCTCGACACATTCAGACGAAAAGCCACAAAGCGACAAAACCGCGATGTCACATATTTAATCGAAGCGCAGCAGCGGGCGGGTCACAGGGTGCTCCTTGCTACGGCAGCTCCGGCATTCTATGTCAGGACTATCTGGCCAGGCGACTTTGTTGCGACAGATTTCAGTATCGACAGACTGATGCTCGAATGTCGCGGAGATGAAAAATTAAAGAAGGTAAAGCAATGGCTCGACAGCAACGGATGCTATCTCGACACCGTTGTCACAGATCATTTCGACGATGCCCCGCTGTTGAAAGCCAACGCCGGGGGAACAAACATATTGGTCAATCCCGACCGTAAAACATTAATAGCATGTCAAAAGGCAGGCATTAATATATCTGCGGTCTATCATTGAGATAGGCTATGATTTTTCCGACAATTCGAGCCAACGCATCTCCTTCTCGTCGAGAAGGTCATTGATTTCGGTGTAACGCGCTGATTTTTCAGCGACATTATCAATCACCTCTCCACTGTTGAACAGGGCGTCGAGTTCTTTCTTTTCAGCTGTCAACTGTTCAATCTCAGTTTCAAGCATCTCAAATTCCTTGCGCTCTTTGAAGCTCAGCTTTTCCTTGCGGTTTATCTTGGCTGTCGATTGCTTGACCTCATGGCTCTCGCTCTTCGCCACAGCCTGTTGCTGTTGTTTGTCATGCTCAGCCTTCCACTGCGCATACTCACTGTAAGTACCGGGGAAATCTTTGATCACGCCATTCCCTTCCATCACAAACAGATGGTCAACCACATTATCGAGGAAATAACGGTCATGGCTGATTACAATCACACAACCCTTGAATTGGCTAAGATATTCCTCGAGAATCCCAAGAGTGACAATGTCAAGGTCGTTGGTCGGTTCGTCAAGTATCAGGAAGTTGGGTTGCATCATCAGCACTGTTGCAAGTTGCAGTCTGCACCGCTCCCCTCCGCTCAACGTATGAATGTACTTCTGCTGATCGGGAACCGAGAACAAGAATTTCTGCAAAAACTGCATCGGCGCCACGTGCACACCGTTCTGCTCTATGTCCTCGGCGATCTCAGTCACCGCATCGATCACCTTCTTATTCTCATCAAAACTGATGCCTTCCTGACTGTAATAGCCGAAACGCACCGTCTCACCGACATTCCATTCTCCGCTGTCGGCCTCGATCAGGCCCTGCAGTAGTTTGATGAATGTCGATTTACCAACTCCGTTAGCACCCACAATCCCGAGTTTTTCATAACGGCTGAACGTATATGTGAAATCATCAAGAATAACCTTGTCGCCAAAACGCTTCGAAATGCCCTCAGCCTCAAATATCTTCGAGCCTATATATCCGGCCTCGGTCTCAAGTCTGACATTATCTTCGCGGTGACGCATCATCGAACGCTCCTTGAGATCATAGAAGCGATCGATCCTGAACTTTGCTTTTCCTGCTCTGGCCTGCGGTTGACGGCTCATCCATTCCTGCTCCTTTCTGAGCGTGTTTTTCACCCGTGCAAGTTCAGCGTTCATTGCTTCGATACGCTCAGCACGGCGTCGTAGGTAGTAATCGTAGTTGCCGTCATAGAAAAAAGCCGAACGATCGTCAAGCTCTATTATCCTGTTGCAGACACGATCGAGGAAATAACGGTCGTGAGTGACCATCAACAGAGTCACACGCTGGCGCTTCAAATAATTTTCGAGCCATTCGATCACATCAACGTCGAGATGGTTGGTCGGCTCGTCGAGTATTATCATGTCAGGCTGCTGCATTATAGCCCGGGCTATCGCCACTCTCTTGCGCTGACCGCCCGACAGATGGTCGACCGATGCGTTGACATCGCCAAGATCAAGCTGCGTAAGCATCTGCTTCACACGATCTTCATAATCCCATGCCCCCAAAGCATCCATCTGGTGGACTGAAGCATTGATATCATCCATTATGCCCGACGCAACTGCCTTCTCATAGCGCGACATCGCATCTGCCACAGGGCCGCCGTCCTCGAGACACGCTTCGAGGATGCTCGCGCCTGCCTTAAATTCAGGCAACTGACTGAGATAGCACACCTTCAGGTCGGCCCTGAAAGTAACGCTGCCGCTGTCAGGAACGTCTTTTCCTGCTATGATGTTGAGCAGTGTAGTCTTACCTGTGCCGTTTTTGGCTACGATTCCTATTTTATCACCCTCGTTGATACCGAAAGTGACATTTTCAAAAAGCATACGGTCGCCGACACTTTTTGTCAACTCGTCGACCTGTAGAAATACAGCTGCCATTACCGTTTCAACTGATCAGTTGTTTACCCTCACAACGCATCACTCTTCCGGGAAAGCGGTCAAGCATCGTCAGATTATGAGTCGCCACAATCACTGCTGTGCCTTCCTTGGCTATCGAATACAGATGATTGATGATCTGCTCTCCGGTTTCCGGATCCAGATTGCCGGTCGGTTCGTCGGCGATAATAAGTTCGGGTCTGTTAAGCAGAGACCTCGCTATCACTATACGTTGCTGCTCGCCCCCCGACAGCTCATGAGGCATCTTGTACGATTTGTTAGTCATGCCGACTTCTTTCAGCACTTCTTCAATGCGCTGCTCTTTAGACGCACGATCTTTCCAACCGGTCGCGTCAAGCACAAACTCAAGATTGGCATAGACATTCCGGTCTGTCAGAAGTTGGAAATCTTGGAAAACAATGCCGATTTTTCGTCTCAGATAAGGAGTCTGCTTGCGTTTCAGAGCCTTGAGATCATAGTCGAATATACGCGCTTCGCCGGTTTTGACAGGCACTTCGCCATACAGCGATTTAATAAGAGAACTTTTCCCGCTGCCGACCTTTCCGATCAGATAGACAAACTCGCCTGGTTCAACTTTGAACGCAACGTCTTTAAGGACCACATGTTCCTTTCGCAATATCTCAACTCCGTTATATTCTATAATCGACATATCTTCATTTTTTCTTTTGCAAATCTACATATTTTTTTTGGTATCCGGGCCGATTTACGCATCAAACCGCTCCTCGCGACAGCAATATTTGCAGATGAGCGCTAATTTTACTACCTTTGCTGTGAACAGCTCTTGATATTGAAATGCATCGTTTTATCAAATCATTGCTCGCAACAATTGTCGGACTTCTGATCTTTGCAGGAGGTTCGATACGCTTGCATCATCACGATGTCGGCATGGAGCTGTGTGTCTGCATGAACGGATTGATCAATCCGACATGCAATCATCACCATCCGGTCGAGCATTCCTGTTCCAATGACCTGCAGCACTCCCCTCTGGACGAACATTCCGAAGAATCATGCCCGCTGCACATCGACGACTTCAACATTTCAGACAACCAAAACGACGGTTTTCATGTATTCGCAACTGATATAGCAGGCGACATCTGTCTGCTTGCCGCGTGCTTTCAGGAAAAGCATGTATGCTCGCATTGCTATCCTTTCATATCAGTGCCGATTCACGAGCTATGCCCGGCAAAAAAGCTATCCCGGCGAGGACCACCTGCTGAAAGACACATTTCTGCGGTCTGAGATCCGCAAATATCCTATTTTTTATTTGTTTTAACAATGACGGCAAGAACATTGCCGCCAATCAATTACATATATATGTATATACACCTTATATATACTTCCCTATCATGAATAAATTTGTCTTAATAACGATTTCGGCAGCACTATGCATCTTCGGAACGGGATGCAAAAAAAATACATCCGGAGAGTTATCGCATCACCACCACGAACATGAACACGAACACGAGTCTCAGGAGCAAACTGAGACGAGCCACAACGACGAAATAACACTCCATCCTGAAATGGCCGAACGCTTCGGCGTCACAACTGAGACTGTCGGCTACACTCCATTCAACGACGCCCTGAAAGTGTCGGGCGAAATACTCCCGTCGCCTGCCGACGCGGCAACCATTGTAGCGCCGACATCCGGCATTATCAGCTTCAGCAAATCATTCAATCTTGGTGCACATGTCAGATCAGGAGCCACCATAGCCGGCATTTCAGCAACAGGAGTCTCCGGCGGTGATAAAAATCTCGCCGCTAAAGCCAACCTCGACGCTGCAAAACGTGAACTCGACAGACTGAAACCATTGTACGACGAGCGCCTTGTCACTGCTTCCGACTACAACTCGGCAGTCCGTGCCTACGAAGAAGCAAAAGCCGGCTACAGCATGGCGGCTGCAGCCGGATCAGTTACGTCTCCAATCTCCGGAGTTGTCACGGCTATCGACGTTAAACAAGGACAATATGTCGAAGTCGGCACACCGATCGCCTCTGTCGCAACATCACAACGATTGACCCTGAGAGCCGATGTGCCGCAACGCTATTACAACCGCACAAAATCTTTCAATGGAGCCATCATCGAACTGCCCTACTCCAACAAAACAGTCAACATCGACTCATTGGGCGGACAGCGTATCGTAAGTAGCGACAACATGGCAGCACAGTCTCCGGGCTATGTCCCTGTGTTTTTCTCGCTTGACAACAACGGAGAATTCATTGCAGGATCAGGCGTAGACGTCTATCTGCAATCCGACAGCTCCGACAATGTCATTTCGGTGCCGATGTCAGCCCTTTCCGAGCAACAGGGTCAATACTATGTGTTTGTCAAACTTGATGACGAATGCTACCGAAAGGCTCTCGTTTCAACAGGCCGCAGCAACGGCAACCGCATCGAGATCAAGTCAGGCATCGAACCGGGCGACAATATCGTTGTCACCGGAACGACAACCGTGAGGATCGCCGAATCATCCGGCAACATTCCCGAAGGTCATTCACACAATCACTGATAAAGTCCTGAAATCATGCTGAATAAAATCATACGTTTCTCTCTCGACAACCGTCTGACGGTATTGATTATTTCAGCGGTCATTTTGATCGCCGGGACAATCACTCTGTTGCGCACGGAAGTAGACATCTTTCCGGATCTCAACGCCCCGACAGTCGTGGTGATGACCGAGGCTCCGGGCTTCACGCCTGAAGACGTCGAAACGATCGTAACCTATCCCATCGAAACTGCCGTCAACGGCTCGACCGGTGTACGAAGGGTAAGATCTGCTTCGTCATCAGGTCTGTCGACTGTCTGGATCGAGTTTGACTGGGGCACCGACATCTATCGTGCCCGCCAGATCGTCACCGAACGCATTGCGTCAGTATCCGAACAGTTGCCCGCCAACGTCAAGAACCCGGTGCTCGGGCCGCAATCATCTATCCTCGGCGAAATGATGATAATCGGGCTTACCGCCGACTCCACATCATTGCTCGATCTGCGAACGATCGCTGAACGTGTCATAAGGCCGAGACTGCTGTCGATGGGCGGAGTATCACAGGTATCTGTCATTGGCGGAGATGTAAAGGAATATCAGATCAGAATACTGCCTGAAAAAATGAAATATCACGACGTTTCGCTCAGCGAATTGCTCGAAAGCGTAGAGTCTATCAACGACAACGCCTCCGGCGGAGTGATATATGAGTATGGCAATGAATACATCATCAAGGGCGACGTGAACACAACCGACCCGGCTGAGATCGCCGCATCTGTCGTGCGCAGCGACGACCGCGGCATCGTTACTGTCGGTGATCTCGCCGTGGTCGAGATCGGGGCGGCGCGTCCGCAGATCGGTCTTGCATCAGTCAAGGCTACTCCTGCAGTGATAATCACCGTCACCAAACAGCCGGCAGAAGGAACAATCGGGCTGACCGAACGCATCGACAGCGAACTTGAAGAGATCACCAAGACCCTCCCGTCAGATATAACCGTCTCTACCGACATCTTCCGCCAGAGCGATTTCATCGACAATTCGATCAGCAATCTGCAGCGATCGCTCCTCGAGGGCGCATTGTTTGTCATTGTCGTGCTGTTCTTTTTCCTGATGAACCTACGCACAACATTGATATCAGTCATTGCCCTGCCGCTGTCAATCATTGTCACGGTTCTGGTGCTGCACTTCCTCGGCTACACCATCAACACAATGAGTCTCGGAGGCATAGCCATCGCCATCGGATCGCTTGTCGACGATGCAATCGTCGATGTCGAAAACGTCTACCGTCGATTGCGGCTCAACTCAAAGCTTCCCGAAGGCGAGCGTATTCCGGTCAAGGAGGTCGTTTATCATGCTTCGGCCGAAGTCAGAATGCCTATTTTTAATTCATCTCTGATAATAATAGCGAGCTTCTTGCCTCTGTTCTTCCTCTCAGGAATAGAAGGACGCATGCTCATTCCGCTCGGGGTGTCATTCATCGTTGCGCTTATCGCTTCGACCATTGTCGCTCTGACTCTGACGCCTGTGCTGTGCAGCTTTCTGCTCGCCTCGCGCACCGGCGACAAGGAGTTGTCGAAAGATCCGTGGCTGGCCCGGAAACTCAAAAGCACGTATAACCGCACCCTCGGCGTATCGGTTGACCGACCTTACGTCATTGTAGCCGTCACATCGGTTCTGTTCGTCATATCAATCGCCCTGTTCTTCACTCTCGGCCGAAGCTTCCTGCCCGGGTTCAACGAAGGATCGTTCACAATCAACGTTTCTACTCTCCCGGGCGTATCGCTTGAAGAAAGCGACAAGATCGGTCGGGAAGCCGAACGAATCATTTTATCTGTCCCCGAAGTACGGACCGTCGCAAGAAAGACAGGCCGCGCAGAACTCGACGAACATTCGCTTGGAGTCAATGTTTCGGAAATCGAAGCTCCTTACTCTCTGTCTGACCGATCGAGAAGCGAAGTTGTCAGGGAATTGCGTTCAAAGCTGTCAGAACTGCCCGGAGTCAACATTGAGATCGGACAACCGATCTCCCACCGCATCGATGCCATGATGTCGGGATCCGAATCACAGATAGCGATCAAACTGTTCGGCGACGATCTTAACCGATTGTTTTCAACCGGCAACCGCATCAAATCGATCATATCTTCAGTCCCCGGCATATTCGATGCCAATATCGAGCAACAGGTTGAACGCCCCGAACTGATCATCACTCCCAAACGCGGACTGATGGCAGCCTATGGCGTGAAAATGTCCGATTTCAACAAAATAGTATCTACGGCCATCGGCGGTCAAGCAGTCTCCCAGGTCTATGAAGACGGCCAACCTTACGATCTGACTGTCATTCTCGATCCGTCGTCACGCAACTCGATAGAAAGCCTGTCGGAGATGTCGATCGACTCATCAAAAGGGAAAATACCATTCAGCACCATAGCCGACATCAAGTCAGCGACAGGGCCCAACACCATCAACAGAGAGAATGTCAAACGCCGCATCATCATCTCGGCCAATGTCGACGGCCGTGACCTACGCGGCGCTGTAAACGAAATCCGACAGCGCATCGAAGACGAGATACAGCTTCCTCAGGACTATTACATAACCTACGGCGGACAATTTGAAAGCGAGGCTGCAGCATCGTCCACTTTGCTATGGACATCATTATGCGCTCTCGCTGTCATTTTCATGCTCCTCTACGGCGAATTCAAAAACTGGCATCAGGCTCTGGTAATCCTGATCAACATGCCGCTTGCTGTCATCGGAGGCATACTCATACTTAAAATCACATCAAGCGAACTCAACATTCCCGCGATCATCGGTTTCATTTCGCTAATGGGCATCTCGACCCGAAACGGCATGCTGCTGATCACGCGCTACAACAGATTGAAGGCCGAAGGCGAAGATCTGAGACAGCGCATATTCCATGGTTCGACCGACCGCCTTCTGCCGATAGCCATGACTGCATTGACATCGGCGCTGGCTCTGATACCGCTTGCAATCAACGGCGACGAACCGGGCAATGAGATACAATCGCCCATGGCCATCGTCATACTCGGAGGTCTCATTTCTTCGACCATACTCAACATGTATGTAATACCCTCAATTTACTACCTAATCAACCGTAACAGATGAAACGCTTAAGTATATACGTCCTTTACCTCACTCTGATGAGTCTGTCGGCATATGCCGCCCAGGACCGATCATTCGACAGCATTGTTTCTGAAATACTCTCCAACAATCAGACACTCGCGGCCCGTCGGTCATCTGCTAAAGCCGAGTCGCTGAATGCAAAAGCCGAAAACAACCTCAGCGATCCGGAAGTGGAATTCGAGCATCAATGGGGGGCGCGCGACGTCGGCAACAAGTGGTCGCTGTCGGTCAGCCAGTCATTCGATTGGCCGGGAGTCTACAAAAGCCGGGCAAAAACAGCCGACTATAAGGCCAAAGCATTCAATCTGCTATATCTTGCCGAAGAAGCTGACATGCGGCTGCGGATATCAAGCACCCTAGCCGACTACATTGCTGCCCGTCTGCAACTGCAACTCGCCAACGACATAAACGACAATTTGTCAACTTTAGCTGACAAAATATCACTCGAGTTCAAGCATGGCGAAGCCACTGTGATCGACTTCAGGAAAATAGAATTCGAACGCATCGAGGCCGCAAACCGCGCCGACGCGGCTCTAAAGCTTTCAGAAAGTCTGAAATATGAAATCATTGCGCTCAATGGTGGAAAGTCGATAGATCTCGACTCGATGACATCGTTTCCCGACATCACGATGCGCTCTGAAGATTTCTATATCGACCGGCACACTGCCGAGGATCCTGCGCTGCTCGCATCACAATATCTTAACGATGCTGCAAACCAAACGGTCAAGACCGCATCAGCCAATGCACTCCCTGGCTTCTCACTGGGTTATATCCACAATGTCGAGATAGGCGATCACTTCAACGGCATAAAGATCGGGCTGTCGCTACCTCTGTTTTCCAACAGACACCGGCGTGCCGCCGCTCTGGCAGAAGCTGAAGCAACCGCCAGCGAATCAATCGAGAAAAGTCTTGAAGTGCAGCGACGGGTGATGACAGAGTTCCAGTCGGCCAGCTCATTGTCGAAACGTCTGGCCGACTATGACAGGCTCTTCCCTATGCCTGACGATGGAAGTGACTATCTGCGCCTGCTGCGCAAATCGTTCGACGGCGGGCAAATGCCTCTTATAGTATATCTTTATGAAGTCAATTACTATATTGAAGCCCGCAGCACTTACATCGACCTGCTCCATCAGCACACCCTCTCCATGCTGTCGCTCTCTCGCTTCGGAAACTGAAAAACGCTCAACAATTTCCCTCCATAAACGTTCTACCATTGACTTTGCTGAAAAACGCCTTTTGGCATCATTTTTGCAAAGTCAATGGTAGAATATTTTTTTGTAAAACCAACATATAAATTCAACAATATGCAGAAAGGCACAATCGGGGTAACTACCGAGAATATTTTCCCCGTCATCAAAAAGTTTCTCTACAGTGATCACGAAATCTTCTTGCGTGAACTCGTGTCCAACGCTGTAGACGCAACACAGAAGATCCGCACCCTTTCTTCGTTCGGAGAATTCAAAGGGCAGCTCGGCGATCTCAATGTGAAAGTGACAGTCGACAAGGACGCCGGAACTCTCACAATCAGCGACCACGGCATCGGCATGACTGCCGAAGACATCGACAAATACATCAACCAGATCGCTTTTTCCGGTGCAGAAGAATTCCTTGAAAAATACAAGGACAATGCCAACGCGATCATCGGCCACTTCGGCCTTGGATTTTATTCGGCATTCATGGTTGCCAAGAAGGTGGCCATCAACTCTCTGTCGTACAAAGACGGAGCGGAAGCCGTACGTTGGGAATGTGACGGATCTCCGGTCTATGAAATGTCGAAAGGCGACCGAACAACCAGAGGTACCGACATCATTCTCTATATCGACGACGATAACAAGGAATTTCTCGAACAGAGCCGCATCGACACATTGCTCAGAAAATATTGCCGCTTCCTACCCGTGCCTGTAATTTCCGGCAAAGAGCAGGAATGGAAAGAAGGAAAAATGGTCGACACAGACCGCGACAAGGTGATCAACAACACCGAACCGCAATGGACCAAAAAACCATCGGAACTGACCGACAAAGACTACCTCGATTTCTATCACGAACTCTATCCCGGTCAGGAAGATCCGCTATTCTGGATCCACCTCAATGTTGACTATCCGTTCACCCTCACAGGCATCCTCTACTTCCCGAAGATCAAAAACAACTTTGAGATAACCAAAAACCGTATTCAGCTATATTGCAATCAAGTATTCGTCACCGATTCGGTCGAAGGCGTAGTCCCCGAATTCATGATGCTGCTCCAGGGTGTGATCGATTCTCCCGATATCCCTCTCAACGTATCGCGAAGCTATCTGCAGAGCGACAGCAACGTCAAGAAAATCTCGTCTTATATCACCAAGAAAGTTGCCTCACGCCTCGAGGACATATTCAAAGCCGATCGTGCCGAATTCGAAAAGAAATGGGACGACATCAAGATCTTCATCGAATACGGCATGCTGACCGACGACAAGTTCCGCGACGCTGCCATGAAGTTCATGCTTCTTAAAGACACTGACAACCGTTATTTCACTCTTGACGAATACAAGACCCTCGTCGAAGCCCAACAGACTGATAAAGACGGAAACGTTGTTTACCTCTACACAACCGATCCGGTCGCTCAGTTCAACTACATAAAGGCTGCCACTGACCGAGGATACGACGTTCTGCTCATGGACGGACAGCTCGACAATCACTTCGTCGGACTTCTTGAAAGCAAACTCGACAAAACAACCTTCGTTCGCGTTGACTCCGACGTGATCGACAACCTCATTCGCAAAAACGACCGCAAAGATGTCGATCTATCTGCTCTGCAACGCAACATTCTCACCACAATGTTCCGCTCGCAGACTCCCGAAGTTGACAAAGCTCAGTTCCTCGTTTCGTTTGAGGCTCTGACCGACAAGAGCGCTCCTATCGTCATCACTCAGAACGAATACATGCGACGCATGAAAGATATGGCAGCTCTACAGCCCGGCATGAATTTCTACGGCGAACTCCCCGACAGCTACAACCTCGTAGTCAACACCGAACATCCTCTCATCGCAAAAATCCGCGATGCCGCCACATCGTCAATCGGCGATCAGGTGAAACCGCTCGCCGATAAGATTGAAGCCGACAACGCCGAGATCACGAAGGTGAAAGATGCTGCCAAAGGTGCGGCTCTTTCTGCTGAAGACGATCAGCGAGTGAAAGATCTCGAGAAAGCTGTAGGTGAGAACCGACAGAACGAAGAGACCATCATCAGCGACTATGCCAAGACTCAACCGATTGTCAAGCAACTGATCGACCTCGCACTTCTTGGCAACGGACTGCTCAAAGGCAAAGACCTGAGTTCGTTCATCGACAGATCGATTTCACTTCTATAAGCATCAGATAACACTTACGACGCGCCCCCTGAAGTCCTGCAGTGGTTCAGGGGGCGCTGTCTTATTCCAGCACAAGTGCCGTTGGCCATCAATTTCGCGTCGTTCACAATCTGCGACTAAACTTTTCGCCATCTTACGCTCTTATAATAAGTGATTATTTCAACAATCCTCGATTTATCTCGACAATGAAACTAAGCAAGAACAGATCCGGATTATTTACGGCTATAGCCGTTGCCGGCATATTACCAGCAATGATGTCATGTTCAAACAAAGCATCCGACAACCGGACAAGTGACTCACAACAACCTGCGACCGAACTGAAGGCAAAGAAGGTTGGCGGCCCGCAACTCGGCACTCCCGGCGGCGGACCCGTAATTGACAAATCCAATGACTCTGTTCTTCAAGCGATGATCAAAGAAATCGTGCCGAAGTTCCGACAGCTTGATTTCACCGATTCCCAGACCGGCATTACAATGAAATACAATCTTTTCTCTCCCGAAAATGCCGACCCCACCAAGCAATATCCGCTCGTCCTCTTCATTGCAGACGCAAGCACTCCCGGCGAAAATCCAACTACCCCTCTCACTCAAGGCTACGGTGCTCTTGTCTGGGCGACGGACAATTGGCAACGCGAACATCCTTGCTATGTCCTCGTGCCTCAATTTTCAGGTGTGGCTGTCAACGACGCCTACGAACACACCGACGAAGTCGATGTGGTGATCCGGTTGCTTGACAATGTGACATCCACTTCCAATGTCGACAAAAACAGCTTGTACACTACCGGTCAGTCAATGGGCGGCATGATATCGATGTACTACAATGTCGCCTACCCTTCAACTTTTGCAGCATCGATTTTCGTCGACAGTCATTGGGATACGGCGACATTCGATGAACTTGCCCGACATAAGTTTGTCTACTTCATAGCCGGAGACAAGGGAAAAGCGTTCAGCGACATCAAGCCACTTGAAGAAGCTGCAGAAAAAGACGGAGTGCAATACACATTTGCCGCATGGAGTGCCCGACTTCCCGAAACGCGGCAGAGCGAACTTGCTGCGACCATGCTCGACAAAGGCGCGCCGGTCAACCTCTTTCAGTTCGAACCTGGCACTGTTCTCCCCGCAGACGGCAAAGGCAGCGAACACATGTACTCCTTCGACTTCGCTTACCGCATTCCTTCGGTCATGGAATGGCTCTTCCGGCAACACAAGTAAAAAATTACTGCAATCATCCATTATCAACGCTATATAGAAATGAAGGCAAGAAACTATCTCATGGTGGCTTGCCTTCTAAATTGTTTTTATACTGAAAAATGTCAACATCGTTCTCCATCAAGAATTATATGGCCATAACAGCAATACTGTTAGTGCTGATCATGACTGTTCTCGACGTCACGGTCGTCAACATCGCTTTGCCGGTCATGGCCTCAGAATTTAACATCTCCGATTCGGCCACAGTATGGATCGTGACAGTCTATCAACTTGTCATCACCATGCTGCTTCTGCCGATTTCATCTGTCGGAGACCTCTACAGCTATCGGCGCTGCTTCCTTATCGGCGTGACAATATTCACTTTGGCATCTGCGATGTGCGCCATGTCTCAGTCTTTCACCATGATCATCGTTTCAAGAGCTGTGCAAGGCATTGGAGCAGCCTGTGTGATGGGAGTCAACATCGCACTCACACGTTTGATCTACCCGCGCAATGTTCTTGGACGAGGACTTGCCCTCAACGCAATGGTAATCGCCATCGCCACTGCTGCAGGCCCTACTTTGGCCGGAAGCATTCTATCCGTCACATCATGGCACTGGCTATTCATCATTAACATACCGTTCGGTATAATCGCATTTATAATCGGGCGCCATTTGCTGCCATCCAATCCGCCTCGCGACGGATCGCCACGCAAATTCGATTGGGTCAGCGGCATCGAGAATGCTGTCGTCTTCGGATTGATTTTTTACGCTATAGGAAGCTTTGCAAGAAAAGGCAACTCGCTGACATCGGCACTGCTGCTATGCCTCGGATTTGCAATCGGAGCATTTTATGTCCGCCGCCAGTTCGGTAAACAGTCCCCGATGTTGCCTGTCGACCTATTTAAAATCAAATTATATTCGCTCAGCATCCTGACGGCCGTCTGCTCGTTTATTGCCCAGAACCTTGCCATGATCTCTCTGCCGTTTATGTTCCTGGGATCTTATGGTTTCTCGGAAATAACAACCGGCCTGCTCATGACTCCATGGCCTTTAGCAACCATGATTATATCACCTCTGGCTGCTCGCTTCGTCGAAAAACATAATCCGGGTATAACCGCGGCATGCAGAATGCTCACTTATGCCATCGGCATCCTGTTGCTGATACTTGCTCCCGCCGACGGAATTTCGGAATGGAACATCGCATGGCGTATGGCCATATGCGGCATCGGCTTTGGTATGTTCCAGACACCTAACAACATCGTCATGGTCATGGCTGCACCAGTCTCGCGCACGGGTGGAGCCGGAGGTATGCAGAGCACAGCAAGACTCGTCGGTCAGACATTAGGAGCGACATTGGTCACTATCGTATTTGCCATCACAGCCAAATCAGGTATAGCCGTCAACAGTTGCCTGTCTTTGGCCATCGTCTTTGCTCTCGTAGCCGGATGCTTCAGCATTAGCAGAGCCAAAGGTGTGCGCAACTCTGTCAACGCCTCGGCCGGCGGCGCGAAATAATTGCAAAAGTCATGCAGCACAACGAGCATACACTTAAGATGATGCTCGTTGTCAGCAGTATGTTGCCAATACCGACGAGCGGGGATACTATGCCTCCGAACATAAAACCTGTTGCTCCGACTATGGCCGAAGCCGCACCGATGTATTCGCGACCTTCATCCATCGCCAGCGTTGTTCCCGACGTAAAGATATGACCGAGGCAGACAAGCATTACAAAGGTGAGCACTTCGTAGATAATGAATTGATCGCCAAACAGACAGCAGATCAACTGCAACAACGCCGAAACTGTGATGCCGACAGCTCCGAACAACGAAGCGTTTTCCATGCGCTTGAATTTCAATGCAAATGCCGAACCGATGCCTATGCCCAGAGCATTAACTCCGAAAAATATGGCAAACCCGAGCTCTGAGAAGCCGAAGTGATTCTGAATGATAAAAGACGCTGAAGAGATATAGGCAAACAGCACACCGTTTGAGAATGCAAACATCAATACATACACCACAAAATAAGGCATACGGATCAAGCGTGGGAAATTTCTCATCAGGCTGAACACTGTCCCTTTATAGCGTCGGTCATCGCCAAGTGACTCTCTGAAAACGACACACATGCCCAACAATGCGATGCCTATCACAAACAGTATCCAGAATATGCCTTGCCATCCGACTGATTCGGCTACAAGACCGCCTATAACAGGCGCGGTCACAGGGGCTATGCCATTCACCGCTCCGATTATCGCAAGCGTCTTTGCAAGTTCTCGACCGGCATAGCAATCTGTGGATATTGAACGCGACAGCACTATGCCTCCCGCTCCACCAAGTCCTTGCACAAAACGGCAAGCATTAAAAAATTCTATGGTCGGAGAATAAATACTGATCACAGTCGAGATCGCGAAAAGCACCATCGCCGCAACCAACACCGGCCGGCGACCATACTTGTCGCTCAACGGCCCGAAGAACACCTGCCCGACAGCAAGTCCCATCATACTCGTTGCGAGTCCCATCTGCACGAGCGAGGGTGTCGTTTTGAAAATATCAGCCATTGATGGCAAAGTCGGCAGGTACATATCGGTCACAAATGGTCCGAACGCCGACAACATCCCGAGAAATACGATCAGAAAAAAGTAGTATCTTTTACCAAATTGTTCCATATTGAAAATTTTTGCAAAGATACTACTTTTCATGTTAATATGATCCATATTCAGACCATATTAATCACCAATCATCATCCAAAGTTGGATTTCTAAACCATGCTTCAACCCATAGTTTGATTTTTTAATATATATTCCCCTTCCACGTGGAATATGTGAGCATGTTCAGATCAGAAAGTGATATTCACCCCACCCATAAACGTTGCTTTCGGCATAGGATATCCTTTGTTTATCTCGTAACGTTGGGCGAGCAGATTATCGCCTTTGACCCATAGGCCGACAACCCGCGACATCCGGTAGCGCACGATAGCATTGAGAAGAGTGAAATTCTCACTGCTCGCACCGTTTCCTATCTCAGTGTACAATCCGCTGATCTGCTGCAATCCTACCGAGACTGCGATACGACTTTTATGATAATTCACTCCTAAATACCCCTTGTAACGAGGAGCCGCGATGATCGGATGAACCATTCTCAACCAACTATGATTTGTCGTCGCCGACCAATGTCGGCCGATCGCAACAGTGGCATCAGCCTCGGCACCCCAGTTTTCAATTTTTCCGGTATTTATATTCTGGCGATTGACCGTCTGGATGATGTTGTCGCCATTGATATAAAACAGATTCACGCCATAATTCAATCCTATTTCATGCAAGCGCTGCCTCCACGACATCTCATAGTTAACAAGCCGCTCAGGCTTCAACTCTTCATTGGACGGCGGATAGAGATACATTTCTCTCATCGTCGGATTACGGAAACCTTTGCCTACCGATGCTTTCACTTCACTCGTCGACGTCGGTCTGACCACAATTCCTCCTTGAGGAATCAATTCGGTACCCGCCACCGAATGATGGTCTACCCTGAGGCCGGCGTCAACGGTCAGCCATGAGCTTATATCCTGATGAAAATTGACATATGCTGCAATTTCATTCATGTGCCGACGGCCGCTCTGCTTGTTTTGAGTCTCAAGTATCTCGCCGGTTTCTCTGGAGGTGTAATAAGCGTTGCCGTAGATATGCTGATAGTCAACGCCCACCGTTGTGCGGTTGCCTGCAAACAAGACTGCGCTCTGATACCACGCCACTCCGGCCAACGCATCTTTCGACCGGAAAAGACGGGTCTGTGGCGCAGCGTCGGGAGCATGACCGTCATTTAGTTTATGACGTCCGAAATTATCATACACACTGATGGCGCCTGATGTGTTACCGTAATTATTTTCCAGCGACAAAGTGGCAACACCTCGGGTGATCCACTGGTCAGCCTCAAGAAGCGGAGCATCTGTACTTCCGGGATATGACGAATTGAAATGAGTCACGTCGGCGTCGGCATAAATATTCCAATGATCGTCCAGACGATACTCTATCCGCGCATAGCCGCCATACTGCTCGAACGCCATGCCGGGACGATGATTGTCAGAACGAGAGTACTGACCGGAAACAGTGCTTGAGAACTTCCCTTTTCTGAACATGTTTGAAGCCTCACTCTGAAATGTGCCATAAGATCCCGCGCCGAGATCTATCGAAGTGTGCGATCCATCGCCGCGCATGCGACGCGTAACGATGTTGATCACTCCACCCATCGCATTGCTGCCGTAGATCAACGATGCCGGGCCTCTGACCACCTCCACTCTGTCGGTCATCATTGTCTGATAACTGTCGGAAATAGAATGCCCATAGACTCCGTTATACTGAGGATGCCCGTCGATGAGCACCATCAATTGCCCGCTGCCTGACGAGAGTCCCCGCATGCTGATGCCTCCTGCCGCTCCGCCGGACACGCCATAGCCGAGCACACCCCGGGAAGTCACAAACAATCCGGGCACGAGTTCCGCCACAGTCGGCAACACGTTGTCTCGTTCTTTCTCCGTTAGCCGGTCATGCCCGACAACACTCACGGTCATCGGCAGATGACGTACATCGACATCATTGCGCGCTCCGGTCACTACGATCTCATCGAGTTGCCGCCCCGCGATGCTGTCAACCACGCCATCGGCCGGCTCCGCCGCCATCGCAGAACCTGATATCAATAATATGATTATCGGGCTATTTCTCATCCAGATCTACGATTACATAATCCAACGAGCCAAGACCGATGGCTGCTGCGTGATCAATAGTGTGCGTGCCGTGGCGTGAATTGATACGTTCGATCAGCGGTGCATTGTCATTGCCTTCCGACGGCTGCATATTAAAAATTATGTCGACACAAGCTTTATCAAGCGCTACCGGATCAGTCGATGCCAGTATGCCATAGTCTGACAGAAGCACATCCGACGGGTGAGCTGCACAATCGCAGTCGACCGACATATTGTTCATCACATTGATATAAACGATGTTGTCTCCGAAATAATCATCGACAGCCTGAGCACTTGCAGCCATAGATTCGAGGAAATCATCCTGAGGCGCGATATTGTCCCACATTCCTTCGACCGTATTGATCTTTCCGGCTGTGTGGATATACGATTTGCCGTCGGCCGATGCCACGCCGATGCTTGCGTTCTTCAACACTCCACCATAGCCGCCCATCGCATGCCCCTTGAAATGGGCAAGGTTGATCATATAAGTATATCTGGGCAGATGACTCCCGACAATGTCATATTTGATGTGGCGACGGTCGCGTACAGGTATTTTCATCTGTCCTTCTTCATCCATAAGATCAACAGGAGCGATCGAGTCAAAGCCGTGTTCGTGTATCGTCTGCCAATGAGCTTCAAACGAGTTGCGTTTACCTGCATAAGCTGTGTTACACTCCACTATTGTGCCATGAACCGTGTCGACAAGATTGCGTATCAACGTCGGCTTCAGGTAATTGGGATTGCCGGCCTCACCTGTGCTTATCTTCACGGCCACACGATGGCCATCGGCCGGTCGGTCGAGAGCCTTGTAGATCCTGACAAGAGCCTCGGGCGAAATCTCACGTGTCATATAAACCTTCGACTGCGCTTGTACCGACATGGCGGCAAGCAATGCTACAGAAGCTAATATTACTTTTTTCATTTGATTATGATTTTAATTATGTAATTGTCAATGCAGACCTTTCAATGTGCAAAATTAAAATACATCTACGGCTATGACATGCCCAAAATTACGTCAATTATTACCATTTTTACCTTTACGCAACAAATCTGCGCATTAGCCGTTATCTCAATAAATCAACGCATACACCGACATGTCAAAATCAACATTGAGAAAAGAACTCGAGACTTTATCGCGCGAACAGATGATTGAAGTCGTCCTCAACGCCTACTCCGCCAACAAAGCGACTAAAGAATATTTCGAATTTTTCATCAATCCCGACGTTGACAAACTCTATGAACGGTTCAGCCGGGAGATTTCAAAGGAAATACTTCGCGGCAAGCACAACCGGTCGACAGCAAGAATATCGCGTATCCGCAAGTCCATAAAAGATTTCGAAAGCTTCAATCCCGGAGCCGAACGCGTCAGGGATCTGAGGCTTCAGACCGTCGGGATGCTTGTAGAGGCTGAGAAAACCAAGACCTATACCGATACATTGATCCGCGGAACCTTGAAACTGCTCAACGACACCATACTGTATGCAGACAAACATCTGATATTCGACAGCTCGATGCACGACATAGATATAATCGTTGCCGAGCATAGCGACAGAAGCCGACATTTCAGAGCATTTCTAAAGCGTAACCTCGAATTACCCGACAGCAAGCTCTGACGGAGAAGCCCGGCTATACGTAGCGACGTCTTTTCAGTTTCCGGTCACAGATGCATCGGATTTACATGGAAACATGCTCTTAGTTATTTTTGCAAGAACGATCACTATCATTCATTTATTGCAAATTAATTAAAACCCAATTCCATGTCAACTGTCAACATTGATTTCAAGCCTCTTGAAAAAGGTCAAAACCAGGTCAAAATCGTATATCGCATCTCCCACAACCGGACGAGAGCATTGATCCAGACGGATTACATCGTGAAAGTCACCAATCCGGCAACTCCAGATCTGAACATGTCGTCAAAAGCAATAAAGCGCAACGTCAACAACGATGTCGAACGCCTGTACTCGATCATCCGCGAATACGACAGCGGAGGCATGATCTATTCAGCAAAAGACATCGCTGTAGAGTTTCAGCAGTACATGACCGACTACACCATCGTCAATTTCATGACGCAGCAGATCAACCGGCTGAAACTGCGTGGGAAACAACGCACTGCCGAAACTTACACAGCAGCGCTCAGCAGTTTCAGGAAATATCTCGGCAACAACGACATACATCTTAAAAATCTGACATCGGATATAATCGAAGATTATGAGGCATATCTGAACAAGCGGGGGCTTGTGCCCAACAGCGTGTCGTTTTATATGAGGATACTCCGTGCTGTCTATAACCGGGCCGTCGATGAGGACGCCATAGAACAGGCCATGCCGTTCAGACACGTCTACACAGGTATCGACCAGACTGTCAAACGGGCTTTGCCTCTTTCGTCCATGCGGAAGATTTCTGATCTTGACCTGAGCAGACAACCCGATCTCGCTTATGCCCGCGACTTATTCCTTTTGAGTTTCTATCTGCGAGGCATGAGCTTCATCGACATGGCGTTTCTCCGGAAATCAGACCTACACGGCAACAATCTGTCATACAGAAGACATAAGACCGGAAAACTATTGTCGGTGAAATGGACCAAAGAGATGCAATCCATTGTCAACCGCTACTCAAAAGGCCGGAGCGAATATCTGCTCCCTATCCTGCAAACAGACCCTGACAACTCTCGCATCGCTTATAAAAATATCAGCTACAACATCAACCGCAAACTGAAAATCATCGCAAGAATGGCCAAAATCGACATACCGCTGACTTTCTATTGCGCTCGCCACACATGGGCCTCGATCGCCCATAGCGAAGGGATACCCATCACAATCATAAGCGAAGGCATGGGACACAGATCGGAGAACACTACAAGGATCTATCTCGCGTCACTCGACAGTTCGACCATCGATAAGGCCAACCGGTCGATTATCAAACTGCTGCATAGGTAAATGAGTCTCTTGTCACAATTAAGCATAAGCAATCAGCATGGCACTCTTTTACGGGGTGCCATTTTTGTATCTCAATACCGGCGATCGCATCATAACACGAATGTAAGCATCAGATGCGCTCCGATTTGCTTGCTGTGTAATATTGGATACACCGTCCAACCTCCCCAGGCTCTAATTTCCAAGTCTTCGTAACTTGTAGTTCGCCAATAAAAATCTGCCCCGGCGGATAAATACAGCCTTTTCCACAATCGGTATTTCAATGAAGCCTCCAAATGATTGAATGATGAGTTTGACTTGTCGCCCTGTATGTTTACCGGCTTTCCTTCCGGAGTAGTCGACCAATCAAACTTTTGGTCATACCCTTTCCATGTATAGACTTTATAGTACTGGTTGGCCAGACTGACAATCAGTCGGTTTTGGAACAAAGAGGCATTGATGCCGGTCTTTATGGAGTAGCCAGAACCCCAGTTATAGTTGCGGTGATAATCCCTGTAAAAATCAGTCAGGATTCCGGCGAGTATCAAGCCATTGGCATGTGCATATCCTTCAAATACAAAATCATTGGATGGAACATATTGAACCATGGCTCCCGCTCCGACAGATGCCGGGGCACCAAGTTTGTATGGCACAACGCACGGGAACAAAAGATCTCGGTTAGGTTCTCGTCTTTTGATCGTGTCGGAATCAAAGAAATCAAAATGCTGATACAACCCGACAGATGCCTTGATATTCTTTTTATCCACTATCTCTTTTGACAGCAGACGGCCGACAATCTCCACTCTGCTGAGGAGTGGCTGAGTCTTCATTCCTTGAATTTCCATCAGAAATGAAAAATAGTCGTAGGGAGCTTTTGTCTCTCCCGCAAACTTATCTCCATATTCGATATTAATCTCTGCTGCCACTCCGGCCCGTGTCCCTTCGTCATAGTCCCATAGAGTGAGCATTCTTCCACCCAATGACAATTCAACGCTTATTGGAGGAATGCCGAATCTTCTTCCGGAAGTCGAGCGGTATCTCCAAGCATCCCCGGTTATTATACGAGTCAGTCCTCGCATGGGATTGACCACAAAAGCAGCCGCCTCTCTGCCAAATCTTTCTCCACCGGAGCTTCTGTCATCCAGGATAAGGTCTGAGGTCCGGTATAGCACCTCACCTATGGCAGCACCGCCTACGGGTGTTGCGATAATGTCATTGGTTGATGGATACTCGCACTCCATAAACATCTCCCACATTGCACTGCCTCCAATTGCGAAAAGTCCTGATTGCCAGAAATTGAAGCCGTTGGAACGTCCTGCATTGAAAAATATGCTTCCATTGTAGGGATGGTCAAACATGTTGGTGTGAAGATGGTCGTCATCCCATTCAAATCCATGTTTGAAATTCTCTTTAATGCTGTTCAATGAAATATAAGCATAGTGACCGTCAAACACATAACGATCAAAAGCCCACAAGCCGATATTGAAGCCTACTGTTTCAGCACCGGCTCTCCAGAAGTGTTTCTTCTGATGCCGCAATACGTCTGAGCTGTCAGGCAGTATAGGATTGGCTACAAGGTGACGATAGCCATATTCCGGAGTATATCTTTCATACCATCTTGTAGACTCATCTGTTAATGCTGTTGTATCAAATTCTTCTACCGTTGGATTTTGAGCGTTGACAAATAGAGGTAAAGACAGTATTATTGAAATTATCGTAACTCTCATATGAGTGGCAATTATTGAATCCTTATTATTTGAACTTACAGAGTTAGCTCTGTATTTTCAACTATGTCTGTCGCTATTTCTTCCGTAGGAGACGAAAGATTTTACGCGTGAGGAACAGCATAGCAGATTATGGTCAATGATATAGCGAAAACTAACCATGGCAACATTACCATGATAAACATCAACTTAACCCCGTTTTTGAACGAATATAATTTTTTACGTGTCTCCAAGTCCATGGACTCATACTCACGGATAGTCCGGTCAATAAATGGTGCATTTTTGACTTGGCGCATAATTAAATAAGCAATGCCAAAACACAACACAAACATAAGAATTACAATGGGCAGCCAAAATCTTTCCAGCGAACCGTAGACTCGTGCATATAAGAAAACAAAAATCATAAAGATCGGCATGAGAGCGAAACCCAATATACTTGTCATAATTGTATATTCCTCTTTAACATCGTATGGTTGCTTGAAATAAAATTCCAATGCAGCCATTCGCAGAAGCATCCACTGGTGTATCGTGTAGAGATGGATATTTTTCATGTGCCTGTGTCAAGGTTTGATTTTAACGATGATAGCGACTGATGTTGATGATAGTCTGTTCATCGTTACCACCAACTTTACCAAATGCTATGATTTTGCCAAAAAGGCCATAATACTCTGCAGAGTTCCTATCTGCGAAACTGATATTCAGGATATTGTCTTTTTCAAGAGTAATGATAATTCCGGTTTCTTCAGATGTGGATTTGGTCAATGAATTGCCACCGCCTTCAAGGATACAAGGTTTTGAGAAACTTGTCTCTATTTCAATGCGGTGACAATTGTTGCATTTCATTCGTATTTCACCAGCGTTGAATGTAGCAGTTATGAAATATTCTTTATACCCGCGAATCGGGCCTAAATCTGGACAATAATAGTTCAACGTTATATTTTCGGGGTCAGAGTTCTCGATTGTATCAAACTGCAAGGGAGCCTCCTCCTCATCACATGAGATCAGTGACAATGACAGAATTGCGACGATAAGGGATAAAAAGTTGATTTTCATAATGAAATGGCAGATCTTTAGCTCAAAAGACTTGTATATTCAATTGTCATGCAAAGTTACGGTCACTAAAAATAAAAACTCTCAACAAATGTTGAGAATCGCAGTTTTTAACATGTGCGGCGATGACATTTTAACAGACGTTATAGCTGCTGCGGTTTGATTTGACCGATAAATAATTTACCTTTGCGCCTGTTAATCATTGCCTGATTTCACCATTCAACATTCTCGTATAAGTATAAATGCCCACTTACTTTCAATGGCGTGAATCAGGCTCAAGTTTTTCTACAGAGCCATCTCGTTTGCTTTTAAACGAGCTCTAAATTTGTGATGACAATATAATGCGGTCCGTGATATGAAAGAACTTAAATGCCCCAAATGCCAACACGTTTTCCAGGTTGATGAAGAATTGTTTGAATCTCTTGCCAACCAAGTGCGCAACACCGCCTTCGCCGAAGATCTGAAGCGTCAGACTAAAGAAATACGCGAACGTTTAGCCATTGAGCTACAATCCGCTACGAAGCAAATCGAAAGCGATTATTCACGCAAACTCAACGAAAAAGAAATGGCGATTGTCAAGATGAATTCAGAAATCGAATTGATGAAACAACAACTTGCCAATGCCGAGGCGGCTCAAAAAGCAGCATTGAAAGAGCAACTCGCCGAACGCGACACCGAGATTGAAAAACTCAAGTCGATAGTCGCTCAAGATGAAAACAAGCGTAAAATCGCACTCCTTGAAGAGCGCAACGCTACAGCCGAAAAGCTCCGGCAAAAAGACCGTGAAATAGCAGAACTTCAAACATCAATCGCCAACGAGAGAAACAATGCCAACCAGCGGCTCAACTCGCTGAAAGAACAGCACACCCTCGAAATAAGACAGAAGCAGGAACTGATCGATTACTACAAGGAGCTGAAAGCCAAACTGTCGACAAAGATGATCGGAGAGTCGCTTGAACAGCATTGTCAGAACGAATTCAACCGCATGAGAGCGATGATGTACCCCAACGCCTACTTCGACAAAGACAATGACGCCAGCGAAGGTTCGAAAGGTGATTTCATATTCCGCGACTATTCCGACGGCATAGAGTATATCTCGATAATGTTTGAAATGAAAAACGAAAACGATACCACAGCGACAAAGCACCGCAACGAGGACTTCTTCGCCAAACTCGATCGTGACCGCACGAAGAAAAACTGCGAATATGCCGTGCTTGTGTCATTGCTCGAATCCGACAACGATCTGTACAACGAAGGTATCGTCGATGTATCGTACCGCTACCCCAAAATGTATGTCATCAGACCTCAGTTTTTCATGTCGGTGATATCGATGCTTTCTCAAGCATCCCGCAAGAGTGTCGACTATCAGCGTCAGCTCGACATCGCTAAACAGCAGAATATTGATGTAACAAACTTCGAGCAACAGTTGAATGCATTCCGCGAAGGTTTCGGCCGTAATTACCGCATTGCAAGCGAAAAATTCCGAGCTGCTATCGAGGGCATCGACAAATCGATAGCAAGCCTCCAGAAGATTAAAGATGCACTTTTAGGATCTGAGAATAACTTGCGGCTGGCCAACGACAAAGCCGAAGCCCTGACCATCAAGAAACTTACCCGAGGCAACCCCACAATGAAAGCCAAGTTTGACGAAGCCCGGGAGAACAACAAGACAGAAGCATGACCGGCTGCATCTGTCAGCCCCGCAGATATTCATGCCCGCCAAACCATCGGTCCAACAGAATCACAAAAGGCTGTCTGACGCCAATCGTCCGACAGCCTTTTGCGGCTTTGATGTATTTCTTAATCGATCTTCACTACAAGATAATTTGTCAGACTCCAGAATGCATCAGGATTGGTGATCACAAGCACCTTCTGACCATTATCGCTGTCGATAATATATGATCCTTCGGGTTGATTAGTCATGATCTCAGCCTTCTTTGAATGGAGAGCAATGCGAGTGAGAGTCCGCTTATCGGCCGTTGTGAAGAAACTTTGATCAAAATCGCCCTTGAGAAGTTTTGTCTTACGCAGGAAACCTGTCTCAATGATGCGGCGTTCTTTCAATTCACTCTTGCTGCCGATGGCATAGTAGCATGTGTTGAGTTCGTTTGCAAGGTTGACACTCTCCTCTTGCGCTACATTGCGCTCGTCAGTAACAGCTGTGACTGTGGTGGTGAGCGAGTCAACTGCGGCATCAAGTTTACCGATGCGCTGCTGAGCTTGGCCAAGATTATCTTTCAGCGACACGATCTCAGCGGCCTGAGAATCGATCTGTGCACGCAGGCTCGAAATAGTCTGACGCAGATTGTTATTTGTCAGATTAGAACTTGACAGCTTCTTTTCAAGTTCGGCAAGTTTTTCCCGACGTTCCTGAAGAGCTTTCTGAATTGCATCGATATCGCTTTTGATCTGGTCGCGCTGCGACGCCGTCTCGCCGGGGATATTGTTTGAAACCGTCAGAATATTTTCGAGTTGCTTGATCTGCTCCATGCCTTGATTGATTTCACTCACAAGATTGAGCAACTGATCGCGGTCGGCGACAGCTGTCGCAAGTTCTTCACGCGATGCCTGTTCACGGGCTTGATCAGCTTTAGCCTGTTCATCTCTGTTAGAGTTACAAGAGGCGAGCCCGACAACTGCAATTAAGCTTAATGCAATAAATTTCTTCATGATGAGTCGGTAATTGTTAGTCTTTATATTTGTTTTTATGTATCTTCTCGACTTGAGGCACTTCTTTGCCTCCTACAACTATAACAATCTCTCCACGCGCTTGGTTCAGATTGAAATATTGGATGAGTTCAGAAAGAGTGGCTCTGACGGTGGTTTCGTGGAGTTTCGATATCTCACGCGAAACCGAAGCCGGACGGTCTCCGCCGCATGCTTCGGCAAGCTGCTCAAGAGTTTTGGTCAGACGCAAAGGCGATTCATATATAATAAATGTACGCGGATCTTCGGCCAATGCCGCTATGCGCGACTGACGGCCTTTTTTCTGCGGAAGAAAGCCTTCGAATACAAACCGGTCGCATGGCAGCCCCGAGCTGACGAGAGCCGGCACAAATGCTGTTGCACCCGGTAGCGTCTCCACCTCTATGCCTGCACGGCGACATTCACGCGAGAGCATGAACCCCGGATCCGACACTCCCGGTGTGCCGGCATCAGAGACAAGCGCTATGATCTCTCCACCCTTCAGTCGCTCGATTATGCCAGCGACAGCCGTATGCTCGTTGTACTTATGATGACTGATCATCGGTGTGGCGATTCCGAAGTGCTTCATGACAGTCGCACTTGTGCGCGTATCTTCAGCCAATATCAGCGTTGCCAGATTCAAAACCTCGACGGCACGCGGAGTCATGTCGGAAAGATTGCCTATCGGCGTCGGCACGATATATAATTTTCCACTCATAGCCTGTAGCCGTTGAAAAAGTTGTTGAGCACCGCCATAAACTCGGCTGCTGCCTCAGATTCGCGGTCCCAGCCAAGAGACGCGACATAAGATTCGGCTTCGCCATATGAAGAGAGCGCCGAAAGGCGGTCGATCACATCATGCATGGCCCTGTCGTCGCCAGCAAACAATTCCCTGCGGAAACGAAAGCGATCGTTGATCGTAAAAGCCTTGCGAAGATCTCCTGTGACGCGAGACGCAACAGCCGCAACCTTCTGCACCTCCGTATCTTCTCTTTCTGACGGGGCGGAGACCGGCTCGCCGTCATTGACCGGCGGCATATCGGCCGGTGTCATATCGGCCTGCTCCTCTGCCTGTGTGTCGACCTCGACTGTATCGTCAGAAACGACGCACTCTTCCTTTTGATCAACAACAGAGGCCTCATCCTGCCGGTCGTCGCACTGGGGATGCGCGTCACATTCCGGGGCAACATCGTCTTTCCGAACGGCTTCAGCCTTTTCACAAATATCTGACGACACCTGTCGTTGCAGCAAGTCACGCATGTCGGCCAACTGACGGACTATAGCCCGCAGTTCGTTCTGACGAACCTCTATCTCTTCGCACAGTGCGAGTGCCTTATCTAACAAATCCATAAACAATACTATATTATATAGATTATCCTATTTTAATTCATAAAAATGTACGCGAAAGCAGATCCTCAACGCTTTTCTTCACTTCTGCCCTTTTGCAGAAAAAGCCATTGACCATAACAACCACGACATGTGTCGGGCAATCGTTGTCGTCAAGTTTATATCCGGCGTAACACTGGACTGCATTCATGCTTCCGGTCTTTAGAGCGATTTTGCCTTTGAGCGGCGATTTAGCAAGAAACGACCGCAATGTTCCATCCAGTCCCGCCTTTGGGAAAAACGACACATAGGCCTGTGAACGCGGGCTCTCGGCCATCCACTCCAGCATCTCGGCTATGAACCGCGGCTGAAGACGATTGCCTCTGGCCAGTCCGCTACCATCGAAGATCAGCGCGTAAGACGCATCTATCCCGCGGTTTGTCCACAGATCCTTTTCGCGTTTGATCGCTTTGTCGCGGCCGGCGTCAGGAGCAAGAGTCCTAAGCATGCCTTCTGCAAATAGATTGTCGCTGCGCACCATCAGGCTGTGCATAATCTCTGCCGAAAGAGGCGAACGGTGGTTATAGACCATGTGAACTTTGGCATCGGGACGTCTGATCGACTTCGAGCCGACCGATATGCCCGCACTGCGCAACCGGGCGGTAAGCTGAGCGACAAGCACTTCCGAAGGATTCGGGACAGTCGTAGCGACAGACCATTTCTTGTTTGTCATATTACGCGCGTAGACCGTCAGATCGTAGGACCCGACACCCCGGAGCAGATCGTTGCTGTCGCCGCCGTCCTTGACCGTCACTTTCAGTCCGGGCACCTCAGGGCGCGTAACCCCGGTCAGAGGATAGACCACACAGGTGTTGTCGCGGTAGTTCAGACCATAGAGACCTGCGCCGTAAGGCCATGCGATATCCTCGACCTCCCATTGAGCCACCGGCCCTGCATCGCGTAGCGACTGCTCGACCACTATAGCCCCCTCGATCTCACTGATGCCCATGCGACGCAGCGACGCACAGATCGAATCGCAGAAACCCAGATTGGTCTTGAAATTCTCACTTTCAATCGTCGGATCGCCCGAAGAACGTATGACAAGATCGCCGCACCATGTTGAGCCCGACGCCGCTACTCCGCGCAATTCGACAGGCGTAGAAAAACGGAAATCACTACCGACAATGCTGAGCACCGAAGCGGTTGTGACGGCTTTCATCACACTGGCGGGCGTAAGAGCCATTTCGGAATTGTAGTCGCAGATCACTTCGCCCGACCTGAGGTCCTTGATGTAAACCCCTACAGTCGTGGCCTGCTCTCCATCGATGCCGAGCAGACCGTTGGCTGAGGCCTGCGCGACCGACATGGCAAATACAAGCCACAGACAAGAGATATATTTTATCAATTTCATTATCATCTGATTGTTTTAACTGCTGTTGCCAAGCCTCCAATGCATGCATGATTGCTGAGCACGCTTAATCGATCTACGAAGTTACAAAATTTGGGGCAAAAAGGTCGACAGAAAGTGTATTTTTCTCTAAAAGCCGCCGCGCTCTCGCAAATAATGATTATTTTTGCACATTATTTAGAATACAAACCTGCTTCTCCTGATCACGGAGGACAATAATAACATCATAAAGCTCATGGCAGAAATCAACGAAAACGAAACGACCGAGAAAAAAGGACTGAATTTTGTTGAACAGATTGTTTGGGACGACCTGCAGGCCGGAAAGAACGGCGGGCGGCTCAACACCCGCTTCCCACCCGAGCCTAACGGCTACCTTCACATCGGACATGCCAAGGCTATATGCATGGACTTTGGTGTGGCGGAAAAATTCGGCGGCACCTGCAACCTCCGCTTCGACGACACTAATCCGGTCAAAGAAGACGTCGAATATGTCGACTCTATACGCGAAGACATCCACTGGCTTGGGTTCGATTGGGGAGACCGCGAATACTATGCCTCGGATTATTTCCCGAAGCTCTACGATCTCGCCATACGCCTCATAAAGGAAGGCAAAGCATATGTCGACGACCAGACTTCTGAAGAAATAGCCGCTCAGAAAGGCACTCCGACCGTCCCCGGCACCGAAAGCCCCTACCGCAACCGCTCGGTAGAAGAAAACCTCGACCTCTTCGAACGCATGAACGCCGGAGAGTTTGACGAAGGCGCACGAGTGCTCCGCGCAAAGATCGACATGGCATCGCCCAACATGCACTTCCGCGACCCCATCATGTACCGCATAATCAAACATCCTCACCACCGCACAGGCACAACCTGGAAAGTCTACCCGATGTATGACTTCGCCCACGGCCAGAGCGACTATTTCGAGGGTGTCACCCACTCTATCTGCACACTGGAATTTGTGCCTCACCGCCCGCTCTACGAACACTTTGTCAAAGAGCTTGCCGACGAAAGCTACTGCCCCCGCCAGATCGAGTTCAACCGTCTGAACCTCACCTACACCGTGATGAGCAAGCGCAAACTGCTCCAGCTTGTCAAAGAAGGCCTTGTCGCAGGTTGGGACGACCCGCGCATGCCAACGATCTCAGGCATGCGTCGCCGCGGCTACACTCCGGAATCAATCCGACGCTTCATCGACACCATCGGTTATACAAAATACGAAGCGCTCAACAGTGTTTCGCTTCTCGAACACGCCGTCCGCGACGACCTCAACAAGAAGGCCACACGCGTTATGGCCGTGATCAATCCAGTGAAAGTAGTCATCACCAACTACCCCGAAGGGCAGACCGAAATGGTGGAAATGGAGAACAATCCCGAAGAGGAAGGCAGCGGAACTCACTCGATGCCATTCTCACGCGAAATATTCATCGAGCGCGACGACTTCATGGAAAATCCACCCAAGAAATTCTTCCGTCTCGCCCCCGATGCGGAAGTCCGGCTCAAAGGCGCCTACATCATCAAATGCACCGGTGTTCACAAAGACGCCGACGGCAATATCGATGAAATCTATTGCACTTACGACCCCGACACACGCAGTGGCCTGCCCGGAGCTGCACGCAAAGTCAAAGGCACTCTCCACTGGGTATCGGCCGAACACGCCGTCGATGCAGAAGTGCGACTCTACGACCGCCTGTTCAACGTTGAGAACCCCGCAGCCGAAACCGATCGCGATTTCCGCGAGATGCTCAACCCCGACTCGCTGAAAGTGGTCAAGGGCGTAAAGGTCGAACCGTTCGTGGCCGAAAACAACCAACGCGGACGCAAGTTCCAGTTCCAGCGCATCGGCTACTTCACACCCGACTACGACTCGACAGCCGACGCTCCGGTGTTCAACCGCACAATCGCGCTCAAAGACAGCTGGGAAAAAGAGCAGAAAAAAGCCTGATCACACTGAATGAGCGACACTAACAACGACCGACGCAACGAATTATGCTCCCGGTTCAGACAATCGCTGACCGACGGATCTCAATCATCTCAATATTTCGATGAGGACGACCTCATCGAAATATTTGATTATGCCGGAGATCTCAACGACGATTATCTGAGAATGGAAGCACTGCTGTGCGGTGCGAGATATTACCCCGACAGCATTGCGCTGAAACAGCGCAGAGCATTGCTTTACTATACATTCGGCGATGATCTCACTGCGAAATACCTTCAGGACAATGCCGACCAGCACGGATTGATGTGGGACATAACACGCACCCGCAACGCCAACCCCATGGGCGACGAGGCGGTGGCGGCTCTCGACAGGATGCTCGACGAATACGGCGAATTCGATGACGAAGAAGTCATTCAACTCGTCGATCTCGCATCGTCGCTCGGGCAGACCGACTGGCTCATCAGACGACTCGATGCGCTCAGAGCACACGTGACATATCTCCCCACTCTCCTTTTCGAAATCGCCGTTATGTTGGAAATGGAGCAACGCTACGGCGAAGCGATCACTCTCCTTGAAGAACTGACAGACCTCGAACCCTACAACGAGCAGTATTGGTTCATGCTCGCGCAGGAATATGATCTTGACGACAACACCTCCGGCGCACTTCAGGCTCTCGATCTCGCCTTGGCGATACTGCCGGGCGACAAAGCGATGCGCTTTTACCAGGCCCGTCTTCTCGCCCGCGACGAAAACGGCCGAAGCCAAGCCATCCCGGCTCTCGACCGGCTGGCAAAAGAGTTTCCTGACGACATCGACATAAGCCGTTTCTCGGCAGCCTTGCGCATAGAGATTGCCGACAACTCCAACGAAGAGCAAGCCCGCATAGCCGCTGCTGAAGTACTCAGTCGATGCTATGCACTCAACAAAGGCAACCGCAAACTTGCTTCCGACCTGATGGCGATAGACGCCGCTCCGGCCGACTCTTTGATCGTTGATGTCGATGCGACAGACTCTCCCGGAGATGTCAACGGATGGATTGCATGGGCCGGTGAACTCGAAGCACTCGGCGCCTACGACAAAGCGATCGCCATTCTGCTCTACTGCGAACGCAAACTCGGCTACAAGCACCCCTCTATCAACGAAGCCCTTGTCATCGACTTTTTCCAGCTCAAGGATTTCACGTCTGTTTGCAACACATTCGAGTCACGCACAGTAGGAGCATCGTCAGCAACCCCCGATGCCGCTGCACTGGTTTTTGTAATCTATGCAATTTCGCTTGCAAAAACAGGTCGCCTGAAAGAGGCCGCAGAATTCAGTAAAATGATCCTGAAACTCGTTGTCACCGACGGTCCCGACGACATAAGCTACGCACTCCGCCGTCTCGGCGCAGGACTCGTTCTGACCGACATCATCGATCGTTGCACATCCCGCAAAAAGACAGACTGGAAAGCCTACGACCCTCTCGGTGCTTGGAGTAATGAATAGTAAAATTGGATTTCAAAACTGATAATCCAACCTGAACATATTTGTAATCCAAAAGAAGAATCCGGGAAGTGTCCAGAGTACGATGAAAAAGAGTAAAATACTGTTGATGCTGTCATTTCTACATGTGATAACGATGATATCGTCGTGTTCTCACAATGTATTAAATGACAATGATATAATCATCGACTTAGACAATATAACCGATGAATCAATACCACTGTCTCTGTATGTTGACTCTATATCATATCTGGACCTTGAAGACTCAGAAGAAGCAATGATAGGGATTGCCAACAGGATTTGTTTCTTTGATTCCCTGATTGTTATTCAAGGAGCAAACCGCAATTCCTGTATTGCACTATTCAACAGACAAGGCCAATTCATCCGCCGCATCAGCCACAGAGGACAAGGTCCGGAAGAATACCTCCGCGCTACTTCAATCGATGTTGACAGTGGAGGCATCTATCTTTTCGATAATTTATCCGCTTCAATTCTAAAGTTTGATTTCAGTGGAGTTCTTCTGGATAAATACAACGTTGGCTACGATGATGATTTCGCTGTAGTATCAATCGATAATTCACCGCGTTTTTTATTTGCCAACTATAACGATTTCGACAAGCGGGCCGGAATATTCCTGACGACCGACAGTCCTTCGGATAGAAAAAGAATCGTAAGCTGCCGAGACAAAGGAGTGATGATTGACCATTTATTCGAATTCTATCATAACGGACACAATATCAGCTCCATGACCAGAGAATTCGAGCACAAAGTATTGAATTGGGAAAATGACAGTATGATTTGCGAATACAATCTGATCGTATCTCCGGCTCCTACAGACAGGCAAATCCGAAATATCAGTCATAATGACATACTTGAGCATTACATCTGCACCGCATTTTACAACACTGACAGATGGCTTATTTTAAACTTTTGGAGGAACGAAGATGGCTGTAGAGTTGTTGTAATTGACAAACAGAACAACAATGTACGCATCGGGAAAGATTTGCACAATGATATCGACGGAAATAAATTTTACACGACAAGCACTGCCGTTGACAATGCGATCATTCAGCAATATGATCCGGGAAACGACAGGAATACGCAAATTGTATTTCTACATCTAAAATAACCGCCTGAAAATAACCGCCTGCAACGCTCAGATCCTAAACGTAAGGATTTGAGCGTTTTTCGTCGCCGATAGTCGTGAAACGATCGTGACCGGGGAGGACAGCAGTATCGTCGGGAAGAGAGTATAGTTTGCGACGTATGCTGTCGACAAGCTGCCGCTGATCACCTCCGTCAAGATCTGTCCGGCCTATGCCTCCACGGAAAAGAGTATCGCCCGAAATAAGAAACTTGCCGGTCTCACAATAAAGACATATACCACCCTTTGAATGGCCCGGAGTCTCTATCACCCTCAGGCTGTCTGAGCCTATGGTGATGACATCGCCTTCCTTAAGCTGCACATCTATATTGACGGCCTCAACGTCACCCCTGCCCCCAAAACGCCGGAGTTGTGCTCCGATGCTTGATCCGAGCGGAGCATCGCCGATGTTCGCTGCAACTTTCACCCCATAGCGGTCCCGCACATAATTGTCGCCGAAACAATGGTCGAGGTGCAGATGAGTGTTGATCAACTGTGTTATTTTAAGAGAATGTGCTGAGACATAATCGTCGAACTCCTTGCGTTCGGCAGCGGTGAACATTCCGGGATCAATGACAGCAGCTTCGTGCGATTGTGGGTCGGAGATGACAAAAGTGTTCTCGCCGAACATGTTGAATACAAATTGTTTTACCTTTAGCATGATCTTTAACGGGTTATCGGTACATAGACAATCTTCTTTGTCGAGAAGAACTCTTCATTGAAAAACTCATTGATCGGAAATTCGAGCACCGGATATTTCACTCCTTTGCTTTCGTCGGCCAGATCTCCGCCTTTGAGACATATGAGACCGGGCGAATAACGGTTGGCAGGATCGGTCTTGGGCTTGACATTTTTTACAATCAGCGGCACAAGACCGTCGAGCGGCATCACGGCCCGGCTGACAACATAATCATAGCGGTCGCGGCACTCTCCGATGTCTCCGTGCTGAAAGCTGACATTGCCAAGCCCTACAGCCGCTGCGATCTCACGGGCCACATTGACTTTTTTGCCTATACGGTCGACAAGATGAAACGAACACTCTGGATAGGCAATGGCAAGCGGGATGCCGGGAAAGCCTCCGCCTGTGCCCATATCGAGCACCGACGTCGACGGTGCGAGATCACCCAGAAAGCGCGCGATCGAAAGAGAATGAAGCACATGCTTCAGATAAAGATTATCTATATCCTTGCGTGATATGACATTAACTTTTGAATTCCAGTCGCGATAAAGCTCGCCAAGCAATTCAAACTGATGCTTTTGCCTGTCAGTCAGGCCTGTAAAGTATTTAAGTACGTTATCCATTAATGAGTTTATGGTAAAACATTTGTCAGACGACGAATGTTTGAAAATCAAAGCATCGTCGAACCGATGATGCAAAATTAAGATTATTTCGCTAAATTTGTAAAATTAAACATCAAGAAAAATGATAAAGATCGGTAATTACAATACCCTGCGCATCGCGCGGTTCGTCGATTTCGGAGCATATCTGGCAGACGACAGTGACAATGAAGTGCTTCTGCCCAAACGCTATGTACCGGCCGACGCCGCAGTTGGCGATGAGATCGAAGTGTTTGTCTACACAGACTCTGAAGACCGCATCGTCGCTGTCACCGAGCATCCGTTTGCCCAAGTAGGCGAATTTGCCTTCCTGCAGGTAGCAGATGTCAACAAATACGGTGCGTTTCTCGACTGGGGCATATATGGCAAACAGATACTCGTGCCGTTCTCAGAGCAGCGCATACGGATGAAACAAGGCGGCATCTACCCCGTCTACGTTTACCTCGACCATGAGACAAAGCGCGTCGTTGCATCTGCCAAACTTGAAAAGTACCTCGGCAACGTTGTGCCGCAATATCGCCACGGCGACAAAGTGAACGCCCTCGTATGGCAACATACTCCGATGGGCTACAAAGTCATCGTCGACAATCTTTTTCAGGGCATGATCTACGACAACGAAGTCTACGAACCGCTCGAAATCGAACAGACCATCACTGCTTACGTCAAAATGGTCCGCGACGACGGCAAGATCGACCTATCTGTCGGTGACAAAGCAGTCAAACGCGTAGCCGGACTGTCGGATGAAATCATCGAACGGCTCAAGCACGAAGGCGGAATGCTCGCCATCAGCGACTCTTCGTCGCCCGAAGAAATCAAGGCTGCATTCCACTGCAGCAAAAAAGACTTCAAAAAAGCTATCGGCAAGCTCTACAAGGAACATCTGATCACAATCAGCGACAATTCCATCTCATTAGCTTAGAGAATGTTTTGTCTCTGACCTTTTCATATTTTTCAATCTATTCCAAATTTAATCCTTTTATGAAAAAACTGTTATCTATCATTTGTGCAGCCATCGTCATATCGTCGTCGGCGGCTGCAGGTGAAGTGGCTCCGGTTCTTAAAGCCCACAATGCAGAAGCATCGAAACTTCTAAACCGGCGACAGATGGCTCATGCGCCTGCATCTCGTTCGTCTGAGGCCAAAGCGATCATCGACACCCCGGCCGGAAAACTGTCCGACAATATGTCGATGTCGGAGTTTGCCCTCTATCCCCGTGGATTTGAAATCTATCAGCGACAGGTGTCAGGCAAAGTGTCTGCCATTGTCGAAGGCGAAGACGGATGCCTGTACGTGAAAAATCCGATCGGAGTTTACACCACCGATTCATGGCTCAGACTCGAGCATCGCGAGGGATCACTTTATGTTGCCAAACTCCCCCAACCCGCAACCGAACCATGGGATTACGAGGGAGAATCGGTGTGCATGAATTTCGACCGCCTCTATTTTGACGAAGACGAAGGTTACTACTTCCCGTCGTTCAGCGAAAGCGAACTGTCGTTCAACTATGAAAACGGAGTGCTCACGTCGGTCGGTGAAATCGGCGAAGACGAAGATATGCCTGTGATGCTCGGCCTGACCTACGACATCTATGGTCCGGACGAAGCTGACGAGGCCTGGGCATGGTTCGGTGTCAACAACATCATTGTCCGTCCGGTCGACGCAACACCGCTACAACTGCCCGAAGGCATTGAACCCACCAAAATGGTCATGGCATCATCTGCTGGCGAAACAGCCGTCAAGGTCGCTGTCAACGGAGATGACATATATCTCCAGCCTGCTGCCGACCTGGGTTATGCCCTTGGCAAAATCAATGACGGCAAAGCCGTGTTCGACAGCTACCAATACGTCGGCATATCTGACAATTCGCACTGCTACTTTGTCGGCGGTGAAAGCAAATTCATCGAGGACGAAGACTACTTCGACGGAGGCTACACCACCTACAGCCCCACCGACGGCATCTCATTCAGCTATCTCTCTGACGACGCCGTCCTCAAAAGCGATGGCGCTGTAATCATCAACGAAGGCGACCAGTCATTCTATGCCAAAACCATATTTGACAAACCGGTCATAAACAACTATCAGACTGTGGAAGCCGCTCCGGCCAACCCGGAGATCATCCGCTACAGCGAGTATGACGACTTCGACGAATACGGTGTGGTGGTGTTTGATCTTCCGACCGTTGCTGCCGATGGCTCAACGATAAGCAAGATAGACCTCTACTACAATATTTTCACCAAGGACAGCAGCGATCCTTATGTATTCCGTCCCGGAATGTATGAGCTCATCAACTCTCCGATGACAAACATTCCATATGATTTTTCAGACGGCGGATATGACTTCTCTGTCAAGGGCACTCGCCACACAGTCGTGATCTACGAAGATCTCGGATCGATCGGAGTGCAAAGCGTCAACGCATCAGGCGAAAAGCTCTACAAATCTGACATCGTGTGGACCGACGGATCTGTCAGCGGCATCGAATCTGTTGCTGCCGACCACGACGGCGAAAGTGTATTGTTTGATCTCTCCGGACGCAAAGTAACCGATCCTGCCCCCGGTCTGTACATTCGCAGACAAGGCAGTCAATGCGAAAAAGTCGTCATCAGGTAAGAGGGTGTCAAAAAGCCGGTAGCCGGCACAACATCTCACAAAAAGTCCGTAGACCTATGTTTACGGACTTTTTGTTTATGCAACGACTCACTGAAGTCAAATTATATCATGAAGACAGACTGTTATTTACTCCAAAATCACTAAATTTGCATTTAGAATAACATAACCAACCTTCATCAATCAAAATTCATGAACCTAAATCCTATTTCCACTGCTATCACATTGTTGATCGCATTTTCAGCCGCCACACCCCTCTCCGCTTCAGCCGACAATGAGATCAAAGTCGTGAAAGGCCAGGTCAGCGACTATTACATCCCTGTTGTAAAAGAACACTTGATCAAAGGCAAAGTAACCGACCGCAATGGCCAACCGCTTGAAGGCGCTACAGTCATGTTCTTTGCATCGCCGATCCACTGCAACACCGATTCTGACGGCCGCTTCTCGCTCAAAGCCGTCGACAGCGACACCCTCCTCTATGTCTACTATCCGGGCATGCAACTGACCAATCATCCAGTCGGAAGCGATTTCGAGAATGTTACCGTGGTGCTCGACAAAGCTCAGCCACGCCAATCGCTGCCTCGCCGCAAAGCAATCGCCACCGAATGGTACGACCCCGACAACTACAACCCCAAGACCTTCTGCAACCCCATCAACATCAGCTACAATTTCGAGCCGTTCAACAACAACTCGACGACCGGCGGATCGTTCCGTTCATCAGCCGACCCGATGGCTCTGATGTACGGCGACGAGACATTCCTCTTTTCGACCAACCAGGACGGCTTCCACTACTCCAAAAACCTTACAGACTGGGAATTTGCACGCGCAAGTTTCAAACGCCGTCCGGCCGATGACGATCAATGCGCTCCCGCAGCCTATGTGTCTGGCGACACACTGTTCTACACCGGATCGACCTACGAAGGCTTGCCCGTATGGTACTCAACAGATCCCAAATCAGGCAAATTCAAACGCGCTATCGACCGCAATGCACTCCCCTCGTGGGATCCGTGCCTGTTTCTCGACGATGACGGGAAACTATATCTCTATTACGGCTCAAGCAACGAATATCCTCTGAAAGCCGTACAGATAAGCCGTGAGGATTTCTTCCCGGTCAGCAAGATCCACGACGTCATCGCCCTTCACCCCCGCGAGCACGGATGGGAAAGATTCGGCATGAACAATGACGACGAGGTGACTCTGGCGCCATTCACCGAAGGTGCATACATGAACAAGCACAATGGCCGCTACTACCTGCAATACGGAGCACCCGGCACTGAGTTCAAAGTCTATGCCGACGGTGTATACGTCTCCGACAATCCACTCGGCCCATTCACCTATCAGCGCCACAACCCGATGAGCTACAAACCCGGAGGCTTCGTTCAAGGCAGCGGACATGGCGGAACATTTGAAGATGCACAGGGACACTGGTGGCACGTTTCAACTTGTATGCTGTCTCTGAAATACAAATTCGAACGCCGCATCGGCCTCTATCCCGTCGGCTTCGACAACGACGGCATCATGTACAGTTCAGCCGCATTCGGAGATTACCCCAACTTCAACTCTACCGCCGACATCGACAATCCGTCGGACCGCTTCGCCGGATGGATGTTGCTTTCCAAGGACAAGCCGGTCGAAGTTTCGTCGACCGATTCAACCCTGACATCGTCAGCTATCACCGACGAAAGCATGCGCACCTATTGGGCCGCCAAGACATCGTCGCCCGATGAGTGGGTCATCCTCGATCTCGAGAAGCCGAAGGAGATCATGGCAATCCAGATCAACTACTACGACCACAAGGCCAATCAGTTTGACCGGGCCGACGATCTCTATCATCAATACCGTGTATATGCTTCTGACAACGGCAACGATTGGCAACTGATCATCGACAAAAGCGACAACGACCGCGATGTGCCTCACGACTATATAGAGCTGGCCAAGCCTCTCAACGCGCGCTATCTGAAACTCGAAAACATTCACATGCCTGCCGGAAACTTCTGCCTGTCGGGCTTCAGAATTTTCGGAACTGACAACGACATCCCCGCTCCTGAGGCAGTAAAAGGCCTGACCGTGAAACGCGACAAGGCTGACAGCCGCAACGCCATGATCAGCTGGAAAGCATCGCCGCGAGCCTACGGCTACAACATCTATTACGGCATAGCTCCCGACAAACTCTACAACGCCATTACTGTCTACGACGCTCTCGACTACGACATGCGCGGACTCGACGCCGACACCCCATATTACTTCGCAATCGAAGCTCTCGGTGAAGGAGGACGCTCTCCACTGTCAAAAACAATCAAATAAGGGGTCTAAAACAACTCCATCCACCTCAAAAAAGCGCAGAAATGCGCTTTTTTTGCCATTATTATAAGCGTATATGGATTATTTTTCGCAACTTTGCGCAAAGAATCTAATTCTTAAACTCTACAAAAAACCAAATGGAATTTTCTGCAGATCTGATCGCCCAGCAAGTAGGGGGCACCGTTGAAGGTGACGGCTCGGTTACGGTCAGCACATTTTCAAAGATAGAGGAAGCTAAGCCCGGATCCATAACATTCCTGGCCAACCCTAAATATACCCATTATATCTACTCGACCGATGCGTCAATCGTATTGGTGCGCAAGGACTTCGTGACAGAAGGCGATATCAGGCCGACGCTGATCAAAGTCGAAGACCCCTACGCTACCCTTTCGGCTCTGATGACCATGGTGGCCAAATTCATGTTCGTGATGCCGACAGGCATTGAACAACCCTGCCACATTGCCGAAGGCGTGGCCGTCGACGAAGACTCCTATGTCGGAGCATTCGCCTACATCGGCCAAGGTGCCAGACTCGGCAAAGGTGTCAAAATATTCCCCCAGACTTACATCGGCCGCAACGTTGTCATCGGCGACGGCACTATTATCTATCCCGGTGTCAAGATATACGACAGCTGCCACGTCGGAGCACGATGCATAATCCACTCAGGAGCTGTAATCGGAGCCGACGGATTCGGCTTCGCACCTACACCCGACGGCTACCACAAAATACCGCAGATCGGAATCGTTGAAATAGGCAACGACGTTGAAATCGGAGCCAACACGACAGTCGACCGCGCTACAATGGGAGCTACACGTGTCGCCGATGGGGTCAAACTCGACAACCTCATTCAAGTGGCTCACAACGCCGAAGTCGGCCAATCGACCGTCATCGCTGCACAGACCGGCATAGCCGGCTCGACCAAAGTCGGGAAATGGTGTATGATCGGCGGTCAGGTAGGCTTTGCCGGACACATAAAAATCGGTGACAAGGTGCAGATCGGCGCACAGTCAGGTGTGCCAAACGACGTATCCGACGAAAGCCGCATAATGGGTTATCCAGCTGTGCCCGCACGAGATTTCATGCGCCAGAGCGCCTATATCAAACGGCTTGGTGAGCTGTTCGAACGTGTAAAAAAACTTGAGGATAAATAACCCCCTTCCTCGATCTCTATCAATCTCGACAATAAAAAAACTATATATCTCATGAAGCAACAAACCCTCAAAGACAGTTTCAGCCTAAGCGGCAAAGGTCTTCATACAGGCGCGCAGATCGATGCGACATTCTGCCCTGCGCCTGAAAACCACGGATATAAAATACAACGTATCGATCTTGACGGCCAACCGATCATCGATGCTGTAGCCGACAATGTGATCGCTACAAACCGCGGCACAGTCATCGGTAAAGGCGATGTCGTTGTCAGCACAATCGAACACGCCATGGCAGCTCTCTACGCCGCCGGCATCGACAACTGTCTCATCAAGGTCAACGCTCCCGAACTGCCCATCCTCGACGGCAGCTCGAAACTCTATGTCGAAGAAATCAACCGCGTCGGCATCGAAGAGCAAAAAGAAGACAAAGACTACTACATCGTTAAACATAAGATCGAAGTTGCCGACGAGACTACAGGTTCGAAAATCATCATTCTCCCCGACGATGAATTCAGCGTTGAAGTCAAGGTCAACTTCGAGTCGCCCGTACTGTCAAACCAGTATGCTTCGATGGAGCATATCGAAGAATTTGCTTCCGAGATAGCGTCATCGCGCACTTTCGTATTTGTCCGCGAAATCGAACCTCTCGTGACTGCCGGACTGATCAAAGGCGGTGACCTCGACAACGCCATCGTCATCTACGACTCCGAACTGCCGCAGGAACGCCTCGACCATATCGCCGACATGATGAACTCTCCTCACAGAGAAGTCGAATCATTCGGCTACATCAACACCCGTCCGCTCAGCCACGAGAACGAACCGGCACGCCACAAAGTGATAGACCTCATCGGCGACATCGCCCTGATCGGTCGCCCGCTCAAAGGCAAGGTCATCGCCACAAAACCCGGACATACGATCAATTCAGTAATGTCGAAGAAGATACGCAGCAACATTAAGCGTCAGGAAGTGCAGGCTCCCGTCTATGATCCCAATGTCGAACCAATCATGGACAACAACCGCATCCGCGAACTGCTCCCCCACCGCTATCCGTTCCTCCTCGTCGACAAGATCATCGACAAGAGCGACAACTTCATCGTAGGCGTAAAGAACGTTACGACCAACGAGCCGTTCTTCCAGGGTCACTTCCCTCAGGAACCGGTAATGCCCGGCGTACTGCTCGTCGAAGCCATGGCTCAGACCGGCGGACTGCTCGTACTCAGCGTTGTTGACGAACCCGAACGTTATTCGACCTACTTCATGAAGATCGACAACGTTAAGTTCCGCCAAAAAGTTGTCCCGGGCGACACTCTGCTCTTCCATGTATCATTCATGACACCCCTGCGCCGCGGCATGGCCGTGATGAAGGGTCTCGCATTCGTCGGCGAAAAGATCGTGTGCGAATGTGAGTTCATGGCTCAAATTATCAAAAACAAATAATCAAAATTCCAGACAATGAAACAACCTCTCGCATATATCCACCCCGCAGCCAAGATTGCGCCGTCGGTTGTCATCGATCCGTTTGTAACCATTGACCAGAATGTAGAGATCGGTGAAGGCACCCGCATCGGCAGCAACGTCACAATCCTTGAGGGTGCTCGCATCGGCAAGAACTGCAACATCTTCCCCGGAGCTGTCATCGGTGCAATACCTCAGGACCTGAAGTTCAGAGGCGAAGAAACAACAGCCATCATCGGCGACAACACCACCATACGCGAATGTGTCACTGTCAACCGCGGCACTGCAGCAAAAGGCAAGACCGTCGTCGGCAACAACTGCCTCATCATGGCTTACTCTCACGTTGCCCACGACTGCGTGGTTGGTGACAATGTAATCATCTCCAATGCGTCGCAGCTCGCAGGCGAAGTAGTCGTCGACAACTTTGCAGTGATCGGTGGAGGATCGCTCATCCACCAGTTCTGCCACATCGGACCGCACGTCATGCTCCAAGGCGGAGCGCTTGTCAATAAAGACATTCCGCCCTACGTGAAAGCCGCACGCGAACCGATTGCATATGCCGGAGTAAACTCCATCGGTCTGCGCCGCCGCAACTTCTCTAACGACACAATTCGCGAGATCCAGGACATCTACCGCTACCTCTACTTGTCGAGCATGAATGTCAGCGATGCCATCGAACGCATCGAGGCCGAACTGCCTGCTACAAAAGAGCGCGACGAAATCATCCTGTTCATCAAGAACTCAAAACGCGGCATCATCCGCGGTTACATGTAATATTTAACCCTTTCATCATAAAAAAAGCCGCGCCGGAGGGTCCGTCGCGAGCCGGCGCTGACTTCGGTCGGCGTCCGGCGCGAGGAAAGTCCGGGCAACAAAGAGCACCATATTTCCTAACGGGAAGCTGTCGGCAACGGCAGAGTAATGTGACAGAAAACAACCGCCGTGAGCCATCCGGCTCACGGTAAGGGTGAAAAGGCGAGGTAAGAGCTCACCGGGCGCGATAGCGATATTGTGCGCCGCACATCTTATGGGTTGCAAGGTCAAGTATACCGGCATCTAAGGGCTGCTCGTCCATTGCCGGGGGGTAGACCGCTTAAGCCCGGTGGCGACACCGGGATCAGATAAATGACGGACGGAGCGACGTAACTCTTCATCGAAAGTGCGTACTCTACATAACCCGGCTTATACTCCGGCGAGGCTTTATTTTATTTTCAACCGATAGCATCCAACGTAATTATGGCAGAACGTAACGACTGGTGGACTTGTCCGACCGAAAGCGAAGACGGACGTCTGATAATGGTTAGCGGACGGCGCGACGTCGATGTGTTCCGCCGCAACCCGAGATTCACCATCCGCGTCGACATCACATGGCGCTACTCGACCGCGCCCGATGCGACGATGCCCGACGAAGCTACAGCCGAAATGATGGGCGACGTCACTGACGCGCTGAACGACGAACTCACAAAAGACCCGGTAGCTGTGATGACCGGTATTTACACCGGCGCAGGCGAACGCAACTGGGTGTTCTACACTCTCAGCACCAACATCTTCACAAAGAAACTTAACGCCGCCCTAAGCGACATGCCGTTGCTACCGCTTGAAATCTCGGCGGAAAACGACCCTGACTGGCTCGAATACGACGAAATGCGCGAGCTCTCCGAAATCAGGGCCGACGACTGAGGTGCTCCCTACTCCTCTCTTGAATCAAGTTCGACAACACTGCCGACTGTCACCGTGTGCACATCGTCGGGGTTGAGTAGCGTCAGAGTCAACACATGCTGACGGCCATCAAGATCATAATTCCAGTAAACATCATATTTCCTTACAGCAAAGTCTGCCGGCATATCGACTATGTCGACCACTTCGCCGTCAAGACGCACCTCAACGCGTGCCACATAACCTGATCCGTTGTCTCCGCCAACAGCTCCGGTGACTACCACTGCATCCGCGTCGATATCGACCGCAAACGCTCCATCATTGAGATTTTTGTGGTAGTAATTTTTTCTCACCGGCACCAGCGATGCGAAACTTTGTTCCAACTTCACCGGCACAGGCTTCTGGCACTTGATCGACACGTTATCTCCATCGACCGATCCGCCGTTACGGCTGATCATCTGAAGCGCCTGGTCGAAACTCATGCGGTAAGTGTCATTCAACGAACTTGACGTGAATGAAAATTTCATGTCTTCGGCTGATTTGAGCGGGTCAAGCCATTCCGAAGGAATTCGGCTATAGCCTTTGATCGTGCCGAGGATACCGCCCGCAGAAGCCGGATTGCAGTCAGAGTCCTGACCGCATCGCGTAGCGATCTCCACAGTCCGTCCGAAATCACCGTCGCCATAGAGCAAGCCGATCACCACATAGGCACTGTTGAGCGCCGCATCGATATTGTATGGCACAAAAGCCCCCGTAGGACAAGGAAGATTGCTGTCCCAACGTTCGGCACACAGCTGCCATGCGGCCGTCCAGTCGTCGGGCGACTGTCTGTAAGCTGCAATAACGTCAGAGATGCACTTGCTGTAGCGGCTCTCGGAAGGGATACATTTCAGAGCTTCGGTTACGACTGTCTCAACATCGTCGTAGACAAACGCCAGCGAATACATCGCGGCCATGTAAACACCTCCGTACCATCCGTCGCCATAATTCATTATATGTCCGATGCTGTCGCATATCACCGCAGCCGAATTAGGCATCGCGGGCGACATGAGACCTGCAAAATCGGCCTCGATCTGGAAATCGATATCGTCGGCATGCGGATTGTTTTTCCAATATCCCGATGCCGGGGCCATTAGGCCGTTCAATATATTATAGCGAGCTGTCTGGTTAGCCTCCCACAGGTTGTAGCCCGCATTGGCAAATGCGAGAGCCATCGAATCGACCGGTGCGTCAAGGCCGAGACGGTCAAATGTCTCAACAAACGTCAGATCCATGTATATGTCATCATACAGCCCCGGAAATTTGATCATCCAGTCCTTCACATAGTCATTTTCGCCCCAAGGTATATCTATAGAATCAGCGATCATCATCCCCTGATAGCGGAACTCGGTCGGCGCGCCATAGGTGACTCCTATGGTCTGGCCTGCCCAGCCTCCCTTTATCTTGTCATATAATTGTTCGCGGCCGATGGTCAGAGTTTCCGGCATGTCATGCGGGCGTGCTGCAGCCGATTGACACGACAGACAAGATGCAACAAACGTCACACCACAGATTAAAGCTTTAATTTTCATGATATTCATATTTTGGGGTTATATGCTGCAAAATTATGATTTTAAAATTGCAATTCAAAATTATCTGCCGCCTTCCCCCTCAAAAAAGCCGCGAAACAGATACAATGCACCCCGGACAGAGATTTTCTCGCTATGAGAGTACATCTGTCCGGGGTGATATGATGCGTGTAAATATTGCTTTTTCAGTGTGACAACCCGATCAGTTCATCACCTTATAACCTGCTTCTGACAAAGCCGAGCGGATAGCGGCGATATGATCGTGATCGCGAGTCTCCAGTTCCATGCGTATCGTGCAACCGTTGATGGCAGTGCTGCTGTTGATTCGCTCATGAGCAACCGAGATCACATTACCTCCTTGCTGTGCGACTACATTGCAGACCCCTGACAGCTGACCCGGTTTATCATCGAGATCAATGATAAACGAATAATTACGGCCACTCTTCGAAAGACCTCGGGTGATGACACGGCTGAGAGTGTTGACATCAATATTTCCGCCCGACACCAGACAAACAGTCTTCTTGCCCTTGATAGGCACTTTGTTGAACATCGCTGCTGCGACAGACACCGCACCGGCGCCTTCGGCCACAAGCTTCTGCTGCTCGATGAGCGCAAGGATAGCTGCAGCGATCTCTTCGTCGCTGACAGTGACAACTTCATCGACATAACGGTTGCACAGCTCGAATGTGTTGACTCCCGGCTCCTTTACCGCGATGCCGTCGGCAATCGTCGACACACTGTTGAGATGGCGTATAGCACCCTCCTGAAGCGATGCGGCCATCGATGGAGCGCCGGACGACTGCACACCGTAGACCTTGATTTCGGGACGCAGAGTCTTGATCGCGAATGCCACTCCCGATATGAGACCTCCGCCTCCGATAGGCACGATCACCGCCTCCACATCGGGCATCTGCTCGAGTATCTCGAGACCTATGGTGCCCTGACCGGCGATCACTTTAGGATCGTCAAACGGATGCACAAACGTGTAGCCATGCTCATCGCGAAGCTGGATAGCCTTGGCATAGGCGTCATCATACACTCCCGGAACAAGACACACCTCCGCACCATAGCCCTTGGTCGCTTCAATCTTCGACATCGGCGCTCCGGCCGGGAGACAGATCAGCGACTTTATGCCATTGTGCGTCGCTCCGAGTGCGACACCCTGAGCATGATTGCCTGCCGAACAAGCGATCACACCCCTCGCCTTCTCCTCGTCGGTGAGCTGTGATATCTTGTAATAGGCTCCGCGCAGTTTGAACGATCCTGTGAGCTGAAGGTTTTCTGTTTTCAAATATACTTCCGATTCCGGATTGATCCGTGGTGCCGGTATTATAGCAGTCTTACGCGCCACGTCCTTCAGGACTGCCGCCGCATTGAATATTTCACTGATTTCCAACATAACTTATGTCTCTTATCTGTAATTGTATTAGTGTTGCAAATTTACAACAATTTAATTGCCGAGTCAATAGTTTTACTTATCTTTGTACGCAACTTTTGCACAGATGGCAAACATAGCTTAATGTTCGGTCGTTTATATAAATAAAACAAGGTACATAAAACACAAATTTACATGTCTAAGGATATAAAGGAAGAGGCATTGCGCTATCACCGCTACCCAATGCCCGGAAAAATTGAAACTGTAGCAACTAAATCAACATCAAGCCCCGACGATCTGTCATTGGCCTATTCTCCTGGTGTGGCTTACCCCTGCAAGGAAATAGAAAAAAACGCCGACGACGCATATCTCTACACTAATAAAGCAAATCTCGTCGCTGTCATTTCAAACGGAACAGCCGTGCTCGGACTCGGCAACATTGGTGCCGCAGCGTCAAAACCCGTGATGGAAGGCAAAGCTCTCCTGTTCAAAATTTTTGCCGGACTCGACTGCTACGACATCGAGATCGACGAACACGACACCGACCGCTTCGTTGCGGCTGTCAAAGCAATGTCCACGACTTTCGGAGGCATAAACCTTGAAGACATCAAGGCCCCCGAATGTTTCGAGATCGAAGACCGGTTGAAAAAAGAATGTGACATTCCCGTAATGCACGACGACCAGCACGGCACAGCGATCGTCAGCGGCGCAGCACTCCTCAATGCGCTCGAAATACAAGGCAAGAATATCGCCGACGTCCGTCTCGTAGTCAACGGAGCCGGTGCGGCCGCCATATCGTGCACTCGCCTTTACACAAAACTCGGCGTCAGAAAAGAAAACATAATCATGTGCGACAGCAAAGGTGTCATTACTGTCGACCGAAAGGACATCAACGAACAAAAACGCGCTTTCGCCACATCACTGCCCCTGCACTCGCTCGCCGATGCGTTGAAAGGCGCTGACGTGTTCCTCGGGCTCTCTGTTGCCGATGTCGTCACACCCGAGATGCTCACATCAATGGCTCCGCGTCCGATCGTTTTCGCTCTTGCCAACCCCAACCCCGAGATCGCATTTGAAAAAGCCATGGCAACTCGTCAGGATCTTATCTTCGCGACCGGACGCTCCGACTATCCCAACCAGATCAACAATGTGTTGGGCTTCCCTTACATATTCAGAGCCGCTCTCGACTGTCGGGCAAGCGAAATCAACGAAGAAATGAAAGTTGCAGCAGCGCGTGCGATCGCATCACTCGCCAAAGAGCCGGCTCCGCGTTCTCTCTGCATGGCATACAAAGTCGACTCGCTGCAATTTGGCCGCGACTACATTCTGCCAAAACCATTCGACAAACGTCTGCTCAAGACTGTGGCGCCCGCCATCGCCAAAGCAGCCGCCGAATCAGGAGTCGCACGCCATCCCATATCCGACTACAAAGCATATGCCGAACATCTCACAACCCTTATCGAGGACAACGACGCATATATAGTAAACCTCCTTGACCCCAACGGATTGCACTGCGACTGCAAATAATCCGGCCGCAAGAAGCTATAAACATACACCCCCGTGAAGCCCTTACCAACTGAGCTTCACGGGGGTGCGTCGTAATATTTTTTATTAACGCCTTGGCATGTACCAATTAACTGTCTTCTGCGTTTTATCGAGCAATCTTGCATTTAATCAATTATTATCAAGGGATTTATTGATCGTAATGCCGATATAAATTCCTCTTTATTTTCCGGCGAAACATACACCCAATTTCTCTTGCCATACTTTAATCCAATTCTGTCGGCCGACAATGCCGGAGATGCAAGAACTGTCGACTTGTGGGTTATTTCGGTAATCCTGGAGATCGGCAAATCCATCCGGAACAAGAAACCGCATCGTATGTGAAGCTTGTCTCCATTTATTTTATAATCAGTATGGAGAAGCATGTCATAGACCATCATCAGACCGATCCCCATGAAAACAGACAGCCTAAATCAATAGTCGTAATTATGCCAAGCGGTGCAGTCCTGTGAAGAGTTGCACCGCTGTTTTACGCTCAAAATGTCAAAAATTTCGGCCGCCTTTAGAGGCTGCGATTTAATCAAATGGAAAGATTGAAGTGTATTATCCAGTCATATAGGCTTTTCGGTTGAGTTTGCCGTTGTAGGTGCGCTCAACTTTATCGACTTGGGTATATAACTGAGGAACCTTATGACCTTCAAGCTTTGATGCAAGGTGCTTGGCTAACGCTTTCTTCTTAATGGAAAGACCTTCTTTTACAACATAGAGAAGACCGAGAGCTGTTCCTAATACCGGATGCGGTGATGGAATACAAATACAGTCATCAATCTCCGGCATCGACTGGGCGGCATCCTCAACCTCAACCGGATTTACCTTGAACCCTCCGACATTTATAATATCTCCATCTCGTCCAGCTAATTGCAATCGACCCTCTTCATCGAGGATTCCCTTGTCTTTCGTGAAGATTTTATTATCTCTGAGAACACGATTTGTTTCATCCAGGTCTCCGCAGTAGCCAATCATTAGCGTCTTACCTTGACATACAATAAACCCATCATCATCAATTGTTAAGGCTGAGTGTTTCATCGGCTTTCCTAAGCACCCAGCTACACAATATCCTCCGTTGAAATTATGGGTCGCGATTATTCCGGTCTCTGTGGAGGCGTAGGTATTATAAAGACGAGTATGCGGAAGCAATTCGCATAGTTTCTCCATGTCGGATTGCGAAATTGGAGCGGCTCCAGTTTCGATGAAATCAAATTTTTCAGAACAATCCCTTAGTTGTTTCTCTCCGAATTGTATCATCATACGGAGAGTGGCCGGAACTTGGAACGTAGCCACCTTCCAAGGAGCATCCTTAACCACCTTAAAGAAAGCTGGCAAGTCTTTGAGCCCGTCCATGATATAAATGGAAGCACCAACTATTATTGACGGCCATATCTTACTCAAACTTCCTATGTGGTTAAGCGGACCGGTAATAATAAACGTCAGGTCCGAAGAAAAACCTTGTGCATCAATCAAGTTTTCAGCATCATATATAATGATACCTTGGCTAATCATAGTCCCTTTCTGTTTACCGGTTGTTCCGGTCGTAAAAAGTATGTCGGTTACATCTCCCGGCATATCAGCCTGCGATGTCAATTCCAGTATTCCCTGAAATTGAGCATCGGGCAAGTCCTTTTCAAGAGGAACAACCACTTTCCCGGCCTTGTGAGCTGCAAAATAGTCTATGATGAAATCAAAATCATGCGCGGATCTTAATACATAGACCCGGGAGGTTTCGGATTCAATTTCCGACGCACGTTCACAGACCGCCGTCCATAGTTCACTATAAGTCAAAATTCCATCGGAATTTTGGAAAGCAATCCTCTGGGGCGAAGATTGTGCATGTTCACGTAGATAATCTTCCAGTCGGTTCATATAACCTTTATTTTTCTGCCAGCCTACGGTTTACCATTTCGACTATGCTGTCAAGCGAACGGAGGTTCTTGGGAGTGGCATCTTTAGCTTCTAGTTCAATGCCATATTCCTGAGACAGCACCATCAAAATAGTCGTTACGCCAAGAGAATCCAATTCGGCAAAAAGGAAGTCCGAATCTAAATCTACGAGAGGAAGAAGGTCTTCCAGTAAAGTTCTAATATGTTCTTTCATTTTTTTATTTATCAATTTTAAACAATCGGGGAAGATAGTCAATCAGATACTTACGCCAGTTGCTCCAAGTGTGTCCACCATCTGATTCATTATACAAAAAAGTATATCCACCCTTGTTAAGCTTTTTTCTTAAGTCATCGTTAAGTTTCTTTGTAAAATCATCCCTCCCTACGGCAATATAGAAGAATCTGGGATTTTTCTTAAAGAAATTCTTCAATTTCCAATCAAAATTATCATAGATATCCAAATTTTCATCGGATTCTCCTCCAGTGATACTGCTAATCTTTCGGTCAACGCTACCACCCCCTAAAAATGGAAGTGCTTGCTTTAGTTGATTCCAACCTTCTCCTATACTTTTCAATCCACCGACACTTTTGTCTCCAAGAGCGTTTGTCGTTTGAGCCGAGAATAGTCCAATGTAATCAAATTCATTAGGATTATTTAATGAGGTGTACAGTGTATGAAGACCACCAAGAGACAACCCAGCTATGGCTCTATGTTGCTTATCTGCAACCGTTCGATAATTCTTGTCAACATAGTTGACAATCTCGGGGACAAATGATTTCTCGAATTTACCAAACATCGATGAAACATTGTTGCCGGAAGGTTGAACATTCGGATTGTTAGGATCTTCACCGGGAGCGGCTGCTAACTCTACATTGCCATTGGGCATGACAACAATCATTGGTTCACATGTGCCATTTGCAATAAGATGATCCATTATTTGGGATAAACGACCGCAATCATCCCACGCAGTTTCATCACCTCCAGAACCATGAAGGAGATAAAGAACTGGATAACGTCGAGATGATGAGTTGTATCCGTGAGGAAGATATACAGCCATACGGCGTTTACTCATTCCATTCAACGATGATGGATACCAATTATATTTTAATGTGCCTTTTTTTGTTTGCGCATCAGTAAAGTTATCGCCAATCCCACCCTTGATGATAAAATAGTTATAGGTAGTTCCTATATCCCGTGTGGTGTCCCTATTTCTTTTATCGAAACGCACAGAATCTTCATTCACTACGAAATCGTACCAGTAGAGTTCAGAACTGAGCGGCTGCGACGTATAAGACCAAACTCCATTCCCTGTGTTCGTCATTTCAGCCTTACCATCTTTGGAGAACATGCCAGCCATAGGAATTAAAGAATTCCCTTTTTGGAAGAATGTACCCTGTACTTCTACTTTCTCGGCTTTCGGATCTATATAAGTAATTGTCACAGAGTTGTCGCTATTTATGGTAATTGGATTCTGAGCGTTGACATGAAGAGTGGAACACAATATCAGACCTGCCAATATTGCGCCATATACTTTTTTAGAAGCGGATGTCAGTTTACACTGAAAGTTCATAAAGCTTTAAGTTTTCTATCGTTGATAAATCCATAGAGGTCTGGAACTCTACGTTGGTAATAATTCCCTCAGCAGCATATTTTGCTACTATTATTTTTTCTTCGTCAGGATCAATTGCAAATACCTTGGTGTCGGGATGGACAAGACCCATTAAGAGAGCCATTTCACCATATCCACAATTTTTAATAACAACACATTCCGGCTGAGTATGGTCTACCAAATTGGAATAATTGTTGTGCTTTTTAAGGTTACGGGTTACTTCCTTTAATAGTTCCGTCCCCTTATATCGATAACGGTCTTTTACAAGAGGTGCAAAATAGGTTGCCGTCTCATACTTGCAACACATTGCCTTGTATTCAACCTTCATGTGGCGATGAACATTCTGGGCGAATGCAGAGTATGATTCATTCCATATAGGGCTTAACGATGTTATCCGTTTACCTATCCGCATATTGATTTCTCCCTTGTAGCAGGCAAAGCTTTGGACGGGCATAAGATAGTTAACGCCATGCAGCAACACAGGCAAAACATCAATGTTAAGTTGCTTTGCAAGATAGAACGGTCCTTTATGGCATCTGAGAATGGAAGAATCGGGATTACGCATTCCTTCCGGAAAGAAGGCTATTGAATAGCCCTCCTCGACATACTTCTTGAAAAACTCCAAGTCTCTCTCCAAAGAAGAATCCTTCCATGCAGTAAAGTTGGACTGCCGGATTGTATAGAATCCCAACCACTTGAACATTATACGAACCACCGGATTCATACTTGACCTCTCATTTGCCACAATGAGAATCTTAGGACTCCATGCCATAAAATACATCGGGTCGAGCAAGGACTGATGGTTGCACACGATAACACAGGGCTTATTCAAAGTCTCATTATACGGGTTGTGCATTCTGAATTTAACACCGGGCATCAATTTAAGGTCAACTCTATGTGACCAAGTGACAAAACGATGGAAAAGAGCCAGTGTTTTTGGTGTCCTCGGACCAATAATAAACAGGAAGAAGCCCAATATGTATCCGATTAGTAATTGAGATAGCCACCATGCTCCACAGAACCAAGTACGAAGTAACGGCCCGAGCGTTAGAGGGCGTTTCCTATATTTGCCATGAGATTTTGTGATCCAATTGAATACCAAAGGAGGCAATAGATAAGACATCAATACAACTGAGAGCATACCAACAATGGTAACCTCAGCCAATGAATGGAGTGCCGGATGTTTTGCAAATATCAAAGTCCCGATTCCGATGAACATAATGAGAGCGGACACAAGAATCGAACTTTTGTAGGAAGCAAGCATCTTTTTCCTAAAAGCATATTCATAGCAACAGCCTTCGGTCATGAAGATTGTATAATCATCTCCCTGTCCAAAGATGAAAGTAGCGAGAATGATATTGACAATGTTGAATTGTATTCCGGTCATTCCCATAATTCCTAGAATCCAAATCCAACTGACAGCCATAGGCAGGAACGAGAGCAAAGCCAATTCAATGGAGGCAAAAGAAGCCCAAAGGAAAAAGAACACAATCAAACCACAGGCCCATCCAATATAGCTGAAGTTGTCTGAGAGGCCATTGGCAATAGCACTATTCATACTTTGCACATCAAAGCAGAAATGGGACCCTTCGAGGCTATCAATCTTTTGACGGAGAACTTCCATTTTGTCTTTCTGCACAGAAATCAGATTGACAACCCGGTATTTCCCATTTATACTGTCAATGCTGAGGTGCTGAGAATTAATGGAATTAAGAGGGATAAAGAAGTCTTTGTCTTGGAGAGCATATTCTCCTGATAGAATATCTTCAAAGGGAGAGAATGCTTCTTTCTGGAAGCCCTTTGTAAGTGCCCCCTGCGTCAGGGAATCTGTCAAAAGAGTTTTATGGGTGGCTATAAAATTAGTCCAACTTTCCAATCTTTCAGCTTGCTGTTTTGATGATGGTAGAAATTGCATGTCAGATTGATAAACGCTATCAATCGAAGCAAGTTCTTGTTTGAGTTTGGGCCTTAACGCGGCATTGTTATCAATAGCCTCATCCAGCGTGTTTCCGGAGCTTACAACATATAGAGTTTCAGTGTTGTCTGAGTTATTGCTTGTCAATTCCTTAAAATATACCATATCCGCTTTCTGACGGTCGGTCATGAAATTTATATGGCTCATATTAGAGTCAAAGTCTGTTTTGAGACTAAAATAGCCAAATATGACAGTGAGTAACACCACACCAAGGACAACCCGACGGTTCTTTTCCGGTCTAATGTTGCTCAACCAATCGAGCCATTTGACAGCAATCTCATGTTGACGGTTTCCTTTTTTACGAACTGCATGAGGCAGAAATACAACGGTAAATAAAATGGTGCCAATAAGAATCAAAGCACTGAAAATCCCCAAATCGCGGAGAGCAGCCGCTTTCAATGGGACAAGTGCAACAAACGCTCCTACAGTGGTTATATTACCTATTATCAAGGGGGCTATTATCTCTCTTAGCACTTGTTTCATCGAACCTGTGTGCGCAGTATGAGCTATCAGATGGAGTGGATAATTGACTGCAATACCGAGTATAATGCTTGATATTCCCACAACAATCAATGAAACACTACAATGAATCACCGATACCATCGCCATTGCGAACAACCATCCCCATCCAACCGAAATAATAATAAGGATAATGTTCCAAGCCTTTCTGAATACAATAATAAGTAACGCCACAATCAGAACTGCGGCAATTGCAATGGATAACAGACTGTCCTCTTTAATTTGTGTAGCATTGGCGACTGCAATGGCCGGCCCCCCGATGTAATGAACAGTCACTCCTGAAAACTCGTTTTCAACCTCGTTTGCCCGTTCCGCAAGGAAATCCATTAAAACGGCATTGTTATGAGTTTCACTGTTTCCAAATGGAGATTCCATTAGAACCAAGGCGCGGCTCATATCCGGAGTAAAGATATAACCGTCATACATCTTAATATTATCTGCAGACTGGCCACTTTGAAGCCTACCTACGCAGGGAGAGAAAAGATTGAGCGGATCTCTTTGAAGATTTTCAGACAGCAATCCGGATGTTGGGAACATTAACAGTTCCTTATCCTCTTCAAGCCGAGATAAAATATAGCCGGGGGTATTCAGCAGACTGTCCATTCTCGTATAATCTTCCTCGGAGAGGAAATAAGGGATATTAGCATAGACGAAGTCGGTATATTCCGAAATCTTCTCCAAGTTGATTTGCGTAGTCAATTCCCTGACATATCCAGCAGAATCTTTTTCAGAGACGATATTTTCAAAATAATCGATTGCTTCCACTATATCGTCAGGATTTGCATTAAGCGAATCTGACGCTTGAAATATGGCAATAATCCTACTTGCCCCCGACACATCTTGATAGACCTGCATCGCCTCCTGATGATTGCCTTCCAATGGAAGAAAATCCGAAATATCTTCTTTAAAATCCAGACGTAGCAACAGGCAGGAGAGGACTGTCGTGACTATGATAAAAGACAGAAGGCAAAACCTTCTGCGGCTCTGCATGAAGTCATGTATTTTGAGTGCAATCTTAGTCATTTAGAAGTATCTTTATCAGAATATTGTCTTTATCCAGTTTAGGAATGCTTCTTTCCATTCCCTGCATTCAGTAGAACCCTTTGTTTCAGATGCGCCAAATCCATGTCCTCCTGTCTCAAACAAAAGATATTGATGAGGAATGTTCTTTGACGTGAGAGCCGAATCCAACAATACAGAATTGTGGTAATCCACAATAGGGTCATCCTTACAATTTACTAAAAAGACAGGCGGACAATCTTCCGGAACATGTCTTTCTAATGAAAGTAAATTCTTTAATTCCGGATCATTCTGTTTATTGTCACCCAATAATCCTCTGCGAGACCTTTTATGAACGCATTTTTCAGTCATGGTAACAACAGGGTATATCGGAACAATAAAATTCGGTCGATATTGCGGATCAAATAGTTCTGCAGAAGACATTACGAGATGTCCACCTGCTGAAAATCCCATGGCTCCAATTTTAGTAGAATCCACCCCAAACTCACTTGCGTTCTCTCTTACTATTTTTATAGCCTGTCGTAAATCATCTTGTGGGTCAGGATAACGATTTCCTCTAAATAGATACCGATGATGGAATATAAATGCGGGAACATAGGCAGTTCGATAGTCCAAAACAAACGCAGAAATTCCGTTATTGTTGAGCCATTTAGCCACTTCATACCCCTCGGTTTCGCTATCATGCCAAAAATAGCTTCCTCCGGGACACACAACAACTCCGATATTATTGTCACCACCTATGATATATGGGGTCAGCTTCACTTTTTTGTGGCACTCCGTATTCGCCCAAATATTGATTTGAGCGATACAGTTGATTGCCAGAATTATTCCTGCTATTATGATGGCGAATCTCTTCATATCAGTTAGAATTTATTGATAAGATAATCTCGTCCCAGAATTTCTTCACAAGTTTGTACAGCGGTCAGTGTTACACCACAAAAACCGTGCATATTTATACTTTGACCTGTGAGAAGAAGATTCGGGAGCTTAGTACGCAAGGGGATAAATGGAATGGCATCATTGCAATCTTTGCGCAACCCACACATTGCACCGTGTCTCACTCCCGTAAAATCACGGATTGTCAGGGGCGTCGCCGAATCGATATATTCTATCGCGTCTCTTAGATTAGGATATATCTCTGAGAGTTTTTCTATTACCAATTCTACCAGTTTATCTTTGAAAAGATAGTATTCCTTGCTTCTTGTGCCTTTGGTGCTTTTATCCCATTGCTCTACAACAGACCATTTCAAGGGAGCCACGACATTAAGTGTTTCAGCGAACTTTCCCTGATTAACGACTGGAGGAGTCATATACATAAACCTCTCAATATCGGAACCAGATTCATCTTTCCATATCTTATCATAACCCTTCAGATAGAACCCGATACGATTGCTATATTCTATCTTATCATTCTTAAGCCTAAAATTTACAATGAAAGACGAAATCGAATCTTCTTTTACTGAAATAAATGACCTATAGGCGTTTGATAATAACCCGGGATTATCCAAAAGGGATTCTAGTTCATTGGTAGGAGAGGCTAATATGAAAGTGTCTCCTTTAATAATGTCGCCGCCATTCGTGAGAACGCTTACAACCTCTTTATTGACGGTATTTATCTTTACAATTTTGCTGTTGACAACAATTTTTCCGCCGTATCTCTTAATAACAGAAGTCAAAGCATCGGCAAGAGTCTCATAGCCACCGGCTATACGACATGCTCCATTAAGGAATATACTAGAAGTGGAAGAATGCAAAAATGCCGGAGTTACGTTTACTTCACCTGCATAAAGAACATTCAATATACCCAACATTGCAGCCAGCCGAGTATCGTCGATATACTTTGAGATAAATTTATTTGCAGGAAGGTTGAAATCAACATTCCCGGCACTATTTAAGCCTTTGTCAGTCCGCAGATGGAACAAATCCATTTGATCCATCACCTCGTCCATTTTTTTTAAGTAATTCTGTAAATTATCCTTTTCTTCTGGAAATATCCTTGAAACAGATTCAACAAATTGTCTTCTGTTCAATGCAAATGTATGTGTTGTCTTTTCCTTGTCTACAAATATATCAATGTCGCTTGTGAAATCGAGATTCTGTATGTTCAGCATCTCGGTGACACCGAGATAATCAAAAATTCTCCTTATATTCTCACCTTCGTGCATACCGCCGAAGATGTGCATTCCTGTGTCAAAAATAGCATTGTCGCGGCGATAGCTTTGTAAACAGCCACCAACGCGCTGATTCTTTTCTACAACAATGACATCAAGCCCCTCCTTTGCAAGAAGAGCGGCACATACAAGACCTCCGAGTCCGGCACCAATAATTATGACCTTTTGCTTAGACATTTCTTTCAATCCTATTTTTCAGGTTATCATAAATGATTTGGTATTCTCCGCGTAGGTTTTTAGCCTGAGCACGCAGAGTTGTCCCCAATGCGGTCAAATCTTCTTGATTTATCCTTTTCCCTACTTGCAGCCAGATGGGCCACTTTTTAATAAGCCAGCCATGTTTCGGCATCACCTTACCTGTTCCATAAACAACAAGAGGTAATATATCCAGATTCAGTGTGTCAGCAATATGGAATACACCTTTGTGGAAGCGGTTGATCTCTCCAGCTTCAGACCTTGTCCCCTCAGGAAAAACGGAGATGGAATATCCTCTGTCAATCAATTCTTTTAACTTAGGCATAAGGTTCTCCAGCCCCATTGAAACTGGATAGTATTCTGCACAGCGGACAATGGCTCCAAAAATCGGGTTCTTCCAAACCCAATCGTTTGTCAGAAAAATTATCTTATTAGTTTGGCTTAGCTGCACCATTAAGTCTAATTGGCTCTGATGGTTGCATATTATCAAAGCCGGCTTTTTGAAATCTTCGCCGAATTGATTATCAACACTGACTTTAGAACCGAATAAACCGAGCAACTTAACAACTGTCTTGCTGAATTTTGTCACAACATTATGCAAAATCGAAGATGGCTTTCGGGTCAGTTTTGTATAGCAACTTTTCCCGATGGCGAAGGGTGTTATTGTAACTGCACCCACAAGGTAAACCACGTAAGTGGTTACGGTAAACAATCCAGTTTTCAAACTCCTGTACAAGAAACAAGGGATACCATATACCACAGCTAAAACGCACAGTACTGTGTTAAGGATTGAGATTCTGGTGAAATCGAGTCCCGGTCTGAAGTGGGATACTCTTTCCTCTGGTTTTGGGTAGAATACGTTTATAGGTTGCGATATCAGTTTTACACCATGCCATGAAGCGAATACTAACAATTCAAGTTCAGCCTCATACCGTGAGGTAAGGAAGGATATACCTCTTAATTTTCTGAGAGGATATAATCTATATCCGGTCTGTGTATCTGGTAATTTATGCAAGGTCTGCACACAGAACCAGAAATTACTAAAGGAATTTGCAAACGAACTCTCTTTGGAGCGAACGACTCCTTTTAAATTTCGAGAGCCGACAATCAGACATCCGGGATGCTTGATATTTGCCTCCAATAAAAGAGGAATGTCTTCTGGATAATGTTGTCCATCCGCATCAATGGTTATCGAATTGGAAAATCCTAATGCCAGAGCTTTCCTGAAACCTCGTCTCAATGCCGCACCCTTCCCCTCATTTTTAGGAGAGTTAATAATGGTTATTCTGGGGATACGTTCCAAACACTCTTTTGTAGAGTCAGTGGATCCGTCATTCACTACAATCACGTCATCACAGTGGAGAAGCGCTCGCTCCACCACGTCAGCAATAGTACCCTCATTATTATACACGGGTATTATAACACAGATGCCTCTGTCATGCAATAACTGTTTGTAATGAGAGTTTGGCATAGGTTGTTTCATCATCAGCAATCACGGCTTGCACCTTGAACTGATTATCTTCTTGTTTTATTTTACTTAAAGAAACCCTTATTGGTTTGTATCCTGGTGTAAGAACAGAAACAAATTTTGCATTTTTCACTCCTGCAATCGTCAGTTCCCGGTTAAGACAATTCTCCAAAAGTTCTTTAGTCATCTGAATCTGGCAAACGCCTGGAGTAATAGGCATTTCCGGAAAATGGGCGGCGTATATTATACATGAGGGTATAAGAGAGACCGTGTATGTGGTCACGTCACTGACAGTCTCCTTATCGATTATATTATATAAAGTCCTATTCAGTTTCATTTGCCGGTTGAAAAGAATATTTGATTTTACGTTTTGTATTTAGGTACTCATACGCCCCCTCTCGCATTGCCTTAAGAATATTTTTAAAGTCATTACTTAGGGCTCTTTTTATATACCACTTGTTCATCTTATCAGTTATACTGAGTATCTTAACTTTATCCTTCTTCTCATCGTAGCTTAAATCTATCAAAGAGATACCAAATTCATTGATGACACTTGCATCAACGTGACCGCCCGATGGCTTGTGCATAATCATAAGTCCACTAAGATATGCTTTGGGCATCTCTATAATAATCTCATACCGGGATCTCTGACCTACCGAGTCAGGATATGCAAGAGCCGGACTCTGCGAAAATGCAAAGCCATGGCAACTCAACAGTATGAGTAGTAGACTAATTAATCTTAAACTGCGAAGCATTTATCGGAGTGTCCTTTTTTATATTTTTCAATTCGATCAATGTACTATCTCCATTCTTCTCGTGCATTTCAACCTTCGTAACCAATTTGAGTTTTGTGTCGTAATACAAAAGGATGGAAGTAAACATATGTTTCATCTCCTTTTTCTGAGGAATCAGAGTAACGATGTAATAGTTGCCCTTGTGGATAACGGACGATTTGAAGTCTGCTTTATCTGTCAGCACTTTCCCCAAGACACTATTCATCATGATTCTTGCAATTTCCTTGAACATCTTGTTTTTGTTCACATCAATCACATCACTATGATTGCCTTTTTTGACCGTTACCTTATTGTTATTGAGGATGAATGTGTAAGTGTATGGAGTGTTATATTGCCACCGCAGCATATTTGGTTGCTCACACCACATCTGACCACTGGAGACCATTTTGTCGCCAAGCATTTTCAGCGATTTTGTCTGGGTAAAATCACACTGCATAGTTTTTATTGAAGCTGCCGCAGCACTAATTTCTTTCAGAGCCTGAGCTTGATTGAAATTCTGGGCAAACGCAACCCCGAGCGTCAAACACAAAGTCAACAATACTATTATCTTTCTCATGATTTTATGGTTTAGAAATGATAAAGCAGCCCGCCACTATCAATGCAACTCCAATCCATTTATTGAGGTTGACATCTTCGTGGAAAATCCACGCTGCAGCCAATATTCCAAAAACGTAGCTTAAACTGACCAAAGGATAGGCCATGCTGAGAGGAAATTTCTTTATGATATACATCCACAAAAGGCTGGCTCCTCCGAAGCATATTCCGGAAAGGGCAAACTGCCAGTTAAGTAAAGCCGACCTCCAAAAAGCTGCATTCCATCCGAATGGTTCCATCTTCATCAAGCCTATCTTCAAGAAAACTTGACCAAAGGCAAGGATTGCACTCTGAATCAAAGCAAGCAGAAACAAACCATAAGTGGAGAGGTTAAACAGTAACGAATTATTCATTGCCCTCCTCCTTTCCTATTTTATGCTTTGATACAATTACACTTCTAGAAATTACTTCAGCAGGAACCTTTATTCCGGCAAATTCAAAAATTTGACGAAAATGTTCGGGACAATAGTCATGCAGTCCCACGAGTATATTCTCTGCCTTCCCTTCCGAAATCAGTTGTTTGGCATCGGATATTGCTAAATCCCAAGAATCTTCTCCCTGCGAATAGGTGATGTTATACCCATGACATTTCAGACGAGTGGCCAATGTTCCAGCAATAGTATTATGTGTACTCTGCATAAACAATGTAGGACTAAGCCCTTCTTCTCCCTCTTCTTCTATGTGATTGAGAATTTTCTCTCCCTGATCAAGCATTCCATATGCGGTCCCGATGACAATGGCATCTGGTTTTTGGATACCTGCTGATTCAATCGCCTGCATGGAAGTCAAGATTGCTGCTTTCATGATTTTACTCATTCGGCGAGCCTCCATGGCTGTCACATATTTTTTGACATCAGATAAATTCTCGGTATCTCTAATCTCATAAATAGGGGCCATTTCACACTCATTTGAGTCATGAATATCATACAACTGAATAGGTGTAAGAGATAAAATTAATGATGAATCATTTCCACCGAAGCCAAAGGAATTACACAAGACATTCTGTAATTTCACATCTTGGCACCCCTCAGAAGGGATGATGCAATCGTCAGAACTTTGTTGCCAGCGTAGATTAGCCGGGATAAAATTGTTCTGCATTGACAAAATGCAAATCACCGTTTCTATGCTCCCAGATGCAGATGTCGTATGCCCCGTAAAAGACTTAGTACTTGAAACCGGTGGATAAGAATCTCCAAAGACTCTAAGTATCGCCTGAGACTCACTTCTGTCGTTATCGAGGGTGCCTGTACCATGAGCATTGATGTAATCAATTTGTGAAGGATTGAGTCCACTCATCTCAATGGCATCAGACATCGCAAGATATGCACCCTCTCCATTTTCGGATGTCGCTGTCTGATGGAAAGCGTCACATCGGTTGCCATATCCTGCTATAAATGCGATAGGATTACCTCCTTTTCGCATAGATAGGTCTTTTGCCCGCTCCAAAACGACGTAGGCTGCTCCTTCTCCCAAGTTAAGTCCATGACGGTTACTGTCAAAAGGACGGCAACTGTCGTAATCCAATATCATTAAGCTGTTAAACCCATTGAGATGGAATCGACTGAGAGCTTCGCTGCCGCCTGCAAGGACAACATCCACTTTATCGGCCAACAATAATCGGGAACCAAGAATAATGGCATTCAACGCGGATGAGCAAGCCGTGGAAATCGTAATCAAATCGGCTTTTATACCACATAATTCAGCTATCTCTATAGTATTGTTTCCACAATCATGTTGTCCTACATACCGTGCTTTTTTCTTATCTGAGAGCATTTCAGGATAATGCCGCTCGGTTACATCCATACCACCGACAGTTGTCCCCGATATGAGAGCAACTCTTTTCCTAGCGAAATCTTCTTTCTTCAGTCCAGAAGATTTCATTGCCTGTTTCAAAGCGATAGCACCAAGCAGCGATGTTCTACTTACTTCTCTGTCTGTGGGTAGCCCAAGAATATCTTTCATTTGATTGTCAGAAAGCTTGACCTCTCCGACAGGAAGCTCTTTATGAACTGATTCAAGATACTTAATCTGTGAGATTCCTTGTTCCTCCTTCTTCAAGGAAGACAGCACGGATTCACAATCCACGCCTATTGCGCAGATTATACCCTGACCTGTTATGGCTATGCTTTGTGGCATGATAGGATTATTTCTTGCGGTTTTCCTGAACGTATTTGGCAATACTTTCAATGCTGGTAAATATTGCTTTACCTTCGGCTGCATTTGCAAGTCTGATGCCATAGTTCTTCTCGAGAAGCACTATTATTTCAAGCGCGTCAATGGAGTCGAGGCCAATTCCATCATCACCGAACAGAGGAGCCGAAGCATCAAGTTCTTCGGGTGTCATGTCCTCAAGGTTGAGGGCATCGATGATTTTCTCTTTCAACTCTAAAATTATTTCTTCCATATTTAGTTGGTTTTATTTGCGATAAAAATATTTGCTTCAAAACTGGTTGAATTTATGTATTCCACCCAACCTCCAATCACTGAATCTGTTTGTTCATCACAGAACATACATTCAATAATGTCAGTTATTCGGTTCCAATCCTTGTTAGGCAGGATATAGAATGCTGTCTCGCCAAGTAGATGATGTCGGATGGCTAACTCTCCCGTAACGATATTGGGCAATGTATAGACAAATAATGATGGTGAAGGGAAAAAGTTATCCTTATCTCTTATTGTGTCCACGTAGGCCATATCCGTACCATGAGAGGCGTGGCTATTAAAGAATGCGATTCCCCTTGAAGGTGTATTCTCAATATCCTTGGCGTTTTCAGTTTGGAGGAGAATTTCAGATGCGATGAATCCTAATTTTGAAAGAGAATCCATCTTATAAAATTTAGGATAATCTCCTAACTGCTCCTTGTAAAGGGCAGTTAAAAGTTTATCACCGGAATGTTCTACTTTGACAGACTCTCCATCGACTGATAGAGAATCCTGTGTCAAAATCACTCTATGCGATATTTTAAATTGATTTTTAAGCTGTTTCCGTTCGGATTTGTAATTTCGCGAGACGAGGATTGAAGCGTTGCCACCACCAAATCCGGAAATCATCTTGACAAACGATGGCTTATTTGTTTGTTGTTCCAAAGAAGACAGATTCACCTTTCCGCTTACACCCAGCTCTTCAAAGTTCCTTGTTCCGAGAACAATGCCTTCACTGACTGAACGCATTGTCAGGATTGTCTCCAAAACTCCTGCTGCGCCCATAGTATGGCCAAAATAACCTTTTAGAGCATTAGCAGGAACGTCTGACAGACCTGCACGGCTGATTGCTTTTGATTCCATCTGGTCATTATACATGGTTGCCGTGCCATGAGCATTTACAACGGCGATGTCATCAATAGATGTTACTTCAAGTATTTTACTCAGGGTTTGAAATGCCCCTTCGCCCTTAGGTGATGGGCTACTTATATGGAAACCATCGTTTCTGATGATACCATCTGCTATTTGCCAACAGTCTTCGCTGTTTTGTTTTGACAAAACAAGGGTTGCGGCGGCTTCTCCTAAATTCAGCCCGAGTCTCTCTATGTCAAAGGGGCGGCACTCTGATTCTGACAAAGCTTTCAAGGACTCAAAACCAGATATAATGAAAGGACTCTGCTCGTCAACACCACAGACGATGACATTGTCTGTCTTGTCAGCATCGATTAGCCGTGTGGCCAAAATGATTGCCGAGACACCTGAAATACACGCATTGCTGACAACTATTGGAGATTGGCTCAAACCTATTTTGTCAGAAATCTTTCTTGCAGCTTCACCTAAATTTATGATATTTTTATCATTTTCGGTGTCTTGGAGAACGCCTACGTTTCCCTTGGTGCTACTAAGGATTAAAACAGTTCGTTCGGAAATTATTTCCAGATGGCTCGTAATGGCACTCATAATTGAGTGATAAGCCAGAGACTCAAAACGAGTGAGATCTTCTTCCTTAAGCCCGTCTATTTGTTCCTTTGTAAAAAGAGATGCGGTAAATGGAAACGGAATGCCGTCAGCAGAATCGAAATGACGCAATGCGGTCTTTCCAAGTCTTACGGCTTGGAAATTTTCCTCTGTTGTGAATCCCATTGGGGATATGATATTATCACTTATTATTGCTGCCATTTTGCTTTCCAGTTCTCAAAAAATTCCGGATTTAATAATACGAGATTATAATCCATGTCCATAAATACCTGGATAGTGCGAGCCTTGCAGTATAACAGATTGGTCTCCTTATCTCGTATTTCGTAGTCAAACACAATCTTGGCAGCCTCAGTTGGACGATACGTTATATCAATTCTGGCCTTTACCCCGTAGCGGAGGGGGAATTTATATTGTATCTGCATGTCCACAATGGGCGCATAATATTGGTTGTCAAGATAGCCTTCATAAGTCAACCCATATTCGTTACCGAATGCCTCGCGTGCATCTTCAAGATATAATGGGTATGCGCCGTGCCATACGACCTTCATCATATCCACTTCGCTGAAGCGAATTTCTATGTCTTTTGATGTCGTTAGTTCCATTATTCCTTGATCGCGATTTTTATCTCTGTTGTTGCAATGAATCTGTCCGGGGTAGTGACCTGCGCTGTTGCCAAAAGCATTCCAAAGACCTCCTCTTTGATGGTGACAGAGGTTTCTATGGTTTCACCTACTTTAGGAAGACTATGTGTTTGGAAATTCTTTATTGCTCCAATAAATCCTATCTGAATACCTTTCTTCTGTATATATTGATTTATATAGCCGATTCTTGCCGCACAAGTTTGGGCAATATTTTCAATGATGCCGGAAGCATCCAGCACTCCCCCTTCTACAAAAATATTTGATATGAGCACCTGTGTGGATGTTCTCACGTTGGTCATGTCGAAATGCTCCATCTGTCCTATCATGACAAATGGCTCCTGTTGAGGCAACAATGTGTGGACATCGATCTGCCGTACAAATTCATCTGGCGGAGTTTGCGGATTTATCTCAACCATCATTTTTCCAAAATTCAAAATAGTTATACCACTGAGTCGGATAGAGATTTACAACACGCTCCAGTTCCTTTACATAAGCCGAACTGAGTTGCCGGATCTGTTCATTTCTTGGAACCTGTCCATCGTAACAGAGGGGGGTAACTATGATTTTATATTTCTTAGCAGCTATCTTAAGGACATTGACAGCAATTACTTCCAATCCTCTCATCGTGGCTATGCTGAAAGGTCCATAGGGGAATTTTGCGTTTTTACCAAGGAATTCAATGGAAAGATGCTTGTCAGAGCCAAATACTCGGTCTGAGGGCATACTAACCACCTCTCCATTTGCCAAGGCAGCATTTATTTCAAAGAGATGTCCCATATCAGGACGGATGGCAATCATATTGATATTCTTAGTCGAAAACAGCTTTTGTCTATTAAGCATGACGGCTTCCTTTTCGCCAAAAAACACCAATGCATTTAGTTTTTTCTTCTCTGCCTTTAGTGTATAACCTGCAATTTCGTAGTTTCCTATATGCGCACTCAGTTGGACAAATCCATCTAAATTATCCACTAACTGTAGATAATGCTCATAGCCTTCGATTTCGACCTTGAACTTTTTCCCGGCATACATTGCAAATCTATCCACAACAACTTGTCCGAACAGACAATGGTTGACATAAGTAAGCCACGCTGACTTAATAACACCAAATTTGTGGCGTTTGCGTAAGTACCGGTAGATAATTCCCCTACTTGGGTTGACTGCCAAACAGACAGGAATAACAAAGATGGATACGAATCCATAAAGAATCCGTACATCAATGAAACGGAGCATACGGATAAGCCACCTGTGCACCCATACGTTTCCGTATGTAGTTCCTGCCCACTCTTTTTTCATTTATCCTACCTTAGACTCAATATAGTCGCAAAACTGGCCGAGAGTTTTAACGTCGGTCATCTCCTCCGGCTTAATTTTGAATCCGAAGATTTTATCTACAATGACCACAATGTCAACGTAGTCTAGACTGTCAATCCCGAGGTCATCTTTGAGGAGGGCTTCAGCCACGAGGTCATCTTCTTCAAGTTCAAGTTCTTCGATCATGAAGTCCTTTACCTTTTGTTCTATTTCTTCTTTTGTCATTATTGTTATTGGTTTATTAGTTTTACTTTTATTATGCTGTGTCCTTGACCCAACCCGTCATAAATCTCTTCTATTTCAAGTCCGGCCTTCTTTATGCACTCTGCAAGATCCTCTGTGTTATACATTTTACTGTTGCCGTTGGCAATGGCAGTAAAATATAGACTAGTCATAGTCAGACAGAAAGCAGCTGGTTCAAAACGCTGACGGTCCCATAATGTTTCCATTATGTAGATTCTGCTGTTGTCACCCATTGCCTCCTTGGCTCTTGAAAGAATGCTTACGATTTCTTCCATTGAGAAGCAATCCAGAAACTGGCTCATCCAAATGGCATCGGGTGCAGTTTCGTTTTTGGGGAACTTTGCGGAAGTTTCAAGCAGATTAATTCCATGCCCCTTTATGCGATTTGCACCCTCTTCACCTAAGATATTAGCGTGCATCAACTTAATTTGCTGAGGAAGATCCAAAATGGTAACCTCAACGTCTTTGTCGTACGCTACACATTGGAGAGCCCATTTGCCAGTGTTGCCACCGACATCATATAGCGACCGTGTCTTATTCTTCTTAAATACAATTTCGAGAGCTTCAGGAAATGACGAATCACTGTAAAAATGGTCAAATCCGAACCATGACTTTTGCACTTGCTCCGGGAGACTGGATAACCCTTCGTAAACGGTTGGCCAGTCACCGAAATGTTTTAATCCGGCAGGCTTCCCCTCTTTAAGAGATTCTTCAAGGTGGAACCATCCTTCATAGTTAACATCATGATTAAAATCGATATTAACTCGTACTGCTGGGTCGTTAATGAGAAACCATCCTGTTTTAGATATTTTGAATCGATCTATTTCCGAATCTATAATAAGTATACCGATACAAAGAGCTGCTTCCATCAGACATTTTGCAGCATACATGGAGATGTTAGTCTGTTTCGCTACTTCTTCAATGGTCATGCCATTATCTGAATCCCGAATTATATCCAAAATTCCCCATTTTAACAAAATGCGAGCAGTCTGGAATACCACAGGACCAAATGCAATAAACTCTGCAAGACGTTGAGCTTCTCTTGCATTTAGATTGTCTCCTGAATATCTCTTTTTAAGTTCTGGAAATAGATTCATTCAATTTTTGCATTAAAAGTTATGGGACTCCTTAGCCCCATAACTTTATGATTCATTGGTCTACTTAATTTGTTTTACAATTAACTTCCCGAGACTTTCTCCGATGGACTTAAATTGATCTCGAAAGGCAATTTTATCATTGTCGTCTGCATCATCAGATGCAAATGTCATGATTGCGACAGGCTCATCCTGACCCTTTTTCTTCAGGTGAATTTCGCCTTTTATGTCTCCACCTTTTGAAATGGTTTCCACTACCATTTCAAAGTAGTATTCAGAGTCTGTCTGAGTATCTTTATCAACAAGACGAACACCATATTCGCCAGTACGCGAATTAGCCTTTTCGAAGAGGCAGTTGAGAGAACCTTCCTCCCAGTCATTGTTTCTGACTGCTTTGTCAAGGAAATCAACAAGTGTACCAGCTTTGCTGTACACAGCACCATCCCAATTGACAATGAACGGAACGCTTTTTGCTCCCTTCAGGTCTGAGAGTGAACCTGTCACGAGTTTGGTCCCTGCTAGAGCAGGGATTGCCATCATGACAATTAAAATTGAAAAGAGTAACTTTTTCATTTGATTATTACGTTAGATTATTTTTTTTATCACAAGAGCACTGTTTGTTCCACCAAATCCAAATGAGTTACTGAGTGCAATATCAATTGGCATGTCTATTGTAGATTTAGCTATATTAAGATTAACTGCATGTTCACTCGGCTCATCCAAATTGATGTTTGGTGCTACAAAACTATTTTGCATCATCAAAACACAGTATACAGCTTCGCTTGCTCCGGCCATCCAACACTCATGACCGGTCATGGATTTTGTAGAGCTTATAAGAGCTTTCTTCCCGCCGAATATCCGGTCTAATGCTATTGCCTCATAGTCATCACCCTGAGGAGTTGAAGTGGCATGCGCATTCACATAATCAACTTCCTCAGCAGAAATACCTGCGTCTGTGAGAGCCCTTTTCATTGCTCGCTCTGACCCTTCATCGCTTGGCTGTGAGATGCCTCCGCCATTTGATGAAAATCCATATCCCACCACTTCAGCAAGAATGTTTGCACCTCTGGCAACGGCGTGGTCATAATCTTCTAGCACCAATGCTGCTGCACCGCCACTGGGAATCAATCCATCCCTGTTCTTATCAAATGGACGGGATGCTTTGGTAGGCTCATCCATTCTTGAAGAGAAAGTGCCAAGAGCATCGAAAGAAGACATTGAGTAGTAGTTGGTTTCCTGAGCACCTCCAACCAATATCATATCTTGAAGACCTTGTTTAATCATCATATATCCAAGACCGATAGAATGAGATCCGCTGGCACAGGCTGCACTTATGGTCATATTAATTCCTTTAAGGTGGAATATGGTGCTGAGATTCATATTGACCGTCGAGTTCATGGACTGAAAAATAGAGCCGGATCCTACTAACGCGGAATCTTTCTTTTCTTTCATTATTTCATGAGCCTCAATGACAGCCTTGGCCGATGAATCGTTACCGAATATGATACCAACTTCGTTCTCCCTTAGATAGTCATCTGAAATGCCGGCTTCATCAAATGCTTCTTTGGAAGCCATAAACGCATATTCCGACTCTTCGGACATTCCGGTCCTCTGACGCCGGTCGAGAATGCCCTTTAGTTTCGGACGTTCTACAATTCCCGTCAGAGCGGACTGGTAGCCATAGTCTAACCTGGCTTGTTCCAATCCTATACCAGACTTCCCATTATATAGAGAGTCCTTAACTTCTTCTTTATTTTTTCCGATACAGGACCAAATGCCCATACCGGTAATTACTACTCTTCTACTCATAATGCTTAGTAATAAATCGAATCGTAGGTATCTGGATCGCCCATACGGATACCGTTTTTTGATTTTCCAAGTCGCTTAGATATTTTCTTTGCCAGTTCCTCGCAATTTTCTTGAAGGAGAACATCAAATTTATTCCAACGACCATCGCCAACTTGAACCTTAAATGTTGTCCCATTTTCTGGTGTGTTCACGTAGGTGGTAACGGTTGCTTTTAAGCCAGCCTTACCTGTTATTCCATCTATATGAATGTAGATTATGCAGTTTGAATTCATTGAAGTAGTACATTTTTTGTCAGTCTTATTGGCAATATTTTTAGCTATTTCATCATCGATATACTTCAGAATTACCGCAAAATCACCTGGTGTCATTTTGTTTTTTGCAGCATGATATTCTACAAAGCCGATTGAATCCATACCTTCGTAATTAGTCTCGCCCATATCCACAATAACCTTGTACTCCTTAGATCTTTTGAATTCCTTTCGTGTCTCCTTTGACCATTCAGCATTAGCGCTAAAAGAGCTAACGACAAATGCAACGAAGCAGGTGAGTATGTATTTTAATTGTTTTTTCATGAGTAAAGTCCTCCATTAATATTAATAACTTCGCCTGTTATGTAACCGGACTCATCAGAGCAAAGGAAACCAACCAATGCCGCTACTTCCTCTGGACGGCCGAAACGATTCATTGGAACCAATTTTTTCAGTTCTTCTTGCGGAAGATCCTTTGTCATGTCGGATTCAATAAATCCTGGTGCGATGGCATTCACTGTCACATTCCTACTTGCCGTTTCCTGCGCCAGAGCTTTGGTTGCACCGATTAAAGCACCTTTTGCGGCACTATAGTTTGTCTGCCCGGGCATTCCTTTCAAACCGGATAAGGACGCCATATTAATAATTCTGCCTCCGTGTCGGCGCATCATCATTTTGGGAAGTAACTTACGGGTAACATAGTAGAAACCATTAAGCGTTACATCAATAACATCGTGCCAATCTTGCTCAGGCATCATGAACATCAGATTATCCTTTCGTATTCCAGCATTATTTACAAGGTATGCAATGTAGTCATCTGGATGCCCATCTTCCCAACGTTCAATTGCTCTACTAACATCTTTTTCAGAGGCCACATCAAACTGAAGAAGATCTACAGTTCCTCCAATGGATCGCACACACTTCAATACATCAAGGGCGGCAGTCTCATTTGAATGATAATTTATTAGAACCGGAATTCCCATTTGTGCAAACTTCAAGCAAACAGCTTTGCCGATTCCTCTGGATCCACCTGTTACTAATGCGTATTTCATAAGTCATCTGTTTTTAATAATTCCTCGGACGATTCTCTAAGTAATTCCGAAACTGGCGTTTGCAACAAAATAGATATGTCATAAAGAACAGGGATACTGGGTTGAGAAGCATTAGAACAATAAGAGTTAACCTGCCGAAAAGTTATATTCAACTTCTTGGCTAGCCATGTCTGCGTTCGACCTTGTTCTTCAAGGACTTCTTTAATACGATTGTAGTTTCCTGATTTCATCGTTCATGATTTTCGGTGCAAAATTAAGAAAAAATTCTTCATATTTCAAATTCTGGAGCAAGAAACTACCTGAAAACATTTGTATTTAGGCCACAAAGTAAAAATACAGCACTACCTACCCAATAAAATAGAACAGCATATACAAAAAAAGGATAAGCCGTTGACCTATCCTTAAGAATATACATACCGAATTGCTTATGGTTGCGAAGCCATAGCATTCTGGATTTCTATACTATGGTGAAGTTTTGATTTACTGAAAATCCAGCTTAAAAAATCCGGGGATGAAAATGCCATATCCCAACATTCATGACCTACTTCTGGAAGTTCTATTAGTTGGACATCGACACCATGCATTTTTAAAGCATTGTAGGCAGCTTCAGATGCTTCAACCGGTATGACATCGTCTTTTTTTCCATGATAGATACGAAATGATGTATCAGTTATAGTGGTAAGTTTATTTGGATTGACAGCGCCACAAATAGCGACGGCTGCTGCGAATAAATCAGGATGTCGCCAAGCGGCATCATATACAGCAAGTCCGCCCATAGAAAGTCCAACTATGTAGATTCTGCTTTTATCTATATGAAGCGTATTGGAACAACTCTCCACCAACTCAATAACACCCTTCATGATAGGAGTTTCATCTTGATTCTTCATGATGTCCTTCTGAGACTTTGGATTCTTATCCAACGACCAAAAATAGTTATTAGGACACTGCGGAAAAATCACATATGCTGGATAAGACTGTCGAGCGGTTGAACTTGAGAAAAGATCACCACCATGTTCAAGCTGTTTCTTATTGTCATCACCACGTTCTCCGATTCCGTGCATAAATACAATCAGAGGATAGTTACGACCTTCCGATTCAATGATTTTGGTAGTATCAGGAGAAATCATTCTATAATTAATGGTAATACCATTGGAGGATTTATACGAAAATGGTTCGTATAAGTCCTGAGGACTTCCCTTATCTTGTCCAAATACACAGACAAAAGACATAAATAAAAATAATATTACGTAGAATCTATTCATACATTCCTTTTAAATTAGTAATTCACTTTTCAAACAATTAGGATCATTGGTTGGTTTATTAAGAGCATAATACGACACGAAATCCTGACAGACCTTGATTAGAGAATGTCCGTCAGGATTGATAGAGTTTTTTATGAGATAAACAGTGCACAGATTTCTGTGAGCCTACGGCTATACAACCACTTGAGCCACTTACCTTTGCGGTGATAATAAAAGGTGTAGACTTTGAAGATGTTGCGGTTGCCGGATTTGAGGAGGCGGAGGACAGAACAATGACACAAAGAGTATCAGGAGTTTCTTCATTTGCCGATGGGTGTTATGGTGCCGGGATTGATGGGTGTCACTACAAGACCGCCTGAGCTACCATCATCGTCGCTGTCATTGTTGTTGAACTCAAAGGTCTGTTCCCAGCGAGTTCCATTATTATCCTCTACCGTGACCAGAAGTTCGTGTGAGCCTGTGCTTCGGGCTTAACGACCTGCGGCATCATTGTCGAGGTAGCAGAGAATGAGCGGATAATCAGAGAGGAAAGACAGAGCCTTGTTGAGAGTGTAAACCGTGCTGATAATCAGCGAGTTGTTGCCATCATTGTAGCCGAGTTTTTCAGCTGAGAGAAAGTCGATGAAGCCTTTAAATACATTGCATCGGCCATTGCCGTTGGCAATATGCGTGATATGCTTTGATGGGAAAGACCCTTTGAAACCGACAGAACGAAGTTCATAACCGTGGGCGTTGTTCTCAAATCCGATGGCATAATAGTCTTTACCACATAACTGATAGTCAACCTTTACACAATACTTCTGAGCAATCTCTTTTGGAATACCACGTTGGGCAAGGTATCGCAAAAGAGTTGGAGATTCAAGTCGAGAGATTTCCACATTCTGAAAAACAGGTTCAGCGGGTTGGCTAACAAAAGCAGGATGCTCCTTTCTAGGAAGCTGCACATTCATTGAGTCGGCGATATACTTTGCTTGCGCCTTGAAGTCGGAAGAGTGAATAAACTCTCCGGCCAACTTAAAAATGTCGCCGCCACATCCGGAGCCGAAGTCATAAAACACATTCTTCTCGGGATTGCCCCGAAAGGATGGCTTATGTTCCTCGCGATAAGGCGCGAAGTATGTCAACTCACGACCTTTCTGCGCCACAGGTGCATATCCCAATCGCCTAAGGAAATCAGCGATTGGGATAGTTTTGAGTGCTGAAATATCCATAAGCTATCGGCGTATCTTTCTTTTCGGCTGATTCGTTTCAGCCATTGGCGGCTCCGGCTTGACCTCCGGTTTCTTCTGCTCACGCTGCTTGTAGGCATTCATCTCACCGGCGATGTAGCGGCTGAGTTCCGACTTGTTGGCGCAGCCTGTCAACTCATACGCGAGGACGAGTTGTTTGAGGTGCGTTTCGAGCGTACGGACCAAGCCTACGACATCTAGCTTGATGAGAAGAAAGAACGTTCGGAAGAAGATAGGCGCAACGACAATATAGTCGCCAGAGGCTACACTGATTATGTTGTGGTACAGGACTATCCTTTGCTAAGGTAGACCTGTGTATATGCACATGTGCAAGAACAAGTGGTGGAACAAGCAGACCAACGAGATATTCAGTTATAACCTGGAGCTGCCCAACGAGGATGGCACACGGCTGGTGTGACAAGGAACCCAGTCTGGGGTTCTACTTCAACGCATCCAACATCGGACTGTACATGAGCCTTGCCGAGACATGCCTGAGCAACGGCGAGGTATGGACTTTCCTGACCAACAAGGACGGCAAGAGCGGCCGTGGCTCACTGGCAGCAGCCATACCCGGAACCAAAAGCTATGAGATAATCTCCATCCTAGTCAATGCCATGGATAAGGCGGTAAGGCTCAGGGTAAAAGAGGTTACATGCGATCTGTCGCCATCGATGATGCTCATTGCGCAGGAGGTGTTCTATAACGCCCATGTTGTCTATGACCGTTTCCACGTGCAGCAGGTTTACAATGAGACTGTTGACGAGATACTCATCGACATACGCCGCAAGCTGATAGCCAAGGAAAACGAACGCGACAGATCGATCCCATCCTTGACGTATTCAAACGGCGAGACCATGCGCCAACCATACTGAACTATTTCCGGCGCAGGGCCACGAATGCATCCGCCGAGGCCTTTAATTCAAAAGTGAAGATATTGCGTGCTCAGATGAAAGGTGTCCGCGACAGGAATTTCTTCATCTTCCGTCTCGTCAAATTGTATGCCCGATTTTTAATACCAGTCCCTACCCCTTTTTAACATATGCTCCGTAAATCCGGCTTGCGCCGAAAATCCCAATCTTCTGCTTTGGTAGAAACACCAAGATTGATATAGCGAGATTTTCTGTCTTTGCAGATTCTTACTTTCAGAGGTAGTTCACCGTTTTTCAACGGCTTGTACTTGTAACAGATTGCTTCTACTGTTATCATCAGCGGTTAAAACATTGGTGAAAACAGAGGGCGATATTTCGTGTGTTTGCGTAGCTTGCAGATGTGATTTAGACATAAAAAAAGTAGTCAGCTATTTGCTAACTACTTGATTTCGGGTGGTCCCACTTGGGCTTGAACCAAGGACTCCCTGATTATGAGGCTATGTTTT
>CAJUMR010000013.1 GCA_910587475.1 uncultured Muribaculaceae bacterium
AGCGCGGCCTTCACCACCACCCATGGGGTGATCGACAGGGTTCATGACAACGCCGCGGTTGCGCGGACGGCGTCCGAGCCAGCGAGAACGACCGGCCTTGCCTGAACGCTCGAGCGAGTGTTCGCTGTTGCCGACAACACCGATTGTAGCCTTGCAAGCAGAGAGGACTTTGCGTGTTTCGCCTGAAGGTAATTTGATAATTGCGTAATCGCCTTCGCGAGAGATGAGCTGAGCGAATGTTCCGGCAGAACGTGCCATGAAGGCGCCTTGGCCGGGACGAAGCTCGATGGCGTGGATAACAGTACCGACAGGGATCTTGTTAAGGGGAAGAGCGTTTCCGATTTCGGGAGCTGCATCGGGACCGCTGACCACTGTTGTACCCACCTCTAAGCCGTTGGGTGCGATAATGTAAGCTTTTGCTCCGTCGACGTAGTAAAGCAGAGCGATGCGAGCAGAACGGTTAGGATCGTACTCGATCGATTTTACTACAGCGGGAACTCCGTCTTTGTTTCTCTTAAAGTCAATGATACGGTATTTGCGCTTGTGGCCACCACCAAGGTAACGAGTGGTTAAGTGACCTTCGGAGTTGCGACCTCCGGTAGATTTTTTACCGACTGTAAGAGATTTTTCCGGTGTAGTAGCAGTGATCGTACCTTTAAATACACCGATAACTTTGTGTCTTTGCCCCGGAGTTGTGGGCTTGAATTTTCTTACTGCCATTTTTTATTAGATATTGCTGAAAAAGTCGATTGTTTGACCTTCGCCGACAGTTATGAATGCTTTCTTCCATTCGGCAGATTTGCCGCGGAGAAGACCGCTCTTTGTCCAGCGAGATTTGTTTTTTCCGCGCACTACTGCGGTGTTAACTCTAACGACCTTCACCCCGTAAAGCTTTTCAACCAGGTCTTTGATCTGGTATTTGTTAGCTTCGGGAGAAACGCGGAAAGTGTAGCAATTAAGCTTTTCTGTGAGCTTAGTTGCCTTTTCAGTAACGATTGGTTTGATCATTATATCCATTATTCGTTTCCTCCTTGGGATTAAAGATTATTAATCACAGCAAGGCTACTCTCCGTAAGGATGATAGCTTTGTTGTTGAGCAGTGCATAAGTGTTAACGTCCTTGGCATTGATCAGACGAGCGTCAGGCACGTTACGAGCAGACAAAAATACATTTTTATTTTGTTCTGCCAAAACGAGAAGAAGCTTTTCGCCTTCAACTTTAAGATTTTTAGTAAATTTTACAAAATCTTTAGTCTTGGGGGCTGCAAAAGTGAAGTCTTCTACGATAGTGATCTGATTTTCGCTGGCCTTAGCCGAAAGCACTGACTTGCGGGCAAGTTCTTTGACTTTACGGTTGAGTTTGAAACGATAGTCACGGGGACGGGGACCGAACACACGGCCACCACCGACGAGCACCGGAGAGTTGATGTCACCGATACGGCTGCCGCCGCCGCCTTTTTGCTTGTGAAGCTTGCGAGTTGATCCCGACACTTCGCTACGTTCTTTTGACTTGTGAGTGCCCTGACGCTGGTTAGCGAGGTACTGCTTCACATCGAGATAAACGGCCTGCTCGTTTGGCTCAATACCAAACACTTCGTCGTTGAGGTAAGCCTTACGACCTGTGTCCTGACCTTCTATGTTGTATATTGCGAGTTCCATATTACTTTTCGATTAATACGATTGAACCTTTACTTCCGGGGATAGAACCCTTAATCATAAGCAGGTTGTGCTCGGCGATAACTTTCAGCACCTGAAGGTTCTGAACAGTCACACGCTTGTTACCTGTCTGTCCGGCCATACGCATGCCTTTGAATACCTTTGCGGGGTAAGAGCAGGCACCGATTGAACCGGGTGCGCGGAGGCGGTTGTGCTGGCCGTGAGTCGACTGACCTACGCCACCAAAACCGTGGCGCTTAACGACACCCTGGAAGCCTTTACCTTTTGATATACCAGCGATGTCAACGAAGTCGTTGTCGCTGAAAAGGTCAACTGCAATAGTGTCGCCGAGCTTGTACTCGCCGTCAAATCCCTTGAACTCGGCCAAGTGTCTCATGGGTGTTACTCCGGCTTTCTTGAAGTGACCCGATTCGGGCTTTGTGAGGTGCTTTTCCTTTTCCTCTTCAAAGCCGAGCTGAAGTGCGCTGTAGCCGTCAACTTCGGGTGTTTTTACCTGAGTAACCACACAAGGACCTACTTCGATAACAGTGCACGGTATGTTTTTACCGTCGGCACTGAAAACGGATGTCATTCCGATTTTCTTTCCAATTAATCCTGGCATTTCTCTGTAAATTAAAAATAATAATAATGATTGTGTTGTTAATTTCTTATGGAAGGGTCGGCAGCCTGCAGCATAGCTGCGGCCACCGACCGATATGGATGTTATCAGACTTTGATCTGCACCTCAACGCCGCTGGGAAGTTCGAGCTTCATGAGAGCATCGACAGTCTTGGCTGTAGAGTTGTAGATGTCGATAAGACGCTTGAACGAAGAAAGCTGGAACTGCTCGCGCGATTTCTTGTTGACGAAAGTCGAGCGGTTGACAGTAAAGATACGCTTGTGAGTGGGCAGGGGTATAGGACCGCTGACAACAGCACCAGTAGCTTTAACGGTCTTTACGATCTTCTCAGCCGACTTGTCGACGAGGTTGTGATCGTAAGATTTCAGTTTGATTCTGATTTTTTGGCTCATTGTTTATGCTGATTATTTTGATTTTACTTTAAGAGATCAACGCGGCCCTGACATTCTGTAAGAACGTTCTTGGCGATCGACGAAGACACTTCGCTATAGTGAGAGAATGTCATGGTTGAAGTGGCACGACCGCTGGTGATTGTGCGGAGGGCAGTAACATATCCGAACATTTCGGCGAGCGGAGCCTGAGCCTTAACGACGCGAGCACCTGAGCGGCTTGTTTCCATGCCTTCTACTTGGCCGCGACGCTTGTTAAGGTCGGAGATCACATCACCCATCGATTCTTCGGGTGTCACTACTTCAATCTTCATGATAGGTTCGAGAAGCACAGGTCCGGCCTTTTCAGAAGCCTTCTTGAATGCCTGGATCGCACAGAGCTCAAACGAAAGCTGGTCAGAGTCGACCGGGTGGAATGATCCGTCGATCACAGTGACCTTGAGCTGTTCAACAGGGAAACCGGCGAGCACACCGTTCTTCATCGCTGTCACGAAGCCTTTCTGGATAGAGGGGATGAATTCCTTAGGAATGTTACCACCCTTAACTTCGTCAACAAACTGAAGGTTGCCTTCGAAGCCTTCGTCGATAGGTTCAACGCGAACGATGATGTCGGCAAACTTACCGCGACCACCAGTCTGCTTCTTGAACACTTCGCGAAGTTCAACAGGCTTAGTGATTGCTTCTTTATAAGTAACCTGAGGACGGCCCTGGTTACATTCAACCTTGAATTCACGACGGAGACGGTCGATGATGATATCGAGGTGAAGCTCACCCATACCAGAGATGACTGTCTGACCGGTCTCTTCGTTGGTTTCAACGCGGAATGTCGGGTCTTCTTCAGCAAGCTTCTGCAGGCCGACGCCGAGTTTGTCGAGGTCTTTCTGAGTTTTGGGTTCTACTGCAATACCGATAACGGGATCGGGGAATTCCATTGCTTCGAGCACGATGGGAGCGTCTTCTGCACAGAGTGTATCGCCGGTGCGGATATCCTTGAAACCAACGCCTGCGCCGATATCACCGCAGCCGATCTTTTCCATCGGGTTCTGCTTGTTAGAGTGCATCTGGAACAGACGCGATACGCGTTCCTTCTTACCCGAACGAGCATTCAAAATATATGATCCGGCAACAACGTCACCAGAGTAAACGCGGAAGAAAGTGAGACGACCTACATAGGGATCGGTTGCGATCTTGAATGCAAGCGCACACATGGGGGCGTCGCTCGAGGGTTCGCGAGTCTCAACCTTGTCGGGATCGTCAACCGAGTGGCCTTCGATAGCACCGGCATCGCTCGGGCTGGGAAGATATGCGCAAACTGCATCAAGCAGGCACTGAACACCCTTGTTCTTGAACGAAGAACCGCAGATCATGGGCACAACATTCATAGAAAGAGTAGCTGCGCGAAGAGCCTTCTTGATCTCATCTTCTGTGATTGTCGAGGGATCGTCGAAGTACTTAGTCATGAGATCGTCGTCATACTCGGCGATTTTCTCAAGCATTTTGTCGCGCCATTCTTCAGCTTCGTCCTGAAGGTTTGCAGGAATTTCTTCCACGCTGTAGTCAGCACCCATGCTTTCGTCATGCCAGAAGATAGCTTTCATGCGGATCAGGTCGACCACGCCTTTGAATGTTTCTTCAGCACCGATAGGTACCTGGATGGGGCAAGGATTTGCTCCGAGAACTTCTTTAAGCTGACGTACAACTTCAAAGAAGTTTGCACCCGAGCGGTCCATCTTGTTAACGTAACCGATACGGGGTACATTATATTTATCAGCCTGACGCCATACAGTCTCTGACTGGGGCTCAACACCACCAACGGCACAGAATGTTGCCACAGCGCCGTCGAGCACACGGAGCGAACGCTCTACCTCAACAGTGAAGTCGACGTGTCCCGGGGTGTCAATAAGGTTGATTTTGAATTTTTCGTCATTATATTTCCAGAAAGTAGTAGTGGCAGCCGATGTGATGGTAATACCACGTTCCTGTTCCTGTTCCATCCAGTCCATGGTAGCAGCACCATCATGAACCTCACCGATCTTGTGAGTCAAGCCGGTGTAGAAAAGGATACGTTCTGATGTAGTGGTCTTACCGGCATCGATGTGAGCCATAATGCCGATATTTCTGGTGAATTTAAGCAATTCGTCTGATTTAGCCATTTTGTGTATTCCGATAGAAATTTATAATCAATGACATCCTTTATATTAGAAGCGGAAGTGAGCGAATGCGCGGTTTGCTTCAGCCATCTTGTGCATATCTTCCTTACGCTTGAAAGCGCCACCCTGATCGTTGAATGCGTCAACGATTTCTGCAGCGAGCTTATCGGCCATTGTCTTGCCGCCGCGTTTGCGTGCATAAAGGATAAGATTTTTCATCGAAATAGATTCCTTGCGGTCCGGACGGATTTCGGTCGGCACCTGGAATGTAGCACCACCCACACGGCGAGATTTAACCTCAACCTGAGGAGTAACATTTTCGAGAGCTTTTTTCCAAATCTCGAGGGCGGTCATTTCTTCATTAGGCAGCTTAGACTTCACAGTCTCAAGTGCGTCATAGAAAATCGTGAAAGCAGTGTTCTTCTTTCCGTCATACATGAGGTGATTGACGAATTTTGTAACTCTCACGTCATTGAAAACGGGATCGGGCAAAATGATCCGTTTCTTAGGTTTAGCCTTTCTCATTTTAAAAGAATACGTTGTGTTTTTGATTGCTTGGTTGCTTTCTTCTGTTCAATCTTCAGCGCGTCCTCCGACGACACTTACTCAACCTGTTTTAAGGCAGCTTTTCAAGAAATTCAAAAACGAGTTAATCTAAATTATAAAATTTACTCGCGGTGCGTTCAGTTAACTTCACCTGTGACGACGCCTTAACGACGCTTCACAGATTACTTCTTGGCTGCACCGGCCTTGGGACGCTTAGCTCCGTATTTCGAGCGACGCTGAGTGCGGTCTTTAACACCGCTGGTGTCAAGTGTGCCACGAACGATATGGTAACGAACACCAGGAAGGTCTTTCACACGACCACCGCGAACAAGCACGATCGAGTGCTCCTGAAGGTTGTGACCTTCTCCGGGGATGTATGAGTTGACTTCTTTACCGTTGGTGAGGCGCACACGTGCAACCTTACGCATTGCCGAGTTAGGCTTTTTAGGAGTGGTAGTGTACACACGCACACACACGCCGCGACGCTGCGGGCATGCATCAAGTGCGGGAGACTTACTCTTGTCCTCAAGAGCCACACGTCCTTTTCTTACTAATTGCTGAATGGTAGGCATCTTAGTTTGTTTAGTTCTTTAAATGTTTTCTTATCTCTTATTCTATACTTTACTTCATGTTTTTCAGACACCGCAAACGCCACCTATCGCAGTCTTTTACAAGACTTTAACAATAGAATGGAGCTGCAGAGCCTTTTAAACCGCTGCAAAATTAACACAAAATTTTCTGATTTCCAAATATTTCCATATCAATCAGCACATTTTTAACACTTGCCGGACCGACGGCAAGATCTCGGGCCGTCATACTCATTTTTCGAGCAGAATTGTCTGGCGCTGCCAAGCCGCCGCCGCATCGAGCACCTCGACCACATCAGCCCAATCGCCGGCCCCTACCCTGCGGCGGTTGAAGCGCTCCATCGCATCAATCGTCAGCACTCCGTCGGCAAATGACGCCGCGGCCGAAAACGCGCCGACACCATTGACAACCATTTGACCAATAGCCTCCAACGACCTGTCGGACACGTGGTAACCATCAGGCAGTTTCAGCTCAATTCTCACAAGATTTTCATGGGGAGCCCCGAGCACTGCGTCATCATCGCGGTTTTTGTCGCTCTCAAGCAGATCAGATTGTCCGGGCATGAGCTGACCGATTGACAGCAATATATTTTTACCGGCCTGCTTCACGAGATCGTGGATCTTATATTGCACTTCATAACTCAGCTTGGGAGAGCGCGGATCAAGACCGACTGACTCCAGATTGCCTCCTATGAATTCGGTCGACACATGGCTGTTATAATCCTCCACTTCGTCCTTGAACCTATCGATCTGGCTGATACTGTCGGATGCATAACGTCCTTTACGGTCGGCCGCTTTCTTGCCGCGCAATTTACCGGCAACTTCAAGACCATAGTCATGGAGATATGACTCATAAGCCGCATTGACAGTCTCGTCGGTCAGAAGCGACTGCGGATAGAGTTTGCAGGCTCCGGTGAACGTCGAGCGTCTCGACACTTCGACATCCGCGCCGTCAATACTTGCACTTATCATATCGAGCTGCCTGTTGCGGGAGGGCTTGCTGTCGGGAAGATTTAAATATATCGTGTCGACCCCAGGATTTGCGAGACGATACTTATCCATAAAGAACTGCTGGGTCTTGCGCCCCATAAATGCCGGTTGAATTTCCGAAGGAGACAGTATGGCTCTCGGCGCAAAGTAATAACGGCTGCGGTCAAGCAACACTGTGCCGGTCTCGCCGTCATAGATCGACGACAGGCGGTCGAGCGGTTCGCAATCGTCAGGAGTCGACATGACGGTGATCAACGAGTCTCCGACAACCCCTGTCAAAAGATCCTCAAGCTGGACATCAAAAAACAGCGGGAACAACGGAGTGTCGGTCGAATTGTAAGCATAGGCCAGCAAATTGTAGGCGCAATCACCCACTTCCTGCAGAGACATTTCGCCCGCCTTGTAAGCGGATTTCAGACGAGACACCGCCTTACCGCCATTTTTAAGCTTGTCTCTCAGGAACTCGGTGGCACAACCTTTATATTTAAACCAACTTCTCATCGACCATATATCGTCTTTCACTGCCACCGGCGCCGGCTCGGGCACAAGGCCGACCACACGCGCGCTCAGCGGAGTGAAGCCTTCGACAGACCTGTTGTAGACATAGAATTTTATCATCGGCGACTGGTCGATGTCGCTGTAAGCCATTCGTGGTTTGGCCGGGATATCGGCAAGGTGCATGTCGAGGATGAAATTACCGTCGAAGTCTCTGTAACCGGTAAAGACGCTATCAGTGTTGAGCGAGCGATACTGTGTGCACAGCATACCGTCGACTTCGGCATGAATAGCCATGTCAACGACCGGAGCCGACTGACGCAGTTCGAATGTCACCGGTTTAGGATGAGAGTTATTAACATCTTGCGAGACATAGACAAAAAGATCCACGATGTCGCCTACTTCGAGACCCGGCACAGCAAGTTTCTGTCGCCTCTGATCTTTCTTTTTGCCCTCCCAAACATCGACAAACTCCTCCATGTCGACATCATTTACCGTGCCGTCGGGTTTTATCACGCGGACACCTATGACCTGCTGAATGTCGCGACGCGAGAAAGTCGCTTTTTGGGTAACCTTGGCCGAAAAGTCAAATTCCGAAAAAGTCTCGAGCGCAGCTTTGTCATTGAGCTTGACGAGCAACCTCAGCAACTCGCCACCCTGCACTCTCTTGTCGTCGGAATAAGACATCAGCGTACCCGGCAAGCGGCTGCGCTCTGTGTTGCGCCTGACCTTGTACTCATGATATGCGGCAATGTAAACCATCGATTCGTCTTTATACTTGTCCGGCACTTCGCGAACTTCAAAAGCCGGCAGTTCCATAGAGTACACGTCGTTACGCACTCGGGCTGCAAATTCACGATAATCATCTCCTTTGGCCGCACACAGCCCCAAAGAAACACTCACAGCCACGATACCCGCTGCGATAGGTCTTAACAGGCGTTTCATTTTATTTGTTTTTTAGAAATTCTATCTGACGATTGCTCGCTTCGTTCCATCTGGCTATGGTCTTATTCCATTGCGGCAGCTCCGCTACAGGCACGAGCCTATCATTAATCTCCATAGTCTTGACCATTGTGACTACATCGTTGTCAAACGTATAGCGGCATGAGAAGACTGAGCCGGCACATCTTTCCTCGACATCCTCGGGAATTTCACCGACTGTATACCCTTCGGGAACTGCCATCGCGGCGGTCAATCTCACCACCGACACAAACGGCAGTTGATAATCTGATCTGCGGTCGGTAAGATCTACCCTGTCGGCAAACGAATGTCCCGACACATTCATGTCGACATAAACCGCATCGCCAGTGTCAACCATTAAATTGCCGCTGTCAAACTCGGCCGACATTTCATAGACGTCGTTTTCGGTTGTCTGTTCGCAGACATTGCCTGGCTGAAGCTTCACTTTGTCAGCAGGCACCATGACCCGCGCCATCAATTCGTCGCGCTTGCCCATCGGCACTCCGTCGAGAGCCATCTGGACAAAAATGCGCATATCTCCGGTATAGGATCTTTTGATCTTGCCCGACAGCTCGCCATCACTTAGCGTATAGTCAACCCTCATATCATCGACTGACATCCACGCTTCGGCAGCAGGGATGTCGACAAGACGGTATCCATCGGGGAGAAACATCATGGCATCTTTGCCAGCTATCGAACTGTTGACATGATCAGGCGACACATATTCAGCAGTCGGATCAAGGAAGAGATAACCGTCGCCATCCGGCACGATGCAGATCATGTGATTGGTGGCGGCAAGAGTCGGATGCTCGGAAATTTTGAACGGTATGCTGTTTGTCCCGACCGAAGCAATGTAAGCCTCCACTCCTGACCGGTTGAGCAATGTCGCCAACAGCAACGCCATACCTTTACAATCGCCATATTGTTTGCGAAGCACTTCTGCCGGAGTGTCAGGCCGATAACCTGCCTCGCCTTCCTCAAACGCCACATAGCGCACCTTATGCTGAACGTAATCATACAGACGGGCTATGCGCTGACGCTCGGTCGCCGCACCGTCACCAATAATCTGGGCAAGCACAGATCCAACATCAGGAATGACAGTGTCGACATCGAGCATCCGACGATGATATCGATATAGCGAATCTACGTTTTGGAAATATCCTCTGATAAGTATATACGGACTCGAAGCCATGACAGAAGGCTGCCGTGACTCGGAGCACATCGCCGGCAAACCGGAGATTGCATAATTCACCTCGCGCACACCGTCGGGGCGCACAAAATCGTTGATTATAATTTTATCTTCGGGAAAATTCACAGCCAAAGGCTCGATATGGCTGAACTCGGCAGGAATTTCAATTTTTACAAACTTTTCAACTATCGGGTATGACTCCTCAAGAAAAATCCTTGAAAAATAAGCCCCGTCCTTGATTGTACGTCTGAATTCAGCTGACGCTTTCGCCCCTTTTGCCTTCAGATCGGCCTTGAAATAGCAGATACGGCTGTCGTCATGAAACACCGACGGGCTGTTGGCATCGCGGTATTGTGCTTTTCCGCCCGAAACTTTGTCAAGCGATATGACATCATTGTAATAAATCATCGGCACAACTACGGCCGAATGTTTGGTTGCCTCGTATTGAATTTTAGTCAATGTTTTAACGGTCAAGCCATCCTGAGAAGGCACAAGCCGATACTCTTCGATCGCACTTTTTATGACAACATTATCCCTTTCGGTCGCATGCATCGTCAATGCGCCCAAAAGTAATACGGTATTTATGATAAGGTTCGTTCTTCGTGCCATAGCGACGTGTTTTTATGATACCAGCCAAAGGTAATACTAAAAAATATTAAAAACAACTTATTAGACTAAAAAAGACGGCGCGGGATCGTTTTTTTCGTCCCGCACCGTCAAATCATCAGTATTATCTAAAGTCTTATCTAACGATTATCTTGCGGGATTTATAGATATAAAGACCGGGAGTCAAGGTCTTCAACTGACCTTCATCAGCGCGATCGAGAACGACAACGCCCTGTAGATTATACACCGGCGCCACACCGTCGGCTTTGTCAACAGCCAGATCACTGACACCCGATGTGTCATACGATTCGTCGCGGACACAGCGCAGTGACATACCCTGCGAGCGTTTATCCTTGCTGACCTTGAATGTTCGCTTACCATTAATGATGAACATATATTGCCCGTAAAGATCGGGATATAATTCAAGATTGCTTGAAGTCTTGCCCTTTGTCCCTATCCACAAACCACTGTAAGGGTTGCCACCTTCGGGATAGTCAAGCGTACCTGACGCATAAGCTCTGGTGCCTGTCGCAGGAAACCACTGTCCATCCTGCTCCGCGCCGTTGTTTTCTCCGTCCCATTTCATTGCTGCATAGGTCAACCAGTCATATGGAGTGTTGCCATCGGCATCACACACCGGCACTTTATAACCTACAGGCGACGGATCGTAGATGGTTTTCTTCATAGATTCCCCACCCCAATAGTCATCGTTGGAAACGTCGACCCAGTCTCCTGTAATATAGTCGTTGAGCACTACCTCCTGACCATATTCATCAACTTCGCCTGTGTGCAGGTAAGTCATCGCATAGAATGTATCCGGATTAGAGACCGACAGGTCAATAGTGCCGTGATAGGCAGTTTTTGACGATATCTTAGGCAATACATTATTGTCAATGTCGTAGAGTGTCGGTTCTCCATCTTTTTCATAAGTGTAGTCATCATTCATCACCGTGAAAGATGCAGCTCCGGGAAACGGATCCTTACGCCCCCACTGATACAACAGTCCAAAATTATCAAACGATCCGCGCTCAGTCGAGACGGCTCCGAGATTTCTATCCATAAACGTCCATGTAGTCCCCGACGCATTTGGGGCGGTAGTGTAATCATTGGACGGATCATAATCAGTTATCCACAGATGCCAGCTCCAGAGTATCTTCCCGTCGGCATCCGTCACCGCAACAAGCGCGTTACCAGCCTTAGATGACGTCCATGCACAGATACACCCTGAAGTTTTATCGAACTCAAGACGATTGATCAGCGACTGGTCAGACTGCCATACGAGTTTAACTCCTGCGGCATCGCCGGTCAACTCTGTCGTCGAATTGCCTTTATGTGTGGCATCAAAATATGCAGTCGATCCAGGCTCGACTATGTAACAATTAGCCGTGCCTTTAGCTGAAAGGTCAATGGCATTTTCGGGAAGCTGGGCGACTGCCGCTCCGGCAGACATCAGCGCAACGAGGGATAAAAGTTTTTTCATCGGGGCAATGTTGTAATGATTAAATCTATATTTGTCAGCTTTGCGCAAAGGTATACAAATAAATCTGATTAATCATCAACAACAGCACAAAATTCCACCGACAACCATAAATTTTAAGACAAAAGCACACAACTTTGCGCAAACAGCATCATTTTGCGCGAAGCCACACCCTATTGGCAAAATAGATCAGTATCTAAAATTTATCGCTCTCCTCAAACGTTTTGCCGGACAGATCTTTCTCTGAAAATTGCAAACAGTCTATTGCCATAGGAAATCTTATCGAGAGTGTCGGATCATCAAACCTGATACACCTCTCGGCCGACGGATCGTATCGGTTGTCAACCTTATATTGAAACATGGCGGTTTCACTGACAACCACAAATCCGTGGGCAAAGCCTCGAGGGATGAATAACTGATGACCTGTCTCCGACGACAGTTCGACAGCTATATACCGGCCGAATGTAGGGGAATTTCTCCGTAAATCGACGGCATAATCAATCACCTTTCCTTCCGAAACTCTGACCAACTTGGCCTGCGATGCCGCTCCGGCCTGGTAATGAAGGCCGCGGGCAACGCCATAGTGGGATTTCGATTCATTATCCTGCACAAAGTCTATATGACCGATATGACGCTCAAACTCGTCTCTGCGGAATGTTTCACAAAAATAACCTCGTGCATCACCATGACGAACAGGTTTGATCAGATAAACTCCGGTTAATTCAGTCTCTATAAACTCCATAATTCGTTTCGATATTTTGCGCAAAATTACGCATTTTTTCGGCAAAGTCATCCAAATTCAGTAGTTTTGCACATCATATCCAAAAACCAAACGTCAACACTATGGACTATATACTTGTCGACGACAACGACGTAAGAGAAAATCTGCTGCCGATGTCCTACACACGGCCCGTATCTGAAATCCGCATCGGAGCTCTCACGCTTCGCGAGAAATGGGAGCGTCTGCTTCCCGGAAACTATAGTTACCGGACCTGTGATTACCTGGCCGAACTCTACCCTTGCACATCTGATGAATGCGCAAGTGTGACCATCGCCTCCAACATTATTGCCTCCCGGCAACTGGCCGATGCCATAGAGGCTTTGCAACCGGGAGATGTTTTGCAAGACAGCGCGGGTAACTTCATCGCGACACGAGGCTGCGGCAACAAAGCCAAGACATACGACGGCGAAGTGAAACGAGTAGAAAAGCTCACCGACATATTCATGATGAACGGACATGAACTGACCTCAGACTTCGCCATGCTCACCGCAGGACGAAAGACTATGCCGCCCAGCAGCACAGTCACTATAGTCGGCGACCCTTCGCAACTTTTTATCGAAGAAGGAGCCTCTGTGGAGTGCTGCTTCATCAACGTCAAGAACGGACCGGTGTATATCGGCGCCGATGCAGAAGTGATGGAAGGCTCGGCCCTGCGCGGTCCTATTGCAGTCTGCGAGCACTCGATAGTCAATATGGGTTCGAAAATCTACGGTGACACCACCATAGGGCCTTGGTCGAAAGTCGGCGGAGAACTCAACAACGTGGTGATCCACAGCTATTCGAACAAAGCCCATGACGGCTTCCTCGGAAATGCGGTGATCGGATCGTGGTGTAATCTCGGAGCAGGCTGCGTGGCATCCAATCTCAAGAACGATTACACCGAAATCAAACTGTGGAACTATCCCACCCACCGCTTCATGCGCACCGGTCTGCAATTCTGCGGATTAATAATGGGCGACCACTCTAAAGCCGGCATCAACACGATGTTCAACACCGCTACCGTCGTAGGTGTCGGAGTCAACATCCACGGCACCGGCTTCCCCCGCAATTTTGTGGCATCGTTCAGCGAAGGCGGCACTGCAGGCTTCAGCGATGTGTCGATGACAAAATTCTTCGATGTCGCAAAGCGTGTGATGGCTCGCAGAGGAATAGAATTGACTGACGCTTACCGCCGCCTGTTCTATGCCATCCGAGACGCTGCCGAGAACTACAAATAAGAAGTAGTCTCAACTACAAGCCGACTGAGCTTCTTTATACTTGCGACTGAAACAAAAATAGAATTTAAAACACCAGGCTGAGATGACAACCGAACTCGCAAGTTGCCACCATTCCATTTCCCCAGACCAGACTCTTATAGCTCTGTCGATTACAGCCAGCGGAGATACAATTGCCAGCGCCAGCCAAATGTTGCGCTTCATTTTTAACGATACCATAATTCTTTTATAATTTACATTGTTCAAGCATTAGACTCAGTCACTGAGATATTATTACATTATCGCCCAAAAAAATCCGCAACCGGCTTCTTTTCGAAGCGATTGCGGATTTGCGTTTCTATGTCGTTTCAGGTCAGAGACGGGCGATAGTCACAACAGACTGTTTTCCGTTGAGGAAGTAAGTTGCACGTATCTGCTTGCAGTCGGCAGGGATCTCGATCTCGCCTGTATATAACTCAGACGATGCAGCCGGATCACTTCCGTCGAGAGTGTATCTGATTTCACCTTTACCTGCATAGGGAACATTCATCAACGCTTTGCCATCGACAACCTTTATGCCTGGCTGACGAAGATGATAGTTGTAGCCTTCCTTCTCCCAATGGGGAATTTCACGGTCGGCGATAACCGCATTAAAACCTGCGTCGGTATATGTCGGAGTGCTGTTCCACGCACGTTCGGCCAGACCGAGCATCTTAGGCAGGAGACGCATCTCCTCGTCGGCTGCGCTGCGCACTGTCTCAGAGAAAAGCTGGCCGGAAAGTCCGAATATCTTTTCACGGTCGCCGGGCTGAAGCACTACCAGATCTTCGGGGTAGCCGCCAAGCGCAACAAATTCGTCAACAGGAGTGCTCCATGTCAGACCACGTTCGTCGGGATGGTAGCTTGAGCTCATGTCGAGGTAGAACCGATTGACATTGCTCAGAATCAGAGGATAATTACCATCGAGAGCCTGACGTGAAGGAGCATCGGGCGACGTGAGCGACTGAGTCCAACTGTTGACCGAGTAGGTGTTGGCCGATACAGCCTTATTATAATCATCGCTTCGTCCGCACACAACTTCCTGCCATCCTGACACCTTCACACCTTTAGATGCAAGGTAGTCGGAAAGACGACGGTTGAACACTGCGTGCATGTCGTGGTCGTTTGCCACTCCGTTTTCCTCCTTGTACTTGATCACCGAAGGCGCACCGCCCCAAGCTCCGTGAGGCACTTCGTCACCACCGATGTGGATCGCAGGCAGCTCAACACCGGCGCGTGCATACATGTCGATCAAGCCGTCGAACACAGTCTCGAGGAACTTATAAGTCGACTCAAGTGCCGGATTCATCACATTGTCGTGGAAACCCTGGGCAGATGTGTAGGTCGAGACATCACCGTCTTCAATCAGACGGAGCGATGCGTCGCCAGTCTTACGATAACGGTTTTCCATCGCCTTGATAGCCGCACGACCATGGCCGGGAGACTCAACTTCGGGAAGCACTTTTATGCCCAAGCTGTCGGCATACTGAAGCATGGCGATGAAATCGTCCTGAGTGAAATATCCGTTGGCAGTGCCTTCAGTTGAATCAGGATTGCCATCACCTGCATGGATCTGCACGAGGAAATCGGCATCGTCGAGTGTATAACCTCTGCGAGCTCCGACCTCGACCAGTTCGGGCAAGCCGGGGATGTCGAGTCGCCATGCGTCATCGTCGTTGAAATGGAAATGCAGATGATTGAAACCATAGCGCGCAAGCATGTCGAGTATGCGGTTCAGTTCTTCGGGAGTCTGGTAATTGCGGGAGATGTCGATCATAACACCACGGTAGCGGAAATCCGGTTCATCTTCCACCACAGCGTTAGGCACAGTCTGACCGCTGAAACCTGCGATGAGATCCTCTGCACGGCGACGGGCATTTTTCATGAACGCCTGCGCTGCTTCGACAGTCGCCACATTGTCTTTTATAGTAATTGTGTACTTTTCGCCATTAGATGGATCAGCAACTTTTTCGACGATCTTGATATCTGACACTGTAGATTCGCCATCGGTGAGAGTCACCTTTTTGAACGATGGTATTGCTTCATAGTCGCCAGGAGTCTCAGCTACCAGCGATTCATTGAAACTGTATATTTCATCGGCTTTCGGCATGCGGTCTTCATCAGCCGTCGAATACAACTCGGGGGTTGCGGTCAACGATCCGAACGAAAATTCGACAGGCGATGTCGAGCCGTCGGCATTTACCCGATGGAAACCATCGGGAGCATAGCAGATCGAACGCATCACGTCATTGACACGAATTTCAATCACCACGCTGTCACCTTGAGCTTCGCGGAAACGGGGAGAAGCTATGCAATAGTAGTTGGGGATAATTTCAATGAGTGTATCGGCAGGATTAAGCGACTTCATCACCCTCGGATACTGATTGAAGGCCAAGCGGTCGAAATCGAGATCGCCGGTGACAGTCATACGTTGTATGTAGTAATTGCCTGACTCATCGGAATAGTTACCGAGAGTTTCCCATTTAACTTGTGTGGTTTTTGGACTCGACCCACACGAAGCCATTGCCAATGCCAGTGTAAAAGCTGAAATTGCGCCTGTAAATTTCATGTAGTAATGGTTTTATGGTTTGAATAGATGATTATTACCACAAAGGTAACACAAAAAACGCACCTAAACCATTACAAGAACCAAAAACACGTATTTTTCAGCCTTTATTGACCGATTTCGCAAGAGTGCAAAGCATCGGGACGATCATCACCGGCGATGTCGCTGCTATTATGGCGATCATGTCAGCCATCGATATAGGACAAACATTGAACATCGGACCACCGCAATAGACGATAGCAATCTGACCGAAGAATATAATCGTCAGCGTCAAAAAGAAGACAATGCTATGGCGGCAATCATGAAAAGCAGTATGGCCGCTCGCAAATGAGCGTGCATTGAAAAGATTCCAGAACTGAAGGAATACGAAGACTGTGAAGAACATTGTCAGATCGTAAGTCGTCAGCGAGCCGCCACCGGGTTTTGAAAACAGAGCTTTGAAAAAATCAGGCAGACTGAATTCCGAAAGACTGTCGACCGGACTCATTCTGAAATATTGCATCAGACCATATAGCAAAACTGTGAACAGAAGACCCAGACCTATTATTCTGACATACATTGCCTTCGTTATGATGAAGTCTCCCGGCCGGCGCGGTTTGTGATCCATCACCTCCATGCTCGGAGGCAGCGATGCAAGGGCAAGCGCAGCAAAAGTATCCATGATGAGGTTGACCCACAGCATCTGTGTGACCGTCAGCGGAGATTCTGTCCCTGTAAATGCGCCAATAACCACAATCACACAAGCCACAAGATTGACCGTCAGCTGAAACAGGATAAAGCGCTGTATGTTCTGATAAAGCGAACGCCCCCACATCACGGCTTTTGTTATCGAAGCGAATGAATTATCCATGATCGTTATGTCGGATGCCTCTTTTGCTACAGCCGTGCCGTCGCCCATCGACAATCCGACCTGCGCAGCATTGAGAGCCGGTGCATCGTTGGTTCCGTCGCCTGTAACCGCCACGACTTCGCCGAGCGACTGCAGCATCTTCACGAGACGAGATTTATCGGTAGGACGGGCTCTCGACATGATCTTGATCGACCGCGCACGACTCAAGGCTTCGTCATCCGACAATTCAGCCCATTCAGGCCCGGAGATACATGCATCGTCACTGTCAGCATCTGTCCATAGTCCTATACGCCGTCCTATCTCTCGCGCAGTGCCGGGAGTGTCACCGGTGACAATTTTGACCCCGATACCCGACTTCAATGTGCGCGCTATGGCCTCCGGGACCTCAGACCTCACAGGGTCGGCTATCGCACAAACCCCGATAAAAGTTAATTCGACTGTTGGATTTATAGAGTTGTCGACTATGACATCACAAGAATCATCGTCGATGAAAGCATAGGCAAAACCGAGAGTGCGCATGGCTCGCGACTGATAATCGGCCAGAGTAGACAGTATGCTGTCGCGGCTGAGATCTCCGGCAACGCGATTGCTTGCGGCAAGCACAATCTCAGGCGCGCCTTTGACATAGAGCACTCTCCGCTTCAGCAAGGGCGAGTCAACGACCGTTGCCATGTACTTGCGCTGAGTCGAAAATTGCAATTGCTCAACCACAGCCACATTCTCACGCAGTTTCAGGTAGTCACGACCATTTTCATAAAGCCACATCAACAACGCCCCTTCAGTCGGATTTCCCACCGGGACGGGGTGGTCTTCATTGTCGAAATTAACAAACGCTGTTGAGTTGACCGCGATGCCCTCGGCTATGATATCGGCGTCGCGCCCGTCGTGCGGGAGTGATTGTCCGGCTCCGAGCCATGCAAAATCGGTTGCATCGACTGTCATGCGGTTCATCGTCAATGTTCCGGTCTTGTCTGTGCAAATGACCGTAGTCGCTCCCATTGTCTCGCATGCGTGAAGTTTACGGACAAGATTGTTAGATGCGAGCATTCTGCGCATGCTGAGAGCCAGACTGAGGGTGACACTCATCGGCAATCCCTCCGGAACCGAGACAACGATCAGCGTTATAGCAAGCATTATTGTCGTCAATCCATAATCTATAGCCTGCAACGCTGTGGCCGACGACCAATCAAAAATAACGCAGCGTCCGACCACGATCAACCCTCCGACGATGTAGCTCAGATTGGCGATCAACCGGCCTAAACGCTCAAATTGAATCGAAAGCGGGGTCTTAACTCCAGAATCTATACCGGCAGCCTCATAGACTTTACCATATTGTGTGGCATCGCCGACAGCCGTCACTTCGGCTACACCCCTACCCTCAATCACGGTCGAGCCCTTGAGCACTTCGTCAGAGGGATAAGTGGCGTCGGCATCGCACTCGGAGGCCACATGCGATTTGCTGATCTGAGGTTCTCCGGTCAAAGAGCTCTCATTGACGAGCAAATTCATAGAATCGAGCAGACGACCGTCGGCCACGATCTCGTCGCCCTGTTCAAGAATCAATATGTCTCCTACCACGACGTCTCTGCGCGGGATCTGCGTCACGCCACCAGCCCTCAAGACCTTCACCAAAAGGTCATCGTTGACTTGATTGAGAATTTCAAACTTTCGGTCAGCACTGACTTCAAGCCAGAAGCCGATCAATGTGGCCAGCGCCACAGCACAGAATATGCCCAACGGCTCGAGAAACACAGAGAGCCCTTTCACGTCGGTCAGATATTCATAGAGCGCAATGCCGACAGAAAGCAACAGAGCGACAAGAAGCACTCTGATGAGAGGATCGGCGAAACAATCGAGAAATTTGCGCCAGAGCGAGGGCCGCGGTGGCGGAGTAAGCACGTTGACCCCATGGAGCTGCCGAGAATCCTCAACCTGCTCAGGGGTCAAACCGACATATTTTGGGTTCTTATCGCTCATCGGCGTGGAGTGAAAATTATCTGTGATCCTTTATTATCTTCGTTTATAACACCATGGTCATACACAAGGTTTCCGTTGACCCATGTCTTCACCACCTTATGGCCAATGCTTTCACCGTCAAGAGGTGTCCATCCGCAAAGACTCAATACATCCGCGTCTGCAATGACATGAGGCGAGGGCAGTTTCTCTACCAGCACAAGGTCGGCATAGTTTCCTTCGGCGATCACGCCTCGACCGGCTATACCGAACAACAATGCCGGATTTGCCGACATCACCCGTGTAACGGTCGACGGATCGAACATGTCGAGCATCGCCAGCAATGAGAATTGCACCATAGGCGCTCCGCTCATAGCCTTGAACAACGAACCCTGCTTTTCAGAGAGAAGATGCGGTGCGTGATCTGTAGCAACTACGTCGATAAGTCCTGACACGACAGCGTCACGCAGGGCAGCGCGATCGACGGCTGACTTGACTGAAGGATTCATTTTTATCCGAGCCCCCTTGCGTTCGTAATCATTGTCGGTCCACAACAGATGATGGGGCGACACTTCAGCCGTTATCATTTTCTCGCCCAATGGAAGTCCGGCGTCGAGCAACGACAGTTCGGCCGCTGTTGTCAGATGAGCCACATGCAAACGCGAACCATAGTGCCGGGCCAGATCGACTGCATGTGCAGTCGCTTTATAGCAGGCCTCAGCAGGCCTTAGTTGCGTGTGCAGCCCTACGGGAGCATCTACCCCATACTGAGCCTCTATCTTCGCGCGTGCGGCCTTGATGGTCATTTCGTCTTCAGCATGCACCGATATCAGAGCCGGAGCTGCTTCAAACAGACGCGTCAGCGAATTTTCGCTGTCGACAAGCATGTTGCCGGTCGACGACCCCATGAACAGTTTGATGCCGGGGATGCGGGTATAATCAGCTGCGAGCAGCTGATCAAGATTGTCGTTGGTCGCACCTATAAAGAAGGCATAGTTAGCAAGAGATGTAAGCGAAGCAATCTCCACTTTTTGCTCGACGGCACTTATCGTGACGGTCTGCGGCACAGTGTTGGGCATATCGAAGAACGATGTCACTCCACCGGCGACAGCCGCACGGCTTTCACTGGCAATAGAAGCCTTGTGAGTCAGTCCGGGCTCACGGAAATGGACATGACAGTCTATCGCCCCGGCCATCAGCAATGCCTCACGGCCATCGACTACAGCCGCAGCGGAGTCAAGCATTTCTGTCTGTGGATCTCCGTCTCCGACATTCAATATAAGTCCGTCGCCGCCTATGGCCACAAAACCACGTGACACCCCGCAGGGTGTCACGACATTTACATTATATATAAGTGTTTTTATCATTTCTGATATTTTTTAAACAAGCTGTCCCATTTAAGCCTGACGACGCCGAAAACCGCTTCTCCAAATATTCCGCCGTTCATCTTGCTGACTCCGAGCACGCGGTTGACAAAAATTATAGGCACTTCGACTATTCGGAAGCCGAATTTGTAAGCAGTGAATTTCATTTCGATCTGGAAAGCATAGCCCTTGAACTTCACTGCATCAAGGTCCATCACTTCGAGCACACGGCGACGATAGCATACAAATCCTGCGGTAGTGTCGTGGATGTTCATACCTGTCACAACGCGCACATATTTTGATGCGAAATAAGACATCAGCACACGTCCGATCGGCCAGTTGACAACATTGACTCCGGTCACATAGCGCGATCCGATGGCGACGTCTGCCCCTCCGTTAGCTGCTGCGTCATAAAGCTTCATCAGATCTGCCGGATTGTGCGAAAAGTCAGCATCCATCTCACATATATAGTCATAGCCCCTCTCGAGTGCCCATTTGAAACCGGCGATATACGCCGTGCCCAATCCGAGCTTTCCTTCGCGTTCGATTATATGTACGCGTCCGGGGCACTCTTCAATTTTTGACTTAACTATAGCCGCGGTTCCATCGGGCGAATTATCGTCGATTACAAGTATGTCAAAACTGTGGGGCAACGCCAGCACAGCGTCAATTATGGCCGAAGCATTTTCACACTCGTTATACATCGGAATGATAACGAGTGTGTCGCTATGGAGCATGGATGATGACATCATCTTTAAATTACGTCGTCTTCAATTGTTTCGAGCTCGTCGTCAACGGCAACAGGTTCGGTGTCGCCGGTTGCGGCTTCGAGTTTCTTCATTATAGAGAAAATGAATGCAGCGGAGAGGAGACAGAGACCGATGAGGATAGCCCAGATGAGAGTTGTCGGGATCTTTCCCCAGAGGAGCATCGGTATCGACACAAGATAGTTGCCGATGGCTGTTGCTGCAAACCAGCCACCCATCATAGCACCTTTCAGTTTCGGAGGTGCCACCTTGCTGACAAACGAAATACCCATCGGCGAAAGCAATAATTCGGCAAAAGTCAGAAGGAGGTAAGTAGAGATCAGCCAGTTGGACGAAACGTCGCCGTTAGTGCCGACAAGCGAGAGCGATCCGAAAACCATCAACACATACGCAGCTCCGGCCATGACCATGCCATAACCGATCTTGCGCGGTGCCGAAGGCTCTTTTTTCTTTTTGGCAAGCCATCCGAACAATGCGAGAGAGAACGGCGTCAAGGCCACAACGTAGAACGGATTGAACTGCTGATACGACGCAGGGTCGATGCCTGTGAGAGTGTCAGGGGTGAGTTTAAGATAGATCCAGGCGACTGCGCCGATACATGCCGCAAGTATCACGCCGCTGATAGTGCGTGCTTTGGCGGTCGCGCTCTGGATGAAACTGAACAATGCATATACGCCGATCCAGATTGCAGTCAGCGCCCAGAGATTAAATCCGATGCGGGTCCAGGTGCTCGAGTCAGGCGATGTACAGCTCTTGGCAAACTCGGTGAGAGTCTGACCATTCTGGTGGAACACCATCCAGAAGAAAATCACGACAGCAAATACAAGAAGCAGAGCCACGACACGTTGTTTTGTCTGCTCGGGACTCAATTCCTGTCCGGCTGCAACATTCTGGGTCTTCGCCACGGGATTCTTCTTGTCTGTTATGATATGAGAGTAGGTGCGGCGTCCAAGTATGTAGATAAGGAAACTTACGACAAGCGATGCACATGCAAGGGTGAACGCATAAGAACATCCAGTCGAGAACGCTGTGATATATTGGTTGGCAAAATCTGAGATAGAAGCATATGCTCCTTGGCATTGCGACGCAAAGTTAGTGATGTACCGGGTCAGGAATGCCGATACATCTCCTCCGGTTTCCATGCCCTTCTGCAAGGCAAAATCGCGCATCGCAGTAAGTTTTTCGGGATCTGCCGGCATGTTTGTGAAACCGTCGGTATCAAGACACCAGTTGCTTACAGTCGCCATCATCGAGTCATTGGTGAGGAAACCTGCTTTTTCGAGAGCAAGGTTTTTCAGCGTGATAGCCGCACCGGGAGCATACATCGAGCCAAGATTGATGGCCATATAGAACAGCGAGAAAGCAGTGTCGCGCTTGCTGCTGTACTTGGGATCGTTGTACAAGTCGCCGACCATCACCTGAAGATTGCCTTTGAACAAACCAGTTCCGACAGATATGAGCAGCAGTGCCGCAAACATTATCATCATCGAAGTGTTGGTGCGGACTGGAGTCGGCGCCGACATCAAAGCATAGCCGATAAACATTACGGCGATACCTGACATCACACATTTCGAGAAACTCCATTTATCAGCCAACCAACCGCCAATCAACGGCATGAAATAGACCAAAGCGAGAAAAATTGAGAAAATCTGTCCGGTCCATGTAGCATCGAAGCCGAATTTCGCCTGCAGATAGAACAGAAATATCGCAAGCATAGTGTAGTAGCCGAAGCGCTCACCGGTATTGGCAAGAGCTAACACATAGAGGCCCTTAGGTTGATTCTTAAACATAAGTGTCGTGTTATTTTAAGGTTGATATTTTTTCTTTATCAATTTAAGCCGCTAAGATACAAAATATAATCGTAACACGCAAAAGCCACAGGCGGCCTCTGCAGAAAAGATGGCTTTAACACGATCGGGGATAATGCCTCGACGACAATCTGACACAGAGTGCCGTTGATGCGCTACGTCAGAGTTCGGCCTTAGCTTTGAAAGCCATGGCATACATTTTCATCTGTTTAACCATGGCCAGCAGACCGTTGCTTCGCGTCGGCGAAAGATGTTCGCCAAGACCTATGTCATTTATGAAATGGAGGTCGGCATCAAGTATCTCGGCAGGCTTGTGACCGTTGAGCACACTGATCAGCAACGATATTATACCTTTGACTATGATGGCGTCGCTGTCGGCTGTAAACATGACATTGCCGTCGGCGTCGAGCTCAGCGTCAAGCCACACACGGCTTTGGCAACCTTCGATCAGGTTTGAAGGTGTTTTCTTTGACTCATCGATTGGCGGCAAAGCATTGCCGAGATCGATAATGTAGCCATAGCGATCCATCCAGTCATCAATATCGGCAAATTCAGCTATAAGGTCCTGCTGGCGTTGTTCGATACTCATAATATAGCTTTTTCTTTATATATTACATTCAGCACTGTCTTGCCGACAGCGTCTAAAGTAGTGGTGCTTATATGCTGCATGTCGTCATCGAGCGTATGCCATGTCGCCGGAAAATCGCCGGTAACTTCGCTCATATGCTCGATAATGTCAGTGGTCGGAATACCGGCCTTATTGAGGAACACATGATCATCGACCACAGCCCCACCGACCTTATTGATGAATACATCATCAAAACCGAGCGACTTGGCCTCGCTCCAGATCTTGACAGTCGGAGCTTTAGCCACATTGTTTGACAGAAGTTCGCGATGGAAGCGCGCACCTGACCCTCCGACCATATCAAGCAATATGCCATACGACGGGCGGTTGACCGAATTATAAGGCATGTTCTTCACCCAATATTGAGTGCCGAGACACCAGCTTTCATCGTTGTTGACAAAGCCGTTGCTGTTGCCGTAATCTTCGGCATCGGTAAAAAGAATATCAACTCCGCAATCAGGAGCCTTGAGGCCAAGATTTCGTGCGATCTCAAGCAATACTCCGACACCGCTGCCGCCGTCATTGGCTCCGGGAACGGGCATAGTGCGTTTATCTTCAGTGCTCTCCATGTTGGCCCAAGGACGTGAATCCCAATGGGCAACAAGAAGCACCCGGTTGACTGCTTCCGGATTATATCTTGCAAAAATATTGGTTATGGGAAGTTTATCGCCATTGAACGCTTCAACAACTGCTTTTTGTTCATAAACCGTGTCGGCCCCGAATCGGCGCAGACAATCGACAAGATAACGTCCGCATTCATCATGGGCTGCTGTACCCGGTACGCGCGGCCCGAATGCGACCTGCTCGGCAACGTAACGGTAAGCGCTATCCTTATCGAATGTTCCAAGCAACATGACATGATCAGCCACCTTTTCCTGCTTTTCTGCGGTCTTAGCTGAACCGCCGCAAGAACAGATAGCAGTTGCGATAAAAATTGCAACTGATAGTTTTGCTGTTAGTTTTTTCATAATTCACTGTGTTGCTTAACGGTGCAAAGTTACGAAAAAGTTACAAAACCACAACTAAATCATGAATTAAATGTGACAATTATACTATTTTAACAATTGACCGCGTCTTTTACGACCAATCCGGCCAAAGTGAGGCCGAAAATGGCCGTTATGTGCATCAGCGAGCCATTGATCTGAACCTTGGCCGAAGGACGTGGGCCGTCGGCTGCAAATCCATCTACCGCATCGTCACTGTCGCCACAAGCGCCTTGATTGCGGAGCAGCTCATCGCTATAGACACACATGAATTTACGCCGTGGCCAACGCTGCATCTTCTTGAACCGCTGCCTGAGCGCCCGCGCCAAAGGACAACCTGTCACTTTACGGAATTCGGCTACAGATATCTTGGTAGGATCGAGTTTCAGAGCCGCGCCCATTGACGAAAAGAATTTTGCGCCGGACTCCGTGGCACGTTCGATCAACAACACTTTGTCCTTGAGCGAATCTATGGCGTCAATCACATAATCATAGCTTCCAAGATCAAACTGAGCGGAAGTCTCTTCGGTGAAAACCTCGCATCTCGCATCGATTTCCGCATTGGGGTTGATGGTCAGAAGTCGGGATTTCAAAGCTTCGACCTTAGGCTGACCGACTGTTTCAGTGGTAGCCATCAGCTGGCGGTTGATGTTGCTTACGCAAACCTTATCGCAGTCGACAATCGTGAGATGACGCACTCCTGTGCGAACAAGGCTCTCGGCACACCACGAACCGACACCACCTACGCCAAACACGATAACGCGCATCGAAGATAGACGCGCCATGGCTTCTTCGCCCAAAAGCAGACATGCCCGGCCGAAAATTTCATTTTCAGGAATCATATTTTTATTTTATAGCATCAATAAGCATTGCTTTCACCTTTGACTGCATTCAGACAGGTGCGCACGATTATCTTCAGATCAAGCAAGAATGTCCAGTTTTCAATATACCACACATCACACTCAACTCTCCGCTCCATTTTCCACAGCTGGTCAGTCACACCTCTATAACCGTTGACCTGCGCCCATCCTGTAATGCCGGGCTTCACGATGTGTCTGACCATATACTGGTCAATCAGTTTGGAGTAATCTTCAGTATGCTTGAGCATATGCGGCCTCGGGCCAACAATCGACATATCGCCTTTCCACACATTGATAAACTGCGGCAGCTCATCGAGACTCGTCCTGCGCAAGAAGTTTCCCAATGGGGTTTTTCGTTTGTCATTGGCCGTCGCCTGACATGTATCGGCATCTCTGTTGACTCTCATTGTCCTGAATTTAAGACAATTGAAAGAATTACCGGCATAACCCGTGCGCTGCTGACGGAAATATATCGGGCCAGGAGAAGTCAGTTTGATGGCAATGGCAACCGGCACAAACACAAATGGATAGACGACAACCAGAAAAACCGACGAGAAGACCAGATCGAAAGCACGCTTCACAAAGACATTGAACTGATTCTTGAGCGGATTCTGCCGGCAGGCAAGAACAGGCATCGTTCCGATGGTGTGGAGTTCAAAACCTCGCCCGAGCGACTGATCGGCCGGCGGCACGAGAAAAAAGTCAGAACAATTGTCGTCGGCAGCCTTGACCACCCGTTGCATCGTGCACCCTTCGCCATAAGGCAAGATGTAATAAATCTGATCTACATTATTTTTCTTCACATATTCGGGCAAAATGTCAAGATCTCCGATATAATCATCGGGATACTCAAATGCCTCACACATCCTGACATCTGAGAAACCAAGTATGCGATACCCGAATCCTGAGTCAGACTCAAGCTGAAGCCGCAGTCGCTCTGCTGTCTTGTTTGTTCCGACAATTACAACACGGGTGAAATTGTAACCACGGCGGCGATATGCTTTGACAAGCCGTCGCGTAACAACATTCCACGACGGAAGCGCCACCACCATAATGCCGTAATAGACAAAATAGAGTGTGCGTGGCACAAGCGTATTGCTCAGCAACTCACTTAGCGATAAAAACACCATGGCATGCACTCCGACACTTATCAAGCCATCAGCCACAACCCTGTCGAGCAAGATCGTGCGGTCCTTATGCTTGAGCCCCCGGTTTCTGACAAGCACAGCCATGTAGCTGACATTGACGAGAACCCACAGCAGCTTATGGTCGCCCCCAAGCGACACGCCTGAAAGCCACAGAGCCAGAGCAAAACACATATTGAATAAAGCGAGGTCGCTCAGGCTGTAACACAGCCTGAGATAACGACCTAAGCTTCTATATCGGAATCGTGCGTACATGGTTAAAAAGTTGAGAGTGACATCAGGCCATACAGCCTTCGATCAGACTCGCGACAAAGGTCTTTGAAACAATCTGCAATCAAAGTTTACTGTCGATAATGCTGACCTTCTCTCCGATTGCATCAAGGTCGGACTTGATCCTGTCGATCTTGCGCTGGAATTCTCGGAGCATCGAATCTCCGGTCTTGCTCTTCGACGACAGGAAGCCGAGGTTGTTCTCGTAGGTTCTCAACTCGTTACGCTTGGCTTCGGCTATGCGCAACAGGCGCTCACGCTCGCGATACAGTTTGTTGGCATCACCTTCAATTTCGGCGACAGTCGACTCGAAGCGATCCATGCGGGCACGGTTTTCGCGCACATTAAGCGCATCGCGGAGTTCGTTGACTTTTGCGCGGTATGCATCATAGACTTTATCTTTCTCGCGGAAAGGCACATGACCGATCTGCTGCCATTCATCCTGGAGTGCATGCAGCTGCGCCAGTGCATCCTCGCGCGGCTGCTGCAGATCTATCTTGCCAAGACGATCGATTACATCACGCTTGGCCTTGAGATTGGCATTCTCGGTCTGACGGACACCCGATGTCGCCTTCTTCTTTTGTTCAAAGAAATAGTCACAGGCCGCCAAAAAGCGCTGCCAGACGGCATCACTATTTTTCTTGCCAACAGTGCCAATGGTTTTCCATTCTTTCTGCATGGCGACAAATTCATCCGTAGTCTTACGCCAATCAGTGCTGTCCTTCAAAGCCTCAGCCTTGTCGGCCAATGCGGTTTTTGCAGCAAAGTTCTTGGCATGTTCGTCGCGTGTGTTCGCAAAGAACTCTGCCTTCGCAGCAAAGAATTTGTCACATACGCTGCGGAAACGGGCGAAGAGCTGATTATTCATCTTGCGCGAAGCAAAACCGAGTTTTTTCCAATCGGCCTGAGCTTCAATGATGGTCTTGGTCATCGCATCCCATGCGTTGAACGACTTCAAAGCCGAATAATCCAGAGCCTCGACTCTCTCACATATTGCAATCTTTCCTGCTTCATTCTCGGCCTCGCGCGCCTTACGTGCTTCGAAATGAGCCTGATAGCGCTTGTTCACTTCTGCCGACGCGCACTTGAACTTGTCCCATATCTCGTCGCGTATTTCCTTTGCAACGGGACCGATCTGACGCCACTTGTCGTGGAGTTCCTGAAGGCGACGGTAAGCAGTTATGACATCGTCCTCTCCTGCAAGCGCTTCCGCTTCATTGAGCAGCAATTGCTTACTATCGAGATTTTTCTTGAAATCGTAGTCTCGCAGTTCTTTATTGATCTTCAGATTGTCGGAATAGCGTTCGCGCGCATCCTGAAAGCGTTTCCACACGCCGGTATCTTCAGTTGCTGCAACTTCACCGATAGAATTAAATTCATCCTGAAGCTCGCGGTAGCGGACAAAAGTGCGGTTGACATTGTCCGTATCTTCTGCCAACGCTATGATTTCTTCTATAATCGCATTTTTACGCGCGAGGTTATCAGCCTTCTTGGCTTCCAGCTCTGCAGCATAGGCAGCCTTACGCTCACGGACGAGATTCAACAATTTTTCAATCTCATTGTCAGTCTCACTCTTGCTTTCGGCAAACGCATCGGCATCATTTCCGGCTTCAATCCAACTCTGACGCGCAAGCTCAACCTCGTTTTTATGAAATGTGACATAAGCCTGGCGCAAACGACGCAACTCATCTCCCGACACATCGGCAGGAGACTTTTCGGCAAGATCTTTAGCTCTGGCGAGCAAAGACTCAATTGTAACCTCATTGTCGGCAGAAGCCTGCTCGACAACTGCGTCTGTCATTTCTTCTTCGGCCAATGCCTCAGCATCAGCAACGCTTTCAGAAGTTCCTACAGTAGCATTCTCAATGGCGCCGTCGACGGGCGTCTGTTTCAAGGCCTGTTCCTCTGCGGGGCAGCCTACAGCGGAAGGATCACACATTTCCATATTCATTTATATAAGTAAGTTAGTGGATGGCACACGTCCATCTCACCGCCAAATTTAGCAAAAAACTTTTACACTTCTGTCTTTATCGCTATTTTTGTTCATTTTTTTGGAAGAAATTGTCGAACCATCGGCCGACAGCAATGGTTAATATCATATAAAAAACATTCATCATATGGATAATTTCACGTTTTATAGCCCCACCCTCTACGAATTCGGCCGAGGCGCTGAAGAAAAGACCGGTATGCTCACGTTCCTCATGGGTGTGAAAAAAGTCATGATTGTCTTCGGGAAAAAATATGTCAAGGCCAACGGTCTGCTTGACCGCATCGAGTCCTCATTATCGACTATCGGGATAGAATATGTCGAATACGGCGGCATCGAGGCCAACCCGACAGATGACCGGGTCTATGAAGCAATCGCCATAGCCCGAGACAAACATGTCGACGGACTGCTGGCTATCGGCGGCGGATCGGTCATCGACACTGCCAAAGCAGTGGCTGCCGGCGTGCCATACGAAGGCGATTTCTGGGACTTCTTTTCAGGACGCTCGATCGTCAAGAAAGCACTGCCTGTCGGAGTTGTGCTGACAATTCCCGGAGCCGGCAGCGAAGGATCTGGAAACGCAGTGATCACCCGTCGTGAAACCCTGCAGAAACTCAGCCTGCGCACCGACAGTATACTCAAACCGCGGTTCGCCATCGTCGATCCGGAATTGACGTTCACGCTCAGCGCATATCAGACGGCATGCGGCATCGTAGACATGATGTCTCACATCATGGAGCGCTACTTCTCCCCGACCAGCCGCGTCGAAGTGTCGGACCGGCTCGCCGAAGGCCTGCTGCTGTCGCTTATAACAGAAGCTCCTAAAGCCCTCGCGGACCCCACCGACTATCAGTCAAGAGCCAACATCGAATGGGCCGGGACTCTCGCCCATAACGGACTCGTAGGATGCGGACGACGCGAAGATTGGGTTTCTCACTTCATGGAGCACGAAATCAGCGCCGTCTATGGCGTAACCCACGGAGCCGGTCTAGCTGTGGTAATTCCGGCATGGATGGCATTCATGGCCCATCACAAGCCGTCGAAAGTCGCCCAGCTCGGAAGGAGGGTGTTTGGAGTTGAAGCCCCCGACGACCGCACAGCTGCCATTGAAGCCGTTGCATCTTTACGCGCATTCTTCAGCGCAGTGCTGCGCATGCCTCTGACATTCAAAGCCCTCGGCATTGCCGAACCCGACATCGACCTCCTTGTCAGCAAACTCCACGAAGACAAAGGCGAGACAATCGGCGGATATTACAAACTATCGGCCAAAGACACACGCCAGATCTACGAACTGATGCTCGACGAGCCCAGTCGCCCACAATCGGCATCATAACGCGCTTTCGACGCCAATATTCTATGGCCGATGCGGCAGTAGAGACACTTGCGAGGCTCACAATAGTTACGCCGCAATTGTATTATTGCCTGCGAAGTGAAAGCGTCGGGACACGCTACCCCCGCGTCGGCAAACGACCTGACGATTCTGTTTTCTTCAGGCTTCAGTTCATGCAGCAGATTGACTGCGGCTTCCATCCGTCCGCCATCGTCGAAAGTCACGCCATAGGCATAGAGCATCGGCACGACAACATTAATAATTAAGATCGTTATGGAGTCCTGACTCAACGCCCTGACCGACCGCGCAGATTCCGACACAAAATTATAGCGTCGCGACCAATAGCCCGCCAGTTCGATGTCAAACAGTTGTCTGGCGTCGCTTTCAGTTTTAACATTAAATATGTCCGACGCAATGCCGAAGCCCCTGCAGATCAAGGCGGCCAAGGTGGCGATGCGCCGATGTGGAAAATTCTGAGGCCGCATGCGGGCCATGCGCCACGTCAGCGAAACCGGTCGTCTCAACTGAAACTTTCCGGTCATGAAACTGAATTCCTGTTGCATCCGGCCGACATAGTACGATCTGTCGGACGGATTATCAAGAAAACCTGCCTGACCGAACAAAGTGCCTTCCACCGTTTCGTAAGAGTCGCGATGCTTCATCAGGCAATGCAACGGCGTTGAAAGCGCCAATCGTTCAAACGCGTCGGAATTGACTCCGAAACCGAGACCGCGGGCAAGAGTGACATACAACACTTCGGTCCAGTTGCCGCCGAGACGATCATACAGCTCGCGTATTCTATCAACCTTTTGATAAAGTCTTTCATAAGCCAGACTCGACAGCCAGTCGGTGATATACAGCTTGGACATCGCCGGCAACTCTTCACGGCATGAAGGCTCGGAAGAGCCATTGACCATGCGGTCGTAGCGCACACTGAAATCAGGAGCACACGGCATAACCAGCTGCGGGATCTCCCGGCCATCGGCACGGCTCACCCGGGCATCATCTTTCCCGACAACATGGAGCACCACCGAATCGTAAGCCATATCGTTCTGATGACCGTGACGGAACCAATCCGACGCCCTTACATGGATCTCGACATTGCCACACCACATATCATCGCCGATCCGCAGCTTGGCATTGAAGAAATCAGGCCCGGCGTCATCGTTATGAAGACCCGGGTCAATAACCTGCACCCGACGCCCGTCAACGGTCGCCATGTCACTTTGCAGCCATAATTTATGCTGCCAGATATAGTGCATCAATTTCTCCATTGCCCTCAAAAGTAATTAAAAACATCCGTATGGCAAAAGAATTGTGTGGAATTTGCTAATTTTGCCGACGCAATGAAGACGTTCTTAAAAATCAACCCGCAGTACAACCACTTGCAAAGCTATCTCTCTGAGATGCCGGCCACGTTCGCCGACAGCGGAGAGACAATTTTCCGCGGACGCAACGAAATCAAACGCATGCTCGCACCCGACGGCACGGAACTTGTCGTCAAACATTTCGCCCGTCTCCCGCTGTTCCGCAGACTGATCTACTCTACTGTTTCGCGTTCCAAAGCCCGGCGAGCCTTCGACTTCGGCAACCGCTTCATCTCCCTCGGGTTCAATACGCCGACTCCGGTCGCATGTGTGGAGATCTCAAGCAAAGGCATATTGACCGACGCATATTTCGTCTGCCTCCACAGCGACTTTACTCCATTGTTCGAACCGTTGGTCAATGCCGACCGCTTCGACACTGCGCTTGCCGACAATGTTGCAGCACTGATGAACAATCTTCACCGGTCAGGTGCAATACACGGCGACCCCAATCTTAACAACATATTATACAAGGTCAGCGACGACGGCTCGGTAGCGATGACTTTGATAGACACAAACCGGTCACATTTCGGCCGGAAATTATCAACCCGCCGACGGCTCAAGAACCTGATGCGCGTATCCCACAGACGAGATCTGATGCAACGCATCGTCGGCCGCTACGCCGAACTCAGCGGACTCGATCCTGCCAAGACAATAGACAAGGTATTCAAAATGCTTGAGCACTTCGAACGCAACCGCCGAATACGCCACCGTTTGAAATCAGTGCTTCTCCGACGCTCCTCCGATTAGACGCTCGGCTTCATCCAATGCCTCAGAAATGAAACATCCGGCGGCAAGTCTTTTTGCAACGTCGGCAGCATTGGCGCGCATAGCAGCATAGTCCTCAGGACTCACACCGGCAAGAACTGAACCTATATCCCTCAACGACGGCACACACAGACCGACTCCAAGACGCCGGACAACATCGGCAAGCGCTGCCTGATCCCAGATTACCACGGGAAGACCCGCACGAAGATACAGCGAAGTTTTGTGAGGGGCATTGTACTTTAAATATTCGCCCAGCGATCCGGCACCCTCATCAAGCGAACTGCCATACCACACGACTCCGAAATCGCCCTTCGCCCCGGCGATCAGTGCATCTGAGTCTGTATATCCCATGGCCTTGATATTGTCCCGCGACCTCGTCCGGTCAAATCCACCTCCATAGATCACCAGATCAACCCCCGGCTGGGCAGCAGCCAGATCATAGATCCAGCCGTTGGCTGCGACAGAACAGTTTCCGGCAAACATCAGCTGCGGGTGCATCGGGTCATAGACATGACCGACACACGCCTGACGGTCAGAAAGATAATCAAACAGATTAAGCACCACCATCTCCGATGTCAGCCCATTGGACCGCAACCAGTCTCTCATCGCCTCAGAATGAACGATCACTACCGACGACAGGTTGAGACGCTCGATCTCCTCAGCAACAGTCAGTTTCTTGCGTCTGAAACTGCCGAGATCATGGATCACAGTTACAACCGTCGCTCCTCGCCCTACGGCTCGGCGCACAACAAAGTCATAGTACTTCTTCAGCGGATATTGCACGACTACCATGTCGCCGCTCTTGATTCTAAACACACCGCGCAACACACTTGCAAGAGTCTCGACGTAGGCCTTAACGGCGTTCTTACTCCTTTTTTGAGCAAGCCCTATATTCCTGTAGCCCTTGGCGAGCATCACAGCTTCGATGTCGGTTTTCGCCTTGTCGCCGGCGCTTTCGATATGACGGTAATTCTTTGAAATGAAACACTTCATAATCGGGAAATTGTTAAGAGGATGTTTTATAATAAATCATCGAGCGATATGCTCGGCGAGTTCCATCGCCCGGGCTATTACCGGCGCCATGTCATAATATTTATACTCCGCCAGACGGCCCCCGAAATAAACGTCGTTTTCCTCATCGGCCAACGCCTTATATCTGAGATACAAGGCTGTATTACGTTCATCGTTGACCGGATAGAACGGCTCCATACCGTCGTGCCATTCGGCCGAGAACTCCCGGGTCACCACTGTCCGTGGATTTTCATAGACCTTATCGCCGAAAGCCTCGAAATGCTTATGTTCGATTATTCTTGTCCATTCGGGCTGAACCTCCGTGTAGTTGACCACGGCAACCCCCTGATAATTGGCCATGTCGAGCACCTCGGTTTCGAATCTCACCGAACGGTATTCCAGCTTGCCGAAACGATAATCAAAGTACCGGTCGATCTTGCCGGTGAACACAATCTTACCGGCACTTGCGGCCAATCGGTCGCGATCTTCAAAGAAATCACACCCGCACACCACGTCCGAGCCTGCAAGCAACCTCTCTATAAGCGGATTATATCCACCTTCAGGGATACCTTGATAGAGGTCGTTAAAATAATTGTTGTCATATGTCAGTCTGACCGGCAACCTTCTGATGATGAAAGCCGGGAGTTCGTCGCATCTGCGTCCCCATTGCTTCTCGGTGTAGCCTTTTATCAATTTTTCATATATATCACGTCCGACAAGCGACAAAGCCTGTTCTTCGAGATTACGCGGACTGGCGATACCCGCTGCATTCATTCGCTCGACAGCCTCACGACGCTCGTCTTCAAGCTTGGCAGCAGCTTCAGCCGGCGTCACACAACCCCAAAGCTGATAGAATGTGTTCATATTGAAGGGCAGATTGTACACCTTGCCGCCGCACAATGCGACAGGGCTATTGGTGAAGCGGTTGAATTTCACATATTTATTGACAAAATTCCACACACGTTCATCCGACGTATGAAATATGTGAGCCCCGTAACGATGGACGTTTATGCCGGCTATATTATCACATATTATATTACCGCCGGCCTCTTCACGCCGCTCGACAACCATACACCGGTAGCCGCGGTCGGTAGCAATCCTCGCAAACGTGGCTCCGAAAAGCCCCGCTCCCACTACCAGAAAATCATAATCTCTGCCCGCCATATGCATCAGTCTTTACTTTTTCAAAAGATGGTATTTTACCACTGACACCAAATGCTTGATCTTCAGTTCGACTTTTCGGCCGAAACTGCGTTTGCGCCAGCTTCCATAGATCATGTGCATGCCGAAAGCCAGATCGTGACGGCCGGGATAACTGCGGCACGGCAACAGATTGACAGTCGGATACACTGACAGATAGCCCTCGATATGCTGCTCCGAATCGTCGGCCCGCAAACCGCGGAGACTCGCGACTTCGCGCATGCGTAGTGGCGAAATGGTCTCATCATTGGTTCCGTCGGCTTGAACAAACGGCCGACTGGAATAGAAATCTACCATGTCCTTGCAGAACTGATTGCCCTTCTCTCCGATGATAAAGGCAGCCTGAAGATAAAAATAAGGCACAACCTCTCTGAACACCACGCAACCATGCTCCGGTATAAATTCATCGAACCTGCGGTACAGGAAAATATCTGAATCCATGTACACTCCGCCTTCGAGATAAACAGCATAAAACCTCACTGCATCGGCTGCAAAAGCCCACCGGCGTCGATCGAGGGCTTCATCGACATAGCGGCAATGGAGCGACCTTGCGGCCTCTGCATCCCACACTTTTATCTCATAGTCGGGCAATATCTTGCGCCAGGTGTCCATGCAGCGTCTTATCTCTACAGGATATTTCTCGCCGCTGAACCAACAGATATGTATTATTTTCGGTATCATAATATGTTTTCGGTTATCCTCTTTTGTCCACAAAGATAGTGCTTAGTTTAAAAAACCACAAAATAAGTCTCCCATTTTGCGAATTTATAAAAATTTAGACTATCTTTGTGCTGTTAACTTTATCAACAAGTATAGTCCCATTAGTCTGAATGAGAGTAAAAATACACCATGAAGGTACCAACATATTAATAGTCACCGCTATTTTCATTCTGGCTGTTAATATTCCTCTCTGGATATGGGTGCGACCGATGGCATGGCCGATCGCGTCGACAACCATATGGGGTGTGCTGTACCTTTTGGTTGTCAATTTTTTTCGTTCGCCACGCCGCACATTCAAAGGCAACGAGACAAACGTTGTTGTGGCAAGCGCCGATGGCAAAGTCGTGGCTCTCGAAGAAACATTTGAAGACGAATATCTCCACGCTCCGGCCATACAGCTCTCTGTGTTCATGAGCATATTCAATGTCCATGCCAACTGGTTTCCGGTCAATGGCGAAGTCATCTACGCCACTCACCATCCCGGACGTTTCATGGCAGCTTATCTGCCGAAATCAAGCACCGAGAACGAACGGTCAACCGTAGTGATCCGTACTCCAGAAGGACAGCTTGTGCTTGTGCGTCAGATCGCCGGTGCCATGGCCCGGAGAATTGTAACTTATGCCCGGCCAGGCGACGAAGCTTCCATCCAGGATCACATGGGTTTCATTAAATTCGGTTCACGCGTCGACATATATCTGCCTGTCGGCACCGAGACTTTAGTCAACATTGGCGACACAACAACCGGTGGCATCACCGAAGTCGCCCGACTCAATCCCAAAGGTTTGCAAAAATGATCAAACGTATTATTTCGTGTATTCCAAACACAATCACGTGCCTCAATCTTCTATCCGGTTGCATGGCCATAATTTGTGCGTTCAGCTCCGGCGAGACAATGATGTCAGGACTGACAGGCGCCGAATGGACATGTATTTTCATCGGCCTTGCTGCTGTTTTTGACTTCTGCGACGGCGCATCGGCCCGACTGCTCCACGCTTATTCCGCCACCGGCAAAGAACTCGACTCGCTCGCCGACCTTGTAAGTTTCGGAGTGGCGCCTGCAATGCTCATTTTCAACCTCATGCAACCATTCAGCCTGCATCAGTGGCTGACCTACTTCGCTCTGTTCATACCCGCGATGGGAGCTCTGAGACTCGCTCGCTTCAACATCGACGACTCTCAGGCTACGACATTCAAGGGACTGCCCATCCCCGGCAACGCCATCTTCTGGATCGGCATCTACGGGTGGATCATGCGCTACGGCTATCCCGGCACGGCGGCAATGGTGATAATGATCGCACTGATATCGCTGTCGATGGTATCAGGCATCAGCATGTTCTCCCTTAAATTCAAAAACTTCGACATCCGTGAGAATTTCCGTCGCTACGTCATAATCCTTGCGGCCATAGCTTTTGTTATATTCTACGGCTTGTCGGGCCTCGCATGGACCATTGTGCTCTACATGCTCATATCCATGATGTCGCGCAAGCGCGTCCAGGCATGAGCACCTGCGGCCAACATCGGCCCATAGCCCCCACGACCGGCAAACGGGTCTATATTTTCAATAATCTTCAATCGCAATGCTGACATTTCTCCTTATATTACTATTTACATTTACCGTCGTCATACCTTTGATCAGAGGCATGAGGGCGATCTATCGCGCGCGACGCGCCGCCCGACAATACTTCGAACAGTTCCGTCAGGCAGCCGCAGGAACGCAAAGCAGTTATGGCAATCAAGCGTCCGCCAAGCAGCAATCGGCACGACGCAAAAAGATAAATCCCGACGACGGTGAGTTCGTCCAATTCGAAGACTTGCCTGCCGACGCCCCGACCGTCGAAAAGACGCAGACTACGACAATCATCGAGCAGCAGATCGTCGACGTCGAATGGGAAGACATAAAATAACCTCCGCACCGCAACCAAAATGAAAGATATATATAAATTTCTCGACGGCATCGAAGCCAATAACAACCGGCCTTGGCTTGCCGCCCATGATTCAGAATATCGCGATCTGAGGCAACAATGGATCGACGACATCGACAAGCTCATCGCATGCATGAGCCTTTGGCAGCCCGACTTCTCTCGGCAACAGGCGCGCGACGCTGTCTACCGCTTCGCACGCGACACACGCTTCTCCCCCGACAAATCTCCTTACAAAACATATTTTTCAGCCTGTATCTCTCCATTCGGACGCAAGACCATGAAGGCTGCATACTACCTGCAGGTCGACGCCCGCAGCGAGGAAAACGGTCTATACGGAGGCATGTACTGCCTCGACGCTCCAATGATCGCAAAATTGCGGCGTGCGATCGCCGACAATTGCGAGGAGTTTGAGGAAATTGTCAATGCTCCCGAACTGAACCGCCTTTACCCCGGCTGGCTTGGAGAAAAATTGAAGACAGCTCCGAAAGGATGGCCGAAAGACCATCCGCAGATCGAATACCTCAGACTGAAATGCTACGGCAAGTTCCATCGCTGCAACCGCCGGTATTTCGAAGACGAAAGATGGTATGAGCGGGCAGCCGAAGACTTCAGTGTGCTAAAGCCTTTGGTCGACTTCCTGAACTATAGCCTCGACGAAGATGTTTAATCATTAATGAAGCGTTTTTATTTTTGACGTTTCACAACCAATTTACTATCTTTGCACTTCAAAGATGTGCACTATAGCATACTTACTTACAACATAATATTACTTTCAACTTAACACATATTCTCACATGTCTGAAATCAAATGCATAGGCATCCTGACCTCCGGAGGCGACGCCCCGGGCATGAATGCAGCAATCCGCGCCGTCACCCGCGCCGGCATATTCAGCGGGCTTAAAGTCAAAGGCATCTACCGTGGCTACCGTGGTCTGATCGCCGACGAGATTGTCGATTTCAAGACACAGAATGTGTCTAACATCATCCAGCAGGGCGGCACAATTCTGAAAACTGCGCGCTGCAAGGAATTCACAACTCCCGAAGGACGACAGCTCGCCTACGATGTTATACGACGCCACGAAATCGACGCTCTCGTAGTCATCGGCGGTGACGGTTCATTGTCCGGCGCGAGAGTGTTTGCCAACGAATTCAACTTCCCGATCATCGGTCTGCCCGGAACCATCGACAACGACCTCTATGGCACCGACACAACCATCGGATATGATACCGCCCTCAACACCATCATGGAGTGTGTCGACAAAATACGCGACACAGCCACAAGCCACGAACGACTGTTCTTCATCGAAGTCATGGGACGCGACGCAGGCTTCCTCGCTCTCAACGGAGCGATCGCTTCAGGAGCAGAAGCTGCGATCATCCCCGAAATATCGACAGAGGTCGACCAGTTGGCCGAACTCATCCAGAACGGCTTCCGCAAAAGCAAGAACTCTTCGATCGTACTCGTTGCCGAAAGCCCTGTGACCGGCGGAGCAATGGGCCTTGCCGAACGCGTCAAAAACGAGTACCCGGGCTATGACGTGCGTGTATCGATCCTCGGACACCTCCAGCGAGGCGGTAGCCCGACTGCCCATGACCGCATCCTCGCGTCACGCATGGGTGCAGCTGCAATCGACGCCCTGATGGAAGACCAGCGCAACGTGATGATCGGCATCAAGAACGACGAGATCGTATATGTGCCTTTCTCTAAGGCCATCAAAAACGACAAGCCGATCAACCGCGAACTGTTGAGCACATTGCGCCGACTCTCCATCTGATGAGAGCCATTCTGAAAGTCAGTGTGGCGGTGCTTGTTATCGCCACTCTATTGCTTTTGCTCAATCTGTTCGACATATTCTCATTTCCGACTGCCGCCTACAGAGCCTGTGGCGTTGCATGTCTGGTCGGATTGTTTGTCACGGTCTACACACGAGTATGGCTTATCATCCACAGACGTAAATACTGATAGATTCTCTCCAATGGGCATAACCGCTTCGATAATATGGCTCATAGCCGGACTTGCACTGATACTCGTCGGGGCTAATGCCTTGACCGATGGAGCATCGGCCATCGCCCGGCGCATGGGCATCAGCGACCTGATCATCGGACTCACGGTCGTGGCATTCGGCACATCGACCCCCGAACTCGTCATCAGCATTGTCGCCGCAGTAGAAGGTAACGCCGCCATCGCCGTCGGCAACGTGGTCGGCAGCAACATCCTCAACATCCTGCTGATTATCGGCCTTACAGCTTTGGTGCGTCCTATCATCATAAAAAAGAGCGTGATGACCCAGGAAATACCGATACTCATTCTCTCGTCGGTCATAATGCTCATTCTCGGCTACAGTGCCACGCTCGACGGCATCTCGCCGGCCTCGGTGACAAGGGTCGACGGACTGCTGCTACTCATTTTTTTCCTGCTATTCATGCGCTACACCTTCGCGAGTGCCCGCAACTCCGCTCCAGCTGTCGACGCTGACAAAGAGACAGCCTCAGCCGGACATCGCCCACGGCTCGCGAAGTCAATCCTATATGTTGTCGCCGGACTCGCCGCTCTGATCTTCGGAGGCGAAAAATTCGTCGATGGCGCATCGTCACTTGCCCGTCACATGGGTATCTGTGAAGCCACAATCGGACTCACAATCGTTGCCATCGGCACATCATTGCCCGAACTGGCAACATCGATCGTAGCAGCCGTCAAAAAACAGCCGGGACTGGCTGTCGGCAATGTAATCGGCAGCAACATTTTCAACATCCTGCTCATCCTCGGCACCGCCGCAACAATCTCTCCCCTCCCGTTTGAAGGCGTAGGCCTTGTCGACCTATGGACTCTCGTCGGAGCAAGCTTCATGTTCCTATGGTTCGGATGGGCATTCCGACAGCGCACCATCACGCGCCCCGAGGGAGCTGTCATGCTCGTATGCTATCTCGCCTACATGGGCTATCTCATATCGGGGGCTGTCTGATTATCAACGCAAGTCGGAAATCGACGACACAAACAGTCCGTTATGACTCCCCAGACTTGAAACCCAATAATAGTTCAATCCGGCATGCTCGGTGAGACATGACCGGTGAAACGATATGTCTCCACCATATTGATTTACGCTATTCACTCATCCCCGACAAGGTGCCTCACCCTACTGACATACAACTGTCTGACTGCGTCAAGCTCCCCGAAACCGCGCATCTCCACTCTGGTCTGATAACCTCCGTCATTAAGTTTTTCAGCAAACTCTCCAGAGATATCACGCTTGGTGTGATTGCCGCAGACCAACAGCAACGGCACAAGTTTCACTTTCCGTATGCGTCCTCCGCTACCCTTCAGTTGAGCCAAAGTCGTCTCTGCGGTCGGATAACCTTCGATTGTACTGACATGGAAATCGGCATGATGCGATGCAGCAAGCATATAATCGAGCTGACTGTAGGTCGCTGTACTCGACAGCATGTTACCATGACCGACAAAAACCACAGCCTCATCTCTGTCATGCGACTCAGCAGCCATGATATCGACCACAGTCTGACAATCTTCAGGACTATAGCAAAGCGATTCGCCCACTTTAAGCTGCTTAAATAAAAAAGCGACTTTCCGGCATGCTGCCCTTACCTCAGCCATCTCAGCACCATCGATCAACGTAGTACTCTGCACATAAACGCTGTCGTAACCATCGGCACAAAGCTTGACCAATGCTTCTTGCGGACTGTCCTTAGTCACCCCTTCAACTGCGAGCTTCCTTCTGACCACCGGCGAAATATAGGCATCCCGCACCTCGTAGCCGGGCATTGCCGCCACTATATCTTCGGTAATCAGATCGATAGTTTTTGCTCGTGTTACAGGATCCGAACTGCCGTAATGTGTGACCAGAACAGCTTTCTTGGCATGAGCGTCGTGGCCGCCCGACAAAATGGCGGCCACGCTCATCATAATCAAAACCAATCTTTTCATCTTACCTTATTTCAATGTTATACTGAGACTTGCCACAAACGAACGGCCGGGCGAATACAATGCGAAATTGCTGTTGAGCGGTCGCATGTCGCGGCGATCAAAGATGTTGTCAATACCGACGCCCGGAGTAAGCGTGAAACTTTTGAAACAGTTGAATGTGTGGCGTGTGGTGAGATTCCATATGCCATAGCCCGGAGCGTCGCCGTCTGCATCACCAGGATAATAGGTCTTGGACTGCACCCTGCCATTAAGATTGACATTAAGCCTGTACCAGTCCCATTCATGGACATAATTAGCCGTGAAAGTGCCGGTGTGCATCACGCTGCGGTTGAGTCGCTGCCATGTGTCATCGTCATTCAGTCCTTTACCATAGGCATAGCTGTAATTCAGGCCCAGAGTCAGACCTGTGCACGGATTGACTGACACATTAGCTTCCAAGCCCTTGACCGTAGCTCTGGAAAAATTGTAATATTCCTTGACCGACAGGGTCGAGGTCTTTATATCGTTGATTTCCGGAAACTCCGCTATCAACGCAGCCTGCTGCTCCTCTGTCATGGCTGTGAATTTTGTCGATCGCGAAGTCACCATGTTCTTGACAAAATTCATATAACCTGTAAGCGAAACAGTTACACGCGACGAGCGGTATTCAAGATTGATCGATCCGTAATTGCTATCCTCCGCCTTTAAATCACGGTTGCCGAAAGTTATGATATGGCGGCTACCCATCGGCTTCAGCATATGATAGTATAATTCGTCAATGCCCGGTGCACGGTAGCCCATCGCATATGTGCCTCTGACATTGAAATTCCCGACATTGTACATCAATGCCACTTTAGGGGTCAGGCGTGAGCCTATTTCATGATGGTTGTCATAACGCAAACCTGCCAGAGCCGTGAAATGAGATAAGAAATGCTGCTCATGCTGGGCATAGACCGATATCGTTCCGAGCCCTTTGTCGAGGTCTGATTCCGGGCGATCGAGCGACTCGTAGCGGTAATCAAGGCCGAACACAGTGTTACTGTTGTCTGTGAAATTAAATATGCCGCGTAGTTCTGCGTCGTGATAGTCCTGTCTTTTGGTTTTATAATAGTCGCCGGGGAGATAATCGCCGGTTGCGATCATATACTTGTACCATTGGCCATAGGTTCGGCCGCTGTAATCAAACTTCAAGCTTCCGAGTGCACCGAGACTGTAGCTGGCGCCTGCACCCCACGAGAAACTCTCCGAAAATGTATTGTACTTCGATCCACCGGCCATAGACGCACGTTCAACCGGACGGTCAAGGAGCTTGTTATAATAGCCTCCTTCGGCATAGAGGGCAAGACGTTCAGTCGGATCATAAGTAAACTTCTGGGTCAAGTTATTGGTTGTGTAGCCAAGCGACAATTGCGCCAAAGTCTCTGTCAGCTCGCCGTCAGACTCTGTGAAATGAGAGTTCTGCCAACCATCGGAATGTGAATAATTATATGCCGTCATCGATCCCACTTTGCCTGCGCGCAGCGACAGATCAAGACCTTGGTTGAACTGTCCTTCACGGCTATAGCGACTATTGGTGGTGAATTCCGACTGATCTCCAGGCTCAGATGTGATGATGTTGATCACTCCGCCGACCGCATCTGAGCCGTAAAGCGTCGATGCTGCACCGTTGAGCACCTCGATACGCTTGACAAGATTGACATCTATCTGGGCAAGATCGACATTGCCACTTATATCTCCGGTCATCTTGCGACCATTTAGCAGAATGAGCACATGACTATTGGTCAGGCCGTTCATTCTTAAATACGATCCCATGGCATTGGGTGAGAACGACAGCGACGGTACCATCATGGTCAAAGCTTCTTCAATACCATTGATGCCGGCAGCACGCAGTTCATTGCCGGTGATCACTTCAACTGGCACCGGAGTCATTTTCAATCTCTGGTGAACTCCTGTTCCGGTCACCACTACCGGGTTAAGGTCGAAATGTGTGCTGTCGCTGAATTCTACGACTCCGGAAGTTTCCGTAGCCGCGGCTGATGCTGCAGGCAATACTGCCATGGCTATCATCAGACTTTTTTCGATAACTTTCTTCATTGTGCTAATGTCAGTTTATTTTACGCCTGCAAAATTACCACGACCTCGAAAGTCAGTCAATCGCATAAAGTCGGTATTTTACCCCTGTTGCCGAGCGGTTGGCATGTTAGTGACACTGTCATATATCAAAGGGCAGCCCTGCCGGATGTGCGGGACTGCCCTGAGAATCAAGAAACAAAAAATAAAGTGCTTGGCTATAAGACTGATTAATAATTGCCGGCCTCGATCTCGAAGAAGCTTTGAGCATGTTCGCAGACCGGACATGCGCCGGGTGCTTTCTTACCGATCACAATGTGACCGCAGTTACGGCAGATCCAGACTGTGTCGCCTTCGCGCGAGAACACAATGCCTTCCTCGATGTTCTTCAACAGACGGCGATAACGCTCCTCATGATGACGCTCAATCGCAGCTACAGCACGAAATTTCTTTGCAATCAAAGTGAAACCTTCTTCTTCGGCTTCCGCGGCCATGCGGTCATACATATCTGTCCACTCGTAGTTCTCGCCTTCGGCTGCGTCGCGGAGATTGTCCATAGTTCCGGGCACATCGCCACCATGTAGATACTTGAACCACATTTTGGCATGTTCTTTCTCGTTATTGGCTGTTTCCTCAAATATCGCTGCAATTTGTTCAAAGCCATCTTTGCGTGCTTTCGAAGCATAGTATGAGTATTTGTTACGCGCCTGCGATTCGCCGGCAAAAGCCTCCATGAGGTTCTTCTCTGTCTTGGTTCCTTTAAGTTCTTTCATGTTAGTGTTGTATTTTTTCATTATTAATAATTTACGACAATTCAGTCACTGTGCATTCAGCACACAGTCCCGTAAAAAACAAGTCCGTAGCCGACACTTTGAAACCGGGATCCACTACCCCTGAAAGGCCTTCGGGAAGATTCATGTCGTAGATCTTGCCGCATGCCGTACACCTGAAATGACTATGAGGGATCTGCTGCGCCAGATCATAGCGGGTGGACTGACTTTCGATGTCGAGCTCGCGCAGAACCCCTGCCTCAACCAGCGCATGGAGCGAATTATAGACCGTCGTACGCGACATCCGTGGAAAATCCGTCACCATAGCCGAGTAGACTTCGTCAGCTGTCGGATGGGTACGACGGTTGGCCACATAGCCGAGCACCGCAAGGCGGTGGAGCGACGGACGCACGTTTGACCTGTGAAGCAGGTCTATCATTTCGCCATTGGTAAGTGTCGTTGCTTTAATTTGCATAATTAACTTAATTGTATTTATTACAAAGTTAGTAATAATTACAACATCTTCCAAGTTTTTCTGCAAGAAAAAAATTTACGACGCTTGCGGGGGCGCTCAAAACGTACAGCTGAAGCGAAAACCGGGCGCTCCACCGACGATTGCCGGCATCAACGAAGAACCGACCTCAGGTCCTTCGGGACGATAGATCCGACGCGAGCCATTATGACCGAAGAGTCCTGTCACCTCATTGACAGGATCGATCAGAAACGCCAGAATATTTCCCACAACAGGCGAGCCGAACACACGATAGTCATTGGCTACAATGTGACGCTTCAGTTTATAGAAGCACTCACCGATGGCGCTGCCGACGAGAGGCGTGATAAACAGATCCTGTATCGAAGGACGCTCCATGCAGGCCTCTATGCCGAATTCCCAGCCAATATCCGACACTATCGAACAATAGAGCAGCGATCTCCAGAAATTGAACCCGGCCGATCGAGCAGCCATGAAGTAGACAGCGCCGGCATAGGGATGAAGCACATAATTGAAAATGAATCTATCGTGATCCCATTCCGGCCCGCGTTTGAAAACATTTTGAAACCATCGTTTCTCGGGAGGATCCTTCTGCAAAGCCGCGCGATTCCAGGTTGTAGCGTCTTCCGGCAGACATTCGAGCACAAGCAGTGTGCCGCCGAATGCTCCGGCAAACACAGCTGAATTAATCCAGAGACGCTTCCAATCGGGCACATTAGTAGTAAGCGAATAAGGAAGAGAGTAGATCGACGGCGCCTTGGGGCGTCGGCCACGATTGATGGTATAGTGATAGTTGGCGGTAGTGTCGATCGCAGCCGACGACAAATCGGCGAATACGACAGGCAGGGAACCGTCAGCACCCTCCGTGCGGTTGGCGGCAACGGCCGAGTTCATAGCGACTACGGCACAAAGCAACATTAACAGTGTTCCCTTTTTCATAATAAACAATAGTTGAAGCAATTCACAAAATCTATATATACAACAAGCGACGCATCACTGCGTCGCTTCCGTTTTATATAAAAAATATTAACGAAATCTTCGTGTCGCAGGCGTGACACGAAGATTTCGTCGTCGTAGCAAGCGTTTATAACACAAGTATCTCCAAACAGAATTCTGACCTCAAAAACACAATAGCCACAAGCATTCTGAAGTCAGAATTCAACATCAGTCCATATAATTCAGGTAAGTTTCTGAATTGAAAAAAAGCGGATAAAGCATTCCGCAAGATCAGTCGCGGGGGAGATTGTTAAGCGCGTCGAGAACTTCGTCACTATATCTCGGTAATTCTGTGATACCATGTGAACGGCACCATTCTCTGACACGGTTCAGTTCGTCCAACAGTTCGATATCAACTTCCGGCAGAAGTCCTATGCGAGACTGCTGTTTCGGGAACATCAATATGTTATAACCTTTGGTTTGTTCTTCTGCCTCAACATAGGATAGCAACGGCGATGATCCGTAATTGATACTGTTGATCAACTGCTCAATATAATCTTCCGCATTTTTATATCCTTTGTCAGTGAGCGCGATTTTAAGCTGTAATGCGTGATGACCATACGACCGGAGGTATACACCGATGCAATGTTTATATTGGTCTAAAAACGGTTTGCGAAAGTCAAATTTATAAATTATAACCGTATCTGCGCCGGCATACTTTGATTTATCGTCATTGGTAATAACATTCAGCATCGGCAGGATGTCCACACTATTATCGTCGAGGCTCATGCGCAGTTCTGCAGCTATGCATTCTGAGCTTCGAATTGAATTCTGTGGAGCTACATATAACAGGTTGGGATATAAGATCAACGCCTCATTGTTATCCGCTTCCGCAGCAACCGGGCAATAATCATTGCCGGGCATCGCACCATCCCAATTTTCATTTATGTTATAACATATCAATCCTCTGCTGCGCATGTCAATCGGACTAAAGTTGTCGGGCAACTTTATGTTGATATCATGAGCGTTCAGTTCCGCCGCATATTTGTTGAAGCGTGCAACTTTATCTGAACCAACAAATGTTGTATCGCTCAAACTATGGGTAAGACGAATGGGTTGGCACAGTCCGACGTTAAAAGATGTCAGCACCAAGACTAAAAAAACATACTTTGTTCTACACATTGCCAGTAAAAATTTGAATTGTTAATAAAAATTGAGATTTGAGTTTGATTACAATAATCAAATCCGGTAGAATATCAGGACTGGATTGGCATTGTCGTCGGTCTCGCAATTCCAGCGTTTCATCAATTCTTCAATGATTTCAGATCTGACATACATACTGTTATAAAACAGATTTCCGATGATCTGATCTCCATGGCATCCGACAATATTGACAAGTGGATTGATGCCATCGGTTAGCTTCAGTCCTGAAGTGTAGCTGTAACGCTGACAGACCAGTTGCTCTTTATCCACCACTGTATATTCGGCATTCAAGAACATACAGAATAAATGGCTGTCGGTCTCAAAGATATCCGTGAAACCGGTGAACCCACCATTCGAATACATTTCAAACGATAATCCCATGTTAGTTACACCTTGCAACTGTTGCTCAGTAGCAAGTGCCTTATCGGTCTCGAATTTATATACCTGAGAACCATCGCAGTCATAAATATACTGCGAAAACGGCAGGAGCGCCAATATATGGCCATCGCGGCGGCACATAGGATTTTGACCGATTAAATAAGGTACATCGGCAGATTGCAGCGGCGAAGGTATTTCAGACAGCACCGCCGAACTTTCAATATCATAGACCACATATGCCGGAGCATCGAGGGTTGTCAACTCCTTACTCAGAAAAACCGATGAATTATTATAAGCCACTCCATTTCTCACATTATTGAGAACCGCATGGTCGAGCTCGTCCTTACCGACGTAATTTCCATTAATATCATAGCGCATCAGCGCATTGCGATAGCTGTCAATTATAATGACCTCGTCGTTGTCATTGACATAGAAACCGCTCATAGTGATATATTCGTCGCCGCCATTTCCTTTCGATCCAAACTGACACCTATAGTGGCCGTCCATTCCATAACTTTGCACAATTGCATTATCCGCCACCACTATAATGGAATCTTCAACTACTGCGACCTTATTGACAGTTCTCAACAAATTATCAGCAGTTGTTTCAAGTTTTACAGTCCGGACTATTTCAGCTCCGAGACCATCACCATTGGCTTTTGGCTCATTATCATATCCTGCTATTACTTTTACATCTGACAGCCCATCATGATTGTCATGTCGACAGCTGCATGATAATAAGAGAAGAAGGATGATAGCAAATGATCTGACCTGGTTTTTCATCTGATTTAAAGTTAGAATGTTTGCTGGCAAAGATAAAAAAAAAAAAATACCGCCAAAAAAATAATCGTAATACCGGTGTAATTTTTGGCCAACGACACTATCATGCAAAACACTTACGTTTTGCAAATTACAAAACTCCGGAAAAACAATTTTGTAATAGTAGCGTAATATCGGCCATTTTTGGGGGCTAAATTACAGCTAACTGTATTATACAACACCCCTTGCCCCGCAACCGGGGACAAGGGGGTGTTGATGATGAGCTTCTAAAGACTTATTCACTGACGGGTTCGACCACGCGCAGGCGGTCGCCGTCGGGGCTTTTAGCTATTGATTCAAAATAGCGGGAGTTGTAGCCTCCGAACTCTGGCTGCACAGGTGTGCCTGCTTCGTTGCGTTCAAATTTGCCATCTTTTTCTCGCTTTATGTTACCGTCGAGATACTTGACGAGCAGATAGTCGCCGAGCGTTTTGTAGTCGGCAGTAGCCTTTGCAGTCCAATAGTCGGTGAGCTGCTGCAATGCAGTCTGCGCGTCGGCATAGCTGAGCGAAGCGACGGCTTTTTCGGTATCTGTAACGGCGGCTGTCATGCTGTCCTCAAGACCCGACTGCACGCGGCGGATGTCGGGGATCATCTGGCTGTAACGATTATAGGCTTGGTTGGCAACATAGTTGTTGACCCAGAACATGGCGTCCCACGATATGTTGTACATGTCGCCATTGCCGTTGGCGAGCTGATGGGGAACAGATACTGTGGAGTTGAACACGGGAACGTAAACACAAGTGTTGGCATCATCAACTCCGAACCACAGAATGCCTTTCATCGCTTCGGGACGACCGGAGTTCATCGAGGATACAAACGAGAAGCCTGTCTGTTGGGTTGCTATAGCCCGCTCATGTGTGTACTCCACCGAGTCGACGGTAAAGCTCATCGGACGCCAGCGATAAGGCACATCAAACGGTCCGGCACCAATGTCCTTTGTCATGTCGAGCGGTGTTCCTTCGAAGTGGTCACGCATCATCCATTTGAGATCGTCGGCCGTCAGTTTCTTACCTGATTTGAACCACAACGGCATCGGTTCGCCCTCACCGCGGAGAATCCATGGAAGATACAGATCGGCGCCACCATCGGCAAAACGGTTATAGTAGCTCCACACACGTGCATCACATCCGCGAAGAGCCCCGGCATCGGTGACTGCATAAGCTCTGGAAAAGTCGAAATCCTTGTCTTTACCCTTGAAATAACCTTTGCGGCGCGCAAAGTCAATCACATCGGGCGAATAGAGAGTCTCGGCGTCGTTGAGCGGGAAACGGTGGATGCGCGAGTGATTGGCATGGCCGGATATATATCCGTCGGGCACACGGCGTGCCACCCACACGGCACCCTTGTCGTCGGCGCCTTTGCCTATAAGCTCCATGATCCAGGCTTCATCGGGATCGGCGATCGAGAATGATTCGCCCTCCGAACTGTAGCCGTAGCGGTCGACAAGGTCGGTCATCACCTTGATCGCTTCACGGGCAGTGCGCGCGCGTTGGAGCGTGATATAGATCAGCGAACCATAGTCGATCAAGCCCGAACCTTCGAGTTCGGCACGTCCGCCCCATGTGCTTTCGGCGATCGTCAATCCGTGTTCGTTCATGTTGCCGATCGTGGCATAGGTATGCGGCACTTCGGGTATCTCTCCGCGATATACGCCGCTGTCCCAATCGTAGATCTTGCGCATCGAGCCGGGCGCATGATCGGCCGCCGGCTGGTTATAGAGTTCGCCATAAAGAGTGTGGCTGTCAGCGGCGTAAGTGATCATGGTGCTTCCGTCGGCGCTTGCTCCTTTCGTTGCGATCAGACTCGTGCATGCGAGAGAGTCGACAGGGACGTTGGCCGCGGCAAACATCATGACAGGAATTAACAGTTTCTTCATAAGATAATAACTATTATACAGATTTAACAATATTCAATTCAGGATACCAGAGATAGCCCTGCACGTCGCGATAGCCCATGGCACGCAACAAGCCGACATATAACTCGACCTGAAGATCGTGTGAGGGCAGCGGGTCGACAGTGAATTTATAGTCGATTACGTCGACTGACCCATCGGGACATACAACAATGCGGTCGGGACGGAATGTGCTGTCGTTTTCGGGCACATATATGCTCTGCTCCTTATAGACAGTCGCCTCGGGAGAAAACCATCTGACGGCATATTGGTCGGCTTGAGCGAACGCGCGGTCGATTATGCCGCGATAGTCGGCGGCTTCGCTTTCGGACAGAGAATACCTCACGGCAGCACGATCCACAACAGCATCGATGTCAGACATCTTCACGATGTCTGACATTATGGCGTGGAGATGTGTGCCGCGCTCGGCTGCGAGTGCACGCGCTTCGTCAAATCCATTGCGCCCCGGAGGATCAACAACAATATCGTCAGACGGAAGATCGTCCATGATGTCGCCGACATCCGACGTAGCATCGTCGATCGTCGTCAGGGCTGCCGTATCTTCGCGGAAGAACACTTTGTAATCCCTCAGTTCAGGCGATGGAGCATCGTGATCGGCGGTCTTTTCAGGCACAGTAGGCTCTCCGAACTCGAATTTCAAGCCGGCGGGCTCGGCATCGATGTCAGGGCGCAGCGATGCCGCCAGGTCGAGACACAGCGACTGATCGCCGACAGGAGGCTGTGCCAAAGCTTTGAACACTTCCGCTCCGGCTGCTTTTGACTTTGCGAAACAGATGCACAGCTCTCTTTGAGACCGGGTGTAGGCCACATAAGTTGCATTAAGATTGTCAATAAACTGTGCGGCGCGGTTTGACAGCGCAGCGTCGCGCAAAGGCGATCCTTCAAGCGTGGACTCTTCGGTGAGATCGACCGCTATCAAGGGGGGGCGCAGATCTTCGCTCACAAAGTCGAGCGAGTCAAGCGAAACCCACTCGCTGTCCTTGCTTCGCACCATGTCCCAATCGCCGACGGGCACATGGACGCAATCCCATTGCAGACCTTTCGACTTGTGGACAGTCATCACTGCGACGGCATCCTGACCCGATCCCGACCCGATGGCCAGTTGAGCAGAGTGATCGTCCCACCATCCGAGAAAAGCATGGACCGACGGATTGTAGGACGTGCAGTATTTGACCACCTCATCCTGAAAGGCGGCAATATAGGCATATTCACTCCTGCGGCGCTTCTCGGGAATCTTTCTCGCGATGATGGTTTCCACAAGTGATACGAGACCGGCAGGATGCGACGAACGGATGTCGATGATGCTGTCGGTTATGTTTGACGGATGATCGCCATGCGTCGGTTCGAGAGCCATGCGCAGAGCATCCTCTGTGCCGTAACCCTCGGCGATGAAATACTCGTAGCGACTGATCATCAGGCGTATGTCACCGGCCGACGCATAGACAGGCTGCCCCGACCGGTCCTCGACACTATTGTCCTTGGCCGCCGAATACGACTGGTCGACAAGCTTGAGCATGCTGATGATCGTTTTCACAGCCGAAGAATTGCGCAGAAGGAGTGCTTCGTCAGAGAGCACTTTGATCTGAGGATAATATGTCAACAGATAATTGACAAAACGCACGGCCTCGCTGCGCTTTCTTACAAGCACGGCTATATTTCTCCAGCCGTAACCGGCTGCGTGCTGCCGCAGTATCTCGCGGGCTGTGATGTCGAATTCTGCCGGATGACCGTTGATCTCGTCAAGAGCCGACGTGTCGTAAATCTTTATATATGAACCGAGCGACGCTTTACGGTCGAAAGTCGACTGCACAGTATTTTCGTAACCCTCTACCCCACAGTTCCGGGCTATGCGTGAGAACAATGCGTTGTTGAAACGCACTATGCCCGGCGCGCTGCGATGGTTGGTATTTTCGGCCGAACAGTTGCCCCTTATCACATGATCGTCAGGGAAATCATGGCTTGCCACAACATGGTGCAGTAACGATGAGTCGGAATTGCGGAAACGGTAGATAGCCTGCTTCTCATCTCCGATAATGAGATTGTCGCATCCGGTCGACAGACTGTCGGCCACCAGAGGCTTGAGATTGCTCCACTGCATGTGGGACGTGTCCTGAAACTCATCGATCAAAAAATGCCTTAGGATCACACCTATACGCTCGTAGATGAACGGCGCATCGCTACCTCCGATAATGCGTTGCAGCAAGTCGTTGGTATCAGACAGCAGTATAAGATTGTTTTCCTCACGGAAGCGGTTGATATAATGCCATGCAAATCCGAGAAACTCAAGATTGGGACAAGCTTCGCGTATCTTGGCAAGAGCGTTGATTTCGGACACCGCTTTCAGACACCCGCACATCCAATCGCATAAGCTGTCAGAAAACGCATCTCCGGGCAGAATCTTGTTTTTACCCGAACCCGGACAATAAGTCTTGACATAGAATGAATTGTCACCGTTGTTTCTCCAGTTGAGTATCTTACGCACAGCGACAAGAGAGAAGTCCTTGATCTTGACTTTTTCTCCGGAAACCAGACTGTCTATTATGCGCCACACCGGATTCGGCAACACCTTGCGCTCAAACCCGAGGGCTTCGAGGTCGGCAGCGATCATGGAAGCCTGCGGTATAAGGTCGGCCATAAGCGAAGCCTTGCGACGATCGATGGCCCTGACAAATTCACGGATGCGCCCTGGATCATCGAGATATTCGAGCACCCGGTCGGCCTGCTGCTTGAACACCTCGCTGCCCATCTTCCGGACAAACGATGTCAGCCCCTTGAGCACAGAACCTGAGCGGTTGAACATACTGCTGTCTTTGCCATTCTCGACAAATTCCATGGTGTAGTTGCTGATCCACCTCATTATCTCGCCACGGCGCGGAGGATTTCCGTAGTTAAGATCATCGAGCATCAGCCCGATCCCCGACACCACGGCAAATTCATCATTGAGCTCCACGCCATAGTCGCCCTGTCGATCGACCTCACGGGCGAAAGCCCTCAGCACAGTCTGAAAAAAAGAGTCGATCGTGCTGACATTGAAATGATGGTAGTCAAACAGCAGACTGCGCAACGCCTTGGCCGCCACTTCACGCAACTCATCGCGCGTGCAGCCGTATTCGTCGATCAGGCCTGATGCATAAGGGCTATCGCAGCCTTTGTCGTCGTGCTCCGACGCGAGAGCATCAAGCTCATCGACGATGCGCTTTTTCATCTCCTCGGTAGCCTTGTTGGTGAACGTCATGGCGATGATGTTGCGGTGATGCGACGCCACAACATCAGACCCGAGGTATTTACGGCTGTTCAGACGATATGCCCCGTCGGGACATTTGACTCCGAGAAGCAGCCTGACATACTCGTAAGCGAGGGTATATGTTTTGCCCGAACCGGCAGAGGCCTTGTAGATTGTAAGCAATGCGTGAAAAATTAAGAGTTTATCAAAGATACGCTTTTTCTCTAATGTCAGCAAATCAAACCGAAGATTCCTCGAAGTTATGAAACAAATTGCTTCAGCGGCCTGCAAGTGACCGGCGTTGCGTGCATCCTCATCCGCCTCAAACGACAAGATCGCCTTCCGAAGCCGGAAGACGATCTTGCGATGATTGATATTGCTGACTAATGCGCCGGCTTATTTCTTGACTGCTTTTGCGCGACGGGCGTCGGTGAGATAAGCAACCGGAGCTGCAACGTAGATTGTTGCGAGAGTACCGATGATCACACCGAAGAGCATTGCGAATGTAAAGCTGCGGATAGCATCACCACCGAGGATGAAGATGCAGAGAAGCACGAGCAATGTTGAGCATGAAGTCATGATCGTACGACCGAGGGTCGAGTTGATCGACTTGTTGATAGTCGTGAAGAAATCCTGCTTGGGATAGAGACCGACATTTTCGCGGACACGGTCAAAGACAACCACGGTGTCGTTGATCTGATAACCGATCACTGTAAGGATGGCGGCGATAAATGTCTGGTCGATTTCCATTGCGAAAGGCAACACTCCATAGAAGAGCGAGTAGAAGCCAATGATCGAGAACGCTGTGAACGCTACTGCGGCAAGCGCACCGAGCGAGAAGGCAACATTGCGGAAACGGAGCAGGATGTAGAGGAACATCGCGATAAGCGAGATGATCACAGCGATGTAAGCGTCGGTTCGCATGTCGTCAGCGACTGACGGGCCAACCTTCTGCGACTGCACAATACCTTGGCTTGCGTCGGTCGTAGAGAATTCGGCGGCTGTCATGCCCGAACGGAGGTAGGGCTTGAGAGCCTCGAAGAGCTTGCCTGTGATTTCCTTTTCAGTGTTTTCGTCTTCGTCAGTGATCTTGTAGTTGGTCGACACACGCACCTGATTAGAGCTTTCAATCGTGATGACCGAAACAGAAGATCCGGGGAACTGGGGAGCGAGAACGTTCTGAAGTTCGGTTGTGCTGACAGGCTGTTCGAACTTGACAACATAGTTGCGTCCACCCGAGAAGTCGATGCCCTGGTTGAGACCGCGGGCGAAAAGCGAGATGACAACGATTGCAACAAAGATGCCTGCCACGGTGAAGCTGATCTTACGTGCGCCGAGGAAGTTGTAGTTGCTGTTGATGAACATCTTGCGCGATGCGGGAGTAGAGAAAGTGATATCGTTGAACATCTTTGTCTTGCCGAACCATGCGAAGAACAGACGGCTCAGATAAACTGCTGTGAAGAACGAGCAGACAAGACCGATGATAAGAGTCGTAGCAAAGCCCTTGATAGGACCTGTACCGAAGAGAAGCAGGATGATACCTGTGATAATCGAAGTCAAGTTAGAGTCGAAGATCGCAGAGAATGCATTGCTGTAGCCATCGGCGATCGCAGTGCGGAGGTTCTTGCCTGCGCGGAGCTCTTCTTTCGAACGTTCGAAAATAAGCACGTTGGCATCAACGGCCATACCGAGCGAAAGCACGATACCGGCGATACCCGAGAGAGTGAGCACTGCCTGGAACGAAGCCAGAATGCCGAGAGTGAAGAAGAGGTTGAACACGAGGCAGATGTTAGCGACGCATCCGGGGATCCAGCCGTAGAACACGATCATGAAGATCATAAGGAGCACGAGAGCCACCATGAACGAGATGAAGCCCGACTGGATGGCCTGAGCGCCAAGCGACGGACCGATGACCATGTCGCTGATGATATGCACCTTGGCATCCATCTTACCAGACTTGAGCACATTCGAAAGGTCTTTTGCCTCATCGAGAGTGAAGTCGCCTGTGATTGATGACTGACCGCCTTCGATAACGCTGTTGACATTAGGAGCTGAATAAACCTGATCGTCGAGCACGATAGCCACCTGACGGTTGAGGTTAGCAGCTGTGATACGCGCCCATGCACGAGCACCTTCGGGGTTCATGCGCATTGACACTTCATTGCCGCGGAGATTGTCGTAGTTTGAAGAAGCATCGCTGACCGCTTTGCCATCGAGCGCGGGCTTGCCGCCAGAGGTGCGGAGAGCGTAGAGAGGATAACCGAAGTTGTATTCCTGCTTTGTAGACGGATCTACACGCACTACAGCCTTGACACCCCAACGGAGACGGAGGTCTGAAGGAAGAACGCTCTTTGCTACAGGTGATGCGAGAAGAGCATCGATCTGAGCCATTGTACGGGCATCGGGGGCATAACCGACTGTTGCGCCTGCACCCTGAGTCGAAAGAAGTTGAGCAAGGGGTGCTGCATTATATAATGAGTCGGCATTGAGACGAGTGTATGCTGCCGACAGAGCGTTGGCGATCTGATCGACTGTGTATGTCTCGTAGAATTCGAGGTTGGCAGAGCGCTGAAGAAGTTCGCGAACACGTTCGTGATCTTTCACACCCGGGAGTTCGAGAAGGATCTGACCGTCCTTACCCTGAAGAACCTGAATGTTGGGTGAAACGACACCGAACTGGTCGATACGGCTGCGGAGGACGTTTGTCGCAGAATTGTCGACACGATCCTTGACTTCCGACTTCAGTTTGGCACGAACCTGATCATCGTTAGCGCCTGAATTGACAAGCCCCTGGAAAACGACTGAGAAATCGGCCTGGGGTTTGCGGTTGCGATACTCGCGCACAAATGCGCCTACATAGTCGTCGGTAGCATGCTGGGCTACGAGAGCGTTGGCTGCTGAAATCGCAGATTCGAACACAGAGTCAGTATCGCCGCTCTTCATCGAACGAAGCATGTCGGGCATGTCGACCTGAAGAATAACGTTCATACCTCCCTTGAGGTCGAGACCGAGGCCGACACCCCATTTACGAACATCGTTAAGGGTATAGCCCAGATACACTTTCTGCTCGCCGAGCGAGTCCATGTAGTGTTTGTAAGCTTGGTTGTAAGCGGCGTCGTCATTGTCGCCGGATTCCACGAGGGCATACTGGGTTGCCGCACTTTCATGCTTGCTCGAGATGAACGAGAATGAAAGATAGAAAAGGCACACCAATACCAGGAAAATCGCGATAACACCGGCAACAGTGCTTCCTAAAGATCCTTTGCTTTGCATGTGATTTTTTATGGTTAAAATTATTAATTATTGAATTATCGGGTAATTTTCAGCTCGCAAATATAGTGTTTTTTCTCCATTAAACAGCGCACAAGGCTCAAAATTGTGCCTAAATACGAAATATTTGGCGCTTTGCGGGCGCCGATCGGGGCTGACATGGCAAAAAAACGGGCCAAATCGGTCGAAAGATTCATTTATCCGCAAAAAAATTTTCTCATTATAAAAAAATCGGTTAACTTTGCGCTCACAATTCGGGACCGGGGTGTAGCACAGTTGGCAGCGCGCCACGTTCGGGACGTGGAGGTCGGAAGTTCGAGTCTTCTCACCCCGACTTGTAGACAGAAAGCTTCGCAGGATCAACCCCTGTGGGGCTTTTTCATTTTTGTCTCACGACAAGCAGGATAAAACAGAAGGGAAGCCGCAATGACTTCCCTTCTGTTTTATATTAATAAAGAATATAGATTGGCTGACAGATCACTCCATCAACTTGCGATAGCGGCGGCGTGTGGGTTCTTTGCCGTCGTTGTGAGCCCGCTTATAATCCTCGTAATCGGAGTATGAGCCTTCGTAGTAGACAACCTTGCCGTCGCCCTCAAATGAAAGGATGTGTGTGCATATACGGTCGAGGAACCAACGGTCGTGGCTAACCACTACCGCACATCCGGCGAAGTCGTCAAGACCTTCTTCGAGTGCTCGCAATGTGTTGACATCGATATCGTTGGTCGGTTCGTCGAGCAGCAGCACATTGCCCTCCTCTTTCAACGCCATCGCTAAGTGAAGACGGTTGCGTTCACCACCCGACAGGACCGAAATTTTCTTTTCTTGGTCGGCTCCTGTGAAATTGAACTTCGAAAGATAAGCACGGGCATTGACATCGCGGCCTCCCATACGGAAACTCTCCACGCCCTGCGAAATGACTTCATAGACAGTCTTTTCAGGCAGCAGATCATGGTGGGTCTGGTCGACATAGGCCACCTTTACGGTCTCGCCTACATCAAACGATCCGGCATCTGGTTGCTCCTGCCCCATTATGAGGCGGAACAGAGTCGTCTTGCCGGCTCCGTTAGGACCGATGACGCCGACTATGCCGGCCGGGGGAAGAGTGAAATCCAGATCCTTGAACAGCTGTTTCTTACCAAATGCCTTTGCCAGGCCGTGGGCTTCTATCACCTTGTTGCCGAGACGCGGACCATTGGGTATGAATATTTCGAGACGTTCCTCTTTCTGTTTCTGATCTTCGTTGAGCAGACGGTCATAACTCGACAGACGGGCCTTACCCTTGGCCTGACGGGCCTTGGGAGCCATGCGCACCCATTCGAGTTCGCGCTCGAGAGTCTTGCGTCGCTTCGAAGCCTGTTTTTCCTCCAGAGCCATGCGCTTAGTCTTCTGTTCGAGCCAAGACGAATAGTTGCCTTTCCAAGGTATGCCTTCACCGCGGTCAAGTTCAAGAATCCAACCTGCCACATGGTCGAGAAAATAACGGTCGTGAGTAATGGCGATGACTGTGCCCGGATATTGCTGCAGATGCTGCTCCAGCCAGTCGATCGACTCAGCGTCAAGGTGGTTGGTCGGTTCGTCAAGCAAAAGCACATCAGGCTGTTGCAACAACAGACGGCATAGCGCCACACGACGGCGCTCGCCACCCGACAGAGTGGTGACAGGTTGATCATCAGGCGGACACTGCAGAGCGTCCATCGCGCGTTCGAGCTTAGAATCGATATTCCAAGCGTCGGCCGCATCGAGCTTGTCCTGCAACTCGGCCTGACGGGCGATAAGAGCGTCCATTTTGTCGGGATCTTCGAGAACGTCGGGATCGGCAAAACTCTCGTTCACCTTGTCGAATTCGGCAAGGAGATCCATTATCGGCTGAACACCTTCGCGCACGACCTCAATCACAGTCTTCGACGGATCTAGCTTAGGATCCTGCTCGAGATATCCGACCGAGTAGCCCGGCGAGAACACCACTTCGCCCTGGAAACTCTTGTCGATACCGGCGATAATCTTGAGAAGCGAAGACTTACCCGACCCGTTAAGGCCGATGATGCCGATCTTGGCGCCATAGAAAAACGATAGGTAGATGTTTTTCAACACTTGTTTCTGCGGGGGATATATTTTCGACACCCCGACCATCGAAAAAATTACTTTTTTGTCGTCTGCCATGTTATTTCTTTTTAGGTGCGTATTTAACCGGATAGCTGCAGCGGGTGCGGCCGGCAATGATATTATTAAGTTTACTCTTGATCAACTGTTTGCGGATCGGCGATATATGATCGATGTAAAGCTTGCCTTCGAGATGGTCACATTCATGCTGGACAATGCGGGCGAGAAAACCCGAAATCTCGCGTTCATGCCGGGCAAAGGTCTCATCCTGCCAGCTCAAACGTATATGCTCTACCCTGCCGACATTCTCCGACAGACCGGGCAGGCTCAGACAACCTTCAGCCCTGACTACTTTTTCACCGTCGAGAACTTCAATCTCGGGGTTGATCAGAGTCATCTTACTGTCGGCACATTCGGGAAAATCATCTCCCAACGGCGAGCCGTCGATAACTACCAGACGGATGTTGCGTCCGATCTGCGGAGCGGCAAGACCGACCCCTTCGCTCTCGTACATACATGCATACATGTCATCGACAAGTTTCTGCAGATCGGGATATGTGGCATCAATTGTTTCGGACGTGCGGCGAAGCACCGGGTGTCCGTATAGATATACCGGAAGTTTCATATATATTATTGGTTTGATTTAAATTCTGTGTAAGCTCGACTTTGCAAAAAGTCATTGAGAATGATCGTGGCCGATATTTCGTCGACGATCGCTTTGTCGCGGCGATCCATTTTCTTCATGCCGCCGTCGAGCATCGCCCTGTGGGCGAGAACCGACGTGAAGCGCTCGTCAAAGAAAATCACCGGCAGCGGAGCAATTTCTTTTTTCAGGCGGTTGATCACCGGCGTCAGATAGCGCACCGACTCTGACGGATCGCCATGCATGTCGCGCGGATAGCCGACGACAATCGCATCGACCGTCTCGGTGGCAACGTATCGCTTCACAAAGTCGATCAGCGACGCCGTGGCGACGGTCGTCAGACCGTTGGCGACAATGTGCAACGCATCGGTCGCTGCAACTCCACATCGACGGCGCCCAAAATCTATTGACATCAATCTGCCCATAATCTATTGTGCAAAGATAATAAAAATCTGCCGATTGTCAACCTGTAGCCCGACTATAGCCTCCCGTCTTTGCCGCAAATACAAAATAAATTTTGATTTTTGATTTGTTTTTTGTTAGTTTGCGGTAGATTAATGGTTGCACAAATATGTCAACGGCAATGTATCACATCATGATTATCGGCGAAATATCTGCAACCGACTGTCACAAAATGCTATAATGAACAGATGACAACAACAGACAAAAAGCCCGCAAGGCTCGGCCACTCTCCGGCGATTTTTCCGGTTGACATCAGCCGTTTGCCGCTCCGTGAAAACCTGACGGCCAAAAGCTGCTACGTTGACATCTGTATCCAACAGTCTCTTGACCATGCTTAAAAATTTATTGCGATGCGCCTTGATGGCGATTATAATCTCTTCGGTCCAACCGATCTGCGCCATCGACCGCGCAGGCGCATTGGACAGCCTCTATACTGCCCTCTCAAAAGCCCGCACCGCGACCGACAGCGTGCCAATCCTTTTCAATATATATGACTGCGTCGACTTTCCTCAGCGAGGCGAGGCGCTTGAAAACATCTACGTCACGGCCAAAAGAGCCGGCAACTACAACGCGCAACTCGACGCGATGATATTGCTGGCAAGTTTCTATGAAGGCAACGATTCAATCCAGCATCTGCTCAACGAGCGCGTAAACATGATTCCAGAAAGCGATGCGCAGAAAAGCACCGCCATCTACATACGATTGCGCCAGGCCGCCAAAGATCTGCGCATGCTACCCGAGAAAAAGCGTCAGCAGAGACTGCGGGAATATCTCTCCAGATACGACGAATCGATGAGACTCAACCTCTACGACCGTATCGAATATCTGTTCTACCTCTTGACCTGTGTCAGAAGCCAGACCGACGGCGATCTGCTGATCAGATACACTCTCGAACTGCAGGAACTGATTGACCAGCTGCCCTCGCGGGCGCTCGCGCTCAGAGCGCTCTTCTACAACGAAGCCGCACTGAGCTATCTGGGCAACGACATGTATGACGAAGCGGTTGTCTCTGCAAAAAAGATGCTCGACGTCAACAAAGAGTACGACAAAATACACGCTGCGGCAGGCCGAGAGTTCCGCAGCTACGCCGGTTCGACATATTTCTGCTACAACATACTGCTGATGTGCCACAAATCGCTGACTCCGGACGAAGTCGACTACTATTACACCGAAATGCAGAAACTCAAGGAAGAAAGTCCGAGATTCAAGACCGACTCCCTCGTCTGCGAGCGCACCGAAGTATATTATTTGATGGCAAAAAAGCAATATGCCAAAGCAATCCCTGCCATACAAGCACTGCTCAACAAAAAAAACTCAAGGGTTGAATATAAATATCTCATCGAGGCCCTCATCGAAGCATCGGAAGCGACCGGCAACAAAGACGTCCTGCTTTTCGCTCTGAAAGCCAACGCCAAGCTACTGCAACGGCGCATCGAGACGAAAGCAGCCGAAAGCTATAAAGAGCTGCAGATCGTCTATGAGATGATCGACCTAAAAGAGAAGAACGACGTCCTTGCAAATGAAAATCACAAAATGGGCGAAGAGAGACACAAGGAGTTGATGACCTACTCGTTCATTGTGATCGCGATAATCATGTGTCTGCTGCTGATCGTCTACGGATTGTATCACAAGACCAAGCATCTCGCCAACCGCCTCGCAAGCTCCAACGAGTTGCTCATCGGCGAACGCGATGCCCTCAAAAAGACCCACGACGATCTGGTGGCGGCAAGAGACAAAGCAAAAGCCGCCGACAGGATCAAGACTGATTTTGTCAACAACATGAGCCATGAGATAAGGACTCCATTGACTGCGATCGTCGAATACTCGAACCTGATCTCCGACTGCGCCTCTGAAGACAAGCGGGGTTACATCAAGCGATTTGCCGACATCATTTCGCTCAACACCGACCTGCTGCTGACGTTGGTCAACGATGTGCTCGAACTGCCATCGCTCGAAAACGCCAAACTCACAATCCACAACACAGCATCGTCTGTACATGAAATGTGCCGACTTTCAATCGACAGCGTAAAAAAACACCTGAAAAAAGATGTGAAACTCGTCTTTGCAAACGAGAATGACAACGACGCGATCATCTACACTGATCCACATCGTACTGTAGAGGTGCTGCTCAATCTGCTGTCAAATGCTGCAAAATTCACAGAAAAAGGCTCTATCGAACTGGCTTATAAGTTCTCCGACGACAACCAGTCCATCACTTTCTCAGTGACAGACACCGGCATCGGCATCCCGCGTGGAAAATCCGAGATAATCTTCTCCCGATTTGAAAAGCTGAACTCCGAGACCCAGGGCAACGGCCTCGGACTCTACATAGCGCGTCTGCTCGCCGGACTGCTAAAAGGTTCACTCCGTCTGGATACAGATTACCGCAAAGGCGCACGATTCCTGTTCACCATTCCGACCAAATGACCGACGCCGCTACTGCGCAGCATAGGCTCTTACGGTCGACGACTCAACATCGACGCCAAATTCCTTGGCCTTAGCCATAATAGCCCTCGCAAGCCGGGGTTTAAGATCCTCGGGGCAATATCTGAAATAAGCCTCCGCAGCCCTCACGTGGACAGCATCAGGCATAGGGTATTCGCGGCGTTCAGGCAAGCCGAACACCGAATCGGGCAATTGCTTTTTCTCTTCGTAGGTCAATCGGTCGTTCATAGTGCTGTTATTTTATTCATCACCTAAACGGCTATAGCCCGACATATGTTCACGATCGCTCAGACAATATCGTGCTCCGGAAGCATCGCGGCCGCCCCTCAAGACGATCACGCTCAAAAAGATTCTTGCCATATGGTGAATTTTTAGTAAATTTGCATATTAAAAACTTCTTAATCAGCAAAACCAACCATATTTCGGCAAAAATGAACATTTCATATAGCTGGCTAAAGCAATATATCGACCTGCCTCTGTCGCCGGAGGAGCTCTCTGAAGTACTAACATCTATCGGACTTGAAACAGGAGGCATCGAACGCGTCGAATCCGTCAAAGGCGGTCTCCGCGGAATAGTCATCGGCAAAGTGCTGACATGCATCGAGCATCCAAACAGTGACCATCTCCACATCACAACCGTCGACCTTGGCGGCGACGAGCCGGTACAGATCGTCTGCGGTGCCCCGAACGTTGCCGCCGGCCAGACAGTAGTCGTTGCCACAGTCGGCACGACGCTTTACGGCGAAGGTGATGAAACCTTCCAGATTAAGAAATCGAAGATACGCGGTGTGGAATCTTTCGGTATGATATGTGCCGAAGATGAAATTGGCATCGGAAACTCTCACGACGGCATCATTGTAATCGACAAAGAAGTAGCACCCGGCACTCCTGCGGCTGAGTTCTATGAACTTCACGACGACTACGTGCTTGAAGTCGACCTTACCCCCAACCGCATCGACGCCGCATCTCATTTCGGAGTAGCGCGCGATGTCGCCGCTTGGCTCGACTGCCATGCCGACCATCATGATCTCATCCGCCCGTCAGTCGACGACTTCAAAATCGACAGCAGTGACAATGCAGTCAAAGTTACTGTCGAAAACAACGAGGCATGCACACGCTACTGCGGTCTGACCATACGCGGCGTCAAGGTCGCTGAAAGCCCCGAATGGCTCAAGGATCGGCTGTCGGCAATCGGACAGCGCCCGATCAACAACATTGTCGACATCACCAACTACATACTCCACGCTTTCGGGCAACCGCTCCACTGCTTTGATCTCGCCAAAGTAAAAGGCGAAAAAATCGTTGTAAGGAATTGCCCGGAAGGCACTCCGTTCACAACTCTTGACGAAGTCGAAAGAAAGCTCAACGCCGCCGACCTGATGATCTGCAACGAAAGCGACCCCATGTGTATCGCCGGTGTATTCGGCGGCCTCGACTCTGGCGTCACCGAAACTGCTACATCAATTTTCCTCGAAAGCGCATGCTTCAACCCGACATCTGTGCGTCGTACTGCAAGACGCCACGGCCTCAGCACCGACTCATCATTCCGTTTCGAACGCGGTGTCGATCCTAACGGCTGTATGTACGCCCTTAAGCTCGCCGCTCTGATGATAAAAGACCTTGCCGGCGGCGAGATCTGCGGCGAACCTGTCGACATCTACCCTGCACCCGTAGCTCCATACTCCGTGGAGATGACATACGACGAGATCACCCGTCTGATCGGCATCGAAATCCCGGCGGCCACCGTCGATGCGATCCTCCGGTCACTCGAAATCGAGATCACTCACCGGAGCGACGACGGCAAGACTCTGTCGCTCGCCGTGCCAACTTACCGCGTTGATGTCCGACGTCCGTGCGACGTTATCGAAGACCTGCTGCGCATCTATGGCTACAACAACGTGCCGATGACCACCACTGTACACTCGTCGCTGTCCTACAAGTCTCTCACCGACGAGGCCGACGACCTGATGAAAACAGTGGCTGAACAACTCTCGGCCGCAGGATTCAATGAAATCCTCAACAATTCGCTGACTGCCGAAGCTTACTACCAAGAGCTTGAAAGCATGCCCGCCGACCATTGCGTCAAACTGCTTAATCCGCTCAGCCAGGATCTCAACGTGATGAGACAGACTCTCCTGTTCGGAGGACTTGAATCGATTGCCCACAACGTGAACCGCCGTCTCGAAGACTTGCTGTTCTACGAATTTGGAAACGTTTACTTCCGTAATCCCCAGATAGAACCGACCGCCGATCGCCCCCTCGCGCCCTACAGCGAAGGCTCACGACTCGCGATCTGGATGACCGGATGCAGCCGCAAGGCAAGCTGGTCTCACTCTGCCGAAGAAGCAACGTTCTACGACTTACGCGCCCATGTCGAAAACATTTTCGCAAGATTGGGCATCACAATGCGCGAACTTGCCTACACTTCAGTCTCAGACGAGATTTTTGCCGCAGCGCTGTCTGTTGCAACACGCTCAGGCAAGCAACTCGGACGTCTCGGCATAGTCCGTCCCGACATCGCCAAACGCTGTGACGTGCGCCAGACTGTATTCTTCGCCGAACTCGATTGGAAAGCTCTCGTAGCCCTCGCCGTCAAACGCAACGTGACTTACGCTCCGCTGCCAAAGACCCACCCTGTCAAGCGCGACCTCTCGCTCCTGATTGACGCATCTGTCACAATGGCCGACATCGAACGCGTCGTGAGAGAAAGCGAACGCAACCTGCTCCGCGACGTCAGCCTTTTCGACGTCTACGAAGGCAAGAACCTGCCCGCAGGCAAAAAATCTTATGCGATCTCGATGCTGCTTCAGGACAACGAGAAGACTCTCCAGGACAAATACATCGATCAGGTGATGAACCGAATCATCTCCAATCTCGAAAAGAAACTCGGTGCTCAGCTAAGATAAACCGCACAATAAGACAAACCAAAATAAACTATCAAAAATACTTCTACCAATGGGAAGAGCATTTGAATACCGCAAAGCAAGAAAACTTAAACGCTGGGGCAACATGTCCCGAACATTTACACGCATCGGTAAAGAAATAACCATTGCCGCCAAAGCCGGTGGTCCCGATCCCTCGACCAACCCCCGTCTACGCGCACTCATGCAGAACGCAAAGGCAGCAAACATGCCGAAAGACACCGTCGAACGCGCCATCAAGAAGGCAACTGACAAGGACGCCGGAGACTACAAGGAAATCACCTACGAAGGATACGGCCCCTTCGGCATCGCCATCTTCGTTGAGGCTGCTACCGACAACAACACCCGCACAGTAGCCAACGTGCGTTCATACTTCAACAAACACGGCGGCTCACTCGGCACACAAGGTTCGCTCACATTCCTTTTCGATCACAAATCTGTATTTAAAATCAAACCCAAAGACGGTGTAGGTCTCGACGATCTCGAACTGGAACTCATCGACTATGGTGTTGACGAACTCGGCCATGACGAAGACGAGGACGGAAACGAACAGATCGTGCTCTACGGTGCCTTCGAAGAATATTCCAATATCCAGAAATACCTCGAAGACAACGGCTTTGAAATCATCAGCTCTGAATTCGAACGCATCCCCAACGATCTGAAAGACGTAACTCCCGAACAGCGTGAGTCTGTCAACAAACTGCTCGAAAAAATCGAGGAGGACGAGGACGTTCAGAACGTTTTCCACAACATGCGCGAAGACGACTCTGACGAAGAATAATAATAGTTAATCAGCAACATCAAAGCCGCTGCGCGACTCATCCGCAATGATGAACGCAGCGGCTTTTTTCTAAAAAACCTTACACCATGAGCGACAACGATCTCGTAATCATAGCCACTTTCGACCACGACTGGCAGGCTCACATCGCCAAAGATCTCCTCGCAGAGGCCGACATTCCTTCGGTCCTCGACAACGAGATCTTCTCATCACTCTATCCGATAGGCTTCAACTCCATCGGAGGAGTCAACCTGAGAGTATTCAGCCGCGACAAAAAGCGCGCTCAACACATAATCAATAACGCTAAACTATCATGAAACTTCTTACCATCTCACTGGCTGCTTTGTCAGTCTTCATGCTGAATTCATGCTGCCGGACTGCATGTCAAGCCGACCCGGCATCTGACACCGGCAATCAGAACACCGGCAATCAAATCCGCATCAACGTATTTTTCACGGCAAATAACGATGCCGATATTCAGGAGATAAAAGCCGTTGCCGACAGTCTCGTCACAGCGTCGCGCAACGATGCAGGATGTATCGACTACGATTTTCTCGAAAGCACAACGACACCGGGATTATTTATGATAATCGAGACCTGGGAGAACGACTCACTGCTGAAAATCCACAGCCAAGCGCCCCACTTCAAGAAGTATGTACCCCGGCTCAACGAACTTGGGCAGACATCGTCGCGACGTTTCAGCATCGAAAACTAACGCCGACCGACTTTCTTGACCCCGGTGCGTTTCAATCGCGCCGGGGTTATTATTGTCTTCCTACCCGAAAAACGCATTTCATTCAGTTCCAGAGCATCGAGAGCCCTACTCCCTGGCAAACATGCCAATAATTCACCGATATTCATAGATTCAATCTTTATTATTTCTATCGAGCAAGGGCATGATCGCATTGAGCCCGAGCATCACAGCCAGATAGGTCGCGCATAGCACCACAAAATCAATTCCCACGGGCCAAGCATACTTGAGCCATCCCCCACCGAGGTAACAGAAAAACAACAGCCAGAGCATCGACTGCACACACAAGCAAAGCGTACACCACGTTTTGGCCTTGAAACGCTGATACCACACACTCCAGAACGAGAATGGCAGACACAACACATTGCACAAGGCGAGTGCGCCGATACATTGCGGAAACATCAGCAGACACAACAACGACACGCTGAAATAGGCAAACCCGACCTCACTCCATCCGAATATTCCGAAGAATTTCGATGCAGTAGTGCTTAGAATGTCATCGCAACCTCCGGCTTCCACGACCGAGCACACAGCATCGGCATGCCGGTTTTTTATGTGTGCCGATTTCTGCACAAGAAGCCATGTCACATACAACCCGGCCACATCGATCAATGCAAGCAGAGCAGTTGACAGATGTCTGTAGACTCCATTGCTGACAAATGCATAGACAAACAAGGCCAGGCATGCGGCCAAAAGCACCCATTTCTTAGCCCTGTTGGCTACCTCTGTAAATCGGTGGGATTCATATTCAGGTTCGCCGGCATTGTCAGAAGGAGAAGCGACAAGCACGCGTCCGGTCATCGCACGGCGCAATCGTTCACAATCGACCTTTTCAACCTGCGACTGCGACAGATATGTCGCCATGCCGCCGGATACGTCGCTGACGATTACATAACCGTTGGACAATTGGGCGATGAAAGGCACAGGTATCTGTTCAATCGATGCAGACTCCCCGAGCTCTATGCCGCAGCTTTCGACACCATAGCTTTCGAGCAACTTTTTCATTCCGAACATCGTCTGGAAAGGCATCGTCCGAAACTTCATGTCGCTGTAGCCCTTGGTATGCTTCACGCCAAGCGCCGCAAGGTAATCGGTAAATATGGTCGTGTCCTCGCCCGATATCATCGCTTACCGGATATGGGTCATGATTTTATTGAGCAATTCGTCGGCAGCCATTTCTCCAGACTGGCGCCAAACCTTCTTACCATTCTTGTAGAGAATAAATGTCGGGGTGCCATTGACCTCTTCCGCGTCGGCCGCCTCTGCATTTGTGTCGACATCGAGCTGCACAACTTTCACACGCCCCTCAAGCATCTCACCGATCTGCCCGACTGCCGGAGCCATCGCCTTGCAATGGCCGCACCATGTGGCGTAAAATTCCACCAGAACGTTTTCGTCCTCGCGTATCATCTGATCATAAGTCATATCTATAATATACTTTATGGATTAATATTATTACGGAGTGAAAACACCGCGCGACCATCCAAAGTTTAAGACTCGACAGAAAAGACATGGCATAAAAAAAGTTTCCTCAGCACATTTCTAACAATGAACTGAGGACTAAAGCCATTAGGCATGATTTTGTGATTCTAAAGATAAATGCTTGTATTGCAAATAAAAGTGTAGAGATTATATCATACTTACTTATCTACACCCTTACAAAATCGTCAGGCGTCATCACGACGTTCAGGTTTTGCATGCCTCAGCTTAGTCCTTAAGTGATTGTGTAAATAATTATTGGCCTAAGTCAAAGCAGAAGGTGCTTTAAGCGATACAAAGTTACGCATTATTGGGCAATTAATTTGCTACGTTATGCTTTTTTAAACTTTTTTCACGCAGCCGACTCGCTTTTTTTGGCAGATTGTCAGCGAATGCGCGATTTTAGCAAATAGAAACACTCCGGCCATCGTTATCACTATTATTGCAGAGCAAGGCACATCGACGAATGTTCCTACAAAAAGCCCGGCCACGCAGCACACCAGCGATATGACGATCGAAGCAAGCAACATCGGTTTGAAGCGCTTGAGATAGATTTCGGCTGTCATCATAGGCAATGAAAGCATCGACATCAGCAGCATCACACCGACTAATCTGATTGTAAGCACTATGCACACAGCAGTCAGCACTGTCATCGTGTAGTTGATAAACTTCACCGGAAGATGGTTCACCGCCGCAAAATCGCGGTCAAACGCACAGATTACTATCTTGTCGTAATTCGTGGCGAAAAACACGCTAAGCACTACAGCATACACAGCAAACGCAATTATATCAGATAGCGTTATCGTCAATATATTTCCAAAAAGAAACGAATTGAGTTCAGGCACATATCCGGGAGTCATAAACACAAATACCACTCCTATCGCCATGCCGAGAGCCCACACTACTGCGATGACCGAGTCCTCTCTGAGTCTGAAGCGGCTCGACATCCACTCAACGCCCAGCGACGACACTATAGCAAATACCCCGGCCATCACAACAGGGTTAATCCCTAAATAATATCCCAGTCCGAGACCTCCGAAACACGCATGGGTCACGCCTCCGGATATCGCCACAAGACGGCGAGTGATTATATAGGTTCCGATCATTGCCGCACAAACGGCGATCAACGCCACTGCAACGAGGGCGTATCTGAAAAAATCGTATTCGAGAAATTCAAGCATGGTTACGCGAGGCTCTGGCCTCTGATATCATCATTATCAATTCATCGCGCACTTCGGCCGGAAGTGCTATGCCCCTCAGTTGAATGCTCCGCGCCCATCCGGCTATATCATCCGGCAAAAGCGTCAGAAGCACATCTCTGAACTGTTCAGTCTCAGAGTCTGAATAGCTATCGGGATCCCGGCCTGCATAGACATCGAGGTCCTCATCATCATAGTAGACTATTTTGTCCGAAACAGCTGCAAGCAATGAATCACGTTCACACACAGCATGCTGTCCGCAACACTCCACTTCTTCTTCAACCGCTTCGGCCAGTGGCTGCTCTTGCTGCGGCACATCATCACTTGCACTGTTGCCATCGGTCAGACGATGGTGGACATAGAGCACCAGACCGACAACAACAATAGACAAAGCAATTATCAACGCTGCTGACATAAATCTTCTCCTGCTTATTGAGCCTCCGAAGCGTCAGTCAGCGTGAATCCTGCCGATCTCAGCGCATCCCAATAGCCGGGATAGGATTTGCCGACAACTTCAATATCCTTGATCACAATACCCGGGATAAACACCGCCAGCGGAGCAAAAGCCATAGCCATGCGATGATCGCCATAAGTATCTATTTCAGGCATAGCCATCAACGGCATCCGTCGCCCGTCCCAGCTTATGACATTATCACCTTCAGTCTCGGCGAGACAGCCCACTTTCAACAATTCGCGGCATAAAGCCTCGAGACGGTCAGTCTCCTTGATCCTGAGACTCGACACTCCGGTGAGCCTGAACGGCAGACCGACCGCACACGCCGTGACCGCCACCGCCTGAGCAAGATCCGGCGTGTCTGTCATGTCGAGATCTATGCGTGAAAACAGATCGGGCGTAGCCGACAGTTCAGCTCCGTCTTCGCCCCACTCCGTCACTACTCCGAGTCTCGGATAGATTTCAGCGAGCACACTGTCGCCCTGGATGCTATTGTCAGTCAAGCCGGGCAATGTCACCCAGCCGGCAGTTATCGCAGCAATTTCATACCAGAACGCCGCAGCGCTCCAGTCTCGTTCGACAGCAGCGCCACCTCCTGCATATGGCTGCGAAGCGACAGTGATGCTGTCGCGCTCTGTCTCGACTGCGATGCCGCGTTCGCGCATCATCGCTACCGTCATCTTTATATATGGAGCCGACACAGTGTCACCTTCCAGTTTCAATTTCAGCGGTAAAGCCATCGTCGGAGCCACCATCAGCACAGCCGACACGAACTGCGAACTGACAGTCGCGTCCATTTCGACTTCGCCGCCAGTCAGCCTCGTTCCTTCGATCTTCAGCGGAGGATAACCCTCGCGACCGACATACTCTATCCTGGCTCCAAGCCTACGCAATGCATCGACGAGCACACCGATCGGACGCTCACGCATACGCTCGCAGCCGTCAATAACAACCTTTTTGCCGGGAACAGCAGCATAATATGCCGTCAGGAAACGCATCGCAGTGCCTGCGGCGCCTACATTAATGTTTTCATCATCGCTGCCGAGCGCTCGCTCCATTGCAGCGGTATCGTCACAGTCGGCCACTTCTTCAGGCCTGTCAGCGCCTAAAGCCGCCATGATGAGGGCGCGGGCACTTATACTCTTGCTCAACGGCAGTGTCACCGTTGTTTCGAGAATTTCTTCCGGTGGAAATATTCTGTAATCCATTTATCTAATTAAAAACTGATCGGGCGGTCTAACTTTTGGACGCACACGGACACACAGCCTCTACAGCCACCCTTATATGCTCGAGTGCCTCGGCAAGCACCGAACGGGGACATCCTATATTAAGACGGGCAAAACCGGCGCCTTGCTGCCCGAACATCGTTCCGTCATTGACGGCGATATGAGCCTTGTCAAGCAGCATATCCATCAGTTCTTTCTGACAAAGATGCAGCTCCCTGAAATCGACCCACACCAGGAACGACGCCTCGGGTCTGACGATTTTCACTCCGGGCACATTGCGCTCTACATAATCACACGCAAACTCGAGATTGCCCTCAACATAGGCCAGCATCTCATCGAGCCATCGCTCGCCGTGGCGATAAGCCTCTTCCGCCCCCATTACAGAAATCATCATAGGTGCAGAAAACTCATTGACCTCAAGCCAATGGTAGAACTTCTTGCGCAGATCAGGATTCTTTATGATCATCCACGAACTCACAAGCCCGGGGATATTGAACGTCTTTGATGGCGCACCAAGCATAATGCCCACGGCGCGGGCATCGTCCGATGACTCTATAAACGGTATATGCCGGCGGCCATAGAGCATCAGATCGCCATGAATCTCATCGCTGATCACCGTCACCCCGCCCTCGCGGCAGATCTTTGCAACTGCTGCGAGAGTGTCGCGATCCCACTGAAGACCGATAGGATTATGGGGGTTACATAGTATCATAAGCTTCGGACGCTCAGCTGCGACAACCCTGGCAAGATGGACAAGATCCATCTTATAGTTCGTTCCGTCGAATATCAGCGGATTTTCAACTACCTGACGGTTGTTGCCTTCGATCACCAGCCGGAACGGATGATAGACCGGCGGCTGTATCACAATCTTGTCGCCCGGTTGCGTGAAGTAATTGACACAATAACCTATGCCCTTCACCACTCCGGGGATAAACGTCATATCCTCGCGGCCGACAGTCATGCCGTGGCGGTGAGCAAGCCATCCCGACACCGCATCCCAATAGCTGTCGGGGCATGCATAATAACCAAGAATCGGATGATCGAAACGTCGACGCAGTCCGTTGACTATGTCGGGGCAGACCGCGAAATCAAGATCCGCGATCCACAATGGTGAGACATCATGGCGTCCGAACATGCCGTCAAGCCACTCATATTTTATAGCCGATGTTCCGCGGCGGTCGATCACCTTATCGAAGTCGTATTTGTTCATGGGTTACTTATTTCAAATTTGCCATTAGCGCAAAGTTAAACAAATAAGGGCTAATATCAAAATTTGCCCGATTCGAATTTATCTATTAACTTTGCAGCCGTCAACTATGTTGTCTCCGACATGCTCCGGTAGTTCAACGGATAGAATAGAAGTTTCCTAAACTTTTGATAGGAGTTCGATTCTCCTCCGG